>NZ_JBITFY010000009.1:0-330813 GCF_044456585.1 Streptosporangium sp. NPDC050855
CTGGGAAGTCCGCGACGACATCCACGAAGCCTTCCTCAGCCTCGGCTGTGCCCTGATCTGCTGGCGTCGCCTCAGCTCATTGTGTTAGCGGCTCTTAGCGTTGATTTCCCCTTGCCTTCGGCGGACCTCAAGCTCCTTGGCGCTTGGCTTCGCGGGGTCGGACTTGGCGGACTGGCGCCGCTTCTGAGACTTCCCCATATCCGTCATCGTGAAGAGACCGCAGCTCGGTTGCGAGTCATCGTCAGGCGTTTGTAGCGCATCGGTGAGCGGGCTTGAACCGCTCGGTCACCCGCTCTTCCACAAGATCTCCATCGCCTGGAGCACGTCCGTAACCGTATGGTCCGCCTCGTGTTCCTGGCCCGGCCACGTCCCCCGGTCGATCCAGACGGTACGAAGGCCGGCGGCCCGCCCCCCGCCGATGTCGGCGATCAGGTGATCGCCCACCATCCATCCTCCGTCGGCCAAGGCCATGCCGCACCGCTTCGCGGCGATCTCGAACAGGCCGACATCGGGCTTACGGATGCCTTCGAGTCCAGAGAGTGCATAAGCGTCGACGGCCTCGGCCAGTCCCGTTCGTTGAATTTTGCCGAGTTGGTTGTTCGCTGTCCCATTGGTGACGATGGCCACCTTCCACCCGGCCGCACGAAGCCGTGCCAATCCATCCATCACCTCGGGCTGACAGCGCACCAGGTACGGCATGCGCTGCCGGTAACGGCTCCACAGCTCTTTGACCGTCTCAGGTAAGGCGAAGTGCTCGCGGACCTTGCTGAAGAAGACTTCACGATGCGGGTAACCTGCCTGGTCGAGAGCGATCAGCCAGTCAATCGCTTCATGTCCAAGGCCGTGCTCCTCGGCGAACTCTCCGGTCCATACCCTGAACGCCTCGTTCAGGTTCACGAGCGTATTGTCCAAGTCGAAGAGCGCAAGCCGTTGCACGGCAACACTCTAGCCGAGAGGTTGTTACGAGCATAAGCACCTACATACAAATGGGAGCCAGTCGTGACGTGAGCCACCTGCTCCCTTGCTCAAGCGGAAAATGCTGATCGGTGATGCGCGACCGCGTGAGACGGGGTTGCTGCATCCCGCTGCCAAGCAACTTTTCCACAGCGTAGGGAAGCCGTCATCACGGCAGATCCATCATTCCTTATCTTGAATAATAAAACATGCGCGTTCATACAACTCGTCGAATGTTATTATTTCCACATCGCTCACAGAACGACGATATAGCTCAAACGAAGATACCTTTTCATGATTAAGTCTGCCCGCGGACTCGAATTCTCCCGTATGCCCAACGACAACCACCTGCCTCGACTTTACAGTTGACACTTCGAGACCAGTTGGAGTGCCATCTGAGTCATATTTATGATGAATAAAGTCCCTTATGCCGCGAACCGCCTTCTCTGCAGTTTTTTGCACTTGATATCACCATCCGCCTCTACATCAAGCCCCACATCGGGAAAACGAAGCTTCAGGCGGTCCGGCCCTCCACGATCACCAAGCTCTACCGGGAGCTACTCGCCAGGGGCGGGCGCGGCGGAAAGCCCCTGTCGGTGTCCACCGTCGTCCACACGCATGCGATCCTGCGACGGGCCTTCCGTGATGCCGTCGAGGTTCACGATTACCTCAGTAGCTCGCCTGTCGACAAGGCCAAGCGTCCACGTGGGGACTGGCGGGAGCCCGGCATGATCTGGACCCCTGCTCAGCTCCGGACGTTCCTCGCGCTGGTCCGTTCACACCGGCTGTTCGCCTTCTTCCACCTAGTACTACAGCCAGGTTTTGTTATCTATATCTGGATCTGGTTGTGGCGGAGCCAGCGTTTCCAGTAGTGGCTGCTGCGGGCGCGTGCTTGGTGTTGTCGTCGACGATGTGACCAGGCGAGGGCTTGATGGAGGGTCTGGCCGAGAGGGCGGGTGACGGCGCTGGTCAGGTGTGCCAGGAGACGGCGGATCTCGGCGGGGGTGAGGCGGACCAGGCCTGTTGGACTTTCGGGACGTGGGCGGCAGTGACGGCCAGGTAGGCGTGGGCGAGCATGGCCAGCGTGATATGGCGGTGCCAGCCGTCGAACCGGCGGACCTGGTACTGGTCGAGGCCGGTCTCGTTCTTGGCGGACTGCAAGCACTCCTCGATCGCCCAGCGGGTGCCGGCGACGGCGATGAGGTCCTCCAGCGTGATGCCGACCGGGGCGTAGCACAGGTAGTAGGCCAGCTCCGCTTCGCCCTTGGCGTTGGGGGTCAGGCCGCGGCGGACCAGCAGCCTGCGCTGGTAGCCGGGCTCGGCCTCGAAATGAACCGTGGCCAGCGCCCAGTCATACACGCGGGGCCCTTTGGCGCCCTGGCCGCAACAGCGGCGCTTCCACGCCTCAGGCGGAGCATGGGCGGTCGCGGTGTCGGCGCGGACCTGCCCGCCCCACCCCATGCCGATCCATTGGTTCTTGGGCACCGCGACCACATAACTGAGGCGGTGCTCTTCCAGGAAGCGCCGGAACTTGTGCTCCATGCCGTAGGCCTCATCGGCGCTCACCCAGGAGACCGCCACGCCCGCTTCTACAGCGCGGGCCAGCATCTGCCGTGCCAGCACCGGCTTGGTGGCGAACCGCACCTCCTCTGGAATGCCGGCTGCCGCGCAGCGGTCTGGGTCATCGGTCCAGGACTTCGGCAGGTACAGCTCGGCATCGATCAGCGCCCGGCCCAGCGGAGAGGCGTAGGCAAGGAACACGCCCACCTGGCAGTTCTCCACCCGGCCCGCAGTGCCCGAATACTGGCGTTGCACCCCGGCCGACTTGTCGCCCTTCTTGAGGAACCCGGTGTCGTCCACGATCAGCACACCATCGCGATGGCCGAGGTGCTCTCCCACATAGGCCCGCAGATCGGCGCGCACCTCGCGGGCGTCCCAGCGGGCGTTGTTCAACAGCCGCTGCATCCGATCCGGCGCCGCATCCCCGGCCGCCTCCGCGAGCTGCCAGCCATTTTTACGCTCAACCGGAGCCAGCAGCCCCGTCACATACGCTCGCGCCTGCTTTCGCGGCTCTACCCGCCCGAACCGGCCCGCCACCCGCCCGAACAACGCGTCCAACCCGGACGACCACGCTCGAAGGTCGTCAGCGGTTACCTCATCCAACATGCATCAAATCATAGATAACAAAACCTGGCTGTAGTACTAGTGCGACGTTCCTCAAAGCAGGTAGATAAAACGGCGTCGACGCCGACGAGGCTCAGGAGCCGGGCGGCCCCAGATCCAGGGGCGGGCGCGGGCGTTGAGCTGGGCGGTCGCCACGGCGGTGGCGTAGGCGATCTCGTCAGGGTCGGCGAAGGTCTGCCCGGCCAGGGCCTGGCGGCGGAAGATGCGCCACCAGGCTTCTTGCAGGTTGAGCCAGCAGGCGCCCTTGGGGATGAACACCTGCTGGATCCGTGGATGTTCGGTGAGCCATTCGCGGGTGGAGACGCTGTTGTGGCTGGAGAGATTGTCGGTGATCACCGCGATCGTGTCGATCGGGTTGTTCTTCTCCAGCAGGGCCAGGAAGCGCTGCCAGCCGACACTGTTGCGCGATGCGGCTGTCATGGTGACCGCATGGCCATCAGCGACGCGCAGGCCGCCGTAGACCCAGGTCTTCTCCGGGCCGCGGCTGTATTCCAGCGCGGCTTTGATTCGCCGGCCGTCGGCGCTCCAGCTGGGGGCGGGGTCGAAGGTCCGGGGAAGGACGGGGCCCAACTCATCGGCGGCCACGACCGTCACTCCCGGCGGCGGGCAGGTGTAGAGGGCAACAACGCGGGTTCTTTTGGGGCGAAGTCCGGGTCGTGGCTGGTGGCCCAGGAGCGGGTGCGGCGCCAGCGCACTCCCTCGGCCAGCAGGATCCGCCGCACCTGCGAGCGCGCCACCACAATGCCCAACTCGTGGACGGCCTGGGTCAGGGTGTCCAGCGTCCAGCTGCCTGGCCTGGTCTCATCGGCCGCGGCCAGCTCACCGGTCGCCTGATCGCGCACCGGCCGGCCTGGCGGCGGGGTGCGGGCCAGCGCGATGATCTGCGAGCGTTCGGCTTGGCTGATCCGCCGTTTACGGCCGACACCAGGGCGATCTCCCAGCCCGTCCAGGCCCTGATCGTTGAAGCGCGCCAGCCGGTAGCGCACCGTCTTCTCCGCACACCCCAGCTCACGGGCGATCTGCGGTACTCGCAGCCGCTCCCAGCTCAACGCGATGATCCGAGCTCTACGAATCCAGTCGGCCGGAGCGTGCCGGGCACCGGCCAGTTTGCGGATCTTGCGTTCCTCGATCGCGTCCTTCGGCGCTCGCGCGAACAGGAGCTTCGGCACTGCCTCACCGCCCATCAAGACCTGCTGGGCCCTGATAGTACGTCTAATCTTGCCACTCAAAAAGGAACGGAGCACTAGATGAAGAGAGCAGCCGAGGGGGCGCCCTGCTGCGCGCGAGGGGTAACTCACCGGTCGGCTACGGCCGCTCTGGCGGGAAGTGCCGGTCGAGGATCTTGGCCCATTCGGGCAGGATGACAAACCCCCCACCGGAGGCCTGACGAATCGCCTGAAGCCCGACCAACTCGGCCAGCGCGGCGACGAACGGACTCTCGCGCTGCTCGGCGGGCAGTGCTCGCACCGCCTCCTGTAGGCGGGTGTAGCCCGCGGGGAAGGCGGCAACCGCCCACTGGTCCTCGCGGCGCACCTGCTTGGCGCTGGCCTCGATCTGCCGCTGCCACTGCAGGTGCTCGGCGCAGTCGGGAGCGTGCCATATCTGCGTGATGGTCCTGGGAGCGCCGATGAGCATCAGGCTGTTGTCGGGGCCGGGATCGGCCTGGCAGGTAGAACACTGCTGCGTGTGCTTCGCGGGGTGTGGCTGATCGGCCATGAAGTTCACCTCTGTCGCGGGGGGCGGGAAGGCGTTGTGCGCCACCCCGACATCAACGCCAGGTAGTTGATTTTTCACTTACCGTTATAAAGTGACGATACCTCAGCATGGCGTTCGATCTATGCGTTTATGGGCCATTACGCATCGTCATAAAATGACGATGCGTTCGCGCTGTTCGTGATCCGTCGGGGGCGTCAGGGAGTTACCTCGCGATGGTGACCACCGCTGAGACCGTCTGTGATCTGGGCGCAGAGCTGGTCTCCGGGGAGGCGCACCGCGCCCGGCTGTGCGCCCCCTCGATGGCAAGGGATCGAGGCCCGGGAGCGACGATGAACGACGGTCTCGAACGCACAGGTGCGAACACCGGGAAGGCCGACGACACCGAGCTGGATCAGGGTGTGGGTGTGGGGAGGGCGTCGGGGGGTGGCGGGTGTTGGCGACGGTCTTCAAGGTCAGGCTGTAGGCGGTGAGGATCTCACCGATGGCTTCGAAGTAGGAGGTGCCGCCCTGGCCGCAGTCGCCCGAGCCGCTGGAGGCCGGGGATCGGGTGGTGTTCTACAGCGACGGCATCGCCGAGGCCCGCAACGCCGCCGGCCAGGAGTTCGGCCTGAGCCGTCTCGTCGACTTCATCATCCGCCACACCGCAGACGGCCTGCCGGCCCCCGAGACCCTGCGCCGCCTGGTACGCAGCCTGCTGGACCACCACCTCCCCGCCCAGCCACCGCGTGCACGACGCCCGACGAGCGCA
Source organism: Streptosporangium sp. NPDC050855 (assembly GCF_044456585.1). NCBI lineage: Bacteria > Bacillati > Actinomycetota > Actinomycetes > Streptosporangiales > Streptosporangiaceae > Streptosporangium > Streptosporangium sp. NPDC050855. The sequence continues at coordinate 5,603 of NZ_JBITFY010000009.1, forward strand.
CCCGCAGGTTCGAGCCGCCAACGTAGCGGTGTAAGGGTCCGTCGTGCTGGTGCTCTGAGGAGAGCGAGGCGACGGCGTTCACGATCCCTCTTCTGCGGGTTGCGAAGTGAGTTAGCGGTGCAGGGAGGTGGTGGAATGAAGGTAAGTGATCACCGAGAAGGCGTTCGTAACGCCATAACGCACATTTCCTCGCGTAATGAGTTTTATCCCCCCAGGTAAGGACAAAGTGATTCCAGGGCTCTGATGCGCGAGGAGAAGCGGGCTGTCGGTCAGGGCGAAGACCGCGATGATGATGACTACTGCGATGGAACGGTTCCCGGTCAGGCTGGACAGGGACATGGACAGATCGGGCCTTGAAGCGCCGATCGCCCGCCCTGCGTCAGCTGGTGCCTGGATTGCCCCGTGGTGACGGTGTCCCATACGTTAAGGGCGTTGCGCGCCGCGTACCAGGTGGGGGCGGCAAAAGGAGACGGTTATGAGCCAGGTTGCCAACGCGGACATCCCGCTGGATCGTGATGTGTTCATGCGAACCTTGATCCGGGAGCTGGCGGGCTCGCTGGAGTCGGTGGTCGGCCTGGAGGAGGCCTCCGGTTACATCAGCCTGGTGGGCCAGGCGGTGGGCACCGAGATCAACGACACCTACACGCGTGCCTTGGCCGTTGAGCGGCTTTCTCCGCGGCAGGTGGGCGAGGTGCTGGTGGATCTCAAGCGGCGGATCAAGGGTGACTTCCACATCATCGAGCAGGACGATGAGAAGATCGTGCTGGGCAACCGCCTTTGCCCCTTCGCCGAGAAGGTGATTGGACGCGAGTCGATGTGCATGATGACCTCCAACGTCTTCGGCACCATCGCCGCCCGTAACCTCGGCTATGCCCGGGTGGAACTGGCGCAGACCATCGCCCGCGGGGATGCGGGCTGTCGTGTGGTGGTGCACCTGAGCGCCGGAGCGAGCACCGAAGACAGCCTCGGCCGGGAGTACTTCGGTGACGCAGTATCCACGCCGGTGTCCACGGTCGGCGCCGTCGGCGGAGCGGTGGCCGGGTGAGTCTGGGCCTGTTCCGGGCCATCGCCAAACTGCTGCCCAACCCGGTGCTGCTGTGCACCGCCGACGGACACATTCTCGCCGCCAACCCGGCCGCGGGCCGTTTCGTCGCCGACCTGCACGCCGGCGCGGACCTGTTGGCTCTCGCCACGGAAGACACCGACTCCCTGCGTCTGCGCATGAGCCAGTGGCTGTGCAGCGGCGATCCGCTACCGGGCGCGCTGACGGTCAAGGATTCCTCCGGCCGTTCGGTGCGTTTCCGCTGCCACGGCGCCCGGGCCACCTGGTGGGACGGGCCGCAGGCGGCGGTACAGCTGCACATGACCCGCTTGGATCACGCCGACCAGTTCGTGGTCTTGAGCCAGCAGGTAACGGCTCTGAACCGGGAGGTGGCCTTTCGCCGGGCGGCCGAGGCCGAGCGTGAGCGCCTCCTGGTCGCGGAGCAGGCCGCACGGTTGCGCTTGCAGAGGCTATATCGCCTGACCGCCGCCCTGGCGGCGGCCGCCACGCTGGCCGAGGTCGCTCAAGCGGTGCACGACAGCGCACCGGAGGCGCTGAACGCCACCGATGTCATCTTGGAGCTGCATTCGCAGCGGCTGGTGCCGTCCTTGGAGCCCGACGACAGCCTGCGCGCCGTGGCCGGGACCACGTGGATCGACCTCGACCAGCGCATTCCCCCCACCCCTCACCTGCCGCGTTCGGCGCCCGGTCAGATCCTCACGATGGCCGCCCCGCTCACCCGGGCCCGGCTGGAGGCCGGAGATCTGGTGCTGGGCAACCTGGCCGTCCACTACGGCGCAGGCGACCCTCCCGAGGCCGAGCATGTGACCGCGATCGTGCAGCAGATCGCCCAGGCCGTGCGCCGCGCGGGCCTGTACGAACACGAGCACCGCCTGGCCGAACGCCTGCAGCGCAGCCTTCTGCCGCGTGCGGCGACCGTCGAGGGTCTCGACATCGCCAGCTGTTACGCCCCCGGCGCCAACATGGTCGAGGTCGGCGGCGACTGGTACGACGTCCACCTCCTGGATGCCGATCACGTCGGGTTCACCATTGGCGACGTGGCCGGGCACGGCATCGCCGAGGCCGCCCTCATGACGCAGATCAGCGCTGCCCTGCGCAGCATCGTCCTGCGCTGCGGCCCGCACCCTGCCGCCGTCCTGGACGAGCTGAACGACTTCCTTTTCGCCTACCACCGCGGACGGATCGCCACCGCCTGCTACTTGGTCTTCCACCGCCGCACCCGCGCTCTGTGCTACGCCAAGGCCGGCCACCCGCCGCCCCTACTGATCAACGCCGACGGCACCAGCCGCTACCTCGACCAAGCCCTGGCACCCCCGCTTGGCGCGTTCCCCGGAATGCGATACCGCGAAGCGCAGGTCTCCCTCCACGAGGGAGACACCCTGCTGCTGTACACCGACGGCCTCATCGAACGGCGCGATGAGAGTCTGGACGTCGGCCTTGCACGGCTACGCGATCTGGCCCGCCACAGCGGCGGATGGAGCGTGGAGGATCTGTGCGAGCGGTTCTTGCATCACCAGCCCGACGCCGAATTTCCCGACGATCGCGCCCTGCTTGCCGCTCGTTTCCGTTAGCGAGGAAGCCGATTTACCCTCCACGCCCCAGGCCCAGCGGGTCCCACGGGTCCAGTGGGCGCGGTAGGCGCGACGCGGCCGACCGGCCCGCCGGGAGAGAGCGTGAGCATCTCTCACCGATCATGGCCGGCAGGCGCGGCGGGACCCGCTCCCCGGCCGCCCTGGCCTGTGCCCGGATCAGCGATCTGCCCCGTTCCTGAGCCACCTCGCGCACCCGCGCATAGACCCCTCTTGAAACTCCCTGGTCTAAGGGCCAAACGGTCAGAGCCCGCCGACGTGAGGGTGCGGCCCGGGAAGCCGCCGGTCCTGATGTCCTGCGCAGTCTTTCGCGAGCTGCGACGCAGTGGTCTGCGCCGATGACTGTCCCGCCGTTCCTCAACCCGTAGGAGGCCGGCACACCTTCAAGGTCGGCAAGAGCGGATCGGTGCAGAGACGGCGCGGAGAAGGAGTGGGGGACAATGATCACACCGCTTCTGGTGCGGCATCTCGGCCAGGGCCCTGCCGGTGATGATCTCAGCTTGCGCCGGGTATGGCGACGTTCTGCTCGTTGAAGTTGTAACCGTTTTGCGAGGCGCTTTGCCGCAGGCCGTCGAAGGAGTTCTTGCTGGCTTCGAGATCGGGTGCGGTGGCGTTGCCTTTTTCTAGCTTATTGGTCAGATCACTGAAGCGGTCGTCGACCGCCATGACGGCTTTGCACAGCGTCGGGTTGGCCTCGGCGAAGGTTTGAGCGACTCTCAGCTCGTGGATGGCGAAAGCGCCAGCCACCGCCGCTTTGAGGAAAGTGCGCTTTCGCTCATCTGCTCCGGACTGAAATCCGCCGCTTCGTAGTGGTTTGTAGATGTAGCGGTGGAAGGCTCCCAGCGCGAGGCCCGCGTGCAGCGCGAAGCGTGTCTTCGCGAACCGCTTGGCGTTGGCCTGGGCCGGGCAATCCACCTCGTGTCTGTCTTGTTTGCCGGCGCCTGCCGGTCGGGCATTTTCAACAGGTGGCGCCGCCAAGGGCGACGAACTTCCGGGGGCGGTGATTTCGGGTTTCCGGGCGGTCGTTGTGTCGTCACCGCAGCCACCGAGCAGTGTCGCCGCCAGCAACGTCGCCACCGCAACGGCAATGGGCCGATTGGTCCCAGTCATTTCTTCCTCCATAGAAGTTTATGGCGTTCGATTCACGGGAACGCTCGCCCGCGTGCCTGCGGCCAATTTTCGCCTGATCCTATTTCTGCAGCTTAAGCGGTATAGGCCGGTAGGCATGGATGCCACTGCGGCGTGTCGCCTACGTGGTCAGGTGCCGCCTTTTCGTAGGTCCAGTGTCGATTCCGCTTGAAGATCGACTTTGGTATGAATGTCGTGATGTCGCGATTGTGCCCTGCTGCTGTGAGCACCTCACATCGGTGTCCACCGGCGAAACCATTCATGCCTGGGCGAGAAGTCCTGCCAAGGAGGGCGCCGTGCGCCCCTGCGCGCCCCGTGTCGGCGGCAGGAAAGCGGGTTTTTCTCCCCAGTCCCGGGCGGCACGCTGGTCTGGTTCGGTCAGGCCGGTCGTGTCCCGGCGACCGTGGACCTCTTCGACCTGCTCTCCGAGCCGGAGAACGCCGTGATCCGGCACTTCCACTACCTCGGCGCCCCGTACGGCCCCGATCTGGCGACCGTGGTATGCCTGGTGGCCGCCGGACGGCTGCACCCGGCGGCGGGACCGCCGACTGGAGCCGGACCGCTGAGGTCCTGGTGGACCTGCGGGAACGCCGTGTCCGCGGCAAGGCCGTGCTGACGATCGGAGCATCCCGATGAGCGTCGCGGACTTCGCCGCCGCCAACCTGTCGCGCGCGACCGGAGCCGGGCTGGACTCGCACGAGTACCTGCGCTTCACCGGGGGGCTCCCCGATCTCGACGGGTAGGGCGAGGCCTTCATGCGCCACGCGGGCACCTGGCGCGCGCCGGGCGGGCGGCCACCGCGATCTCGGCGGGATCCTCACCGCCGCAGCGATCGCCCCTTCGCAGATCAGCGACATGCCGCCGGTCTGACCGCCGATTCCGCGACGACCTCCTACTCTCGGTTACAGGGTAATCATCGGCCGAAAAAGGGGGACGGATGGGTAGTCCTGTCCCGGGCGGGTCACGACACACCGGGGGCCTCTCGCCTGCGGCGCCCGCGGCGCCCGTGACGGAGCGCCCGGCCTTCCCGCCCGTCGTGACCGCGCGTGTGACGGGGCGCGGGCACGTGACCCCGCTCGTGCTGGTGCTCCTGGCGTCCCTGCTGACCGGGCTCGTGGTCGTGCTACCAGCCGGGAGGTCCGATGCGAGCGCCCCTCAACCGCCGGTGACACTCGGCACGGCCGGGAGCTTCGCCGTTCTGGCCGGCAATTCCGTCGTCAACACCGGCGCCACCGTCGTCACCGGCGACCTCGGGGTGACCCCGGGCGTGACGGTCACCGGCTTCCCGCCCGGAAGCGTGGCCGGAACGATCCATGTGGACGACCCGGCCGCCGTCCGAGCCCAGAGCGACGCCGCCATCGCCTACGCCGACATCGCCTCCCGCACCCCCACCGCGACCGTGCCCACCGACCTCGGCGCCACCACGCTGACGCCAGGGATCTACGCCTCCGCCTCGGGCACCTTCAGCAATACCGGAGACCTCGTCCTCGACGCCCAGGGGGACCCGGACGCGATCTTCGTCTTCCAGGCCGTCTCCACCCTCCTGACCGCTGCCGCCAGCACGGTGACCCTCACCGGTGGAGCCCAGGCGCGCAACGTCTTCTGGCAGGTCGGCACCTCGGCCACGCTGGGAGCCAACTCCACCCTCGCCGGGACGCTCCTGGCGCTGGCCTCGATCACCGTCGGCGCCGACGTGACCATCGACGGCCGCCTCCTGGCCCGTGACGGCACCGTCACCCTGGACACCGACAGCATCACCCGTCCCGCCGGCACGTTGTCCGTCAGCGTGCCCGAGAGCGCGGACCTGGGGTCCGTGCGAGCGAGCGGCACCGGAATCTCGGCCCGGCTCGGCGCGGTCACCGTGGTCGACACCCGCTACGCCCTCGACGCCGCCTGGATCGCGACCGTCAGCGCGACGGCCTTCACCACCGGTGGCGCCACCGCGTCCGAGACCATCGCCCGGAGTCTCATCAGTTACTCCTCCGGCGAGGCCACGGCCACGACCGGGGACGCGACGTTCATCCCAGGCGTCGCCGGCGACCTCGGCTCCACACGTATCGCCTTCTCCGCCTCCGACGGTGCGGGTGAAAACTCCGCCACCTGGAATCCGACGATCACCGTGACCCTGCCCGCCGGCGTCCGCGTCGGCACCTACACCGCCACCATCACCCACTCGGTCGCCTGAGCCGGGACCGTCCCACATCGCGCCGTCCTGGTGGATCCCGAACCTCCACCTCACGACCGCCGGGTGATCCGGTGTCGCGCCGACGGCCGGGCCGGCTATGTCCGGCGGAAGGTGACGATCGACTGGGAGTCGCCGTCCATGAGGACGGCCCTCCGCTCCCGAACATGTCCCCAGCCACCAGGACGGCCGGTCACGATTGGCCATCGCTGACGGCCATCGCGCCGTAGAAGGCACGCGGACCGATCAGCCTGGACATATGAGGTGGTGGCCAGGTTCTCCCCGGTTCGTGCTCGCGGTGCTGGGCGTGGTCCTGGTGGCGGTGCTGGGGTGGGTGCTCGGTCCGGGGGCGGCGTGGGTGCTGGAGCACTTCGACGGGGTACGCGGCCTGGCCGGCAAGGACCTGGCGGCGGCGCTGGACGCGGTGCGCGGGCGGGCGCTGGCGATCGCCACCGGGTTGATCGCGCTGGTGGCGGTGTACTACACCGCGCGCAACGCCGCCACCGCGCGCCGCACCTTCCAACTGAGCGAGCAGGGCCAGGTCACCGACCGCTATACCAAGGCGATCGAGCAGCTCGGCTCCGACAAACTCGACATTCGCCTGGGCGGCATCTACGCGCTGGAGCGGATAGCCCGCGACTCAGCCCGTGACCACCCGACCATCATGGAGGTGCTGGCGGCCTTCGTCCGCGAACACTCTCAAGACGTCAAGACCATCGAAACGGGAAACGAAAAACCTCGCGATCCGAAGCTAAGAACCGACCTACAGGCCACGGTCACCGTCATCGGCCGCCGTACCGTCGGTCAGGACTCGCCCCTCGCGAGGATCAATCTCTCCCGCGCGAACCTCACCGGCGCGAACCTCACCGAGGTGACCGGCCTACCAGCGGAGCAGTCACCGTGAGCGGCGACCGGCGTTGCGCTGCAGGCGCTCCATGCCGCCGGGGTAAGCTTCGCCGAGCGCGGCCGCGACGTCGGCCAGGCGCCGAAACAGCTTCTCGTGGTGCCAGTGCTGACGGCCCAGCTCGCCTTCGCGCACCTGCTCGGCGAGCTCGGCCAGCAGCGCCATCCACCCGGCCGCGGTCGTTGGCGACGGCGTGGTCGACGCGGTCGGTGCGCTCTGCTCGGCGCCCGACGACGGATCGGCGGGGGAGCGGGGCGGGTTCGCACGACGGTCTGGCGGATCACTTCGCGGACCGGTTCGCTGCGCGCGGTGCCGGCACTGAGTCCATGAAGATCGGCCGCACCACCGCCGTGGATGAAGACAGGTCAGCTCAGGCTGTTGATCCAATCGGCGACGATGCCGCGTATCAACTCCTGCGCTTCACCAAGTGGTAGCGGCAGCGACCCTTTTGATCCTTTCAGGCGCGCGTGCCTGGCGGTTGGCCCCACGAGCTCCTGGCGGTTGGCGTTCTCTGTGAAGCGATTGAGCTGCGGAGAAATCACCCAGCCGGTTTTGTGCAACTCGATAGGTTCGATGTTCTTCTTGATGATCTCAATCAGTTTGTAGAGCTCGACCCAGTCGAGTGGGCGCCGACCGAGAATTCTCAGCGCTTCCGCGATGTCCGGATGCACAAGGGCTGCGGCGACGATGGCGTCGCCGGGCGCCGGGCGCGGTTGAGCTTGTCCGTCGATCACTACGGTGGGCGACGGTATGACGGCGCGGGCCGGGACGGTGTCCACGGCGATGACGGCGTGCTTGTTACCCGCACTGTCTTCGAATATTGGCCGGTGAGTCGGACAGGGGTGAAGCTCCGGTGCTGGAGGGTGGCGACGCCGTTCACTTCGACGAGCAGTTCCTCAGCCTCCTGAAGAAGGTTCTCGCTGTTACTGATCAGTCCATCAAGACGAGTACTGGTCAGGTAGTGGCCGCCCTCATCGGCACCGATTCGCGCGTTGCCGTCGGCGAACAGCTCTTTCAACAGCAGTAGGTCGGCGTCAGTTCCGTTTAGCCGTGCTTTCCCAATCACGTCGGGAGAGTAACCCCCTCTCTAGCTAAAGGCGACCATCCATGCACGCATCGTTGCAAAATTCGCCCTTCGGCGTCAGGGCCGCGCTGTTCCTGATGAACTGCTGTCGTTCATCGTTACGCACCAGGGCGACGTCGTCGCTCGCTGGCACGCCGACGACGAAGGAGTTGGCGTGGCGTCGATCGCCGTCGACCGTCACAGCGAGCACCGAAGTGGCGATCGCAGCCGGTTCCACCCTCTACGCGCTCGCCGACAGGTCTCCGGACGCCTGGCATCGGCAGGGCGTCATCACCAGCGTGCGGGTGGCCGCGTCCAGGTGCGCCACCGTCTTCGATCCCAGGCAGTAGCGGCATCCCAGGACGGCGGCGGCCGCGGCGTCGGACCAGATGCGGTGCTCCCACGCCGGTGGCGGCTCAGCGGGCGGTGGGGGAGATTCGGCGGGCTCGTGCTCGGCACCGACCCAGCCCCGGCCGTGGCAGAACCGGCACGCGATGCGCAGCCGGCCCAGCCGCTGGCCGCCCACGCCCTCGCACTCGGGGCAGATGATCGGGTCACTCATCGCCGCCCCGTCCCGGCGCACGCGGTACACGCCACCCAGACGCTCTGCTTCGGGCCGGTGCCGTTGCGGTCGATCCATTCGCCGCCCGCCCCCAGGCAGGTGCCGCAGATTGGCGGGTGGTGTTGCTCCTCGGCCATACCCCGACGCTACGCCGCTCCGAGGATCCCGTCAGGCCCTTCCCCGCCGTCTTGCCCGCTTTCCTCCCTGTTTCAGACCGCGTGCTCGTCGTGGTAGCCCGTAAGGCGGTCGGTGATTGCGGCAGCCACGGGGCGAGCGCAGCGAGGACCCGTGGCCTTGAGGGCCACGGAGCCTCTTGCTGTGAAGGAAAGCTGTGGCCGCAATCTCCCGGCCCCCGCATCATGGCTCTAAGCGACTGATGCGCCTTCTCAACGCGGACTTGGAGATCACGATAGGTCGATCGATTGCCACCCAGCTATACTTGTCAGACCGAGGAAGCTTGACGTGCGGCCACCCGTCTCGCTGCGTACTCGTTATCTTGTACACCGTCACATGGTATTCGCTGACAGTGTCGATCAAGCAGGGCCGGTCCTTAGAACCTGCCGTCTCTTCGAAGGGGATTTCCGCATACCAGATGTCATTGACCATAGGCCTCGGCCGCCCTTTTTCGCGGCGTTCTGTGGTGGAACCACTGGGGTGGGGACAAGAGGGGACGGGCCGAGGCGCCGGTCGGCTTCTGGAGTGCGCCGGGGGCGCTCGATGTACCTGTCGGTTCAGTTCTCGACGTAGGTCCTGATAAATCGCGAAGGCTTCCTTGTGCCCCAGGACGTGGGCCTGCCAGAAGTAGGAGCATGCCTGTCCTTTCCGGCCTTCACGCAGGAACTCCTGCGCTATGCGGAATGCCTCCTGATCCCCCCGGATTCTTGGCGCCCGGCTGAGAGGCGCCTTCGCCACGCTTTCCTTATAGAGGGCCCGACCGATCGCGTAAACCAATGCTGCAATGCAGAGAAAGACCATGACCACGGCAAGGAGCGAGGAGGAGAATCCGTTCATCAGGTGGCACCTCATGTCAAGACATCGGGTTACTGATAGATGGTGCACTATTTTTCCATCTGGCTCCGCTACACGGAACAGGTGCAAACAGGAGTGGCTGGCGAATCTGGATCGCGGTGAGCTGACATCTAGCTTTTCCTCCCCGCCCTGAAGCGGCACGCCCCTGCGCCACGGTCACCCCTGCGACCTGGGAGCGCGGCTCCGATCGGCTGCGGCGCCTGGGCGAGGACTTCGCCCCCGCCTGAGGCCTCGCGCGCTCGCGCGTAAGGGGGCTCCCGAAACTCTCAAAACTCCCCGCTCCCCCCCGTCCCACCTGGGCCGCGCTGAGATCGATCCGGGCCGCCCGTCCGGACGGCGCTCCGATCTACGCATCCTCGACAACCTCTCGGCGCACAAGAACTGGCGCATCCGCAACTGGGCCCGGCGCAACAAGGTCGAGTTGTGCTTCACCCCGACGTATGCCTCCTGAGCCAACCCGATCGGGGCGCACTTCGGGCCGTTGCGGCAGTTCACCATCGCCGACTCCGACCACCCCAACCATGTGGTGCAGACCCGGGCCCTGCATGCCTACCTGCGCCAGCGCAACGCCAACGCCTGTCACCCCGATGTGCTGGCCGCCCAGCGCCGGGAACGGGCCCGCGTCCGCAGCGAAAAGGGCATCCGCTGGGGCGGACGCCCTCTCCCGCTCGCCGCATGATCACCCAACCCGGTGAACCTATGTGGTCACCGCACTAGCTGATGTGATTCACCCAGAGGCCGATGGGAACCGATGCCGTGGCAGACGCGAGGAAGCCTAAGAGGAAGAACATCCACTCGCGACGCCGCTCCGCGCGAATGGTGGCTTTGGTCTCACCGACGAGGATTTCCCTGATCTTCTCGGCTTCCTCGGTGTTGATTTCGAGGAGTCGCTGCTGTTGCTCGGCCTCGGCAAGCAAGGTCGCGCGGGCAGCCTGTTGGGCTTCGAGGTCGCGCCGAAGCTCGTCCATGAGCGTGGTTGCTTCGGCGAAGGCAGAATTGACGCTCTGGATACGATGCTGGAGCCGTTGGCCAGGGTCTTCTTCTGCGATGACGAGACGTCTCGCCTGCCTCCGCCAGAGGAAACGGATGGCGACGCCGATTGCTCCAAAAGCGAGTATGGCGAGGATCCCGCCAATCCATTCGGGTACCCATTGGTGCTCCCCGAGGAGCCGGATGCCAGAGAAGACCCCAACAGCGGCGAAGGACACGATCGCAAGACCGCCACTGATGTCGAGCAGGCGTGAGAGTACCTTCCGTTGCATGTCACCTATTGCATAGCGTCAGCGAAGGAAAGGGCTTGGCTGTGATCCAATCGCTATCGTCCGGCGGGACAAAGTCTGTTCGAGTTCGTTGAAGATCACGGCAAGAGGGCATGATCAAGTACGCCCTTGCCTCCGTCGTTCAGCGAACGATGCCAGAGCCTCGTCAAGACAATCAGTTTTCCCCCTGCTAGCACCAAACGCTTCTCACGAGGAGCTGTTAGCAGGGGTGTTAGCAAGAGGCCCCCACCGGAACCCGGTGAGGGCCTCTGACCTGGAGCCGCCTTGGGGAATCGAACCCCAGACCCCTTCATTACGAGTGAAGTGCTCTGGCCGACTGAGCTAAGGCGGCGTGTCGTGTCCTTCGACACGACCTATGGCAGTCTACAGGCTTCCGGGGGCTCTCCGCGCCCTGGAATCAGCGGAATCAGCCGATCTTGGGGCAGCGGGTCCCGTCCCGGGGAACGGCCAGGTCGATCAGGTAGTCGTCCACCAGACGGTCCACGCACGCCGAGCCGGTGAGGTAGGCGGTGTGCCCGTCGCCGTCGAAGCCGACCAGGACGCCCGAGGACAGCTGGGAGGCCATGGCCTCGGACCACTCGTACGGCGTGGCCGGGTCCCGCTGGGTGCCGACGACCATGATGGGCGGGGCGCCGGGCGCGTCGATCTGCTCCCGGGCACCCCCCTCGACCGGCCAGTACGCGCAGGGCAGTGAGCTCCACACGACGTACGCCCCGAACAGGGGTGCCCTCGCCGAGGACTCGCGGGCCGCGGCCGCGTAGACGGCCGGGTCGGCGGGGTAGGGGGAGTCGACGCAGTTGACGGCCAGGTTCGACTCGGTCTGATTGGCGTACTCCCCGTCCTCCCGCCGGTCGATCAGCAGGTCGGCCAGGCGCAGCAGGGGGGTCCCGTCGCCCCGGAGTGCCCGGCCGAGCGCCTGGCGCAGGATCGGCCACGCCTGCCGGTCGTAGAGGGGAGTGATCATGCCGAGCGTGGTCCAGGCCTCGGTCACCGTACGGCCGTCGCCGGTCGAGTTGGCCAGGGGACGGGTGTCCGCGCGGCGGAGCAGGCCGGCGATCTCCGCGCGGGCGGAGGTGACCGATCCCGTGAAGGGGCAGGCCGCGGCCCGCAGGCAGTCCCGCAGGAAGGCGTCCAGGGCGGTCTCGAAACCGCGTGCCTGGGCCGCGTTCACCTCCAGCGGGTCCAGCGAGGGGTCCACGGCACCGTCCAGGACCAGGGCGCGGACGCGGCCGGGGAAGAGGTCGGCGTAGACGGCGCCCAGATGCGTGCCGTACGACTTGCCCAGGTAGGTGAGGCGGGGGTCACCGACGGCGGCGCGCAGCAGGTCCATGTCGCGGGCCGCGTCGGCCGTGCCGACGTGCGGCAGGAGCCCGGCCGAGCGGGCCTGGCACCCGGAGGCGAACCGCCGCGAGCCCTCCTGCAGCGCGGTGACCTCCCCGGGTGAGTCGGGCGAGGCGTCGAGGCCGACGTAGGCGTCCAGTTCGGCCGAGGACAGGCACCGGACCGGGGAGGACTCGCCGACGCCGCGCGGGTCGAAGCCCACGATGTCGAAGCGTTCCCGCAGGGCCCGGCTCACCACCGTGCGGGCGCCGCGCGCGTACCGGACCCCGGACGCGCCGGGACCGCCGGGGTTGAGCAGGAGCGAGCCGATCCGCCGTCCCGAGGCGGGGAGCCGGATCACGCTGAGCTCGATCCGCTCGCCGTCCGGCCGGGAGTGGTCGAGCGGCACGGCGAGCCGGGCGCACTCGAAGCCGTCCCCGCACCCGTCCCAGCCGAGCCCGTCCCGCACACCGGCGCCACCGGGGCCGACCAGGGTGCCGTCGCCGCCGGAAGCACGGTCACCGCCGTCGCCGCCGGGACCGCCGCACGCCCCGGCGACCAGGGCCAGCGCCGCCAGGACTGCGGCCACACGCGATCTCACGCCTTGTCGCTCCGTAGGTCAGGTCGCGTACCGATCCGGCGTGAGAGGTCCGCCGTGCGACGCCGGGACTGGCGCGTCCCGTCCCCCGGGACGCGCGTACGGTCCATTGTCCCCGACGGCGACGTCCGGCGCCGGGCGGATCAGCCCTCGGGCCCGCTTTCGGCCACCTTCACCGCGCCGCCGTACGCCGCGTCGTGCTGCTTGCGCGGGGAGCACACCGACGCCGACGGGCACGCGCAGCGCCGGCCGCTCTCCTCCAGGCGGACGACGACGGAGTCGGAGGGCACGTTGCGGGCCACGACCGTACCCGCGCCCTCCGGGGTGTCGACCTTGAGGCCGATGCGGGGCATCCTGCTGTGCGCGTCGAGGTAGAGGGGGTGCTCGTACTTCAGGCAGCACATCAGCCGGCCGCACGCCCCGGCGATGCGCAGCGGGTTGACCGGCAGGTCCTGATCCTTGGCCATCCGGACGGAGACCGGCTCGAAGTCCTTGAGGAAGGTGGCGCAGCACAGGTCGCGCCCGCAGGGGCCGATGCCGCCCTGGAGGCGGGCCTCGTCGCGGGGGCCGATCTGGCGCAGCTCCACCCTGGCGCGCAGGTTGCGGGCCAGATCACGGACCAGTGCGCGGAAGTCCACCCGGTGGGGGGCGGAGAAGTAGACCGTGTAGACGTTGTCGTCGTCCACGTAGTCGACGCCGACCACCTTCATGGGCAGGGCGTGCCTCTTGATCAGGCGTTTGGAGACGCTGCGCGCCTCTGCGCGCCGCCGCTTGTTGGTCTCGTCGCGGGTCAGGTGCTCCTCGCCCGCGATGCCCGCGCACACCGGCAGCCCCTCGACGTCCTCGCTCGTCCACTGGGGCGCCCAGACGCACTCGGCCACCTCGGGCCCGGAATCGGTGGGAACCAGTACCTTGTCCCCGACCTTCGGGCTGTGCTCGCCGGGATCGAGGTAGTACAGCCTGCCGTAGCGGGTGAAGCTCACCGCCATGATCATGCTCATGAGGCTCCAAAGCTGGGGGGACGGCTCCCGTTCACCCTACGCTCCACATCCGGCGGAGCGCTGGGCCCGTACGGGAAGGGCCCAGCCGCCGTGCTCAGCGGCCGAGTTCGGCGAAGGACTTCTCCCAGCGCTCGGCGATCATGGAGATGTCGTAGTTCCTGGCCGCCAGCAGGGCGCTCTCCGCCATCCGGCGACGGCCCTCCTCGTCGTCGATCATCCGGATCAGCCCCTCCGCCAGGGCGTCCACGTCGTCGGCCGGGACCAGCAGCCCGTTGACGCCCGAGGTGATGATCTCCCGAGGACCGCGGGGGCAGTCGAAGCTGATCACGGGCACCCCGGAGGCGAAGGCCTCGATGATGGTCATGCCGAACCCCTCGAAGCGGGAGCTGACCGCGTGGATGGACGCCTTGGCGAGCTCGCCCTGGATGTCGCCGGTGGAGCCCATGAACGTGACGTTGTTGTGCAGGCGGAGCTTGACCGACAGCCTCACCAGCTTCTCGCCGACCCGGCCCTCACCGTAGATCCGCAGCTTCCAGTCGGGACGCTCCTCGGCCACCCGGACGAACGCCTTCAGCAGCCGGTCGTACCCCTTGACCGGCACCAGCCTGCCCGCCGCCAGCACGATCCGGTTCTCCTGCCGGGAGCGCGGCCGCGGCCCGCCCGGCAGCCCGTTGCCGATGGTGAAGACCCGGGTGGGCGCCCCGTCGAGCATGTTCCGGTAGTCGTGCTCGTCGGCCTCGGTCAGGGTGACGACCGCGTCCAGCTTCGGGTACCACGTCCGGATCTCCTCGAAGATCCCGGGCTGGTGCGCCTCGAAGTGCAGGTGCTCCTGGGCGATGGTGACGACCCTCTTGTGGGCGAACCTCGCGGCCATCAGGTTCAGCCCGGCGCGGGTGGTGATCAGCACGTCGCTGCGGAGCCTGCGGAGCTCGCGGACCAGGACCGTGTCGCTCCAGGCGTTGAAGGAGGCGTAGGCGCGCTCCTCGGGGTGGATCAGCGTGCTCTCCTGCGCGCTCAGGCGCGCGGCCTTCCTCGCGAACGGCCAGCGGACCTTGGCGCCCTCGCGCAGGTCCACCAGCGAGCGCAGCCTCACCCGGGGGGCCAGCGGCAGGAAGGGCCGGTCGGCGTGCTGGAAGACGCTGATGATCTCGACATCGTGCCGTTCCGACATCGCGCCGGCCAGGTCGAAGGTCGCGCGGATGGTGCCGCCCATGCCGTAGGCGTTCAGGATGAGAAAGGAGATCTTCACGAGGTCGCCTCCTCGACGCTGACCGCGACGGCGAGGCTGTCGGTCTCGGTGTAGTACGGCCGGACGCGGATCTGCGCCACCCGCTGGGCGGGGAAACGGACCTTGGTCTTCTTGTCGACGATGTCGTCGAGGCGGGTCGCCAGCGGGAGCCGGGTCCCGGCGATCTCCGCGTACAGGTCCCAGAAGACCCGGGGCCGTACCTGGTTCACGGTCATGGGTTCGATCTCCAGCGCCCCCTCGAACCACCGGCCCTGGAAGCTCGCCGGACCGCTCACCGGTCCCGGTCCCTTCCGCGCCACGGCCACCAGCCTGGCCTCCCCCCGGATCGGGTCGCCGTACGCGACGGCGCCCTCGGCCTGGATCACGCCGTCGTCCGCGGTCACGCGGATCACCTCGACGTACGGCTCGACCTCGCGCACCCGCAGGCCGAGCAGGCCGGCGGGGGTGCGGAAGGCCCTGATCTCCCGGCTGCGGCGGGTCTCGGCGTAGGACCAGAGCCCGTCGAGGCAGAACCCCGGATCGTCGGTGAGGACAGGCTCCCCGCGGTTGAAGGCCATCCAGTCCCCGGCGGGCAGGACCCTCAGATCCGCCGCCGGGCATTCCTGGCCGGTCTCCACGTGCCTGAGGACGATCTCCGCGTCGACCGGCTCGGGCCACTCGATTCTCAGCGTGTCGTCGTTCTCCACGCGGCTCGTCACGGCCCGCCCGCCCGTGGGCGAGATCATCCCGTGGCGTGCCTCGATGCTCACCAAGAGTCCCCCGGTCTTCGCTGCTCATCCCCATGAAGAAGGGCACTGTTGCACTGTTTTATAACAAAAACGCTAATTTTCGTCCGTGAATCTTAACGACTCACATCTCCACTTTGAGTCGACTTGGCGGAGAATGGTTCCATCTAATCGGAAAAATGCGGATAGTGACCACTCGGCCGCAGGCCCGCGCCCCTTACCGGCCGATATCGCGCCCCACGAGCCCGCGTATGCCGGGCTTCGGTACGCCGGAAAATTCCTCTGCCGGACATCCCGAACCCCGGCCCCGCCGGGGCCGTACGGGCAGGGGCCGGGCGCGCCGGAGAACGGATCCCGGACCGTCCCGAGAGCACCGGAAAGACCCCTCGGGACCGCGGAACACCGCGCACGCCGAGGACGGCCGGGCCCGCCGGGCAACACCGCGGCGCCGCGGGTCGCGGCGGGGCGCCGAGGACGTCCGGGAGAAACCACGGAGGCGCCGTGGAGCACCGGGGAACGCTCAGGAACGCCGGCAGCGCCGGGAGGCACAGAACACGGGAGTCGCCCGGTCGCGGAACGGCCTCCGAAGAGAAGCGAACCCGCCCCGCGGATCAGGGCGGGGTACGGGTCAGAGCCGGGGCCGGTGCAGCGAGATGGTCATCGACTCGACCGCCATCTGCGGGCTGACGTTGGCCGCCAGCCGCCTGCGGCAGCGCATGATCGCGTCGATCCTGAGCAGGGTCTCCTCCGGCGTGGAGGCGCGGGCCAGGTCCTCCAGGTCGGCGCGCCGGTCCTCGCTCGCCAGCTCCACCCCGGCGCCGAACTGCACCGCCAGCACGTCCCGGTAGAACGCCACCAGGTCGAGCAGGGCCGCGTCGATGACGTCGCGCTTGGTCCGGGTCGCCCGGGACTTCTGCCGGTCCTCCAGGTCCTTGAGCGCGCCGGCTCCGCCGCGGATCAGGCCCCTGTTGAGCCCCTTGCCGGTGGAGCCCTCACCGTAGGCCTGGCGCAGCTCGGTGATCTCCGACTCGTTCAGCGTCGAGGTGACCGCCGCGGCCTCGTCCTCGGCGGTCTTCACCAGCCGCTCGGCGGCCGTCACGCACTCCCCGACCCCCGTGAGCGACCGGGGGATCGAGAGCACCGCCTCGCGGCGTTCCCGCGCGGGCTCGTCCAGGGCGAGGCGGCGGGCGCGGTCGAGGTGCCCCTGGGCGGCCCTGGCGGCGAACTCCGCCATCGGCACGGGCACGTTCTCGCGCGTGGCCAGCACGTGGGCGACCGCGGCGGTGGGCGGGGTGACCAGCGTGACGAGCCGGCACCGCGACCTGATGGTGATCATCATGTCGTCCGGGGAGGGCGCGCAGAGCAGCCACACCGTCTTCGGCGGCGGCTCCTCGATGGCCTTGAGCAGCGCGTTGGAGGCCCCCTCGGTCGCCCGGTCGGCGTCCTCGAAGAGCACCACGCGCCAGCGGCCCAGCGTGGGCGCCCCGGCCGCGCGCAGGATGAGCCGGCGGGTGTCCTTGATGCCGTACGACAGGCCCTGCGGGCGGACGATCTCCAGGTCCGGGTGGGAGCCGACGGCCACCTGATGGCACATGTCGCAGTGGCCGCACCCCTGGTCGGGGCAGAACAGCGCCGCGGCGAACGCCCGCGCGGCCTCCTCCCGGCCGGATCCGGGCGGGCCGGTGAAGAGCCACGCGTGGGTCATGCCGGCGCCGCGCCCACCGGCCAGCAGGTCGGCCCCGGCCGCCGCGGCCCGGCTCAGCGTCGCCGCAGCCCGCTCCTGCCCCACAAGATCATCGAAGACTCCCACGCCCACCAACCTACCGCCGGTGCCGGCCCGCGGGCCCGGCGTCGCGCGTGACGGCCGGCGGCCGGCGACGCCCCTCGGCCGACGGACGCCGACCGGTGACGGACGCCGACCGGTGACCGGTGACGGCCGTCAGTCGCGGATCGCGGGCATGGTGCCGGTGACGTCCTCGGTCTCCCGCGGCACCGGGTCGGGCAGGATCTCGCGGACCCGGTCGTGAATCATCATTGAGACCTGGTTCTGCGGCAGGGTCCCGTCGACCACCAGGTAGCGGTCGGGCTCGGCGGCGGCCAGCGACCGGAACTCGCGGCGTACGCGCTCGTGGAACTCCAGCGGCTCGGACTCGATGCGGTCGGCGGCACCGCCCAGCCGGGTCAGCCCCACCGACGGCGGGACGTCGATGAGCACGGTGAGGTCGGGGACGAGCCCGCCGGTCGCCCAGCGGTTGATCATCACGACGTCCTCGGGCTCCAGCTCCCGGCCGGCGCCCTGGTAGGCCAGCGACGAGTCGACGTACCGGTCGCAGACCACCATCGAGCCGCGGTGCAGGGCCGGGAGGATGATCTTCTCCACGTGCTCGGCCCGGTCGGCCGCGTACATCAGCGCCTCCGACCTGGCCGACAGGCCCTGGTGCACGGCGTCGAGCAGGATCGCGCGCAGCCGCATGCCCACCTTGGTCGAGCCGGGCTCGCGGGTCTGCACGACGTCGAAGCCCTGGTCCCGCAGCCAGATCGCCAGCAGCCTGGACTGGGTGGTCTTGCCCGACCCCTCACCGCCCTCGAACGCGATGAACATGCCGTGCGCCTGCTCGGCCGTCTCGGGGGCGTACCCCCTGCCGCGCACCGCGGCGATCAGGTCCGCGACGAGCGAGACGCCCCTGCGGTCGTCCATCTGCCGCAGCGCGACGATCCCGACGGCCGCGGCGAGCAGGCCGCCGACCAGCAGCACCAGGTTGGAGCCGTCGAAGGTGTAGACCGGGTCGGAGCCGACGAGGATCTCGCGCTTGCCGAACAGGCCCGCCAGGGTCGGCGCGACCGCCACCACCAACAGCAGGGTCACCCGCGCCAGCGACTGCAGGAAGGAGAACGTCCGGCCGCGCAGGTTGTCGTCCACCTCCAGCCCGATCATGGTGTAGCCGATGATCCAGGCGATCCCCGCGCACGCGCCGAGCAGCACGGTCAGCAGGACCACGATCACCAGGTTGTGCACGAGCGCGATCGCCACCAGGAGCAGCCCGGCCACGATGATCGACAGGCCGAACAGCCTTCGCCGCGACAGCTCCCTCAGCAGCCGGAGCCCGAAGAACATGCCGGACGCCATGCCGACGAAGACCGACCCGAAGACCACGCCGTACGCCGCGTCGCCACCACCCAGCTCGCCCACGTAGAGCTTGGCCACCCCGACCACGGCGCCGCCGCCCGCGAAGGCGCCCAGCATGCCGATGATCAGGCCGCGGATCAGCCGGTTGCCGCCGACGAACCGCCAGCCCTCGACGATCTGCCGCAGCACCGACGGGGTCCCGGCCGCGCCCGGCACGACGGTCCTCGGGATGTCCTTGAGCGAGAAGATGATGACGGCCGAGATCAGGTACGCGAGCGCGTTGACGAACAGCGCGAGATACGTCTCCCGCTGGGCCAGGAAGGGCACCACCCGGCCCAGCACGTCGTCGGCGAGCGAGAGCATCGCGAACAGCAGCGCGGCGACCGGGGCCGTGCCGTAGGTGACCAGCAGGTTGAGCTGGTTGGCCTCCTCCAGTCGCTCCCTGGGCACCAGGTTCGGCACCGTGGCGTCCTTGGCGGGGACCCAGAAGAGGTTCACGCACTCCACCAGGAAGGTGGCGACGATGATCCACTCGTACCTGCCCACCAGCGGGATGGACAGCACCAGCGCGAAACGCAGCAGGTCGCAGAAGAACATCGTCAGCCGCCGGTCGAACCGGTCGGCGAAGGCCCCCGCGAGCGGGCCCAGCACGACGGCCGGGAGCATCTTCGCCACGAAGACGCCCCCGATGGCCATGCTCTGGGTCTGGTAGCTCGATCCCGCCGTGAGGTTGCCGGCCAGGGCGGTCAGCGCCAGCAGGTTGAGCCAGTCCCCCAGGCTGCACACCGACATCGCCGTCCACAGCTTGCGGAACGGGGCGTTGGCCAGCACGTGGGGGGGCTTGCGGCGGGCGGTGCTCCGGCCGGGGATGGTCATGGTGTCAGCGTATCCAGGTGCTCGCCGGGCGGGGGAGGACAGGTCTCAGGCGGAAACGCGCGGCCGTCCGTTGGATGAGGGTAATACGTCCACCGTGCGCGTCGCAGGCGGCGCAGGCGAAAAGAAGCGCCGGGTGCCGGTGTTTCTAGAGTTTCTCGTTCCGGACCTCCAGAAGGGTTATCTCGGGCGGGGCCCCCACCCGGACCGGCGGACCCCAGAAGCCCGCGCCCCGCGTCACGTAGACCCGGGTGCCGCCCACCTCGCCGAGGCCGGAGACGACCGGCTGCTGGAACGGGATGATCAAGTTGAAGGGGACCATCTGTCCGCCGTGCGTGTGACCGGACAGCTGGAGGTCCACGCCGTACCCGGACGCCTGGACGGCCTGGATCGGCTGGTGGGCGAGCAGGACGGTGGTCCGGGAACGGTCGCGCCCGCCCAGGGCCCGTTCGAAGTCCGGGCCGTCCCCCGAGGCCGTACCGCCGATGTCGTTGACCCCGGCGAGGTCGAGCACGGCTCCCCCGTGGGCGATCTCGACGCGCTCGTTGCCGAGCGGGCGGACGCCGAGCCCGCGCAGCTCCTCGACCCACTCGGCCGGGCCGTTCGCCGTGTAGTACTCGTGGTTGCCGGTGACGAAGTAGGCGCCGTAGCGGGATTCGAGGTCCCTCAGCGGCCTGGCCAGCGGGCCGAGCTCGGCCACCGTGCCGTCGACCAGGTCGCCGACGACCGCGACCACGTCCGCCTCCAACTCGTTGATCATGCGGACGATCCGCCGGGTGTGCGCGACGCCGGTGAGCGGGCCCAGGTGGATGTCGCTGACCACCGCGAACCGCAGGCCGTTCAGGCGCGGGTCCAGCCTGGGCAGCGCGACCCCGACCCGCTCGATCACCGGGTCGCCCAGGGCCGTCCGGACCCCGTACCCGACCGCGCCCAGCGCGCCCGCGCCGGCGGCCACCGCCGCCGTACGGGCGATGAACAGCCTTCTGGTGATCCCGGTCTCCGTGGGGGCGTCCGCGGCGGGGGGCGTGTCCCCCTCGCCGGGGACGACGATCACCCCGCCGACCTCGGTCCCGCTTCCGTCCGGGGACCCGTTCCCGCTCCCGGCCGGGATCTCGGCCCTGGTCTCGGCCCGTGCCTCGGTACGGGTCTCGGTACGGGTCGCGCTCTCGGTGCGGGAACCGTTCCCGGCCCGCGTCCCGTTCCGGGTCTCGGTCTGTGTCTCGGTCTGTGTCTCGGTCTGTGTCTCGGTCCGGGTCTCGCTCTCGGTGCGGGTCGTGCTCCCGCTCCGGGACCCGCTCCCGGTACCGGACCCGCTCCCGGTGGGGGTCGCGGTCTCCGGGTGCTCGGGCGAACGCCTCGTCCGGTGCTCCAGCCCGCGCACGGTCAGCAGGGCCACGGCCCTGGGGATCTCCAGGACCACCAGGAACACGAACAGGTAGAACATCAACGCGATCCAGAAGAACCCCGGCCACGCCAGGAAGTGCCCCCACTCGCTGCGCGAGGCGACCAGCGTCACCGGGGCGAGCACGGCCAGCCCCACCAGGATGCGGGTCAGCACCCGGCGGGCCCGTCCGGGCCGCGTGGTCGAGCGGACCAGGCGCCGCCACAGGTAGTAGTGGACCACCGTGATCGCGCAGATGACCAGCGACACGAAGCCCACGATCGTCACTCGCCCTCTGCCCGGCACCCGCCGGCGGTCTCCGGCGCGTTCCGAAGAACGTCCGGGAACGTGAATGCGTTCCCCGCCCGCCGCGGGCCCCGGAGCCGGGGCCCGGTCCCACCGAGCGGCCTCAGGCCGTCAGGCCGTCAGGCCTTCGCCTTGGCCTTGGTGGCGCGGGGCCGCTTGGGCGCCGGGCCGCGGGCACGGCGGTCGGCGAGGAGCTCGGCGGCACGTTCGGTGGTGATCTGCTCGACCTCGTCGCCCTTGCGCAGGGAGGCGTTGGTCTCCCCGTCGGTGACGTACGGCCCGAACCGCCCCTCCTTCACCACGATCGGCTTCTTGGAGACGGGGTCCTCGCCCAGCTCGCGCAGCGGCGGCGCGGCCGCGGCCTGCCTGCCCCTCGCCTTGGGCTGGGCGAACAGCTCCTTGGCCCGCTCCAGGGTGACCGTGAACATCTCCTCCTCGGAGGCCAGCGAGCGCGAGTCCGTGCCCTTCTTGACGTACGGCCCGAACCTGCCGTTCTGGGCGGTGACCTCCTGGCCGTCGATCTCCCCGAGCACCCGGGGGAGCGACAGCAGCTTCAGGGCGTCGTCCAGGGTGACGGTGTCCAGGGACATCGACTTGAGCAGCGATCCGGTACGCGGCTTGGGGGCGTCGGCCTTCTTGGTCCGCTTCTTGGTGCCCGCGCCCTCGGCCGGTGGCGGCTCCTCGGGCAGGATCTCGGTCACGTACGGGCCGTAGCGGCCGTCCTTGGCCACGATCAGGTGGCCGGTCACCGGGTCCTTGCCCAGCTCGCGGTCGCCCGTCGGCCGGGAGAACAGCTCCTCGGCCATCTCCGCGGTGAGCTCGTCGGGGGCCAGGTCCTCCGGCACGTTCACCCGGGCGCCGTCGCGGTCCAGGTACGGGCCGTAGCGGCCCACCCGGATCATGATGTCGGTGCCCCGGATGGGGAAGGAGCTGATCTCCTTGGCGTCGATCTCGCCGAGGTCGGTGACCATCTCCTTGAGGCCCTCGTCGCCGTCCTCGCCGAAGTAGAACCGGCGCAGCTCGGGAACCCGCTCGGCCCGGTCGTTGGCGATGTCGTCGAGGACCTTCTCCATGTCGGCGGTGAAGTCGTAGTCGACGAGGTTGCCGAAGTGCTGCTCCAGCAGGTTGACCACCGCGAACGCCAGGAAGGACGGCACCAGGGCCGTGCCCTTCTTGAACACGTACCCGCGGTCCAGGATGGTGCCGATGATCGACGCGTACGTCGACGGCCGGCCGATCTCCCGGTCCTCCAGCTCCTTGATCAGCGACGCCTCGGTGTAGCGCGCCGGGGGCTTGGTGGCGTGCGACAGCACGTTCAGCGCGGAGGCCGTGAGCGGGTCGTTCTCGGCCAGGTTGGGCAGGCGCTTCTCGGAGTCGTCCCGGTCGGTGGAGGGGTCGTCGGCACCCTCGACGTAGGCCTTGAGGAAGCCGTGGAAGGTGATGGTCCGCCCGGAGGCGCTGAACTCGACCCGCTCGCCCGCGCTGGAGGTGCCCTCGGCCTTGACGGTGACCGACTCGCCCACCGCGTCCTTCATCTGGGAGGCCACGGTCCGCTGCCAGATGAGCTCGTACAGGCGGAACATGTCGCCGCTCAGCCCGGTCTCGCCCGGCGTGCGGAACTCCTCGCCCGAGGGACGGATCGCCTCGTGCGCCTCCTGGGCGTTCTTGACCTTGCTGGCGTACACGCGCGGCTTGTCGGGCACGTAGGCCGAGCCGTAGAGCTTGATCGCCTGGCTGCGGGCGGCGGCCACGGCGGTCTCCGACAGCGTGATGCTGTCGGTCCGCATGTAGGTGATGAAACCGTTCTCGTACAGGCGCTGGGCGACCTGCATGGTCGACTTCGCGGAGAAGCCCAGCTTGCGGCTGGCCTCCTGCTGCAGCGTGGTCGTCCTGAACGGCGCGTACGGCTTGCGGGTGTACGGCTTGCGCTCGACCGATTTGACCTTGTACGACACCCCGGCCAGCCGCCCGGCCAGGGCGGTGGCGGCCTGCTCGTCCAGGTGGAGCACGCCGGCGCTCTTGAGCGTGCCGTTGCTCGCGAAGTCACGTCCCTGGGCGACGCGCCTGCCGTCCACGCCGGTGAGCATGGCGGTGAACTCGTGCGGGACCTCGTCGCGGCCGGTGTCGAGCATGGCCTGCAGGTCCCAGTAGCTCGCGCTGGTGAACGCCAGGCGCTCGCGCTCGCGCTCCACCACCAGCCGGGTCGCCACCGACTGCACGCGCCCGGCGGACAGCTTGGGCTTGACCTTCTTCCACAGGACCGGGCTGACCTCGTAGCCGTAGAGGCGGTCGAGGATGCGCCGGGTCTCCTGGGCGTCGACCAGCCGCAGGTTCAGGGTGCGGGGATTGGCCACCGCGTCCTGGATCGCCCTCTTCGTGATCTCGTGGAACACCATGCGGTGGACCGGGACCTTGGGGTTGAGGACCTCGCGCAGGTGCCAGGCGATCGCCTCGCCCTCGCGGTCCTCGTCGGTGGCGAGATAAAGCTCGTCGGCGTCCTTGAGCAGCTGCTTGAGCTTGTTGACCTGAGCCTTCTTGTCGTGGTTGACGACGTAGAGCGGCTCGAACTCATGATCCACGTTGACGCCGAGGCGCGCCCAGGACTCTCCCTTGTACTTCTCCGGGATGTCGTCGGCCTTCTCGGGGAGGTCGCGAATATGCCCGATGCTGGACTCCACGATGTAGCCGCGGCCGAGGTACCCGGCGATGGTCTTCGCCTTGGAAGGCGACTCGACGATCACCAGGCGGGTTCCGCCGGCGTTGCCGTTCTTGGCTGGCACGCTGCTTCCTACCTCGCTGTTCGCATTCGTTCCCCGTTTTCTTCCCCTCGGGTTACCCGATCTCGGTCGGGGGCACTCCCAAGGGAAGCCGTAAGGACGCAGAATAAAGCCCTATGAGTGTCGACGTCCCTCGGCTCACCCTCGGAGACTAATCGCTGTGCTCGACTACTCCTACTTGGTTCTCCACCTTCCGCGCGGTACCTCCCGGGACATGGCCCGGCGCATACTCACCGAACATGCAGAATACGGTGACTGGGAACTCGACCGCCTGAGACTGTATCCCGACGGCCGTCGGGACGTCCGGTTGCGCCGGAAGATCATACGGGTGAGCAGGACGATGTGACCGCTGACATGGCTTTGCCCGCCCCGGGCCGCGCCCCCGGAACGGGCAAAGCTTCGCTGCCTCGCCGGGCGGGGGGACACCGCGCCGGGATGGCGCGGCGTCTCGTCTCACCGCCGTCGAGGCGTCTGTGCGTCGCCCTCAGTGGCTCTGAGGAAAACAGTCCAGCAAGGTAGTGATCTCTTACTTCTGGCCGAAACGGATGCGGCGGGTGGTACCGAAGACCGCCGCGGCCGCCGCGGCCAGGCCGCCGACCAGCAGGGTGACCAGGGAACCGACGTTCATCCCGGTCACGCCGACGGGCTGGGCGGCGCTCATCAGGCCCAGGTCACGGACGGGCAGCGCGCCGGCCGGGGACGAGGAGACCAGCCCCTCGACCGGGGTGGCGGCCAGCGGCGAACCGCTCGCGGCGCCCTCGGACCTCTCGGCGCTCCCGGCGTTCTCGGTCTCGGCGGGGGTGACGGGCATCAGGGGAAGCCCGGCGGGGACGGCCGCCGGAGCGGCCTGGGACCGGTCCGCCGCACCCTGGGCACCGGCCGCCTGGGCCGCACCGTCCAGGGCCGGAACGGCGGGAAGGGAGGGCAGCAGGCCGCTGGTCCTGTGCTTGGCGGGCTTGGCGTCCCAGCCGCCGTGGCCACCGCTACCACCGTGACCGCCGTTGCCACCGTGGCCGCCGGGGTGGCCCGGGTAGCCGGGGTGACCGGGGTGACCCGGGTGACCCGGGTGACCGGGGTGGCCCGGGTGACCGCCCACGCGGGAGCCGCCCAGGCAGCCCGCGGCGGCGTCGCCGAGCACGGCCACGGCGTTGCCGCAGACGTTGATCGGAGCGGTGATCGGCGCGACCACCTGGTTACCGCCCAGCACGCTGCCCCGGCCGGAGGTCGTGTTCCCACCGGCCCCTGCGCCCGCACCCCCGGAGACCGAGGCTCCGCCCCTGCATCCGGCCGCGGCCCGGCCGAGCACGCCCACGGCGTTGCCACAGGCGTTGATCGGAGCCGTGATCGGCGCGACCACCTGGTTGCCGCCCAGCACGCTGTTCCGGCCCGAGGTGGTGTTCCCGCCCGCGCCACCTGCGCCCGGCCCGCCGCTGCCGACGGACGCACCGCCCTGGCAGCCCGCGAAGGCGCCACCGAGCACGGCCACGGCGTTGCCGCAGACGTTGATCGGAGCCGTGATCGGGGCGACCACCTGGTTACCGCCCAGGACACTGTTCCGGCCCGAGGTGGTGTTCCCGCCCGCGCCACCCGCGCCGGACCCACCGGCTCCGGCGGTCACGCCACCCGGGCACCCGGCCCGGCCGTTGCCGACGGCGTTTCCGCAGGCCTCGACGGGGGAGACGATCGGCGCCACCACCTGGTTACCGCTGCCGGCCCCGAAGCGGCCGTCGGTGTCGTTCCCGGGACGGCCGGGACCCCAGCCGGGACCGCCGGGGCGGGGCCCCTGCTCGTACCCGCCGGGACCGCCCGGACGCGGGCCGCGCTTGCCGTGGTCACGGTGGTCACCGTGGGCCCCGCGGCCGCCCTGGTTCCAGTGGCCGTCCTGGTTCCCGCGGCCACCGTGGTCCCCACGACCGCCGTGGTCCCCGTGACCGCCGTACCCCGGCTTGCCGGGCCGGTCCGGCGTGCCGGGGCCCCCGGGCCGCCCCGGGCCGTCGGGCTCCCCGGGACGGCCCGGTCCACCCGGACGACCCGGACCTCCGGGCCTGCCCGGCCGCTCGCCGACGACCTCGGCGCCGCCCCGGCAGCCGGAGAACGCCTCGCCGACGACGGCGACCGAGTTCCCGCAGATGTTGATCGGGGCGGTGATCGGCGCCACGACCTGGTTGCCGCCCAGGACGCTGCCCCGGCCCGACGTCCGGTTGCCACCGGCCCCGCCGCCGCCCTGGCCGCTGACGGCGGCGCCGCCCCGGCAGCCGGCGGTGGCCCCGCCGAAGATCGCAAAAGAGTTGCCGCAGGCGTTGACCCGGGCGGTGATCGGCGCGACCACCTGGTTGCCGCCGCCGATGCTGTGGTCGCCGTTCGTCCGGTTGCCACCCGCGCCGCCCCCGCCACCGGGGCCGCCGCCCTGGCCGCGGACCGAGGCGCCGCCACGGCAGCCCGCCTCGGAGCGGCCGAACACCGACACGGCGTTGCCGCAGGCGTTGACCGGGGCGGTGATGGGAGCGGTGATCTGGTTGCCGCCCAGGACGCTGCCCCGGCCGGAGGTCTCGCCGGAGAGGTCGTCCCCGCCGGGGGTCTCGGCCGAGGCGCCGCCCCGCGAGGAGGCGGCCGACTCGCCGAGCACGCCGACGGCGTTGCCGCTGATGTCGATGGGCAGGGTGATCGGCGCCTTGATCTGGTTGCCGCCGCCGATCGAGCGCTCGCCGTCGGTGTCGGCGAGGGCCGTGCCACCGCCCATGGTCATGACGCCCAGCGCGAGCAGTGCCGCGGGGGCCGTACCGGTAACCCACGTACGCATGATTGAGACTCCTAGCATTTCGGGGGGAACTGACCCTCGTGAGGGCGTGCGAGGCCATGCGAGGGCCGGACGGGTCCGCACAGCGGAAGCCTCGACGGGCCGTCACGAGGAAGGGGATTGCTGTCACGTCGGCCTGCTCGCCGCTCACCGATGGAGCGGTTCTCCCGGGGACGGGGATGACGAGGGCAGGCTCCGCGACCGGCGGGTCGTCCCCGGGGGGAGTGACGGGCCGGTCCGCGAGACGAGGTCAGTCAGGAGAGAAAGAAGGGTCGTCCGCCGCTGTGCGGACGACAGGGGGGAGCACGAACGCGGGCGGTACACGCTGCGTCGTCAGTCGCGGGTCATAGGCGAACCACGCGACATCCCCCGGACCCGGCCCGAAGTAGCCGGATCCACCACCGCTCTGGGGCACGAATCCGTTGGCGCCAGAGCCATGGTCGACGGTGGCGGGTGCCGGAGATTCCGGGGTGGACTGGCTGGTCAGCCCGTCCACACCTCGCCCCGCCATGGCCTCGGCGTTGTCCGTCGCCGACGGCCCGCCGCTGCCCGTGGGGAAGTCATCGGCCGTCGTGGCCGATCCGGAAGCGGCCGTGTGAGGGGTCCGGGAGAGGGCCTCTTCCGCCGCCGCGGTGGAGTCCGCGACCGCGGGAGCGGCGCCGAGGAGGCCGAAGACGACGGCGAACAGCCATGCGGCGGTCAGGAGACCGCCGATGGCGAGGGCTCGCGCGACGCCCCGCCGAGTGCCGGCCGCGAACCGCGCCATCCGGTCAGCCCGGCCGGGGATCGTGTCGTCGACGGGAAGGGTCACGAGCGCGCGTCGGGCAGCGGGCGAGAACGCCCTCCACTGCACGTGCGGCACGCGTGCCACATGACCTCCCGAGAACTCCTGGACGGGCCCGCTTCGACACGAGCCTTCCCTCAACGGAGAGTCACGTTAGCAGCACGCGCCGTCAACGCAACGGTTTTCCCTCGAACGCCTCAGCAACCGTCCAGGAAGCGGTCAAGAACCCTGACCCCGAACCGGAGCGAATCCACCGGAACCCTCTCGTCGATCCCATGGAACATCCCGGAGAAGTCCAGGTCCGCGGGGAGCCTCAGGGGCGCGAACCCGAACCCGCGCATGCCCAGGCGGCTGAACGCCTTCAGGTCCGTACCGCCGGAGAGCGTGTACGGCACGGCCAGCGCGCCCGGGTCCTCGGCGAGGAGGGCGTCGGCCATCGCGCGCACCAGCGGCCCCTCGAACCCGGTCTCGACCGCGATGTCGTGGTAGACGAACTCCCTGGTCACATCGGGGCCGAGCAGCTCGTCGAGGGTCTCGAAGAACTCCTCCTCGTACCCCGGCAGGAAGCGGCCGTCCACGTGCGCGGTGGCGGTCTGCGGGATCACGTTGGCCTTGTACCCGGCCTCCAGCATCGTCGGGTTGGCGGTGTTGCGCAGGGTGGCGCCGATCATCCGCGCCAGCGGCCCCAGCTCGGCGACGGTCTTCTCGGGGTCGTCCAGGTCGAGCTCCAGCCCCAGTGCCCCGGCGGTCTCGCGCAGGAACACCTCGACCGTCCGCGTCATCCGCAACGGCCACTCGTGGCGCCCGATGCGCCCCACCGCCTCGGCCAGCTCGGTGACGGCGTTCTCGGCGTTGAGCATGGACCCGTGACCGGCCCGGCCGGTGGCGGTCAGCCGCATCCAGGCGATGCCCTTCTCCGCGGCCTCGATCAGGTAGAGCCTGCGCCGCTCGTCGATGGTGACGCTGAACCCGCCGACCTCGCCGATCGCCTCCGAGCACCCCTCGAACAGGTCCCTGTGCTTGTCGGCCAGCCACTGCGCCCCGTAGGTGCCGCCGGCCTCCTCGTCGGCGGTGAACGCCAGCACCACGTCCCGGGGCGGGCGGCGCCCCTCGCTGAGCCGCTGCCGCACGACCGCGAGGATCATGGCGTCCATGTCCTTCATGTCGACCGCGCCGCGTCCCCAGACGCAGCCGTCGGCGATCTCACCGCTGAGCGGGTGCAGGGTCCAGTCGCCGGCATTGAACGGGACGACGTCCAGGTGGCCGTGGAGCAGCAGCGCGTCCCGCGAGGAGTCCTCGCCGGCGATGCGGGCGACCACGTTGGCCCGGCGGTCGTCCGACTCCAGGATCTGCGGCTCCAGTCCCACCTCGGCGAGCTTCTCGGCCACGTACTCGGCGGCGGCCCGCTCGCCCGGTCCCGCATTGTCGCCCGCGTTGGTCGAGTCGATCCTGATCAGGTCACGGCACAGCCCGGCGACCTCGTCCTCGGCGTTGATCGCGGTCATGTGGGGCTCCTCGGGGTTCGGTACGGCGTCACCTCCCATCCTGCCGTCGCTCCCCTTCCCGCGGCACCCCGGGCCGGACCTGGACTCTTACCGATATGACGCGCGCTCAAGAGTTTGCTAACCTAAGTCCGCCGACGCGGGATGACGGTCCCTCGTGCAGGCACCACGTCCGGGTGGCGGAATAGGCAGACGCGCTAGCTTGAGGTGCTAGTGCCCTTTGCGGGGCATGGGGGTTCAAGTCCCCCCTCGGACACACACCGTGGTACGCGCTGGGCCTGACCTTGGTCATCACGACATCCCTCCCCGAGGGGTCGTGGACCGGGTGCAGGCCCATTCGCATGCAGAGGCCTTTTTCCGCCGGCGTTCTTCGCCGAACACGGCATCCGGGCCGCGTTCCGGTGGCCGCAGCCGTCCTCTCCCCTTCCTCCGGGCCTCCGCGGCGATCCTCGCTCTCCGATCCCGCCGGGAGAGAAAACGTTCGGTCCTTCATCGGGAGGGCAGGAGGATTGCGAACACGCAAAGGCATGTTTTCCCCCCGGACCTCGGGATGCCGGGGTTACGAGGCACGAAAAGAAAACACGAAGGCGACCGGCGTCGGCACGACCCGACTATGATCGCGGCATCGGGGTACGGGGTGGTCGCACCGCTTCCGGTAGCTCCTCTTACCTGAGAGGAGTCCGCAGCTCATCACGCTGATCCCGTCGGGTTGAAGAACCACCGTGAATCGCTGAGGCATGCCTCACCACAACATATCTGGAGAATGACATGGCTAAGAAGGTCGTGGAGACTTTCGTCGACGACCTCGACGGCGGCGAGGCCTCGGGCACCGTTTCCTTCGCTCTCGAGGGGGCCGCCTACGAGATCGACCTGAGCGACGAGAACGCGGACAGGCTGCGTGAGGTCCTGGCCCCCTTCATCAACGCCGCCCGTCCGATCCGCCAGGAACGGCAGGGACGCGGCCGCAAGGGAGGCACGACCGGCAGCCGCGCCATGGACCGCGAGAAGAGCGCCAGGGTTCGTGAATGGGCGAAGACGCAGGGGATGAACGTCAGTGAGCGCGGCAGGATCGCCTCGTCGATCGTGGAAAAGTACGAGGCCGCCCATTGACGGTGTTCACCCGGCTTTCCCGGGGAGACCTCGCCCGGCCCGGCCGGAATTGCGGGGGAGCGTACTCGATGGAAGCGCGGACGCACGGGCCGGTATGGTTCGCGCCGGTTCGGCGTGAACCATACCGGCGATCGGTGCGAGCGGTCCCGTAGAAGAGGAAACGACCACCGGGCGGCCACGGAGAGGAACTCGTCCGGCCTTGTGGGACGGGCGACGACCGCTCCTTGCGTTCCTCCCGGGTCCTTTCCGCCGAGCCTCACGGCGGGCGTGGAGGTCGCCTTCCGCGCCCCGGCGTGACCGGCCGTCCTCCGTGACGCCCGCGGCCTTCCCGTAGGTGTCACGCGCGCCGGATCCGGACCGCGGGAACGAGACAGGGGAGCGTCATGGGGCATGTGCTGGTGACCGGTGCCACCGGAGGGATCGGGAGGGCGCTGGTCGGCGCGCTGCTGGAGGCCGGGCATCGGGTGACCGCCGTGGGGCGCGACGTCGGGCGGCTGGACGTGCCGGGGATCGAGGCGGATCTGGCCGACCCCGGGACGCTCGCCGCCGCCGTGGGAGCCCTGGCGGACACGGGGGAGTTACCGGACGTGCAGGCGCTGGTGCACTGCGCGGGCGTCTCCCCCGTCGCCACCGTCGCCGACACCGATCCGGAGACGTGGCGGCGGACGCTGGCGGTGAACGTGGTCTCCGCCGCCGAACTGGTGCGGCTGACACTGCCGTCGCTGCGGCGTTCCAGGGGGCATGTGATCTTCGTCAACGCCTCGCCGGGGATGACCGGTGTCCCGCGCTGGTCGGCGTTCGTCGCCGGCAAGGCGGCGCTGCGGGAGCTGGCCGACTCACTGCGCGAGGAGGAGGCGGCCCACGGGGTACGCGTCACCACGATCCATCCCGGAGGAACGGCGACCGACCTGCTGGGCGAGGTCAGGAACGCCTTCGGGCGCCCGTACGATCCCGAGCTGTGCATCCGGCCGCGGACACTGGCCGAGATGATCGTCTGGGTGCTCGGCGCACCGGCCGACGCCTACGCCTGCGAGCTGTCCGTGCTGCCGTCGCCGCGCTGAGACCTCGTGCCGGGAGCGGGGGCGGAAGCGGCCGAGGACCCCTTCGAGGCGGGAACGCGGGACGGCGCGCGCCCCGGGGTGGGGCGCGCGCCGTCGCGTGTCGGAGGAAGCGTCGGGAGGAGGACGTCGGGAGGTAGGCGTCAGGAGGAGATGGTCAGTGTGCCGTCCCCGTTGCGCGCGCACGTGACGACCGTACGGGTCGCGGCGTTGAGGGCGCCGGTCAGGCACTGGCCGAGGACGGCGTGGCCCGCGGCGTTGGGGTGCCATGCCTCCTGGCAGGTCTGGAAGTAGCTGACGCAGGTGTTCGCCACCCGCTGGACGTCGAGCTTGTCCCAGCCGGACAGGCTGGTGACGAACGTGCCGGACGGCCCGTCCTGCACCCGGACCGGCGTGGCGAGCGCGTTCTCCGGGCTGCCCGGGTTCTCGCAGAGCCGGGCCCCGTCGAAGGCCTTCTGGACGTCCAGCACCCGCAGGTCGGCCGCCGGACGCTCGGCCGCCAGCGTGTTGTACGCGTTCCTGACCAGGGAGCCGAGGTTCTGGGAGAACACGTGCCCGGGGGCGAGGCTCGCGCGGTGGATCGGGCAGCCGGCGGCGTACCGCTCGGCGCCGAGGGCGCGGAACTTGTCGCGGGTGTCGCTGCGGTTGTCCTCCTCGCGGTACTGCGAGGCGACGTCGAGCGGCAGCGGGTTGGTGTAGTTCTGCAGGACCACCCGGTGGACGCCGTCGGCGTCGATCTGGGCGAGGGTGTCGAGGACCTGGCGCAGGGCGGCGGTGGTCTCGGTGGTGGCGGCTGCGATCTCGGCGTCGGAGGCCAGGTCCGAGACGGTGCAGGGCTCCTGCGGCACGTCGCCGCCCAGGTAGGCCCAGAACTCCCACCAGCCCGTCCAGGCGTCGGCGATGAAGCGGTTGGCGCAGACCGAGGCCACGTCGCCGAAGGTGAACTGGGAGTTGTTGGAGCCGAGGCCGATGAGGACGACGTCGATGTCGTGGGTCTGGGCGACGGCGCGCAGCTGGTCGAGTTGCGAGGCGACGGAGCGGCCCTTGGGGCGGGCACCGGAGGGGTTGGCGATGTCGGCGGGCTGGCCGCCGGAGCACGCGAGGTTGAAGCGGTCCTGGACGCCGGGGAACGACGCCTTGAACAACGAGGCGTTCGCCGAGCGGTGACAGAAGAAGGCGTTGCTGTTGGCCGCCGACCAGCCGGGGAATCCCTGTGGCGTACCGGAGGCGTCGACGACGGGCTGGTAGTCGCCCGCACCCTCCCCGCTGACGAAGCTGTCGCCGAGCGCGACGGCGGCGGTGGGCAGGGCCGCCTGCGCCGTTCCGCCCTGAACGATCTGGATGCCGACCGCACCCATCAGGAGCGCGACCATTGCAGCCGCACGCCGGAGAACCCTCACAACCGCCCCATTTCCTACAAAACATACATGAAATAACGGATAAGAGATCACAGCATGTCGTACCAATGGCGTCAACATCTCCGTACGGCCCGACCGCTCCACCTAAGAGATCTCGTATCGGGCTGATCGTCAAGCATGCATTTGCTCGCCCTGGTAGGGCTTCCGGTGATCGGGCAGGCCGGGCCGGGTACGGGATTTCCCGGCATCGCAGATCCCTCGCCGAGCGGCCTCCGCACCCGGTGCGCGACGGCCCGGCGTCCCGGTGCGCGGGGGTGCCGTGTTCCGGTGCGCGGGAGTGCCGTGTCCGTCATGGCCCCGTCGCTGAAATTTTCAGACCTCCGCTGAATTCCGGCGTGTTCAGGAGCAGGTCAGCGGCGGGCCTGGGGAAACGCGCTGTACACGTGCGTGAAACGGGCCAAACATGGGAGCGCTCCCTTACGGGTGCTCCTTCCACCGGAGGCTTGAAGATGAAGACATTACGGTTGTGGGCCCTGTCCACGGCGGTCGCGCTCCTGGCGGTGATCGGGGTGACCCTCACCTCCCCCGCGGCCAACGCGGCGGTCGCCTGCTCGGTGACGTACGCCAAGACCTGGGACGGCGGCAGCGGGTTCGGCGCCAACATCACGATCAAGAACCTCGGCGACGCGGTGAGCCCGTGGACGCTGACCTACACCTGGCCCGGCACCCAGCAGGTCACCCAGGGCTGGAACGGCACCTGGACCCAGTCGGGCAGGAACGTGACGGTGACCGCCCCGTCGTACGCCCCGGGCCTGGCGTCGGGGGCGAGCGTCACCGTCGGTTTCAACGGCAGCTCCAGCGGCGCCAACGTCGCCCCCACGACGTTCGCCGTCAACGGCGTGAGCTGCGGCGGCACCCCGACGCCCACTCCCACCCCGACGCCCACACCGACTCCCACCCCCACCCCCACTCCCACGCCGACCCCGACGCCGTCACCCGGTAACGCGCAGGCCGTCGTGGCCGCCATGCAGCCGGGCTGGAACCTGGGCAACTCCCTCGACGCCACCGGCGCGGACGAGACCTCCTGGGGCAATCCGCGGATCACCGCGGCACTGCTCGACAACATCAGGGCGCAGGGCTTCAAAAGCATCCGGATCCCGGTGACCTGGGGCCAGCACCAGGGCGGGGCGCCCGGCTACACCATCGACGCGGCGTACATGAACCGGGTGAAGGAGGTCGTCGATTGGGCCCTCGCCGACGGGTTCTACGTGATGATCAACATCCATCACGACTCGTGGCAGTGGATCAACACCATGCCGACCGACCGGGCGAACGTCCTGGCCCGGTACAACGCGACCTGGACCCAGATCGCGAACACGTTCCGCGACTCCTCGGCCAAGTTGGTGTTCGAGAGCGTCAACGAGCCGCAGTTCACCGGCAGCTCCGGGGACGCCCAGAACGCGACCCTGCTGAACGAGCTCAACACGTCCTTCCGGAACATCGTGCGCCGGTCGGGCGGCAACAACGCGAACCGGTTCCTCGTCCTGCCGACCCTGCACACCTCGGCCGACCAGGCCAGACTCGACGAGCTGGCCGCCACGTTCACCGCGATGAACGACCCCAACCTCATCGCGACGGTCCACTTCTACGGGTACTGGCCGTTCAGCGTGAACGTCGCGGGCGGCACGCGCTTCGACGCCACCGTCCAGCAGGACCTGACCGGCGCGTTCGACCGGGTCCACGCCTCCTTCGTGGCCCGTGGAATCCCCGTGATCATCGGCGAGTACGGCCTGCTGGGCTTCGACCGGCACACCGGCACGATCCAGCAGGGCGAGAAGCTGAAGTTCTTCGAGTTCCTCGGCCACTACGCGCGGAGCAGGCAGATCACCACCATGCTCTGGGACAACGGCCAGCACTTCAACCGGACCACGTTCCAGTGGTCCGACCCCGAGCTGTTCGCGCAGATCAAGTCCAGCTGGACGACGCGTTCGGGGACGGCCTCCTCCGACCAGGTGTTCGTCGCGAAGGCGTCCGCCGTCACGAGCAGGACGCTCACGCTGAACCTGAACGGCACCTCCTTCGTGGGGCTCCGCCACGGGAACACGGAGCTGGTGCGCGGCACCGACTACACCGTCTCGGGCGACCAGCTCACGCTCACGGCGCCCGCGCTCACCCGCCTGGTGGGCTCGCGCGCCTACGGCGTCAACGCGACACTGTCGGCCCGGTTCTCCCAGGGTGTCCCGTGGCGGATCGACGTCGTCACCTATGACACGCCGACCGTGCAGAACGCGAGCGGGACGACGAGCGCCTTCGCCATCCCCACCTCGTTCAAGGGCGACCGCCTCGCCACCATGGAGGCCAAGTACGCCGACGGCAGCAACGCAGGCCCGCACAACTGGACGTCGTTCAAGGAGTTCGACGTCGCGTTCGCGCCCGACTACGCCGCGGGCACGATCATCTTGAAGCCGGCCTTCTTCGCCGAGGTCAACGACGGCTCACGGGTCACGCTCACCCTGCACTTCTGGAGTGGTGCGACCGTGACCTACCACGTCACCAGGTCCGGGAGCTCGGTCACCGGCACCACGAGCTGACCGGGCGGGCCCTGCCCGGCACCGTCACGGCGGGCCGCGGTCCGGCGGAACCGGATCGTGGCCCGCCCGAGCGGAACGCGCCCACCGCCCGGGGCCGCGTACGCGGCCCCGGGCCCTCAGTCCGGGCGCGGAGCCGGGTCGGTGGTGACCGAGCGGAGCAGGGGACGTGACAGCGCCGAGGCGCCCATGACCCCGGCGAAGCCCACGGCCACCGCGGAGAGCAGGGTGATCGCCCCGCTCACGCTGATGCCCGCGTACATGAACGGCAGCGCGCAGAACATGCCGATCAGGATGGAGCCCCCGCCCATCACGGCGAGCGGGATGAGGGTCTCGGCGCGCCGCGCCCCGTCCAGCACCTCCAGCGGGGTCCCGGCCAGGCGGAGCAGGGCGTACGCCTGGCGCCGGTCGAGCACCGACGAGGCCGCGGTGATCCCCGCGCTCGCGATCGCCACCAGGAAGGAGACACCGAGCACGATCAGCGTGCCGGTACGGACGTCGCCGAGCAGTTCGTCGACCCGCCACCGGTCGTCCTCCGGCGAGGTGGCGACGTGCCCCGGCACCAGGCCGGCGAGGGCCGTGCGGGCGGTGTCGGTCCGCGCGGCGTGGCCGTCGCCCGGGGGCAGGTCCACGACGAGCGTCCGCTCCCCGGGCGGGCCCGACCGGTCCCCGGTATCGGACCCGGTGCCGGCTTTGCTCCCGGACCCGGAGTCGGCCTTGGTGCCGGAGACCTGGACGCGGGCCTCGACGCCGGCCTCGGACAGCCGCTTCCTCGCCTGCCCGGCGAGAACGGTCGCCCGGTCGGCGGGGATCGTGATGCGCAGGCCGGTCGGGCCGGAGGGATCGCCCAGCAGGTCGGCCGAGGGGCTCAGCAGCCCGATGAACCCGGCGACGAAACCGGTCAGCGCCACCCCGCTGACGGTCCGCCAGGCCGACCTGGGGTCGTCGATCAGGCGGCGACCGGCCAGCAGCCGAACGGGCCCGCGGGCCGTACGGGCGGTGACCCGGCCGATGACGCCCACCACCCAGGGGCCGACGAGGTTGACGGCGAGGAAGGCCAGGGCGAGGACGACGGCGACGACCGCCACCGAGGTGCTCCGGAACGTCATCGGGACCGCGGCCAGGACCACGAGCAGGACGATCACGCGGACGAACCGCATCGCGGGCGGCGTCTCGCGCTTGGCCACCCCGAGCGGGCTGACCACCACCCGCCGCAGCCCGACCACCGCCGACAGGCCGACCAGCAGGGGTACGGCCAGCAGCACGCCCAGCACCGGAAGGACTCCGGGCCACAGGTCGCCCGCGAACCACGACCCGCCCGCCATCTCGATCCGGCTCAGCAGCGGGACGGCCGCGCCGTACAGCACCAGGCCGAGCACGGCCCCGCCGAACGCCGTGATCACCGCTTCGGCGACCGTCATCGCGGCGACCTGCCAGGGCGTGGCCCCCACCAGCCGCAACGTGGCCAGCCGCTGGTCGCGCCGGGCCACCGTCAGCCGGGCCGCCGCGCCGCCGAACACGAGCAGCGGTACGACCATCAGCACGCTCGCGATGATCGCCATGCCCTGGTAGGCCATGCTGTCCTCGCCGGTCCTGCCGGTGAGGTCGCCGATCCTCACCGGCGTCCCGGCCGCCCGGGAGTCCGGCGGGGAGCCCGACGCGGGGAGCGTCATCTCGGGGTCGGTGGGCGCGCGTCCCACCACGGCGACGAGTTCCCCCGGGTACAGCAGCCCGTCGTCGCCCAGCGTGCCCCGCACCGTGCCGGGGAAGCGCGCGGCGAGCTGCTTCGCCGGAAGTTCCCGCATCAGCTCCGCGAGCGCCGGTGACATCCATACCTCACCCGGCCTCGGCATCCGGGGCATCCCGGGCGGACGCGTCCCGTGGGCGTCGCGCAGCGGGGCGAGGTTCACGACGGTGACGGGCCGGTCCCGGACGTGGTCCTCGGTCGTGGACTGGACGGCGAAGGGCGTCCCCGAGGCCGGGACCGGGTTGCGCCACGCCTCCCGGTCGGCGCGTGCCGCGAAGGCGAGGTTGGCGGCCAGCGCGAAGAACAGCAGTGCCGACGAGACGGCCACGGCCGTGACCGTGAGCCCCGTTCCCAGGGTGGACCGGCGCCCGCCGCCGCGCAGCAGCCGCCAGCTCAGCTCCAGCAGGGTCCTCACGAGTTCCCTCCGGGCAGCACCCGGGTGCTCGTCCGGTCCCATGCCCCGCCGTGGTCCCATGCCCCGCCGTGGCCCGGTCCCCCGCCGGGGGCGACGATCACCCCGTCGCGGACCTCGACGGTCCGGTCGCAGCAGCCGGCCACCTCGGGGTCGTGCGTGACCACGACCAGGGACGCGCCGTTGTGCTTGGTGGCCTGCACCAGGATGCGCATGATCTCCTGGCCGGTGGTCCGGTCGAGGGCACCGGTGGGCTCGTCCGCGAAGATCACGGCGGGGCGGGTGACGAGCGCGCGGGCGATCGCGACCCGCTGCGCCTGCCCGCCGGAGAGCTCGCCCGGCCGCCGCCCCTCCAGCCCGTCGAGCCCGAGCGGCCCGAACCAGGTCCGCGCCTCCCGTACGGCCTGCCCCCGCGCCGTCCCGCCGAGCATCAGCGGCAGCGCGACGTTCTCGTCCGCGGGCAGCTCGGACAGCAGCTGCCCGAACTGGAACACGAACCCGAAGCGGGTACGGCGCAGCGCGCTGCGCTCCCGCTCTCCCATCGCGTCGATCCGCTGTCCCAGCAGGTGCACCTCGCCGGTGTCGGGCTTCATGATGCCCGCGAGGCAGTGCAGGAGGGTCGACTTCCCCGACCCGCTCGGCCCCATGATCGCCAAGGCCTCGGCCCGGCCGATCCCGATGTCCACCCCGGCGAGGGCGACGGCCGGCCCGAACCGCTTGGTCAGGCGGTGGCCGGAAAGCACGAACTCACTCATGCCGTCGACTCTGGCCCGCGGGCCCCCTCGCCCGGATCGGCCGACCGGCCGATCGCTCCCGCGGCCCATCGGCCGAAAGTCCTGGCGGTCGACACCGGTCGGCGCCGCCCGGGACAGGCCAGGGCGGGGACGGGCCGGTCAGGGCCGGTCAGGGTGGGGAGGAGGCCGTCAGGGCAGGGACGAGGGCAGCCCCAGGGCGTCGAAGTGGGCCAGACCGATGAACGAGGTGATCTCGGCGATGCGCCCCTCGCGCAGGGTCATCACGTCGATCCCCCAGGCCCGGTGCGCACCGGTCTGGTCGTCCCACAGGTAGGAGCCCACCGCGGGCTGGCCGTTGGCGCCGACCGGCAGG
Source organism: Streptosporangium sp. NPDC050855 (assembly GCF_044456585.1). Taxonomy (NCBI): domain Bacteria; kingdom Bacillati; phylum Actinomycetota; class Actinomycetes; order Streptosporangiales; family Streptosporangiaceae; genus Streptosporangium; species Streptosporangium sp. NPDC050855. The sequence continues at coordinate 44,223 of NZ_JBITFY010000009.1, forward strand.
TGCCGCCAGTGCCCGCACGAGTTCAGCGGGACCCGTACGGCGAAGTCGGTGACGATGTCGATGCCTCGGTACCAGTGCGGCATCGGTGGCATCGACCAGGTGACGTCCTCGGTCAGGAGCGCGACCAGGGCACCGGCGTCGCCGTCCTCCAGGGCGGCGGAGTAGCCCGCGACGATCTCGCGGACCCTGGCGTCGTCGATCCGGCGGAGCGCCCGCTGCTGGGTGACGGAGGGCACCCTCTCCGCGACGATCCTGCGGGCGCGGGCCAGGGCGGAGTTCACCGACGTGACCGAGGTGTCCATCATCGTGGCGATCTCGGCGGCGGAGAAGCCGAGGACCTCGAAGAGCAGCAGCGCCGCCCGCTGGTTGCCGGGCAGGTGCTGGCACGCGGCGACGAAGGCGAGCTCGACCGCCTCGCGCTGCTCGTAGCGCGCGCCCGGACCTGCCGGGCCGTCGGCGAGCCCCGCGTCGTTGTACGGGCCGAGCCAGGCGACGTCGGTCAACGGGGCGTTGTCGACCACGACGCGGTCGCTGGACGGTCCGAGGTCGATGGGCAGGGCCCGCCTGCCGCGGGTCGCGATGATGTCCAGGCAGGTGCGGGTGGCCACGGTGTAGAGCCAGGAGCGCAGCGAACCGCGCCCCTCGAAGCGGGCGAACCCCCGCCAGGCCCGGATCAGGGCGTCCTGCAGGGCGTCGTCGGCGTCATGGGACGACCCGAGCATGCGGTAGCAGTGGGCGTGCAGTTCCCGCCGCAGCGGCCGGACCAGGCGGGTGAACGCGACGTCGTCCCCGCCGCGCGCCCGGGCCAGATCGGCGTCCACGGTGTTCCCGGTGTTCCCGGTGTTCCCGGTGTCCAGGGTGTCCTCGGCGTCCTTCGCTCCCTCGGCGCCCTTCGCGGTGCCCCACGCGGGTCCCCGGGGTCCTTCGGACTCCGCGGGCCGCTCACGTCCGGCGGGCCGGTCGGACCCCGCGGGTCCCGAGGAAAAAATTTCGCTCACATGCGACGATTCTGCCCCATGGCCGCGGTCTCCCCCGTAAGGAAACACCGCGGCACCGTTTCAGGAGATGTCATGGACAGCACGACCACCGTTATTACCGGGTCACTCAGGGTTCCCGACGCCACGCTGTACTACGAGGTACGGGGGCAGGGGCCGCTGGTGGTCCTGGTCGGCGCCCCGATGCACGCCGTGCACTTCGCGGCACTGGCCGACCTGCTCGCCACCGACCACACGGTCCTCACCACCGACCCGCGCGGCATCAACCGCAGCACGCTCGACGACCCCGAGCAGGACTCGACCGCGCGGATGCGCGCCGACGACCTCTCCCGGCTGCTGGCCCACCTCGACGCGGGCCCGGCCGCGGTCTTCGGCTCCAGCGGCGGAGCCGTCAGCGCGCTGGCGCTCGCCGTCGCCCACCCCGAGCGGGTGCACACCGTGATCGCGCACGAGGCCCCGCTGAACGAGGTGCTCGACGACCGCGAGGAGCGCCACGCCGCCGTCGAGGACATCGTCGCCACCTACGCCTCCGGTGACGTCGGGGGTGCCTGGGCCAAGTTCCTGGCGAACGCGAACATCCAGATGCCCGAGCCCGGCGAGTCCGGCGAGTCCGGCGATCCCGCGGACGCGTACTCGCCCGAGGAGGCGGCCCAGGCCGACCCCCAGCAGGCTCTGGACGAGCGCTTCTGGTTCCTGCACGAGATGCGCGGGAGCACCGGCTGGAAGCCCGACATCGCCGCCCTGCGCGACGGGCCGGTCCGCATCGTGGTCGGCGTCGGTGAGGAGTCGGCCGGCCAGTTCTGCGACCTGACGTCCAGCGCGCTCGCCACGGCGCTCGGCACGAAGCCGACGCTCTTCCCCGGCGGTCACATCGCCTTCGCCGAGACCCCCGAGGTCTTCGTCCCCCGGCTGCGCGAGGTCCTGCGCGGCGACTGAGCGACGGCGCACGGGCTCGCGCACAGGGGAGCCTCGCCCTCCGGCCCTCCGGCCCCCCGGTCCTCGGGCCCCTCGACCCCTGACCCCTCGGGCACTCGGGCACGAGAAGGGTCCCGGCCGCTTCGTGAAGCGGCCGGGACCCTTCTCCGTACGCGCCCGCAGGTGTTCCCGGGAGGGGAGAAAGGCGTCGGCCACCGGACCGTTTCCGTTCCGGGACCTTTCTTCCGGCGCTTTCCGCGCGGGCCTTTCCGGGGCCTCGACCGGACGGGCCGGGGCGCTTCCGGGTAGGGACGGGATGACGCTCCGTTGCCTTCATAAAGCGCCGTCATGACATATCGGTATACGCGGGAGGAGGCCGGAGACCTCGTTCATCTCCTCCGTCACAAACGCATCTCCGGTACGGTTCCCGTACGGAACCTAACCGCAGGGATATTGACGGATCCGTCGCCGGAGTGGACCGTCGGAAGCCCGGGAAGGTGACGCCGTGCCCGCGGGACAGGGCCGGTCACCTCGCCGGACGCCGGGTTCGCCAAGCCTACGGAGAACCGATTCATGACGGTGTACATGCCGATCCTGAGGGGCCGGGCCGGTGATTTCCTGGCCCTGGGGAAGGTCGCCGAAGAGCTTCGCCCGTTCGTCCGGGCACTGATCGAGGTGATGCCCGCGGAACGGACCCGGGACGACGAGAACCGGACGGTATTGCAGAGCGTCGCCGTTTTCGAGGAACGCGTGGAAGAACACCTGCCCGCCGAACGCGTTTTCGCGGTGGACTGCCGGCCGGTGCTCGACAGGTACGGCCACCCGCACGCGTGCGGCGCCATGACGATGGTGTCGAACGTCATGGAGAAACTCGGCCGTCGCATCATCCCGGTCATGAGGCCGACGGACGAGGACTGCGAATTCCGGGACGCGGGACTCGCCGCGAGGCGGCACGGGCGGGGGGCCTGCCTGCGCGTGCCCTGGGCCGGGCCGCGGACCGCGGCGGAGGACGCCCGGCTGTCACGCCGGATGGACCGTCTCGCGAACCTGAGGTTCACCGACGTGGATCTCGTGATCGATCTGTGGGCGGTCGACTCCGACGCGCGGCTCAGAAGCCGTACCACCGACGCCCTCAGGGCGCTCCGGTGGGCGAGCCGGTTCCCGATGCGCTCGATCACCGTGGCCGCCGGGGCGTTCCCCAGGGATCTGGACGCCATGCCGTTCGGCGCCCCGGTGCCCGTCCCCCGGCGGGACGCCGCCCTGTACAGGACCGTCGCGGCCTCCCACCCCGGTGTGTTCTACGGGGACTACGGGGTGTCCAGCCCGCGGGCCGAGCCGCGGACCCCGCACCCCAACCTGCGGTACACGTTCGACGACTACTGGTACGTCTACCGGTGCGAGCGGGGCGACGGGGCCGGAGCCCTGGGGGGTTTCGACGACCTGTGCAAGGCGGTGGTCGCCGATCTCCGGTCGGCGCGGGGGGTGGCGTCCTCGTGGGGTGACCAGGAGATCGAACGCTTCGCCGCCGGGCAGCCGCTGCTGCCAAGAAGGCCGGGATCGTGGTACGCCTGCGGCATGTCGCATCACGTCGCCACGGTGGTCGACCGGCTGAACCGCCTCGGACGTCCCTGACACCGGCCTGAGCCCGGCCGGGACACCGGCCCGTACCGGAACCGGCCGTCCTAGGAGTCGCGGGCGTCGTAGGGATCACCGGTGTGACGGGACCGGGGGGCGTCACGGGCCTGAATGCCCTCCATCCACGCCACCGCGGTGGCGGCCACCTGGGTCAGCCGCTCGTACAGGTGCTTGTCGAGCTCCTCGCGGCCGGTGTGGAACCTGTCGCGGTTGAGCTCCCGGCCGACCTCGCCGATCCGCTCGACCAGGGCCGCCAGCTTCACCACCTCGACCAGGTGCGGGTTGGCGGGGTCCAGCACGTCGTCCTCGGCCTGCCGCCGCAGGCGTTCCCGCTCGACCTCGGCCAGGGCGCCCTCCAGGCGTGACCGGCGCGTGTGGCCGGCCATCGTCGCGACGATGAGCTCGGCGACCTCGCGGGGCCGTTCGGCGTCGCGGACCTCCAGGTAGAGGGCGTGCTCGTCGCCGTCGGCCCCGGTGATCGCCCAGGTGCCGTCCTCCTCGGCGTCGTCGTTGCCTTCGCCCGGGACGACCCGCCAGGTGGCGGGGTCGACGGGCCCCGGCTGCTCGCGCGTGGGCATCACGATGACCTCCTGCTCGTGTTCGCGGATGGGGCGGTCGTGCGTGAGGTGGTCTCCCATCGTGCCGGTCCGGGTGATCGAAGGCACCGGAATCGCCGGATCGGTCCGGACGCGCGCCCGTACGGGCCGGGCCGGATCACCGAAAACTTTTCCGCCCCGTGCGGCACGCCGTAGACAGCCCCCACCTGCGGGGACGGCGCGGGCGCGGGAAGGGCGGTCACGTCCGCGGGGACATCGGATCGGACCGAACGCTTGACCCGAACCTTTCTCCAGGCGTAAAAGTGCGAAAAGAGTTGGATAGCGCTTTCCCACCCTTCGTCCTGGAGCGGCGGTGGATCCACCTTCGGGTGCTCCGCCGCAGGTCCGGCCATGTCCGACGCCCTCCGCCAGGGGGCCGCGGGCACGACCGGGCACCGCCTGACGGACATCGCTCGCCGGGAGCCACCGGCGGTGCCTGCACGTGACCGCGGAACGCGGCCGCGGCGCCGGCGCCGATCGGCCTCCCGGCGCGAGGCCATGGTCCGGCCGGACCGCAGCAGGCCCGGCCGGAGCCGACATAACCGGAGGTTCCACAGTGCGAAGAAGGAAAGAGCCCCGCACCGGCTCGCTGCTCGTCGCGATCATGATGACCGTCATGGCCGCGGTGCTCAGCGCGCTGGCGCTGCCCGCGCTGCCCAGCGCGTTCGCCGCGACGTTGTTCGTCGACGACTTCGAGGACGGTGACTCCTCGGGCTGGTCGAAGTCCGGGGGGAGCTGGTCGGTGACCACCGACGGTTCCCGGGTGTACCGCCAGTCCGGCACCGGCGCGGACGCCAGGGCGATCGCCGGGGCCGGATGGTCGAACCAGGCGGTGCAGGCGCGGGTGAGGCCGATCGCGTTCAACGGCAGCGGGCGGTACGCCGCGGTGCTGGCCAGGGCGCAGAGCACCGGCAACTACTACTATCTCGGGTTGAGCAACGCGGGTTCGGTCGTCCTGGGCAAGCGGGCCGGGGGCGGCACGACGACCCTGGACTCGGCTCCGGCGACGGTGACCGCGGGCACGTGGTACACCCTCCGGTTGGAGGCGTTCGGCTCGACGCTGCGCGGCTTCGTGAACAACGTGGAGGTCGTCTCGGCGACGGACTCCACCTTCGCCTCCGGCAAGGCGGGCCTGGCGGGTCACTACACGAGCGCCTCGTTCGACGACGTGCAGGTCACCGACGTCGCCGGGCCGGTCGACCCGACGCCCACCGCCACGGTCACCCCGACCGTCACCCCGACGATCACGCCGCCCCCGGGCTCGTGCGAGACCTCGGGCTCGCCCATCGGGTTCGCCTCGGTGAACGCCTGGGGCCAGAACGGCACCACGGGAGGCGCGGGCGGGCCGACCGTCGAGGTCGACACGGCGAGTGAGCTGATCTCCGCCATCGGCCAGAGCGGTCCGCTGAACGTCTGCGTACGCGGGATGATCACGGTTCCGGCCGGGATGCACAACGTCGCCTCGGACAAGACGATCGTGGGCATCGGCGCCGACGCCGGCATCAGCGGCGGCGGGCTCAACGTCGGTCTCCCCCTCGACAGCTCGGTCACCTCGCCGCCCGCGAACGCGGTGAACAACGTCATCATCCGCAACCTGTCGTTCCGGAACGCGAGCGACGACTCGATCAACGTGCAGATGTTCTCCCACCACGTCTGGATCGACCACAACGACCTGGCCGACGGGTACGACGGGCTGCTCGACATCAAGCGCGGCTCGTCCTACATCACCGTGTCGTGGAACCACGCGCACGACCACAGCAAGAACATGCTGCTCGGCCACGACGACAGCAACGGCGCGCAGGACGTCGGCCGGCTGAAGGTGACCTACCACCACAACTGGTTCGACGCGACCCCGCAGCGCAACCCGCGGGTGCGCTTCGGCGAGCCGGTGCACATCTTCAACAACTACTACTACTACAACACCGACGTCGGGGTCGCCTGCCAGGCGAACGCCGGCTGCCTGGTCGAGGGCAACTACTTCGAGCGGGTCGAGTACCCGGTGTCGAACAGCTACGCCGGCCCCTCCGGCCGGTGCGTCGCGCGCAACAACGTGCTCGTCGACTCGGGAGCCCCCGAGTGCAGCGGCAGCGTGCAGGAGGCCAGCTCCTACTACGGCTACACGCTGGAGAACCCGAACTCGGTGAAGGCGAGCGTCACCGCCGGAGCCGGGGTCGGGAAGATCGGCGGCTGACCCTCCGCATCGGGGTCCCGGCGGGCGGCCCGTTCCGGCGCCCGCCGGGAGCCCCGGGAGACCCGGGAGCTCCGGGAGACCATGGGAACGGGATCATCGGCGCGGTCGGCCGGTGGTCCCGTCGCCCCGGGCACGGACCGCACGCCGCGGCGCGTCAGGTCCGGTCGCCGCCACCGCCGCGCAGGTAGCCGACGACCATCTCCCCGACCATCCGGCGCTGCCGGGCCCGGTGCTCGGGGGCGGTCATGTCGCGGCCGAACAGGGCGCCGAAGGTGTGCTGGTTGGCCACGCGGAAGAAACAGAAGGCGCTGATCATCATGTGCACGTCGGTGGCGTCGGCCCCGGTGACGAAGTCCCCCCTGGCCGTACCGGCGTCGAGGATGCGCCCGATGATGTCGAGCACCGGCGTGCCGAGGTTGGCCAGCGCCTCGGACTTGCGGATGTGCTCGCCCTGGTGGATGTTCTCGATGGAGACGAGCTTGATGAAGTCACGGTGCGCGTCGTGGTGGTCGAAGGTGAGCTCGGCCAGGGTGCGGATCGCCTCGATCGGGGCCAGGTGCTCCACGTCGACCGTGCGCTCCACCTCGCGGACCTCGGCGTAGGCCTTCTCCAGGACCGTGATGTAGAGCCGTTCCTTGCTGCCGAAGTAGTAGTAGATCATGCGCTTGGTGGTACGCGTCAGGGCCGCGATCTCGTCGACCCTCGCCCCCGCGTACCCGTGCTGCGCGAACTCCCGCTGGGCGACCTCGAGGATCTCCGCCTTGGTGCGGTCGGCGTCGCGCCGGCGTTCCCCGGTGGCGGGTTGCGAGGTCATCCGCCCATCTTAGTGACCGTCCGCGTGCTGTACGGCGAGGCGGATGGGGGCGTTGACGGCGCCGTATCCCCGGTAACCGCCGATCCGCTGGACGATCTCGAAGAAGACGCGTCCCAGGGTGACGGTGTAGAGGTGCAGGAACTCGCCGTCCGCGTCGCGGTCGTAGAGCACCCCCAGCTCCCTCAGGCAGGGGTCCACGTCATGGCGGGCCTCCAGGTCGTCGTAGTAGTTGCCGGGGATCGGCAGCAGCAGCTCCGGATGCTCGGCGCGCAGCCTGCGGGCGGTGGCGAGCAGGTCGTCGCAGGCCAGCGCGATGTGCTGCCAGGGGACGTCCCCGGCGCCGACCCGGGCGAGGTTGAGCACCAGCCGCAGCACCCGGCCGTCGGACCCGCCCGCCGCACCGGGCCCGGACGCGGCGGGCACGCCGGACGTGCCGGACGCGGCTGGCACGCCGGGCGTGCCGAGCGCGGTGGACGCGGTGGGCATGCCGGGGGCGGTGGACGTGCCGGGCACGGTGGACGCGCCGGGCGCGGTCGACATCGCCATGCTGCGGAGCAGGCCGTAGGGGTCGGGCAGCTCCAGGCTCTCCTGCGGGCGCAGGCCGAGCACGCTGCGGTAGAACAGCGCCGCCTCGTCGAAGTGGTGCCAGGGCTGGGTGAGCGCCACGTGGTCGATGTGGGTGATCGGCCCGGCGACCGTCCCGCCCGGGGCGAAGTCACCGCGCCACTCCGTACCGCAGAAGAAGATCTCGGTGCCGTCCGGGGCGGCGATCGCGTCCAGCGGCGCCTCCTCGGGGGCGCGCTCGCGCGGCAGCACCGGCGAGAGCAGCGACCCGGCGTGCTCGACCGCGCGGGCCGGGTCGGGGCTGTCCAGCCCGAGGCTGATCAGGGCGGGATCGTCACCGGTGGCGTTGAGCAGGAGCCGGGCGTCGCCCTGCTGCCACAGCTGCACCGGCTTGCTGGGGTGCGCGCCGGTGGGGGCGAAGCCGAGCGCGGTGAGCACGCCGCGCAGGGCATTGGTGTCGGCGATCTCGGCGAAGGCGTAACCGGTGGGCACGGCGGGGTGGGCGGTACGGCCGAGGGCCTGTCGCAGGGCGATGAGCGAGCGCATGCCGTCCCGGGCGGTCCGGGCGGCGTCGGCCTGCCGGAAGTGGTCGTTGAACACCTCCAGCGAGAGCGGGCCGGTGTACCCGGCGTTCAGCACGTTGCCGACCAGCCCGGTGAGGTCGAAGCCGCCCTGGCCGGGAAAGCAGCGGTAGTGGCGGCTCCACTGGAGCACGTCCATCGCCAGCAGCGGCGCGTCCGCGAGCTGGAGGAAGAAGATCTTCTCGCCGGGGATCGCCTCGATGCCGATCGGGTCGGAGCCGCGCGACAGGATGTGGAAGCTGTCCAGGCAGGTGCCCAGGTTCGGGTGGTCGGCCATGCGCACGATCCGCCAGGCGTGCAGGTAGTCGTCGACGTGCCGTCCCCAGGCCAGCGCCTCGTAGGCGATGCGGACGCCGTGCTCGGCGGCCAGCTCGGCCAGTGACCTCAGCTGCGCGGCGGCGAGCTCGTCGTCGTCGATCGCGGCGGGGGAGACGTTGGAGCAGACCAGCAGCGTGTCCGCGCCGAGCCGCTCCATGACCTGGAACTTGTGCGCTGCCCTGCGCAGGTCCGGGACGGGCATCGCCTCGAAGTCGCGGAACGGCTGGTAGAGGTCGATCGAGAGTCCCAGGTCGGCGGCGCGCAGCCGTACCTCCTCGGGGGAGAGCGGGCAGGCCAGCAGGTCGTTCTCGAAGATCTCGACCCCGTCGAACCCGGCGGCGGCGATCGCGGCCAGCTTCTCCGGCAGCGTGCCGCTCACCGACACGGTGGCGATGGACGTGCGCATGGCTCCCCCTCAGGTGGCGATCAGTTCGGTCAGGTGGGTGAGCATCCGTCCCGTGTCGGGGGTGCGCCCGGTGAACAGGTGGAAGGCGTGCGCCGCCTGGAAGACGACCATGCCGGAGCCGTCGAGCGTCCTGCAGCCCAACGCCCGTGCCCGCCGCAGCAGCTCGGTCTCCAGCGGCCGGTAGACGATGTCGGCCACCCACAGGTCCGGGCGGAGCAGCGACGCGGGCAGCGGCAGCCCGGGGTGGCCCGCCATCCCGGTGGGGGTGGAGTGCGCCAGGCCGTCCGCGACGGCGAGCAGCCGGGGCAGGTCGTCCGCACGCGCCGCGTCCGCCCGCCCGTCCCCGAAGCGGCCGGCCAGCTCGGCGGCCAGCGCCGTCGCCCGCGCGGGGTCGGCGTCGACCAGGGTCACCCGGCCCGCGCCCATGGTGAGCAGTGCGTGCGCGACCGCGGCGCCCGCGCCCCCGGCGCCGAGCTGGACGATCCGCTCGATCGGCGCGTCCGGCAGGCCGCGGGTGAAGGACTCCCTGAAGCCGGTCCAGTCGGTGTTGTGGCCGATCGCGCGCTCCTTCTCGAAGACCACGGTGTTGACCGCGCCCAGCGTCCGGGCGTCCGCCGACAGCCCGTCCAGGTGGGGGATGACGGCCTGCTTGCAGGGGTGGGTGATGTTGAGGCCGTCGTAGCCGAAGCGGCGGGCCGTGCGGACCAGGTCTCCGACGTCGGTGCCGAGGACGTCGGTGTCGAGCAGCCGGTAGACGTAGCGCAGCCCGTGGTGGGCGGCCTCCCGCTCGTGCAGCGGCGGGCTGAACGACGGGCCGATGCCGGAGCCGATCAGCCCGGTCAGGAACGAGGTCATCGGTTCTTCCTTCCCGGTACGCGCGGTGGCACGGCGCGCCCGGTGGCACGAGGGGTGTGCTTCCGGTCCATGACCCACTTCCCAGCAATGTACGAACTAGTGAGTTAGGTATAACGCACCGGCGAGCCGAAGTGAAGAGGACCTTGACATGTGACGCCCGCCACCAGCAGCATTGCGGCAGCGTTAATTAACTATCTAGTTCGTAAACAGCAGGCAACGGCATCCGGGGGGACGGCCGGACCACGCGTACCGAAGGAGTCATCGTGACCGAGAACCCACCCGCCGTCCCACAGGGCACGCCGCGCAAGGCGGCCGTCGCCGCCTGGATCGGCAGCGCCCTGGAGTACTACGACTTCTTCATCTACGGCAGCGCCGCGGCCCTGATCTTCTCCAAGGTCTTCTTCGACGACTCCGACCCGGCGACCGCCACCCTGCAGTCGCTGGCCAGCTTCGGCGTGGCGTACGCGGCCAGGCCGGTGGGGGCCGTCATCCTCGGGCACGTCGGCGACCGGTTCGGCCGCAAGAAGATCATGGTGTTCACGCTCATGCTGATGGGCGTCTCGACCTTCCTCATCGGCTGCCTGCCCACCCGCGACCAGATCGGCGGCCTGGCGCCCGTCCTCCTGGTCCTGCTGCGGATCATGCAGGGGCTCTCGGCCGCGGGCGAGCAGGCCAGCGCCAACTCCATGACGCTGGAACACGCCCCCGCCGACCGCCGCGGCTACTTCACCAGCTTCACCCTCAACGGCACGCAGTTCGGCCAGATCCTGGCGACGCTCGTGTTCATCCCGGTGGCGGCCCTGCCGGAGGAGCAGCTGCTCAGCTGGGGCTGGCGGATCCCGTTCCTGCTCAGCGTGGTCGTCGCGGTGGTCGGCTGGATCATCCGCAGAAGGCTGGAGGAGACCCCGGCCTTCGAGCGGGAGGTCGCCCAGGGAACGGTGCCCAAGATGCCGCTGGCCGTGCTGTTCCGCGACCACTGGAGCAGCGTGCTGCGCGTCATGTGCGCCGCCCTCATCGCCACCGTCAGCACGATCTTCACCGTCTGGGCCCTGAACTACGCGACCAGCGACGAGATCGGGCTGGACCGGGCCACCATGCTCTGGGTGAGCATCGCCGCCAACACGGTCGCCCTGGTCGCCATCCCGCTCTGGGCCATGCTGTCGGACCGCATCGGCCGCAAGCCCGTCTTCCTCATCGGCGCCGTGGGCAGCCCGATCATGATCTTCGCCTACCTGGCCGCGATCAACTCCAGGAGCTACCCGCTGGTGTTCGCCACCGGGATCCTCACCCTCGGCGTCGTCTACAGCGCCTCCAACGGCATCTGGCCCTCCCTGTACGGGGAGATGTTCAGCACCCGGGTCCGGCTGTCCGGCATGGCGATCGGCACCCAGATCGGTTTCGCGATCGCCGGCTTCGCCGTCGCCTCCGCCGCCGGGATCGTGTCCCCGGAGGGCTGGCTGGGTCTGCGCGGGTGGATCGGCGTCGGCGTCTTCACCGCCGTCCTCTGCGCGATCAGCGCGATCGCCGTGGCCACCACCCGTGAGACCCACCGCGTCCCCACCGAGGAGCTCGGCCTCACCGGGAGGGAGCCGGTCACCGGGGCGCGCGCCTGACCGCACCCCGAAGGCGCCGCCCGTCCCGCACCCGGCCCGGCCTCGTGATCCCCTCACGAGGCCGGGCCGTCATGTGCCTCGTACCCGGGGAGCGCCGTGACCGGAGCGGGACGCGTGCCACGGCCGGAGCACGCGGCGGAAGCGGAGCACGGGGAGGCCGGGCACGGAGGAGGCCGGGCACGGAGGAGGTCGGGCACGGGGCGGGAACCGGGCGCGCGGCGGAGGCTGGGCGCGCGGCGGAGCGGAAAAGAGGGAGCTCCAATTCCTGGGACGGGGCCCGCCCGGACGGGCGATCTCCCGGGCGAGGGAAAGCATTCATATCAAATGGTTATGAGTGCTCGCGCCAATCGGAGCGTGAAACCGTTTGGTCCCCGGGCTCACGCGGACCCTCCTACCAGGTGCCGGAAAGCCCGACGGAGAGTGAACATCCGGCTCCCGCCAGGTAAATGATGCTCCTGCGGTAAACATGAACGTTCATCCGAAACCCGCAGAAGGGGGTTGATCTCCGGAGTTCCAGTGGTACGGTCCACCGCGAGAGACCAGCAGGTCGAAGGGTCAGAGGTTTCGGACAACCCTTATGGCGCGTTAGGTGTTAATTAAAACCGTATAACCATAAGTGTCGATTACTCGGCCCTTTACCTTCCCAATAGATCACGGTCAGTCTAATATTTGGACCTATGTCATGGCGTGCATCGGATTTCCCAGATGGACAGGCTGGGTCCTTCGGCCGTGGCAACGCTTCCCCCGGCCGCGATTCCGAACAGGCATCCGACTGGCACCCCGAACGACTGCTGTCATTCGATTGGCGGAAGGTCATTCTGTTCACGGTGGTTTTGACGATCATCGCCGCTTCGGCGCTCTGGCTCGCGACCAGATCGCCCTCGGGCCCGTCCCTGGCGGCGAACCCCACCCCCGACCGTTCGGGTGGCGACTGGGGCGGGGCGGTCTCCTCGCCCTCCCCGACGTCGTCCCCGTCCCGCTCCGCCCGGAAGCCCACCCCGAGACCCGGCGGCACCGAGGGCACCGAGGGCACGGACAGGTCGTCTCCCCGCCCGAGGACCTCCTCCCGGCCGGAGACGTCCCTGCGGCCCGAGGCCTCCTCCCGGCCCAGGGCCACGACGTCGCTCAGGCCCCGCGCCGGGACGCCGACCTCTCCGCCGTCGGCCGAGGCACCGGCCGGGTCCGGCCGTCCCCAGCTCACCTCCAAGGAGGCGTACGCCGTCCACGGCCGCTACCAGCGGGGCCTGTCGGCGGCGCAGGCCAGGAAGGACCGTGAGGCCATGGCGAAGCTGGAGCACGGCCTGGCGCTGGAGATGACGAGGGCGGCCTTCACGACGGCGAAGATGGAGGGGACGTCGCTCGCGACGGGCGTCTGGCCCAACCCGAAGATATGGATTCCGCGCCACGTGGAGGGTGTCGCGGACTGGTTCGTGGCGGTCTCGCACGAACCGGGCGTCGCCCGGATCGTCGACGTGATGAGCTCGGCCCCCGGGGGCTGGCGGCTCGTCGCCTCGGCGGCCGACACCCGCGCCACCCCGGCACGCTTCCCCGCGATCGCGACGGACGCCGAGGGGTACGCGACGGGTCTTTCCGAGAACGCCACCGGACTGATCGCGACCCCTCGCCAGATCGCCCGCGCGCACCTGGCGAGCCTGGAGAGGGCCGAGATCGACCCGGCGTTCGACGAGGGCCCCTGGACCAGCGAGACCGTGCTGTTCTGGCAGCAGGAACGGGCTCGGCTGCGAGAGGCCGACTGGAAGCTCACGCTCTCGTACCGGCTTGAGGGACCGGTACGAGCGCTCAGGACCGGTGACGGGGGCGCCCTGGTCTGGTACGGAGCCCGATCCACCGAGCTCCGCGAGGCGGAGCGGGAAGGCGCGACGGTCAAGCTGAAGGGCTCGGCCGCCGTGCGTACCCGCGGCAAGGCCTTCGCCCGCTCGGTGAGCGCCACGTACGGCCGCATGTACGTGACACATGTCCCCCCCGCCGGTTCGAACGAGCCCGCTCGCGTACTCGGCGAGTGGAGCGACGTCCTGGAAAGCCACGGCGACTGACGTTTCACCGGAAGAAAAGGAACCTTCAGATGACGCCCTCACGTAAGCCATCACGTGCGACGGTGATCACTGCGAGTGTCGCGATCGGCGTCTTCGGCGCCGGCGCCGGACTGGGAACCGTCGTCGCCCTCCGCCCCGACACCGGTGAGGGGCAGGTGATGCGGCTGGCGGCGGGGACGTACCTTCTGGACGACCAGGCGGGAGCCTGGACGTCCAGCGCGTCGCCCGGGGGTGATCAACCGCTCCCGCTCTCCGGCGCGGACGCGGGCAGCACGATCTCGAAGGGCTCGGCCGCGGGCGACGCCGCGGGCCAGCGGGTCTGCCTGACGACCACCGTCGACGGGCACGCGGTCGGGACCGCCGCGGAGGGCTGCGTCGCCCTGCCGGTCCTGGCGGCGGCCGCGGCCGCGCCGCTCGCGCAGCGGCCGGGCAACCCCAAGAGCACCCCGGCACCGCCCGCCAAGTCCTCGGCCCCGGAGAAGGAGAAACCGAAGGAGAAGCCGAAGGCGGCCCCGGCCAAGCCGTCCGCGGCCCCCAGGTCGAACGCCCAGGCGGCCAGGCGCACCTCGGCGCCGCTGCAGCCCGCTCCCGATCCGGCTCCCGTGGCACGGCCCCCGGTCGCGCCCCCGGTGGTGAACGAGCGGCCCGCCAAGCCGGCCCCGACCCCGACCAAGAAGGTCAGCGGCGACATCACGCAGAACGAGAAGCAGAGCGAGAAGGAGAGCGGCAGCGTCATCGAGCGCCCGGCGGAGACCGTGGTCGCGCCGCCCAAGCCCGCTCCCGAGACCGGCGGGACGAGATCGTCGGATCCCTCCCGGCCGTCCGAGCCCCGGCCCACCGCCGACCGGCCCTCGCAGCCCCGGCCCGGCCCCACCGCCGACCGGCCCTCCCGGCCTCAGCCCGGCCCGACCGCCGACCGGCCCTCGCAGCCGACCGGCGACCCGCAGCCGCAGCCTCGCCCCACCGGCGACGGCCGGCCGTCCCAGCCCCGGCCCACCACCGGTGACCGGCCCTCGCAGCCGGGCGAGGGTCCCCGGCACTCCCGGCCGACCGGCACGCTGAAGCCCGCGATCCGATCCGGCCCCGGCGGACCGGTCGTGCCCACGGGCGAGGTCGCCCCTCCCGAGACGAGGCCGACGGACGACGCGCGCCCGCCCTCGAGGAGGGCCCGGCCCGGGGAGACGGCGGCTCCGGCCCCGGTACCCGCCCCGCCGACCGCCGAGCCCGCCGAGCCCGCGGAGCCCGGTGAGCGCTCGCAGGAACGCGACCCGTCCGGCGCGCAGCCCTCGACCGGCCCCGGTGCGAACACGTCGCAGGGCCCCGACGGGACCGTGCTCATGCCGGCCACCCCGCGGCTCCCCGGTGGCGGCCCGGACGGCGGCGTCTCGCTGCCGATCTTCGAGGACCCCGAGCTGCTGCGCCGCGCCCACGAGGCCCTCGGCCTGGACCGGGGGATGCGCTACACCGACGAGAACGGCGTGTGGGACCTCAACATCGCCCCTCCGGGCACCCCGCCGTGCCGTGACTACACCGCCGAGGAGATCGACGCGCTGAGCTCCTCCCGCGCAGAGGGCGCGGCCAAGGGACGCCAGGCGATCCCCCGCGACTCGTGCGTGTGGCCCGCCTTCGTCCGCTGGCTCTACGCCGCACCCGCCCCGGGCGAGGTGAGCAACTGGACGAAGTTCACCGGGCTGCCGCAGCGCAACCTGGAGCTCGTGGTGACCGACCCGCCGCCCGTGCCGCTCCCGCGCCCGATCCCCGGCGGGGAGGAGCCCCTGCCCGCCGAGCCCGAGCAGGACGTCCCCGGTGACTCCGGGAACGACCGGGAAGGCGCCGAGCGGTCCGGCCAGGACGAGGCGAATCCCGCTCCGCCCGCCCCCGACCGGCAGGGCCAGGACCGGCCCGACCCCGCGCAGCCGGGTCCGGTCCAGCCGGACCCCGGCCGTCCCGGTCCCGCCGAGGGTCAGCAGGCCCGGCAGGACTCCGGCTGGAACACCGGGGAGCGGGGCGCGCCCCTGCCGCCCGACCAAGGCCAGGTCGAGCCGGACCCGGACGAGTACGACGGCCGATGAGCACACCCACCGGATCCGGGCGCCCCGCGCCCGGCCCCGGCCAGGAGGCGGCCTGGGTGCGCGAGCACGGCGCGCACCTGGTGGACTACGCCGCCTCCCACCTCGAACCCGGCCGGGTCCACGCGGCGGTCGTCTCCGCGCTGGCGGCCGGCCGGGCCGGGGACGTTCCCGGGAACGTCACGGTCCGGGGGCGGGCGCTGGCCGTACTGCGCCGTGACTGCCGTACCTCCCCGGGACACCGGGAGCGGTACGTGCCGGGTTCCGGGCCCGGCATGCCCGACGCCCCTCTGATCGAGCGGGTGTGGACGATCGTCGACCCGCTGGGCACGGAGACGCTCAGGCTGATGTACCGCCACGCGCTGGGCATGGACGACCTCTCCCACGTGCTGGCGATGCCCGCCGAGGAGATCGGCAGGCTCGCCACCCGTACCCAGGACCTGATCGAGACGCTGGTGAGCGGGCTGGACGCGCTCACCCACGGGCGGCGTACCTGCCCCGAGCTGCCCCCGCTGGTGGAGGCCGTCTTCCCGGGCGCCTTCCCGGCCGGCCTGCCCGGGGGGCCTCCCGGTGGCCATGAGCCGCCCTCGGGCATCGGCTCGGAGGACGACCGGTCGGCGCTGCTCTCCCACATGATCAGGTGTTCGGTGTGCACCCGGCCGATCAACATCCGCTACACGGTCCCGCAGATGATCTCGCACCCGCCGGTCGCGCCGCTCCCGGCCGAGGAACGCCGGCGGCTCACGGACGCCCTGTCCACCGGCGCGTCCCCGGGCACGTCGCCTCCAGGCGTCGCGTCCCCCAGGGTCGCGTCCCCGGGCGCCCCGTCCACCGGTGTCGCGTCCCCCGGGGGGCGCTCCTCGGGGGGCGTCCCGTACCCGCCCCTTCCTCCGGGAGGTGGCCCGTCCACCGAGGCGCCGCCACCGGTGTCGCGTCCGCGCGGCAGGTCCCCCGTGCTGTCCGCCCCTCCCGCGGGCGGGCGGCCTCCGGCGTCCACGCTCCCGCCGCAGGAACGGTCCCTGACCCCGGCGGTCCCGCCGGGACGGGACGGCGTACCGGCACCCCCGGCGACGCCGCCCGCGCCCAGACCGGGCGCGTCCCCCTATCCGCCGGTGGCGTCCAAGGCGCCGGACACCGGAGGGCGGGAGCGGAGGCGGCCGGGCACCGGCTCCCCGGGGACGGCGTCACCCGGCACGACACCGTCCGGGACCGCCTCACCCGATGCCGCCCCGCCCGGGACGACCTCTCCGGGTGCGGTGTCACCGGCCGCGTCCTCACCGTCCTCACCGTCCTCACCGTCCTCACCGTCCTCACCGTCCTCACCGTCGCCGTCGGCGCCGACGGCGCCGTCGTCACCGGCGAGCGGGCCGGCGACGGGATCCCCCGTCTCCTCGGGGCTGCCGCCGCTGCCCGCCCTGCCGCCCCACCGGACCCGGCCGTCCCGCCCGCCGGTCGCGCCCCCGGTCACCGGGCACGACACCCCCCTCTACGACGCCCTGCTGACCCAGGCCTGGGCACGTGAGGTCCTCGCGCAGAGCGAGGAGATCACCGGCACCATCCCCCGGCAGGCCCCCGTCCCCGAGCCCCCGGTCAGGAGCGAGCCCGTCGTCATCGTCGGGCAGCACTCCGTCGAGATGCGCACCCCCGCCCGGACGCGCGACGACGACCAGATCCCGGCCCTGCGCTTCCACACCGAGCCCGACGACCGTCCCGAGGAGGAGCGGATCGGGGCGTCCGTCCAGGTGCTGGAGGCGCTCAGCTGGGCGGGGACGCGGATCAGGAACACGACCGTCAAGGTGGTCATCATCGTCGTGGCCGGCGCGGCGGGCACCCTGACGGGGATGAACTTCCTCGGCCCGGCGATCGGATCCGAGGAGCCCGCCAGGTCGCTGCAGTCCTCCACCAGCCAGGCCACCCCGGAGCCACCGGCCGCCGGGACGCCTGGGCGCCGGGACGGGCTCGCCTCCCGCCTGCGGGTGCCGCCCGTCGTGGCGCTGGACGAGTTCGGCCAGGGGAGCCTGGTCCTCACCCTGTCGGGGGAACCGCTCGGCTGGCGGATATCGGCTCCCGGCCTGGCCGTGAGCCCCTCCGAAGGCACCCTGCGGGAAGGGGTCACGCAGGTGATCAACCTACGTGCCCACAGGACCCGTAGCTGGTGCGGCAACCCGGCCTCCGTCACCGCCCCGCTGACGGTCCACGGCCCCGACGACTCGATCAGCACCACCGTGCGCTGGCGGACCTGCTGACAGCCCCCACCCGCGCTCGCTCCCTGCGAAAGGAACCTTCGCAATGACGGATACCTCCCCCCACATTCGTAAATCGCCGTCCCCCCCTCCCGACCAGTTCCAGGAGAGCGTCCCGCTCACCGCGGAGCACCTGCTCACCAACCGCCGCCCGGAACCCGCCGGAGGGTGGCGCCGGCTCGTCTGGCAGCTCTCCGGCAAGCGGATCATCCCGGCGGAGTCGGCCGCGGAGCTGGAGCGCCGCACGCTGATCGCGCAGGCCCAGACCCCCGTGGCGAGCGGGCACCACCGGATCGCGGTCATGAGCCTCAAGGGCGGGGTCGGCAAGACCACCACGACCGTGGCCCTGGGCAACACCCTGGCCTCGCTCCGCGGTGACCGGGTCATCGCGATCGACGCCAACCCCGACCGGGGGACCCTCGGCATCAAGGTCAAGTCCGAGACGGCCGCGACCATCCGCACCATGCTGGCCGAGGCCCCGCACATCGTGCGCTACGCCGACGCCCGCGCCTTCACCTCCCAGTCGCCCGCCCGCCTGGAGGTCCTGGCCTCCGACACCGACCCGGCGGTGAGCGAGGCGTTCAACGCCGAGGACTACCGTACGGTCGCCGGTCTCATCGAGCGCTACTACTCCATCTGCATCACCGACTGCGGGACCGGCCTGCTGCACGGGGCCATGGGGGCGACGCTGGAGCTGGCCGACCAGATCGTGCTGGTCAGCCTGGTCGCGGTGGACGGGGCCAGCTCGGCCGCCGCGACGCTGGACTGGCTGACCGCCCACGGCCACGCCGACCTCGTCAAGAACGCCATCGTCGTGCTGAACGCGGTGGAGCCCAAGTCCGACGTGGACCTGGACCTGCTGGAGCGCCACTTCAACTCCCGCTGCCGCGCGGTGATCCGCATCCCCTACGACCCGCACCTCAAGGAGGGCGCCGAGGTGGACCTGGTCCGCCTGCGCCCGACGACCCGGGGCGCGTACCTGCGCCTGGCCGCGGCGGCCGGGGTGGCGTTCGGCCAGCGTCCCGACCGGGGTCACTAGTGCGGCCGGCCGCCGAGGATCCCACGCTGGACTGGGATCTGGGCCCTCCGCCGAGCGCCCGGCGAAGGATGCTCATCGTGGTCGTCTCGATCGTGGGGGCGATCCTGCTGGCGGCCGGCGCATGGCAACTGCTGCGGCCCGTCTTCGATCCCGTGGACGTCTCGGCCTCGCGCGGCACCGAGAACGCCGGGACCACCGGGGACGCCGGGGAGACCGGGGACACCGTGCGTCTGGCCGCGCCGTCCGGCTACGAGGGCGCGGCCGGCTACCCCGTCGGTTTCCCGCGTAACGAGCTGGGCGCGGCCTCGGCCGCCGCCGCCGCGCTGGAGGCGGCCTGGACCCTGGACGCCGAGCAGGCCGAGCAGGCGGCGGTGCTGTACGCCCCGCCGGACCAGCACGAGGCGGCACGGGCCGGTGCCCGCGAGGCCGCCGCCGGATGGAGGGAGATCCTCGGCCTTCCCAAGGAGGGAGCGCTCCCCGACGGGGCCGCCATGCGGACCCGGACGATCGGCGTCCAGTGGCGGTCCCGCACGCGCGACCAGATACACGTCTCCGTGCTGGTCCAGGTGACCGCCACCAAGGGCGTCGGGGACACCGACCCCACCTACTCCAGCCCGTACGCCATGAGCCTGCTCATGGCCTGGCATCCCGACCTGCGCGGTACGAACCGGGGTGACTGGGTCAACGTCCCCGACCCGCTCTCCGCCTCGGTGCCGCCCGTCGCCCTGCCGGGCACCCCCGAATTCACGGCCGCGGGCTGGAAACCCGTCTCCGGCCCAGAGCCCACCCCATAGATCCAGGAAGAGCCCCCCAATGCCCCCACGCAGCTCATCCCGGCGTGTCACCCTGGTCTCCGGCCTTCTGCTGGCCGCGGTATCCGCGACGACGAGCGCGGTCATCGCCCAGCCGTGGGCCGCCGTGGCCGACCCGGGCGTGAACACCGGCGCGCCCTCGCAGGAGTACGCCGCGCCTCCCCCCGACGAACCTCCTGCCGGGCGCGAGGAGGTCGCCCCGGAGGAGGAGAGCGCCCCCGAGGCCGAGGCCCCCTCCAGACCGGACGAGAACCCGCCCGCCGAGGCCGAACCGCCGAAGAGGTCGGCCCCGAGGGCCCCCGCGGAGGAGGCCGAACCACCCGCACGATCGAACCGCAGAGCCCCCGCGGAAGAGGCCGAACCACCGGCACGATCGAACCGCCAGGCCCCTTCGGAGGAAGCCGAACCACCGGCGCGATCGAACCGCCAGGCCCCTTCGGAGGAGGCCGAACCACCCGCACGATCGAACCGCAGAGCCCCCGCGGAAGAGGCCGAACCACCCGCCAGGTCCCGTCGGAACGCCCCGCCGGAGCAGGTCCCGGACGAGCCGTCCCGGACGCCGCAGCGGAAGGAGGCCGCGCGGGAACCGGTACAGCCGAGGCGCGGCGAGACGACGGCCCCGCGTTCCGAAAGGACGCCTCCCGCCGAGGAACCGTCGCGGAACAGGGCGACGAAGGCCCCCGAGAACGGCGGACGCGAGACGCGGCCGCAGGCCGAGCCGAAGTCGTCCCAGGCGGCTCCCAAGAGCGCCGCGCCCGCGAACCCCGGTGACAGGGGACCGGAGACCAAGCCCACCCCCGGGCCGTCGTCCAGTGCCTCCACCGCCCCCGAACCGAGCACGGTCCCCACCGCCTCCACCACGCCGGGGCGGCCGGGCGCGACACCGCGTCCCGAGCCCTCCGGGACGGCCACGAAACCGGCGCCCGAACCGAGCGCCACCGGTTCGGCCAAACCGACCACGTCGACCCCGCCCAAACCCAGCCCCACCGCCACGGCCAAACCGACCGCGTCGCCCGCGCCGAGCGCGACCACCTCCGCCGAACCGACCGCGTCCACCCCACCCAAACCCAGCCCCACCGCTTCGGCCAAGCCGAGCGCGACCGCCTCGGCCAAACCGAGCACCACGGCCTCGGCCAAGCCGAGTGCCACTCCCTCACCGACCAGGACGGCCACCTCCAAGCCGGCCCCGCCGAAGCCCTCGGCGAGCTCGTCCCGTAAGCCCGCCTCGCCGTCCGTCACCCCGTCGCGGCGGCCGTCGCGCGTACAGCGGCCCGTCACCGAGCCCACCCTGCGGGCCGAGTGGACGAAGCCCGTCCGGTCCCCGATGGCGGCGCCGTCCCCGACCCCCTCGCCACGGGTCGTCGTGCCGCTCCCCCCGCTCAGGCGCTCCCTGGACCCCTGCGGTCCCGGGGATCTCGCCTCGTGCTGGAGCATGGCGCCCTGGCTGAGCCGTGGCCCGGAATCCGGTGTCCTGCTGATCGCCGGCCATGAGGCGCCCACGTCGGGGACATCGGCCGCACCGGCCGCACCGGCGGCACCGCGCTGGGTGTTCGCGCCGCCCGCCTCTCCCGCCCGGCCGTCGCCGAGCGCGGCGGCGACCCCGGCCCCGAGCCCGACGAGCGTCGGCTGCTGGAGCTTCAGTCCCTCCACGCTCTGCGCCAGATCCTGGGAGGAGTAGCCATGATCACCCGATCCCACGTGCGGGTGGCCGTACTCAGCATGGTGGCCGCGCTGGCGGTGAGCACGCTCAGCTCGGCCCAGGGAGAGGTGGCCTCGGCGGCGCCCTGCGCCCCGGCCGCGACCGGCGAGACGAGTGCCGCGCAGGCCCTCGGCTGGGGCGCGCCGTCCTGGTGCGCGGAGTTCGACGACTACCTCGACGAGTCCGACTGGGTCTTCTACGACTCCGCCGGGCACGCCGGCAACGGCCGCCGTTCTCCCGGGCAGCTCTACCTGGGCAACGGGGCGCTCTACCTGCACGGCCGCGAGGACGGGACGACGACCGGGCTGGCCGCCCGTCACGCCCAGACCTACGGGCGCTGGGAGACCCGCGTCCGGCTGTACCCGGGCGCCGGTTCCTACCACCCGGTCGCGCTGCTCTGGCCCGAGAACGGCGGCGGCAACGTGCAGAGCGCCACCGGGGAGGAGGTGGACTTCCTGGAGGTCATCGACGACCCGCAACGGCAGCGGCCGAACTTCTTCCTGCACACTCCCCAGGGGCAGGAACAGGCCCACGCCGACATCGACATGACCACCTGGCACACCTACGCCGTGGAGATCACCCCGTCCGCCGTCGTCGGGTACATCGACGGCAAGGAGTGGTTCCGCTCCGGCAACGCCACCCGCAGCTCCATGTCGGTCTGCCTGCAGCTGGACTGGTTCCCGGGCCAGGGCAGCGCGGGAGAGGCGTGGATGGAGGTGGACTGGCTCCGCATCTACCCGGCGTCGGGTGGCGCGGGCTGACCCCGTACCGGCGGTGCGGTCACAGCGGTGACCGCACCGTACGGAGGAAGTCGTCGAGGATCTCGCCGAAGACCTCCGGGCGCTCCATGTTGGGGTAGTGCGCGGCCTTGTCGATCGAGACCGCGCGGCCGTCGGCGACGACGCCGGCGAGGCGTTCGGCCATGCCGATGTGGTCGGGCGAGTCCGCGGCGCCGTTGATCGCCAGCACGGGGACGCCGATCGTGGCGGCGCGCTCCCAGGTGTCGCGCACCGGGACGAGCCGGTCGGGCTCGCCGGCGGTGTGCTTGGACATGGTGGCCCTGGCCATCCGGCGCAGCCGGTCCACGACCTCGGGATCGAGGTCGTCGAGGGTGCGGTGCGGGCCCGTGGCGAGGAGCACGAACCCCTCGACCGAGGCGTCCAGGTCACCGGCGGCCATCGCCGAGTGCCACGTGGCCAGTGCCCGGGTGGTCCAGGGGTCGGTGAAGTACGGCTCGCTGGTGCCGGCCCCGCTGACGACCACGGCGGCGACCAGCTCGGGGTGCTCCAGGGCGGTGTCGACCGCGATGCCCGCCCCCATGGAGACGCCCACCAGCGTCACGGGCCCGGTGTCCAGGTGGCGCAGCAGCGCGGCGAGGTCGTCGGTGAGCCGGTACGGCCCGGTGGCGTTGGCGGACCGGCCGTGACCGCGGGCGTCGGGTGCGATGACGCGGTGACGCGAGGCCAGGGCCGGGATCTGGTCGTCCCACATGTGGTGGTCCAGGAAGCCTCCGTGCAGCAGGACGACGGGGCGTCCGGTGCCGGAGTCGAGCCAGAAGAGATCTTTCATGACACCTAAGGTGTCATCTTTGCTCGACGATGACAACTCAGGTGTCATCATGGTCCCGTGGACGAGACAGGCCGCGGCCCGGCGACCGGAGCATCGACCGACCGCCTCACCGAGGTCTTCGACCTGGTGGGGCCGCTGTACCGGCGCGCCTGGCGCAGGGTGGAGCAGGACGTGGCCCTCGAAGGGCTCTCCGTGGGGACGCGGGCCGTGCTCGTCATGCTCCGCGGACACGGCCCGATGACCGTCCCCCAGATGGGCCGCGCCCAGGCGCTGAGCCGTCAGTTCGTGCAGCGCATGGTCAACGACGCGGCCGCGCGCCACCTGGTCGAGATCGTCCCCAACCCGGCGCACAGGAGGTCCTCGCTCATCCGGCTGACCACCGAGGGCGAGGCCGCCGCCACCGGCGTGGTGGACCAGGAGCGCGCGATGCTGCGCGAGGTCGGCGGCGACCTGACCGACGCCGAGATCACCGCCTGCCTGAAGGTGCTCTCACGCCTCCTGCGGCTCCTCGACGACGTCGACATGGACTGACCGGACCGGACCCGTGGCCCGTGGCCCGTTTCCATCGCGTGCCAGAATCGGGTCATGCACAGGGTCGTCATGTTCGCGATGGACGGTGTGATCCCCTTCGAGCTGGGCATCCCGCCACGGATCTTCGGCGGTGCCCGCGGGCCGGCCGGTGAGCGGCTCTACGAGGTGATCACCTGTAGCGTCGACGGCGGCCCGGTGCGCTCCGACGCCGACTTCTCGATCACGGTCCGGCACGGCCCCGAGGCCCTGTCGGCCGCGGACACCGTGGTGATCCCGGCCACCTACGGGCTCGGTCCCATCTCCGCCGAGGGGCGGCTGCCCGAGCCCCTGAGCGACGCGCTCGCGCGCATCCGGCCGGGCACGCGGCTGGTCTCGATCTGCACGGCCGCCTACGTGCTCGCGGCGGCCGGCCTGCTCGACGGCCGTCCCGCGACCACGCACTGGAGCAGCGCCGAGCACTTCCAGCGGCTCTTCCCCCGGGTCAGGGTCGATCCCGACGTGCTCTTCATCGACGACGGGGACGTGCTCACCTCGGCGGGGGTGGCCGCCGGCATCGACCTGTGCCTGCACATCGTCCGGCGCGACCACGGCACCGAGGTGGCCAACCGGGTGGCCAGGCGGTGCGTCGTCCCGCCGTGGCGCGACGGCGGTCAGGCCCAGTTCATCGAGCACCCGCTCCCCGCCCCGGCCGCCAGCACGACCGCCGCGACCAGGGCGTGGGCGCTGGAGCGGCTGCACCGGCCGCTCCCGCTCAGCGAGCTGGCGGCGCACGCCCGGATGAGCCGGCGCACCTTCACCAGGCGGTTCCGCGACGAGGTCGGCCTCAGCCCGGGGCAGTGGCTCGTCCTGCAGCGGGTGGAGCTGGCCAGGCGGATGCTGGAGACCAGCGACCTGCCGATCGACGGCGTCGCCCTGCGGGCCGGGTTCGGCACCGCCGCCTCGCTCCGCCAGCACCTGCAGTCGGCCATCGGGGTCTCACCGATGGCCTACCGCCGTACCTTCAGGACCGTGGACGCCTGAGCCGCGCGGGTGTCACTGGCCGCGTGCCCACTCCTTCTGCAGGCGGTCGGCGGCCTTGCGGGCGGTGAGCCGTCCGTGGGCGACGTCGAGGATGATCGCGCCCTCGGCCCGCTTCAGGAACACCTCGTCGGGGACGTTGGCCGAACCGCCGTCGCGGACGAGCTCCTCGATCGCGGCGTGGCCCTTCTTGCCCTCCGGGGTGGCGAAGACGGACGACTCCGGCCGGAAGTCCTCGCGCGCGGGGATCATCGTGAGCCTCTTCGCCCAGATCGGGACGCCGTCGCCCACGGTCAGGAACTCGACCAGCGCGGCCGCCTCGGCCACGTGCTTGGAGCTCTTGGTGACGGCCAGCCCCACCTCGGGCGTGCTGCGGACGGCCGGCTCGGCCTCGGGCAGGATGGTGGGGAACGGGCCGGCGCCGACGTTCTTGACGGAGATCTTGGCGGTCTTGCGGTGGGACGCGGACAGCATCGGGCTCTGGCCGGAGTCGTCCACCAGGAACAGCGCCTTGCCCGAGCGGAACAGCTCGGCCGGGCGGTCGCCCTTGAGCTTCAGCGCCGACCTGGCCAGCACACCCCGCTCGAAGAGCGACCTGTAGGCGGTCAGCGCGGAGACCGCGTCGGGGCCGTTCCACGCCTTCCGGCCGGCGAGCAGTTCGTCGGAGAGCGTCGGGTGGCTCTGGCCGGCGATGGTGAACAGCAGTTCCTCCTGCCCGCGCGGCTCCCCGGAGAAGACGACCGGCTGCACGTCGGACAGTTCCTTCTTGACCCGCCTGACGATGGTCTCCAGGTCGGCGGCCCGCTCCGGGAAGGACATCCCCAGCTCGGAGAGCAGCCCGGCGTTGTAGTACATGACCGCGCCGCCGCTGGAGCCCATCGGAACGGCGTAGAGCTTCCCGTTCCCGGCGGCCTTCTCGGTACGGTCGATCGCGGCCTCGTCGAGCTCGTCGATCCAGCCCGCGGAGACCTTGTCCTTCCATTCGGCGACCGGGCGGAGCAGGTCCCTGATCTCACCGGTCATCGCCGGGATCCGCAGGCCCACGACGTCGGCCGCCTTGTCCGCGGCGAGCTCCTTGGGCAGCCGCCCGTGGTAGCCGGACTCGTCGAAGGAACGCAGCTCGACCTTGACACCGGGGTGCGCCGTCTCGAAGGCGGTGATCGCCTCGCGCAGCGTCGCGTCCGGCAGGAACGAGGTCCAGTACGTGAGGGTGACCGGCTTGGCGGACTTCTGGCCGCCCGTCGGAACGGCCTGCTGGACCGGCCGGCCACCGTCGGCCGTCCCGCCGGGGCTGCAGGCCGCCAGCCCGAGGGCGAGTGCGGCGGTGGTGGTCACGGCGAACACGCGAGTCGTACCGCGCATGCATACCTCCAGCGGAATCGTGGTGCGGACGGCGACATCAAGCCCGGGGAGGCCTACCGCGAAAAACGATCTTATGGGTCCACTGCCACCACACGGGGGGATCAAACACCACGATCACCTCGGACGCCTCGTCCGTCCCGCGCGCCCCTCGCCGGGGCCGCCGTCGGCCAGGCTCCGGGTGGCCGGTTCGCACGAGGCGCGTGGACCCCGCCCGACCGGGCCCGCTGTCAGCCCGGCCGGGCCCGCCGCCGACTCGCGGTCAGCCCGCGACGATCTCGTGGCGCAGGTGCTCGCGGCTGAGGTCGAGGAGCATCCGGACGTGGGAGTCGGCCAGGCGGTAGTAGATCATCCGGCCGGAGCGGCGACCGGCCACGATGCCCGCGGTCCGCAGCAGCCTCAGGGCGTGCGACACGGCGGTGTCGCTGACCTCGACCGTCTCGGTGAGGTCGCAGACGCACATCTCCCCGGCCTCCAGCAGCGCGTACAGCAGCTGAGCCCGGGTCTGGTCGCCCAGCAGCCGGAACAGGTCGGCGAGCCGGGCGGCCTCCTCGGGGGTGACGAGCCGGTCCCGCGTCGCCGCCACCCTGCCCTCGTCCGGCTCCATGGTCACGCAGGTGTCCAGGGGGGTGACGGCTTCCATGACGACTCCTGAACAGATGCTCAATGATAACGACTATCGTACCAAGGTCATCGGGTGCCCGGACGGCGCCGTGCTCAGCTCGACGTCGTACCGGGCGCGGTGCTCAGCGGCGCGGCGATGTCCTCCAGGCCCTTGCCCTCGGCCTTGACGCCCAGGAAGACCTCCACCAGACCGGCGGCGATCATGAGGGAGGCGCCGATGGTGAAGGCCAGCGCGGTGTCGGCGGGCCTGCCGCTCTCCACGAGGTTGGCGAAGATCAGCGGACCGGCCACGCCGCCGACGAAGGTGCCGATCGCGTAGAAGAACGCGATGGCCATGGCGCGGGTCTCCATCGGGAAGATCTCGCTCACGGTCAGGTAGGCGGAACTCGCCCCGGCGGAGGCGAAGAAGAGCACCGCGCACCAGCACGCGGTCAGCGTGACCGCGGTCAGCATCCCCTGGTTGAAGAGCCAGGCCGTGCCCAGCAGGAGCACCCCGGACCCGATGTAGGTGCCGGAGATCATCGGGATGCGGCCGACCGTGTCGAACAGCCGTCCCAGCAGCAGCGGGCCCAGGAAGTTGCCGACCGCGATGACCGCGAAGTAGTAGCCGGTCTCGGTCTCGATGCCGAAGAAGGTCGACAGGATCTGCGCGTACCCGAAGGTGATGGCGTTGTAGAGGAACGCCTGGCCGATGAAGAGCGACAGGCCGAGAACCGTGCGCTTGGGGTAGCGGGCGACCATGGTGTGCGCGATCTGGCCGAACCCGATCGCCTTGCGCTGGTGGATGGTCATCGACCGCGACGGCTCGTCGAGCCGGACGCCCTTCTCCTGCTCGATCCGCTTCTCGACCTCGTCGACCAGGCCCTCGGCCTCCCGGTCGCGGCCGTGGATGAACATCCAGCGCGGGCTCTCGGGCACGTGCCTGCGGACCAGCAGGATGGCCAGGCCGAGCACCACGCCCAGGCCGAACGCCACCCGCCAGCCGATGTTCAGCGGCAGGTTGTTGAGCAGCGGCACGGTCAGCAGCGCGCCGCCCGCGGCGCCGAGCCAGTAGCTGCCGTTGATGATGATGTCGATCCTGCCCCGGTGACGGCTCGGGATGAGCTCGTCGATGGCCGAGTTGATCGCGGCGTACTCGCCGCCGATGCCGAAGCCCGTCAGGAACCGGAACAGGAAGAACCACCAGGCGGAGAACGAGAACGCCGTCGCGGCGGTGGCCACCAGGTAGACGACCATGGTGATGATGAACATCTTCTTGCGGCCGTACCTGTCGGTGAGCCAGCCGAAGAACAACGCTCCCAGGCACGCCCCGGCCACGTAGAGGGCCGCGGCCGTGCCCGCCACCTGGGTCTGCGTGATCGCAAGCCCGCTGCCCTCCTTGGCCAGGGTGGCGGAGAGGTTGCCGATGATCGTCACTTCGAGACCGTCGAGGATCCAGACGGTGCCGAGGCCGATGACGATCATCCAGTGCCAGCGTGACCATGGAAGCCGGTCCAGGCGCGCGGGGACCTTGGTGGTCACCGCCTTCGTCCGAGCGTCGTTCATGACGCACCGGATTACCCATGTGAGCCCGGCTCATGCGGCGCGGGGGACCCCTTTCCGCTCGGCCTTCCCCTGCTCGGCGGCGCCATGACGACACCCCAGATCAGGACAAATCCCAAGCTTTTAGATACATTGCGCGAACAGATGGATACGTGACCCGTTCAGGGGGATCAATGAAGGCCCGGATCACGGGCGTGGCGGCGTACCTGCCGGAACGGACCGTGTCCAGCGCGGACGTGGAGCGGCGGATCGAGGGCTACGCGCCCCATCGGGGCGTCGTCGAGCGCCTGACCGGCGTCAGGCGACGCCACGTGGCCGGTGACGACGAGCAGGCCTCCGACCTGGCCGTCCACGCGGTACGGAGGCTCGACCACTCCGAGGTCGACCTGCTGATCTTCGCGTCGGCCTCGCAGGACATGATCGAACCCGCCACCGCGCACATCGTGGCGGCCAAGCTGGGCCTGTCCTGCCCGGTGTTCGACGTCAAGAACGCCTGCAACAGCATGTTGAACGGGATCCAGATCGCCGAGGCGCTGATCCTGTCCGGCGCCCACCGCAAGGTGGTGGTCTGCGCCGGGGAGATCCCGTCGCGGGCGATCCGGTGGCGGGTCAGGGACCGCGCGCAGTTCGCCGACTCGTTCGCCGGCTACACGCTGTCGGACACCGGCGCCGCCGTGACGGTCGCCGCGGATGTGGAACGTGGCATTTTCTACCGCGACTTCGCGGCCGACTCCACGGCCTGGCCGATCGGCACCCTGCCCGGAGGCGGTTCGGCGCACCCCCGCGACCTGGAGTACTCCTACTTCCGCGGCGACGGGCGCGCCCTGAGGCGGGCCTTCGAGGCGGTGGGCCCGGACATCTTCCTCAACGCCCTCAAGCGCACCGGCCTGACCTGGGACGACTTCGCCGTCGTGGCGGTGCACCAGGTGGCCCTGCCCTACCTGCACTTCCTGGCGCGGGTGCTGGACATCCCCGAGGACAGGCTGGTGGTCAGCCTGACCGAGCACGGCAACTGCGCCTCGACCACGCTGCCGCTCCAGCTCGCGCTGGGCGGCGTCCGTCCGGGCGACCGGGTGGCGATGCTCGGGCTCGGCGGCGGGATCAGCACCGGCGTGATGCTGGCGGAGATGTGATGGACCTGTGGGTGATCGTCCCCGCGTACAACGAGGCCGCGGGCATCGAGGGGACGCTGGCCGCGCTGGCCGCGCAGGACGACGCGGACTTCACCCTGCTCGTGGTGGACAACGCCAGCACCGACGGCACCGCCGAGATCGTCCGGCGGCACGGCGTCCAGGTGATCGTCGAGACCCGCAAGGGCACCGGCGCCGCCTCCGACACCGGGATGCGGCACGCCATCGCGCACGGCGCGACCCACCTGGCCAGGACCGACGCCGACTGCCTGCCCCGCCCGGACTGGGTCCGCAACATCCGGCGGGCGTTCGGCGACGGGCTGGAGATGGTCGGCGGGCAGCTGCGGCCCCGGACCGACGAGTTCCGGCTGAAGCTCTGGGAGCGGCACCTCATCCCGTTCGTGATCGGGGTGGCCGCGGCCTTCGGACGTTTCCGGCCCGGCAACAGGGACCCGCGCTACCGGGGGCCGTACGTGATGATGCCCGGTGCGACGCTGGCCATCACCGCCGGCCTGTACGTGCGGGCGGGCGGTTTCCCCAGGACCGCGATCGAGGAGGTCCACGAGGACCGTGCCCTGGTCAACCGGGTGCGCGCGCTCACCCCGGCGTACGCCTCGCGCCGCGACGTGGTGGTCTTCGGGTCGGTGCGCAGGCTGCGCGCGTACGGCCTGGCGGGCACCCTCGCCTGGTACGCCGACCACCACTACCGGCCCGACGTGGTCGACGTCCGGTGAACCACGAGAGCAGGCTCCAGTTCGCCGCCCATCCCGTCGCCTACCCGCTGATGCGGACGCTGGCCCGTCTCGGGCCGGTGGTCCGCGTCCCCGGCCTGGGCGTCGTGGTCAACGACGCGGCCGTGGCGCGTGCCGTGCTGACCGACGAGCGGTTCCGCAAGGACGGCCCCGGATCGCCCGGTGACCTGTGGACCCCCGTGCTCGGCCCCTCCGTGCTGCTCAACATGGAGGGACCCGGCCATCTCGCGCTGCGCAGGAAGCTGGCGCCGCTCTTCGCCCCCGCGCATGTCTCCGCGCTGGTGGACGACGTGCTCCGCGGTCCGCTGGCGGACCTGGAGGCCCGGCTGGGACGGGGTGAGACGGTCGACGTGGTGGACGCCATGCGGCTGATGGCCGGGGCGGTGATCTGCCGGGTGATCGGCCTGGGCGAGGTCTCCGAGGCGCGCGCCAGGGAGCTGTTCGCCGACGGCGAGCGGGTCGTCTCGATGGTCTCGCTGCGCTCGCGGCGGCTGTCGGACCGGCAGGTGGCGGCCGCCCGGCGGGTGCTGGACCGGATCGGGGACATCGCGCAGGCCGCCTACGAGGCCGGGGACGAGTCCACGGTGATGGGCCGGATGCGGGCGCAGGGGCTGTCGGCGGCCGAGGCCAGGGGCGCGGCCGGGGCGTTCTTCCTGACCGGTACCGAGACGGTCGCCACGTTCGTCCCCCGGCTCGTCGCCCTCGTGCACGACCACCGGCCCCCGGCCGGCGACCGCGGCTGTCCCGGTGGCCTCGACGGCCCCGGTGGTCCCGGTGGTCCCGGTGGCCCCGGCGACGTCGGTGGCCTCGGTGACCTGGACGCGCTCGTCGAGGAGGCCATGCGGGTCACCACGCCGACCCCGGTGATGCTGCGCTCGGTCTCCGCCCCCGCCCGCGTCGGCGGGGTCGGGGTGCGGCCCGGTGACCGGGTGTTGATCGTCACCCACAACTGCGCCAGGGCGTACGGCCCGTTCGACCCCTCCAGGCCCCACCCTCCCGAACTGCGCAGGCTCTGGTTCGGCGCGGGACCGCACTTCTGCATCGGCTACCCGCTGGCCCTGGCGGAGATCCGGGCGGTGGCCTCCGTCCTGCTCTCCCACCGGGTGCGCGTGGTACGGCGGCGCGCGGCCAGGCGGGTCCTCATCCCCACCTACGAGCGACTGTGGGTGAGCGCCTCGTGAACGACATCGTCGCCGGGATCATGGCCGTCGCCGCCCGGGAGCCCGCACGGGTCGCCATCGTCGACGGCAGGGGCCGCGAGATCACCTACGGCGAGCTCGGCCGCCGGGTGGCCGCGGTCCGCGACGCCATGGTCGCCCCTCCGCCACGGCGGGAACGGCCCGGCCTCCGGTCCGGGCCCCGATCGGGGACTCGGCCGGGGACTCGGTCGGGGACTCGGTCGGGGACGGGGACGGACACGCGGCCCGGAGCGGAGGCCCGCCCTGGAGCGGAGAGCCGGTCCGAGGCGGGGACCCGGTCCGAGGACGGGCCGGTGGCCGGAGCGGTGCGGCCGGGTGACGGGGTGCTGTTCGCGGTGCGCCCGGGGGTGGACGCGGTGGCGCTGGCCCTGGGGGCGGTGGCGGCGGGCGGGACGCTCGTCCTGGCCGACCCCGGACTGGCACCCGACGTGCTCGCCGCCCGCATGACCGCGGCCCGGCCCGCCTGGGTGGTCGCCGAGTCCCTGCTGTACACCCTGAGCGGCCCGCTCAGGGGGCTGGCCCGCCGACGCGGGCTGCTCCTGCCGGACCTCGCGGACCCGCTCCCCGGCCGGCCGGTCCGTCACCTGTACGCGGGCCCCTGGCTGCCCGGGGTCCCCCGCGGAGCGCTGCGGCTCTCACGGATCCTGCGGCCGTCCGGCCGTTCCCGGCCCGGGGAGCGGCCACCCGCCCCGGCCGCCGCAGGGACGTCCGCCGACCCGTGCCGGGCGGAGGCGTACGGCCCGGACCCGGCCGGCGAGGGGGCACGGCACCCGGAGCGGGCCGACGGAACGGCGTACGGCTCGGACCCGGACCGGCCTGCGGCCGTGATCTTCACCTCGGGGACGACGGCGCGCCCGCGCGGGGTCGTGCACACCCGCGGGTCGCTCGCCGCCGGGCTGGAGATGTTCAGGAGCGCGTTCCCGCTGGAACCCGGGGACGTCGTGCACACCGACCAGCTGATGCTCGGGCTGCCCGCGCTGCTGGCCGGGGCGACCTGGTCGCTGCCCGGCGGCGGGGACCTCGCCACCGAGCTGGCCGAGCGGCGGGCCACCCACACCTTCGCGGTCCCGGTACGGCTGGACCGGCTGCTGCGCGAGACCCCCCGGCTCCCGGCGACGCTCCGCTACCTGCTGCTCGGCTCGGCCCCCGCCCCGCCGGGCGTGCTGCGCCGGGCGATCGAGGCCGGGCCCGAGGTGCTGTCGGTCTACGCCATGACCGAGGCGCTTCCCATCGCGATCGCGTCCGCGGGCGAGAAGCTCGCCCACGACGGAGGGGACCTGCTCGGGACGCCCCTGCCCGGCGTCGGCGTCCGGATCGCCGAGGACGGCGAGCTGTTCGTCTCCGGCCCCCACCTGGCCCGGTGCTACCTCGGCGAGGAGCCGCTGAGCGAGATCGCCACCGGCGACCTGGTCCGCCTCGACGGGGACCGGCTGGTACTGCTCGGCCGGAAGAAGGACATGATCCTCCGCGACGGGTTCAACATCTACCCGGGCCTGTACGAGCCCGGCATCGCGGCACTGCCCGGGGTGGCCGAGGCGGCGATCGTCGGGCTCGCCGACCCGGAGACCGGGGACGAGGAGGTCGTGCTGGCCGTCGTCCCGGACGGCGGCTACGACGAGGCCCGGCTGCGCAGGGCGCTCCCCGGGATCGTCGACGCCGCGGCCCTGCCCGATCGGATCGAGCCGCTCGACGCCTTCCCGCGCTCGGGACGGTCCGACAAGCTCGACCGGGCCGCCCTGCGGGACCTGGTCACCCGCCGTGCCTGACCCCGCCGTGCCCTCCGTGCCCGCCGTCCCCCGGCCCGTCGAGCCTTCCGTGTCCTCTGTCCCCGGGTCCGCCGCCCCCTCCGAGCCCTCCGTCCCCGGGTCCGCCGTGACCGGGACCGTCCCCGAGGCCGAGGACCGCCCTCTCCTTCCCGTACGCACCCGGGCGGGGAACGGGCGGAGGATGGCGGTGACCGGGGCGTCGGGGTTCGTGGGGGGCGCGGTCTGCCGGGCGGCCGTGGCCGAGGGCTGGACGGTGTCGGCCTTCGGCAGGCGGCCGGCCGTGGCCGGGGAGCACGTCGGCGGTGCCCCGTACACCTCCTGGGATCTCCTCGACGCCGCCCCGCGGTCGTACGAGGTGGACGTGGTGGTCCACTGCGCCGGGAGCGTCACGGACTGGGGCCCGGCGCGCGCCATCTGGGCGGTCAACGTGGACGGCACCCGCAACGCCGCCGCGGCCTTCCCCGGCGCCAGGTTCGTGCACGTCAGCACGGCCAGCGTCTACGACCCGTTCCGGCCGACCGTGATGGCCGCCGAGGACGCCGCCCCGGTCCGGCGGTACGCCAACGCGTACGGCGCCTCGAAGGCGGCGGCCGAGAGATGCCTGGACGGGGCGGTCGTCCTGCGGCCCCACGCGGTCTACGGCAGGGGGGACACCACGCTGCTCCCCCGGATCCTGGGCGCGGTCAGGGGCGGCCGGGTGTTCGCGGTGGGCGACGGGCGCCAGCGGGTCAGCCTGACCTCGGTGGACAACCTGGTCCGCGCCTGCCTGCTCGCCGCGGCGGGCCCGGTGGACCACGGCGTCTTCAACGTCACCGACGCCGAGCCCGTGGTGCTCGACGAGGCCCTGCGCGCGCTCCTTCGGGAACGCGGCCTGGACGCCGAACCGTACTACCTGCCACCGGGACCGGCCGGTCTGCTCGCCGCCGTGGCCGAGACCGCCCACCGGTCGCTCCGCCGCCGGTACCCGCCCCGGCTGACCCGGTACGCCGTGGGGCACCTGGCCGTCGAGCGGACCCTCGACATCACCGCCGCCCGGCTCCGGCTCGGCTACCGGCCGTCGGCGACGTCCTTCGCGGGTGCCGCCGGCTGGTGAGGAAGGACCGCGAGGGACGCGGCGGCGGGCGCCGCGGAGGACCCGGGGGAGGCCGGGGACGCCGAGGGCTTCGGGACCCCCGGTGCCTCGGGGGCGGGACGGCTGAAGCCGCTCCCGGTGAGGAAGGTCGCCGCCGCCACCGAGAGGCCCAGCCCGAAGATCGCCCTCAGGCCGTTCCTCAGCGACGTCGTCAGCGTGTCGAACATCGTGAGCACGGCACCGATCCGCAGGCCGTCCCGCGGCATGGACTCGGGCAGGTACACGTTGCGCAGCGCGGACAGGGCGATCGCCAGGGCCAGCATGCCGACGGCCGTCCCGATGCCCGCGCCGATCAGCCCGACGCGCCTGTCGCGGATCAGGAACACCCCGGCGGCGATCAGGAGTGGCGAGGCGCCCGCCAGGCCCCACCGCAGCGAGGCGAGCCCGTGGCAGACGAGGTGGGCGTCGGCCGCGGCGGAGGCCGGGATCAGCCGGGCGGTGGGAGGGGTGTCGGGCAGGCGGGTGGCGGCCTCCACGCCGGCGCGTTGCAGCCTCTTCTTGACCAGCTCGTACATCGGGGTGAAGTCGTACTCGACCCCGCCGCGTACGGCGCGGTCCGTGCCACCGGTGCCACCGGTGCCGCCCTTGTCGCCCCTGTCGCCCCTGTCGCCCCTGTCGCCCCTGTCGCCCTTGTCGTCCGCACCGCCCGGCACGGTGGTGAACCGGTGGTGCGCCGCCCTGTTGATCTCCACCCAGACGGCGGCGAAGTCGTCCCCGGTACCGGTCTCGGCGGTCCGGCGGACCACCTCCGCGCGCGCCGGGACGCCCAGCCCGCGCAACCGCAGGGTGACCTCGTCGGCGACGTGGTCGGTGACGGCGTCCCGGACGACGGAATGACCGGCGAGCGGAGCCATGGTCCGCAGATATCCCGCGGGATCGGCGACCTCGCTCGCCGCCCACCCGGCGAGAAGTGCCAGGGGGGCGAGGAGACAGCCGAGCGCGATCACCAATGAGCCGATCACGGTGCGCACGGAAACCCCCTCTCCGCTTTACCTGCAAATCCCCCGTTTTGCCTGGTAAAACCCCACAAGCACGGTTTTTGACGATAATTTGGGACTCGTTGTCAACTTGATGGTGAGATCGGGTCTACAAACCTTGACCGACCCCCCTCAGCGCGTCGAACGACCACATAGCTCATTGACCCGAAAACCGTTATTAACCTGCGATGTAGTGGGGTGACGGACGGCAGAAGCAGGGGCTATGACGCGCGATGCGGGGCGGACGGACGTGGGATCGAGCCTGGCCCTCGCACTGGGATCCGCCGTCCTGTGGGGTCTGGCGCACCTGTGGGTCGGCCGCAGGCTGACCGGTGCCCTGCTGATGGGCATCGAGCTGATCCTCGCCCTCGCGGCCATGACCGCGATGCTGACCGCCGGGCCCGCCCTGCTCGCCCTCGCGGTCCAGCCGGCCTGGCTGTGGGCCTTCGCGCTGACCGCGTTGCTGCTCGCCGGGGTGATGGTGACCGTGACCATCCGCTCCTACCTGCTGGTCCGCCCCAAGGGGGCGTCCCCGACGGCGCAGTACCTCTCGGCCGCCGCCATCGGCCTGCTCTGCGCGCTCATCGTCGCCCCGCTGGTGTACACGGCCCGGCTGGCGTACGTCTCGCAGACCGTGGTGACCTCGGTGTTCGCCGAAAGTGTCACGCCCATCCCGGTCGACGACCCGT
This sequence comes from Streptosporangium sp. NPDC050855, assembly GCF_044456585.1. Lineage (NCBI taxonomy): Bacteria > Bacillati > Actinomycetota > Actinomycetes > Streptosporangiales > Streptosporangiaceae > Streptosporangium > Streptosporangium sp. NPDC050855. Next base: position 79,909 of record NZ_JBITFY010000009.1, read on the forward strand.
GGAAGGACATGGAGCGGATCAACATCCTGCTCATCGGCGCCGACGCCGCGGCCAACCGCGTCGGCGTGCGCACCGACAGCATGACCGTGGCCAGCGTCGACACCCGCACCGGTGACACCGTGCTGTTCGGCCTGCCGAGGAACCTGGAGAACGTCCCCATGCCGCCCGGCCCGGCCCGCGACCGCTTCCCCTACGGCTTCGAGGGCCAGCCGCCGTACACGCCGGGCATGCTCAACGAGGTCTACCAGTACGCCGAGGACTACCCCGAGATGGCCCCCCGGCTGGGCAAGCGGCAGCGCGGTCCCGCCCTGCTGAAGAGGACGGTCGGCGGCATCCTCGGCCTCGACGTCCCCTACTACGCGATGGTCGACATGCGGGGGTTCACCGAGATCGTCGACGCGATGGGCGGCGTGCGGGTCCGCGTCAAGGACCCGATCGTCTACGGCCTGCGCAACGAGGGCCGGATCGAGCCGGGCAGGCGCCGGCTCTCGGGCGAGGAGGCCCTCTGGTACGGCAGGTCGCGCACCTACAGCGACGACTACGTGCGAATGAGCCGCCAGAAGTGCCTGCTGAACGCGGTCGCCAAGCAGGCCGACCCGATGACGGTGTTCAAGAGCTTCGAGAGGCTGGCCCGCGCCGCGGTCGACGCGATCTCCACCGACATCCCGCGCGAGCTCCTGCCCGATCTGGTGGAGCTCTCCGAGAAGGTGAAGCACTCCAGGATCAGGAGCCTGCAGTTCGTGCCCCCGCTGATCTACTCGGGCGCGCCCGACTACAACCTGATCAGGCGCGAGGTCGCCGCGACCCTGGCCGCGCCGCCCCCCGCTCCCCGCGCCGCCCTGCCGGCCGTACCGACCGGGAACCGCAAGAACGCGGGCGGCCGTGCCGGTACGAGGGCCGTCGTGCTCGACTCCGCCTGCGACTGACGTCCGGCACACCCGGACCCTCCGGGACGTCCAGGGCGTCCGGAAGGGTCCGGGGTACCGGGCGGACCCGGCCGGGGATACGGCGTCCGGGTCGGATCAGGGGGTCTCGCGCCGGGTGCGCGACCGCAGGGCCAGGCCCAGGAGGACCAGCAGCACCCCGGCCAGGAGCGGGCCGAGCCGCGACCCGGTGAAGGGGAGGACCGGAACGGCCGGCCGGGCACAGGGCCCGCCGACGCGGCAGGCGTCCGGGAAGGGCTCTCCCGTGCCCGGCTCCCGGAACCCTTCGACCGCCTCGCCGGGACGCTCGCCCGCCTCCCACGAGGGGGCGGGAACGGCCGTCGTCCCCTCCTCGGCGGCCGGGCCCTGCCCGAGCGCCGAATCCCGTGCGAGCACCGAGTCCTCATCGAGCACGGCGTTCCCCTCGCTCACCGCGGGCCGATCCGGTGCCGCGGCGCGGTCAGGTACCGAGGGCAGGTCCGGTGCCGGGGCGCGTCCGGGGACCGGCTCCTGCCCGGGGACCGGTGCCGGGACCAGGGCAGGGGCCGGGGCCTCCGCCGAGTCGGGACCGAGCGCCCGGACCGGGGCGAGGGCGACGTCGGGAGCGGGAGCGGGGGCGTAGGCATGGGCGGTTGCGGGGACGGGGGCAGGAGCGGGGGCGATCCTCACCGGGGACCTCCCGCAGGCGGGATCGGCCGACTCGGCCGGGCAGTTGGACTCCGGCCGCACCCCCACCACACCACCGCGAAGCGTCGAGTCACCCGCGGGCGGATCGCCCACCGTGACGGCGTAGGTGATCGTCACGGTGGACTCGGCGGGAACGTCCCCCCGCCAGTCGAGCACCGGTCCGGCGTGGGCGACGGTGCCCGAGGAGGCCACGACGTCGCCGAGGGCCGCGTCGTCGAGGATCCCCGACAGGTCGTCCCTCAGGTGCGCCCCGGGGTAGGCGTCCCGGCGCGGGTTGGTGACGGTGATCGTGTAGTTCACCACGTCGCCCGGCCGGGGAACCTCGGGCACCTGCTTCTTGGTGATCGTCACGCCTTCCACGGTGACCCGCTGGCCGCAGCCGAGGTTCGTCCCGGGGACGGGCCCGGCGAGCCTGGCGGCCCCCTCCGCGACCCCCTCCACGGACCCCGGCGCGGACCCGGCCCCGGATCCCGGCGTCGACCCGGACCCGGGCACGGGCCCAGGTACGGGCACGGCACCCGGGGCGGTCGCGCGTACGGGAGCGGGGGCCGGGCAGTTCGTCCCTCCTCCGAGGGTCTGGACGGCGCTGTCCAGCACGCGGTCCCCGGTGTCGGGAGCGTCGACGGTCACGCTGTAGGTGATCGTGACCGTCTCGCCCGCGGGTACGTCGCCGGTCCACGCCAGCCTGGGCGCGGTGTAGGTGACCGTCCCGCGGGTGGCCCGCGCGTCGCCGTTGTAGGCGGCGTCGTCGAGCACCCGGGAGAGCTGTCCGGTGAGGGAGGCGTCCGGGTAGGCGGCGGTCCCGACGTTTCCGACGGTGACCGTGTAGGTGACCACCTCACCCGGCGCGACCCTGTCGTGGTCCGCGGTCATCAGGACGTACAGGAGCGGCAGGCCGGGGGCGCCGGGATCGTCGCAGGCGGGATCCCCGGAGCCGGCCTGGCAGCCGGGTCCCCGGGAACCGGCCGGTTCCAGGGACAGGCGCAGGTCTCCGGCCGGAGGGTCGTTCACCGTGATGTCGTAGGTGACCGTCACCGCCTGGCCCGCGGCCAGGTCACCGGTCCAGGTCACCTCGGGCGTGTCGAAGGAGACCGTGCCCGAGGTGGCCGACAGGCCGGGGCCGAAGGTCGCGTCGTCCAGCAGGCCCGACAGGTCACGGGTGAAGGTGAGGCCGGAGCGGGGGACGTCACCGGTGTTGCGCAGCCGGACGGTGTGGGTGACCTTCTGGCCGGGCCTGGCGTGGACGGGCGAGGCCGACGTGACGACCTCGATCTCCGGCCCGAGGTTCGCCCGGGGCTCGTCACCGGCCCGGGATCCACCGGCGGCTTGAGGTTCGTCGGACGCCCGGGACCCACCGCCCGCCCGTGGGCCACCGCCCGTCCGGGACCCGTCACCGGCCCGGGACTCGTCGCTCGTCCGGGACCGGCCTGCCTCGGACTCGTCGTCCGTCCGGGACTCGTCGTCCGTCCGGGACTCGTCGTCCGTCCGGGACGTGCCGGGAGCGTCCCTCACCCCCGCGGGCGCCGCGGGCGCCGTCCCCGGCCCGGTCCCCGGCCCGGTCCCCGATCCCGGGCTCGCCTCCGGGCCCGCTCCGGGACCCGCCTCCGGACCCGTTTCAGGGGCCGCTTCGGGACCCGCCTCCCGACCCGCTTCAGGGGCCGCTTCCGGGTCCGCCTCCGGTGGCGGCACGGCTTCCCGGGACGGTGCCGTCCGCGCGGATGACACCGCCCGCGCGGACGGGACCGCCGTCATGGACGGGGTCGCCTGCCGGAACGTCACGCCCCCCGGAGACGGTACGACCACTTCTCCCGTCTTCACCGAGAGCTCGGGCCCGCCACCCTTGCCGGCCGTCGCCGGCCGGGACGCCGCGGGTGCGACCGACGGTGTGACGAGCACCGCGAGTGTCGCGAGCACCGCCCCCCACGCGGCGACCCCGCCGGATCTCCCCCTTCGAACAGGACGCGACCAGGTACCGGTACGCAACACCGCAAGCCCCTTGCTGACCCTTGTCCACGATCTCGCCGGGGGGCTCAAGATCCATTGATTCGGAGGGGGATACCCGTACCGGCGGCACCTGATCGTCGGCCAGGGCAAACTTCTGCCCCGCCGGCCCCCAAGCCGGTCGCCGAGCCCGTACAGGAGACCGCGAAGCGGGAACGGAGGATCTTCCGGACCGGTCATGACAGGGCACGCGTTTCTCCCTCCGGTTTCGTGGCCGATGTCAGCAAAGATCACCTTTGTCCGCATATCCGGCCTGGTCAGGGACGCGCCACCCGCGGCCGTAATCGCCCCGCGCCCCGCGCGGCCGTGGCATGATGTTCCCCGAACCGACTGTAATGATTTTCATAATCAGATGGGAACGTCCGTGAGGGTGGCATTCGTCGGCAAGGGCGGCAGCGGCAAGACCACGCTGTCGGCGCTGTTCGCGAGGTACGCGGCGAGCCGGGGCGGCTCCGTCGTCGCCGTCGACGCCGACATCAACCAGCACCTGGGTATGGCACTGGGGATGGAGGACGGGGCGTTACCGAGGCCGATGGGCTCGCACCTGACCGAGATCAAGGAGTACCTGCGGGGCGACAACCCCCGCATCTCGTCGGCCTCGGCGATGGTGAAGACCACCCCGCCGGGACGCGGCTCGAGACTGCTCCACCTGGACGGGGGTGACGACCCGATCCATTCCCGGTTCGCCGTCACCACGCCCGAGGGGCCCCGGCTGATGGTCACCGGGCCGTTCGACGAGGACGACCTCGGGGTGGCGTGCTACCACTCCAAGGTCGGCGCGGTCGAGCTCTACCTCAACCACCTGATCGACGGCGCGGGCGAGTACGTCGTGGTCGACATGACGGCCGGGGCCGACTCCTTCGCCTCGGGGCTGTTCACCCGCTTCGACATGACCTTCCTGGTGGCCGAGCCGACCCGGCAGGGCGTGGGCGTCTACCGCCAGTACCGCGACTACGCCGCCGACTACGGGGTGCCGATCGCGGTGGTGGGCAACAAGGTGCACGGCCCCGGTGACGTGGCGTTCCTGCGCGACGAGGTCGGCGACGACCTGCTGGTCTGCCTGGAGCACTCCGCCGCGATCCGCGCGATGGAGCAGGGCCGTCCCTTCACCCTCCGCGACCTCGAACCGGCCAACGCCCTGGCGCTGGGCAGGCTCCTCGACCGTCTCGACGCCCAGGAGAAGGACTGGACCCGCTTCGGCGACCAGGCCGCGCTGTTCCATCTGCGCAACGCGAAGGCGTGGGCGAACAGGGCCACCGGCGAGGACCTGGCGGCCCAGATCGATCCCGGCTTCGTCTTCGGGCCCACGCGAGTGTCGCTCTCCGGCTAGGTGGAGCGATCACCGCCCCCCAACTACTGTCTCAATGATCCCCTTTTGAGAGGAGAACGCAGCATGTCGCTGACCGTTTCGAACGATCTTCTCGACCAGGCCAAAGCCGGAGAGGTGGACGACGCGGCCTTCGTCACCTGTGTCAGGGACTCCCTGCCCTACGCCTGGGCCCTGATCACCGGCCTGGTCGAACAGCGGGAGAACACCGGCGCCGAGTTCGCCGACAACACCGTGCCCCCGCCGGACGAGGCCGCCCGCGGTCAACTCCTGCGCGCTCTCGCCAGCGACGCCATGCGCGGCGCCCTGGAACGTCACTTCGGGGTACGGCTCGCCTTCCAGAACTGTCACCGGGTCGCGGTCTTCGACCCGGCCGCCACCGACGCCCACGCGAGGTTCATCACCGCGAGGTCGCAGATCCTGAACCAGACGCCCGAACTCGTCGACTGCTGACGGCCCCTCATCCCGGGGTCGTGCCCGCCCGCGCCTGACGGGCACGGCCCCGGATCCGGGGCAGCACCTCCGCGCCGAGCCGCCCGATGTTCTCCAGGGTGCGCGCGCGGTCGCCCGCCCCCTCCACCAGCAGGATCAGGTGCCGCAGCCCGGTGGCCGCGGCGGTCCGCTCGATCATCTCGACGCAGCGGCCGGGCGAGCCGACCGGATGCGTCCGGCACAGGAAGTCCACGTATCCCGGCACGTCCCGCGCGGGCCGCGACCGCCCGTCCACCGGTACGTAGCCCGCCAGGCCCGGTTCCAGCCAGCGCGGCATGGCCTCCCGCAGCTCCCGTACGGCCTGCTCCGTCGTGTCGGCCACGTGGCCCACCGCCGCCGCGACGTGCCGGGGCGGTGCCGGCCGGAACGACGCGTCCCGGTCCCGATCCCGGGACGAGGCCGATACCCTCGGGGCCCCGTTCGCCCGCGCGCCCGGCACCGGCGCCGCGGCCACCTCCTCGTACCCGCGCAGCAGGGCGGCCTTGTCCTCGTCGCCGATGTGCATGCCCAGCAGCATCGGCAGCCCCCGCTCGGCCGCGAGCGCCACGGTCCGCGGCGAGGTGCACGCGACGACCGGCCGCAACCTGGCCGCGGGGACCATCGGCACCTTCCTGAACCCGAAGAACTCCCCGTCGGCGGAGACCGTGTCCTTGGAGAGCGCCTCGCACAGCAGGTCGAGCGACTCGGGGAAGCCGCGCTCGAACCTCTCCAGCCCCGTGCCGAACACCTCCAGGTCCACCCACGGCCCGCCCCTGCCCACCCCCAGGGTGAACCGCCCCTCGGACACCCGGTCCAGGATGGCCGCCTGTTCCGCCAGGTCCACGGGGTGCCGGGTGGACAGGACGCTCACCGCCGTACCGAGCCCGATCCTGGTCGTGCGGCCCAGCGCCACCCCGGCCAGCGTCGCCGCCGACGGGCACACCCCGTACGACATGAAGTGGTGTTCGGCGATCCAGGCGTCGTCGAACCCGGCCCGTTCCGCCGCGACGACCGCCTCCACCGTGTCCCGCAGCACCTGTCCCGGCTCCCGTCCAGGGAATCCGGCGGCGACCAGGAAGACTCCGATCCGCATGTTCCGATGATGTCCCCGGCGAGCGGCATCCGGTACCCGGCCCGCCGCGCGAGTCCGTACGGCGAAGCGAACCAGGAGGGCGGAGAGGGCGGAGAGCAGGGGAGCACCCCGGGCGATCTGCTCGGCGCCCGGGTGCGGTGACGGTGACCACCGGTTCCGAGGCCGCCCTGGTCCCGGGTGGCGCCCTGATCCCCCGGTGGCGCCCTGGTCCCCCGGGTGGCGCCCCGGTCCCCGGTGGCGCTCTGGTCCCCGGGTGGCGCCCGGCGTCCGTCCTCGTCCCGGCGATCGTGACCGCCGCCTCCGGGCAGGCGTCCGTCAGAAGAGGTCGAGCTGGCCCTCCCCGGCCAGCGGGTTGCGGTGCCTCTTCAGGTGCCGCCACCGGGGCAGGTCGTCGAGGTAGGACCAGGACAGCCGGTGGTGCTCGGTCGGGCCGAGCTCGGCCAGGGCCGCCTGGTGGACCGGCGAGGGGTACCCGGCGTTGGCCGCGAACCCGTACGCGTCCGGTCCCAGCGAGGCCATGTGGGCGTCCCTGCGGACCTTGGCGATCACGGACGCGGCGGCCACGGAGACACAGGACAGGTCGGCCTTGATCTCGCAGCGCACCGCCCAGGGGGCGCCCAGGTAGTCGTGCCTGCCGTCGAGGACGACCACGTCGGGCCTGACGGGCAGTTCGGCCAGTGCCCTGCCCGCCGCCCTGCGCAGCGCCTCGGTCATGCCCAGCTCGTCGATCTCCCGGTGGGACGCCTCGCCGTAGCCGATCCCGGCCGCCCAGGCGGTGATCTCATCGGCCATGGCGGCACGGCGGGCGGGGGTGAGCAGCTTGGAGTCGGTGAGCCCGGCGGGTGGCTCCGACAGGTCGGTGACCACGGCGCAGACCGCCACCGGACCGGCCCAGGCCCCGCGCCCGACCTCGTCCACCCCGGCGACCAGCTTGGATCCGCCGTCGTTCAGCAACCGTTCGAGCGCGTAGGAGGGAGGCACGTGCCGACGTTACCGGGAGAGGGGCCGCACGGGCGCGGCGTTCCGTGGCGTTCCGTGGCGCGGAAACGCCGGAGGACCGGGCCACGACAAAAAGGATGAATATCTTTAATCATGCATATAAAGGAAAAACAACTGCTCGGGTGACTTGAGGGCGTGAAACGCCCTGCGATATCCGGGTACGGATCCGATGCGCGCCCGCGCCGTTCCCTGACACGCGCCCTCCGGGTCGCGCGCCGTTCCGGATACGCACCGGTCCCCGGCCACATGCCGTTCCCGGATACGCGCCGTCCTCGGCCACGTGCCCTTCCGGAGACGTCCCGCCCCCGCGTACACGCCGTTTCGGGATACGCACCGTCCGCGTCGCCGGTTTCGCGCCCGTCCGGAGAACCGTCACGGCATGCCGGGCATGGCCGCCCCCGTAGGGACCATGCCCGACGTGTTCAGCATGACGAGTGCGACTTGACAACGGATCAACGTGTAATCAACGGGAGGGAGAACAAGCAAGCCTCTACCCGCGGGGTAAGCAAGAAAGGACCTATCATTTGCCCATAAAACTTTCGGGTGGGGCGGAGATTCAGGAAATGGCTGTTCAGGACGGCGAAGACGGACTGCGGTTCGCCGTACTGGGTCCCGTCCGGGCCTGGCGTGGGGGAACCGAACTCGATCTGGGCACCCCCCTGCAACGTTCCATTCTGGCGATGCTCCTGCTGCGGGAGAGCCGGGCGGTGACCCCGGCCGAGATGATCGACGCGATCTGGGGGGAGGACGCCCCGCCCCGCGCGCTCGGCGCGCTGCGCACCTACGTCTCCCGGCTGCGCTCGGTGCTGGAGCCGGGCAGGTCCCCGCGCACCCGTCCCGAGCTGCTGACCTCCGTCGGCAGGGGGTACGCGCTGCGCGTGGACGGGAGCACCCTGGACCTGCTGCTGTTCGAGCGGGGCGTCTCCGAGGCCGAGTCCGCGCGCCGCGCGGGGAACCTGGCCGGGGCCGCCGAGAGCCTGCGCGCGTGCCTGGCGCTGCACACCGGCGAACCGCTGGCGGGAGCGGTCGGCCCCTACGCCGAGCACCAGCGCGGCCGGCTCACCGAGCGCCGGATGAACGTGCTGGAGGTCCTGATGGACCTCGACCTGGAGCTGGGCAGGCACGCCGACGTCCTGTCCGACCTGATCGCGCTGGTCGGCGACCACCCGCTGCGCGAGCGGCTCCGTGCCCAGCTGATGCTGGCCTACTACCGCTGCGGGCGCAGGGCCGAGGCGCTGGCGGCCTTCGCCGACACCCGCGCCACCCTGATCGAGGAGCTGGGCATCGAGCCCGGCCCCGACCTGACGAGCATGCACCGGAGCATCCTCAACGACGACCCGTCCCTCATGCCCGTCCGCGCCGGCCGGTCCGCGTCCGCCCCGGCGGGCCGTACGGACGAGACCCGCGAGGCGCGCGGCGGCGGCGCGTCCCGCGGCCCCGAGCCGGGCACGACGAGGACGGCGGCGACGGCGGGGACGGCGGCGGGACGCGCCTCCGGGGACCGCGGGGACGGTCTCCCCACGGCGACGTCGGCGGACCGGGCGGTACCGGAGGCGAGACTCGCGTCGCCGATCGCGGAGCTGCCGCGCCCGGCGCAGCTCCCCGCCGCCGCGAGCGACTTCACCGGGCGCCGCCAGATCATCGCCCGGCTGCGCACCCTGCTGTCGGCCCGGGACGGCTCCGAGGGCGTGCCGGTGGCGGCCATCTCCGGTATCGGCGGCGTGGGCAAGACGGCCCTGGCCGTGCACGTCGCCCACACCGTGCACGACCTGTTCCCCGACGGGCAGCTGTACGCCGACCTGCGCGGGTACGGCGAGGCGCCCGCCGCGCCCGACTCGGTGCTGGCGGCCTTCCTGCGCGCGCTCGGCCTGCCCGGTGACGCCCTCCCCGACGGCCTGGCCGAGCGGTCGGCGCTGTTCCGCTCGCTGCTGGCCGACCGGCGGATGCTGGTGCTGCTGGACAACGCCCGCGACGCGGCCCAGGTGAGCCAGCTCCTGCCCGGTTCGACCGGGTGCGCGGCGATCGTCACCAGCCGCGGCAAGCTCGCCGACCTGGCCTCGGCCCGGCTGGTCGACCTGGACGTCATGGAGCCGGAGGAGGCCCTCGCGCTGTTCGGCACGGTCGCCGGCGCGGACCGGGTGGAGGCCGAGCGCGGCTCGGCCATGGACGTGGTGGCCGCCTGCGGTTTCCTGCCCCTCGCGGTACGGATCGTCGCGGCCCGGCTGGCCTCCCGGCCGTCCTGGACCGTCGCCTCGCTGGTGGCCCGGCTGGCCGACGAGCGCCGCCGACTGGACGAGATGCGGGTGGGCGACCTGGCGGTGGAGGCGACCTTCGCCCTCGGGTACGGCCAGCTCGCCCCCGCCCAGGCCCGCGCGTTCCGGCTGCTCTCCCTGCCCGGCGGGACGGACATCTCGGTGCAGGCCGCGTCCGCGCTGCTCGACCTGGACCCGATGGACACCGAGGACCTGCTGGAGTCCCTGGTGGACGCCAGCCTGCTGGAGGCCCCCACCCCCGGCCGCTACCGCTTCCACGACCTGCTCAAGCTCTTCGCCCGCCGTACCGCGGAACGGGTCGCCGACGCGACCGAGGAGAGCTGTGCCGGGGGCGAGGTGGAGCACGGGGGGCGGCGCGGCTCCGAGGTGAGCGTGACCATTGGCGGCGAGGGAGAGAAGGCCCTGCGCCGGCTGCTGGAGTTCTACCTGGCCTCCGCGCGCTCGGCGCACCGCCTGGCCTACGAGGGCAGCACGGTCGCCGACCGGATCGAGGTCGGCGGGTCCGGCCGCGTCTTCTCCTCCGCCGACGAGGCGGTGGCCTGGCTGGCCGTGGAGGCGGAGTCGCTGTTCGCCGCGATCGCCCAGGTGATCTGCACGGACGAGCCCGGCGAGCTGCTGCCCGGCGCCGACCTGCTGCTGGCCATGGAACCGCTGCTGGAGTCGGGAAGCCACGTCCGCGAGTTCGAGAACCGGGCCCGGGAGATGCTGGCCGTCGCGCGCAAGCTCGACGCCACCCCCTGCGAGCTGCGCTGCCGGTACGTGCTGGGACGCGTGCTGTTCGGGGCGAACCGGCTCACCGAGGCCGAGAGGGAGTTCCGGCTCTCACTGGAGCTGTCGGACGGGGGCGACCGCATCGTGGCCGGCGAGGCGCTCAACGCGCTGGCCGTCGTGTCCGGGCGCATGCGGCGGCACGGGGAGGCCCTCGCCTGGTTCGAGGCGGCGCGCGAGGAGTTCCGCAGGGCAGGGGCGCGGGGCGGGGAGGCCCTGACGCTGAGCTACTCCGCCCGCGACCACCTCTTCCTGGGTCAGCCGGAGGAGGCGATCGCCGCCGCCGAGCGGGGACTGGCGCTGTTCATCGAAATGGGCTCCAGCGCGGGCACCGCCAGGGCCCGCTACCACCTGGGGATGATCCTGTCGCGGGTCGGGCGGCTCAACGAGGCGGTGCACCATCACGCCGAGTGCCTGGCCTTCTTCCGCGCCAGCGACCAGCGCGTCTGGGAGCAGCGGGTCTGCTCCCGGCTGGCCGAGACGTTCATCCACGCGGGCCGCTTCTCCGACGCGGTCCGCTACGCCGAGCAGGCGCTGGCCGTGAGCCGGGAGATCGGCCACCCCTACGGCGAGGCACAGGCCCTATGGGTGCTCGGCAAGGCCATCGGCGGTGCCGTCGGCGCCGGCGCCCCCGGAACCGCCGACGCCGGGCGGGGTCGCGACTGCCTGGAGCGGGCCCACCACCTGTTCACCAGGCTCGGGGCGCCCGAGGCCGAGGACCTGCGCCTCCTGCTGGAGCGCGACCGCGTCGAGCACGGCCGGATCGAGCACGACGGGGTCGAGCACGATCGGGTCGAGCGCTGACTGCAGGTCGTCGTACAGGTCGTCGTCGAGACGTGTCATCCAGACGTGATTGATCAACGGCTCTTCCCTTGACGTCAGGCCGTACGGCCCCCGATGGGCGTGGGCGTCCGGCCGGCCGTCTGGACCTCGGGCGACGTGTAGGGGGCCCGGTTGTCCGGTACGTCGCCCGCGGATCGGCCGCCTCACTGGGACGGCCGGCCGAACGTGGCACGGACCCCTCACCCCCCGGGTCCGTGCCCCACGACGAACAGACTGCCCGGCCGCGGTCAACGTTCGATTGCCAGACGTTAGCCGCGATATCCACAGCCTGTGGACGATCACCCTGTGGATATGTGGAAAAACCCTTCCGCGATCAGCGGGCGGAGCGCCGCCGGAGCCTTGGCCCGCAGGTCGGAGGGGTCCTCGCCGGTGAGTTCCGCGATCGCGGCGAGCAGCGGGCCCAGTGGATAGTCACCGTCGCAGACCCCCGCGAGGGCGGCCTCGACGGTTCCGACCCGCACGCTGCGGCACAGCCCGGCGGTCTGCCTCAGCACGATCCGCGCCGGGTCCTCGGCGCCGGGCGGGCCGATCCGCTCCTCCACCACCCCGTCGGCGAGCGCGAGCCGGGCGTCCAGCAGCTCGGCGTCGGTCAGCCGGTGCGCCGTGGTGACCGCCTCCAGCACCCGGTCCACGTATCCGCCGACCGGGAGCTCCACCGGCAGGGCATACTCCTCCACCCGGACGACCGGGTCCAGGCTCCCGGAGTCGTTCAGCGTGATCCAGCCGAAGCCGACCCCGGTGACGTTCTCGGCCTCGAACCACGCCAGCCATTCGTCGTAGAGCTCGCGGTGGCGCGGGGTGCCCTGCTCGGCGGCGTCGCGCAGCCACAGCTCCACGTACTCGGCGGGGTCCTGGACGTCACGCTGGACCGCCCAGCCGTCGCAGCCGGTCCCGGTGAGCCATCCGCCCACCCGGTCGCGCCAGTCCTCGCCGGCGACGTGCAGCCAGTTGGCCAGCAGGTGGCAGGTCCCGCCGGGGGCCAGGTGGCGCGGCGCCCGCCGGACCAGCTCGCGGCAGAAGTCGTCGGCGTGCAGGCCCGACTCGCGGTAGGTGAACCGTCCCGCGGGGGAGATCACGAACGGCGGGTTGGAGACCACCAGGTCGAAGCGGTCGCCCTCCACGGGCTCGAACAGGGAGCCCTGCCGCGCGTCGACCCCGTCGATCCCGGAGATCGCCCAGCTGAGGCGGGCCAGCTCCAGGGCGCGCGGGTTGACGTCGGTGGCCGTGATCTCCTCGGCCCTGCCGTCCAGGTGCAGGACCTGCACCCCGCATCCGGTGCCGAGGTCCAGGGCGCGCCCGGCCGGGCGGCGGGAGGCGAGCTGGGCCAGGTTGGCCGAGGCTCCGCCCGCGCCCACGACGTGGTCCGGGCGCAGGGCCGGGTCACCCGGCCTGACCTTGCGGTCGGAGACGAGGTGGCCGCCGGTCTCCCAGGGCTGCAGGTGCACCGTGGAGGTGACCCGGCCGTCCTCGACCCGGACCAGGCCCGCCGCGGCCAGCTCCTCCACCGAGGGCCCCGCGGGCATCGCGCGCCCGTCGACGGGGACGCCGAGCCACCACAGCCGGATCAGGGTGCCCAGCGGGTCGCCGTCGGCGGTGGCGCGCAGGGCGGGCACCGTCTCCTCGCGGGCGAGGGCGCCGGCCGCGACGTCGCCGAGGCGCGCCCGGACGCCGTCGATGGTGTAGCCGGTTTCGAGCAGGAGTTCTCTGAGCCGGATCGGCAGATCGTTCACCGGCCAATCCTCGCACCGGGCGCGTCCGCACGACGCGGTGACGAGACCGTTACCCACCCGGACAAGCGTTCTGCAAGCGCGGTTCAAGTGCCGGGGAGTACTCCTGTATGACCGCGTCACCCGTTCCAAAGGATCCATGATGCTGATCCCCTGCTTCGCCTGCGAGTCCCGCTTCCGGCCCGACGAGTACTTCCGCGCCTGCCACAACTACCACCGCGGCAAGGACGTGGTCGCCTGGACCTGCCCGCGGTGCGGGAACCAGGACGAGCTGCGGGTCTTCACCGGGGAGCTGGGGTTCGGCTACGCGCGGCACGGCGGGTTCGACGTCTCCGACCGGGTGCGCGTCCCCGGCCTGCGTCGGCGGCGCGAGGACCTGCGGCTGGACATCTCGCTGGACGAGGCGGTCTGGCGGGTGCCGACGGGGACGCGCCGGCTGGTGGGCGCCCACTGACCCCGGCACCGGCCGGGAACGTTCCGGCCGGGGTCAGGCCCCCTGCTGCCGCAGGCTCTGCCAGGCCGCCTCGCACAGGCCGGCGATCTCCTCGGACGTGGGCTGGTGCGCCCCGGCGAACCACAGGCGGCACATCTCGGTGGCCGGTCCCAGCCACAGCACGTAGCACATCGTCGGGTGGACGGGCTGGAGCAGCCCGTCCTTCATGTGCGGGCGCCACCAGTCGGCGACCTTCCGGAAGAACGCCCTGCGCGACTCCGACACCTCGGTGCCGCCCGGCTCCTCACGCCGGGGCGGCCGCTCGCTGATCAGCAGGTGCGCCCGCTCCCGGTGCTCGCCGCACCAGGACATGTGCAGCGCGACGATGGCCTCGATGCCGTCCCTGGCGGCCTCGTGGCGCTGCAGCTCGGCCAGGAACGCCTCCTGGTACATGTTCAGGGTCTCGGCGTACAGGACGCCGAAGACGTGTTCCTTGCTGGCGAAGTGGTGGTAGAAGCTGCCGACGCTGACGCCGCTCTCCTCGCGGAGGCTGGCCAGCGTGGTGGCCGAGACCCCGTCCTGGCTGAACCGGCGGAGGGCACCCTCGACGATCCTGGTGCGGCCGTCACGGCCGTTCTTGGCGGTCTTCACGTTCCAATGGTGGGGTAACAGAACCTTGTTCCGCAAACTCTCCGGGGAACGGCGTGGACCACGTCGATCGTACCGTCGTGATCGTCGTATCGCGCCCCCGCCCCCGGCCCCGGCCGGGGATCGCCACGCCCCCGCCCCCGGCCCCGGCCGGTCGCGGGCGGTGACCGACGGCCCGGGGGCCCACCACCGGCCCGGCCCGGCCTGACCCGGCCCCGGCACGCTCAGCCCTGGACGCGGGCGGTCACCTCCACCGTGCCCGAGGAGGCGCGCATGGCCGCGTCCGGCCAGATGCCGCGGATCATCGCCAGTACCGTGTGGTTATCCCCGAGCACGTCCATCCCCACCGTCGTGGCGCCCCTGGCCGCGGCCCGGCGCATCAGCGTGCGGACGAGGCGGGAGCCGAGCCCCATGCCCTGCCACTCGTCGCTCACCACCACGGCGATCTCGATGTCGGTCTCCTGGCCCCGGTAGCTCATGGCGTGCCCGACGAGCAGGTCCCCGTGCAGGGCCAGCAGCGCGTCGCGTCGCTCGTCCACCGCCAGGAGCGCCCTGACGAACCCGGCGCCGGGGTGGTGCACCTCGGTGAAGAACCGCCGCATCCGGGTGCGGGACGACAGGCCGGCCAGGAAGCGGCGGATCCGCTCCTCGTCCTCAGGGCGCGCGGGCCGGATCCCCACGGCCGCCCCGGGCACGGTCGTCACGTCCCCGGACGCGATCGTCACGTGCTGCGGCGCGGTCGTCACGACTCCGGACACGGTCGTCATGCCCGCGGGTGCCGTCGCCGCGTCCGGCCCGCACCCCGCGGTCGCCTCCTGGCCGGGCG
Organism: Streptosporangium sp. NPDC050855; assembly: GCF_044456585.1. Lineage (NCBI taxonomy): Bacteria > Bacillati > Actinomycetota > Actinomycetes > Streptosporangiales > Streptosporangiaceae > Streptosporangium > Streptosporangium sp. NPDC050855. Next base: position 94,928 of record NZ_JBITFY010000009.1, read on the forward strand.
GTGCCACGACGGCCGCACCGGCACCTTCGGGGGCCGCCGTCGCGGGGGCGTAACGCGGGGACACCGGCTGAGTTCGCATCATGGACTCAGAGTTCCGCGAAGGGCTGGGTATGTCAAGTAGACTTAGCGATAATTGGAGGTGGCGTGATGGCGACCTACGATGCGCACATGAGCGAGGTGACACCCGGCGGCTTTCCCCTGCGGCTGGAGAACTGTTCGATCGAACGCGCCCTGGGTGTCGTCGGGGAGAAGTGGACGTTCCTGGTCCTGCGCGAGGCGTTCGCCGGGGTGCGGCGCTTCGCCGACATGCAGCTCGCCACCGGAGCGCCCCGGCAGGTGCTCAGCGCCAGGCTCACCCGGCTCGTGGAGGCGGGACTGCTGCGCAAGGTCCCCTACCGCGAACCCGGCCAGCGGCAGCGCGACGAGTACCGGCTGACCCAGATGGGCCTGGACCTCTATCCGATCCTGGTGAGCCTGATGCAGTGGGGCGACCGGTACCTCAGCGACAGCGAGGGCCCGCCGGTGCTCCTCACCCACCGCGACTGCGGCGCGCCGATCGAGCAGTACTTCCGCTGCGCCGAGGGACACGAGGTCGCCGGCCCCAGGCAGGTCACCGCGCTTCCCGGCCCCGGGCTGCGTACCGCCCCGGCCCCGGCGGGCACGTCCGCCGAGGTCGCGCCGTGAGGAGTCGCCTTGGGAGAGGCCCGTCGGCGGCGGTCACCCGCGAGGGGGGCACCCGCGAGGGGGGCACCCGCGAGGGGGGCACCCGCGAGGGGTCACGCTCTGAGGGATCACACCGGGAGGCGCCCGTCGGCGGGGGTCACGCCGCGAGGGGCTCCGCGTCCGCCGGACGCGGAGCGATGCCGTCCAGCCTGCGCAGGCAGTGCCGGAAGCTGAGCACCGAGACGAGCGCCGCTCCGCCCAGAAGCACCGCGACCACCGAGGTGCGGACCACCAGGTAGGTCTGCAGGCTCTGGCTGAGCAGCAGCCACAGGCTCAGCACCGCGTTGAGCAGCTGCGCGCCCCCCCACAGCACCGACTGCCGTACGAAGAAGCGCCGCATCCGCGGGTGCTCGGTCACGTGGTCGGGCAGCGGCACCAGGTCGGCCACCACCCGCCGGATCAGCGGCCGCCGCAACGGCGCGGTGAGCAGGAAGCCCATGCTCACGCAGAACACGCCGAGACAGGGCTGCAGGAAGAACACGATGGGGTTGCCGGTCGCCACGGCCAGCCCCACCCTCACGGTGATCGTGCCGGCCGCCAGCAGCAGCGTGCCGGGCGCCTCGCCGCCCCTGACCAGCCGCCAGGCGACCCCTCCGTACACCCAGGCCGCCGCCACGCCCAGCGCGACACCGGCGTCGGCGAAGAGCAGCGCGACGTAGAAGACCAGGACGGGAAGGATCATGCTCTCGAACACCCTGGGGGCGGCGTGCCGCAGCAGGGGGCCGATACGGGGAAGGACGAGCGGAGTCACGGGGGCGGACATGAGCACGGTCATCAGGGGCGGACTCCGGAGGTGATGGAACGTCCCGGGGGAGATCTCACCCGACCGTATGTGATGTCCGGAGTGTCCGGCGAACCTTTCCATGACATCCAACGATCCAGCGATTCCGGGCACCCTACTACGCCCTACGGCACACCCGGTCGCCCCAAAGGCCCACGCGAAGGACAGGGCGGTGCCCGCGGTGCCTACCCTTGGGTGCGTGTACCGGTTCCTGCTGACTCCCCGATGGCTGGCTCTCCACGTGGTGGTGCTGCTGGTCATCCCCGCTTTCCTGTTCCTGGGCCAGTGGCAGTTCGGGCGCTTCGAGGAACGGTCCGCCAGCAGCGACCGGACCACCGCCAACCTCACCGCCCCTCCGGTCCCCGTACGGGAGCTCACCTCACCCGGCGGTACCGTCGCGGCCCGGGACCGCCACCGCGCCGTCACGGTCCGGGGAACGTACGACACGGGCGCGTCGCTCCTGGTCAGGCGCCGTACCCAGGACAGGATGGTCGGTTTCTACGTGCTGACCCCGCTGGTCGTCGGGGACGGCACCGGCGTGCTGGTGAACCGGGGCTGGATCAAGGCGGGCGCCACGGCCGACTCCGTCCCCCCGGTGCCCCCGCCGCCCCCGGGTGAGGTGACTGTCACCGGCAGGCTACGTCCCGCCGAGTCCGAGGAGAGCTCGGGCATCCGCGACCGGGCGGGGCTGCCCGCGGGCCAGGTGCTGCTGATCGACACCGCGGCGATCGGCCGCCGCCTGCCGTACCGGCTCCTGGGCGGGTACGTCGAGCTGGTGGAGCAGACGCCCGGGGCGGCCTCCGCGCCCGCGCCCGTCCCGCCGCCGGACGTCGGCGGGGGAGGCGGGCTCAACCTCGCCTACAGCGTGCAGTGGTGGCTGTTCATCGGGGTCGCGGTCGGCGGCTGGGCGCTGCTGATCCGCAGGGAGGCCGCCGACCTCAAGGCCGCGGCCGCCACACCGACCGGCCCCGGCCCCGGCCCCGGCTCCGGCTCCGGTCCTGCCTCCGGCTCCGGCTCCGGTCCTGCCTCCGGCTCCGGCTCCGGTCCTGCCTCCGGCCCCGGCTCCGGTCCTGCCTCCGGCTCCGGCTCCGACGGCCCCGAGTCCGGCCGGGACGCCGGGACGGGGCGGGATCCCGCGCCCGGGGGAACCGGCCGGGACTCCGCGTCCGAGACGTCTCCGGTGCCGTAGGAGAGCGCCCGTCCGGGGCTTTTCCCGCGCGTCGGGGCCCCTGTTGGGAAAGCCCTTTCCAAGGTAACGGTCCAGCCTCTTGCGGGGTAACGGAATCTTCCATTCAATGAATGGATCAACGATGGCCGTACCCCAGGGAGGTCTTCCAGTGAGAACCCGTATGCGCGCGCTGGCGGTGGGAGTGGTCGCGACCGCGGCCCTGGCGCTCACCGGTGGAGTGGCGTCCGCCGCGCCGGCCGGCCAGGCCGCCGCAGGCACGACGGCGAAGGCGATGGACTACTGGCAGTACCACGGCCACTACCGCGTCCACGCCGAGTGCGTCGCCGTGGGCGAGGAGTACCTGTGGCCCCACAACCCCGGCGGGGCCGACGACTACCGGTGCCAGGCCAAGAACGGCGGCTGGGACCTGTACCTGATCTTCGGGAGCTGATCGTCACGGCACGATCCCGTCCGGGCGGATCCGGACAGGTCCCGTGACGAGGCCGGTCGATCGCGCGGCCGGGGTGGCTCCGCTGCCGCCATCCCGGTCGCGGTGCCGCCGCTCCTCTCATCGGGGACGGCGGCCGATCGACGACCTTGCCCTCGATGAGAGGACCGGGCCCCGGCGGGCCGCGGTCAGGCGTTGACCATCGCCGTCCCGAACAGGACCGCCACCGCGATCGCGAACCCCCGTGTCCCGTCGAGCCTCTCCGGCGCGGATGACGGCATCTCGTACGGTCCCCGCCACAGCGGGCGCGGCTCCAGCAGGACGTACAGGAGCGAGCCGCCGGTGAGGAACATCCAGAACCAGGCCCAGCGGCTGGCGTAGCGCGGGTTCGGCCGGGCGAGCATGAGCAGCCAGGTCAGCGCCTCGGCCGTCACCGCCACCGGCGCGAAGGGCTTCCACCACCGCTCGTAGGCGGGCGAGCCCGCCAGGAGGGCGGCTCCCCGGGACCCCTCGGTGCGCACGATCTCCACCGACGGGTCGGCGGCGGCGCGCACCCGGGCCAGGAACGCCTCCTGGCGGCGCTGCAGGGCCTCGCGGTCCAGCCGGGTGGTCTCGGGGTCCCAGACGTCGTCGGGCTGGTCGAAGCGGGCCTGGGTCCAGGACAGCGGCCCGTGGGACCAGGTCAGCGTGCCGTAGGCGGGCCAGTCGCGGTCGTGGACCACCTTGCTCACCCCGCCCGCCCGCAGGTCGGAGATCAGCTCCTCGGCCGGGCGCAGCACGGGCGCCTGGTTGAGGTGGACGATCACCGTGGAGAGGGCGAGCACGAACAACAGCGCCAGGCGGACCCCGAAGGGCACGTCCTCCCGTACCGGAACCACCACGCGCATCCGCCGCCCCCGTCCCCGACACCCGCCGTTGAATAGGTTAGGGGGCGTGACCCGGCATATCGAGTTCGCGCGGCTGCACAACTTCCGCGACGTGGGCGGCTACCGGACGGACGAGGGGCTGCGGGTGCGCTGGCGGCGGCTGTACCGGTCCGCCTCCCTGCACCTGCTCTCCGGCGAGGACCTCGACCGCTTCCACGCGCTCGGCGTGCGCACCGTGATCGACCTGCGCCACCCCGAGGAGATCGAGCGCCGCGGCCGGGCCCCGCACGGCCCGCGCTACCACAACCTCTCGGTCGAGCACCGGTTCTGGAACGTCCGGGACGACTACAGCCCCGAGGCCGGGATCGCCAGGTTCTTCGCCGACCGCTACCTGGAGGTGTCCCGGGACGGGCGGGCCGAGCTCGCCACCGCGCTCGAGGTCATCGCCGACGCGGACAACGCGCCCGTCGTGGTGCACTGCGCCGCGGGCAAGGACCGCACGGGGGTGCTCGTCGCGCTGGTCCTGCGGCTGCTGGGGGTGCCCGAGGAGGACGTGGTCGACGACTACGCGCTGACCGGGCTGGCCAGATCCCAGATGGTCGCGTACTGGGAGCGCGAGCACCCGGGCGAGCCGCTGCCCTGGGACGGGTACGGCCACGCGCCCGCCGAGGCGATGCGCCTTTTCCTGGCCGAGCTGGGTCCGGTGCCGGACTACTGCGCGCGGGCCCTCGGGATGGACGACGGTGTCGCGCCCGCTCTCAGGAGGCATCTTCTGGAGGATCCGGATGTCCGGGAGATCTCCGGGTAGTCCGCGATCAGGGCCCGCCACGGGCAGCACCCTCCGGCGGGCCCGTCCCCCCGGGGCCGCCGCCTTCTGCGTGCGGTGGTCCCGGGGACCTCCGGCGGGCCCGGCGGGACGGCTCGCGAGGACCTCGCGGGGACCTCGCGGGGACCTCGCGGGGACCTCGCGAGAAGGACAGAGATACCAAGCGGAGACCTTGCGGCTTGATGAGTGTTATTCCAGCGTCATACGGTTGACCGCGTGACTACGCCGCTGCTCCCCGACCCCGAGCCGAGGCGGCGGGACTATGTGATCATCTCGGCCGACGACCACCTGATCGAGCCGCCCGACATGTTCGACGACCGGCTGCCCGAGAAGTACGCCGAGTTCGCCCCCAAGGTGGTCGAGACCGACTCCGGCCACCAGGTCTGGCGCTACGGCGGGGCCACCTACCCGTGCGCCGGGCTCGACGTGGGCGCCGGCCTGCCCCGCGAGCAGTGGACGCTGGACCCGGTCCGGTTCGAGCACATGCGTCCCGGTTGCCATGACGTCGAGGCCCGGATCGAGGACATGGACCGCGCCGGAGTCTGGGCCGCGCTCTGCTTCCCCGGCATGCTGGCCGGGCAGGCCGGCATGGTCTTCGCCAAGACCCGCGACCAGGAGCTGGGCCTGTCGGTCATGCGCGCGTGGAACGACTGGCACGTGGAGGTCTGGGCGGGCACCTACCCGGAGCGGATCATCGCCCTGCAGCTGCCCTGGCTGACCGACCCCGAGGTGGCCGCGAAGGAGATCCGCGACAACGCGGCCCGCGGGTTCAAGGCGGTGCTCTTCCCGGAGTTCCCCACCCGGCTGCGCCTGCCGTCCATCCACGGCGACCACTGGGACCCGTTCTTCCAGGCCTGCGAGGAGACCGGCACCGTGATCTGCCTGCACGCCGGCGCGGGCTCCTGGGCACCGGTCCCGTCACCGGACACCCCGATCGAGGCGATCACCACGCTGATGCCGGCGAGCGCGATGTTCGCCTGCGCCGACTGGCTCTGGTCGGGCATCCCGCTGCGCTTCCCCGCCCTGCGCATCCTCATCGTCGAGGGGGGCGTGGGCTGGCTGCCGATGCTGGCGGAGCGGGCCGACTACGCGCTCGACCACCCGGTCGCGGGCGAGGCCTCGTGGGAGGGCGGGCTCAAGCCCAGCGAGGTCCTGCGCAGGAACTTCTTCTTCGGCACGCTCAACGACCACGCGCTGTCCGGCGTGCGGCTGGCCGTCGGGCTGGAGCACGTGCTGCTGGAGAGCGGCTACCCGCACTCCGACTCCACCTGGCCCGACACCCAGCAGGCCGTCGCGACGAACCTGGGCAGCCTGCCGCCCGCCGACATCGCCCGGGTGGCCTACGGCAACGCCGCCCGCCTGTTCGGCCACCCGCTGCCCTCGCGGGCCTGGCTCAGGATGGAGCGACTGTGACCTGCCGGTGCACCTGCTCGCGCTCCCAGTCGACGTAGCGCCCGCCCTCGCCGAGCAGGGAGCCCATCAGCCACAGGAAGACCCCGAAGTCGTCGGCCACCCCCAGGAGCAGGAAGAACTCCGGGATGACGTCCACCGGGGAGAGGATGTAGAGCACGCCCATGCCCATCATGGCCAGCTTGCCCTTGCTCATCCCCGGGTACTGTCCGTGCATGACCGCGCCGATCATCCTGGGCAGGGCCTTGAGCCGGTCGCCGAGCCCCGGGGAACCCGGCTGCGACACACTCCGGTACGTCCGCCACACCTGTGCCGCGCGCGCCGCCTTCACCATGGGAAGTCCTCCTTGGAAGCACGTTCGCCTGGCGGCGTACTACCCCGCCATTTCACGATATAACGCGTGACTTTCCCGGTGGGTTCCCGGAGCGCGCGTCGCCTGTGGCGTCCCCGGGAAACGGCCCGCCCGGCCGGTGCCGGGCGCGCGTCGGCCCGGTGCCGGGTGCACCGGCGTCGGGCGCCCTCGTCACAGGCCGGCACGGGGTACGCCACCGTCAGGTGACCGGGGCTGCCCGTCAGGCCGACGCCGGGTGCGCGAAGGGACGCTCCGCCTCGACCTGGGCTGCCACCCGGACGAGCAGGTCCTCCCGCCCCGCGGCGGCGACCAGCTGCACGCCCACCGGCAGGCCGTCCGCGGTGTGGTGCAGCGGCAGCGAGATCGCGGGCTGCCCGGTCGCGTTGACGGGCGAGGTGAACGCCACCGCGCGGCGGGTGCGGCCCGGCGCGGTGCTGACGTCGTCGGGCGGCAGCCAGCCCAGGCGGAACGGCGCCACCCCCAGGGAGGGCGTGAGCAGCAGGTCGTGGGCCTCCCACCAGGCGGCCATCCGCCGCCGGAAGGCGTCGATCCAGTCGCGGGAGGCCAGGTAGCCGACCACCCCGAGCCCCCGGCCCGCCGCGCCCAGGATCCGGTTGCGCTCCTCCATCTCCTCCGGCTCCACCGGCCTGCCGCGCCAGCGTCCGACCTCGTCCAGGTCGGCGGCCACGTGCGCGGCCACGATCGTGCCGAAGTGCCGGGCGAAGTCCTCGTCGGCGAGCGCCGAAGGCCCTCCCGGCTCGACGTGGTGGCCCAGCGCCTCCAGCAGCCCGGCGGCCCCGGTGACCGCGGCCACCAGGTCGGCGTCGGGCGGGGCGCTCCCGTCCGGGTGCGCCGTCAGGAAGCCGATCCGCAGCCGCCCGGGGTCGGCGCCGACCTCCTCGGCGAGCGGGCGCCGCCAGGCCGGTGCGCCGTACGGGTCGCCCGGCATCGTCCCGGCGATCACGTCGAGGGTCGCCGCGGCGTCCCTGACCGTACGGCAGAGCATGCCGGAGGCCGAGAACCCCGCCCAGGGCTCGCCCGCCGACGGACCGGAGCTGACGCGGCCCCTGCTCGGCTTGAGGCCCACCAGCCCGCACATGCTCGCCGGGATCCGGATGGACCCGCCGCCGTCGCTGGCCGCGGCCACCGCGACCATGCCCGCCGCCACGGCGGCGGCGGACCCGCCGCTGGACCCCCCGCTGCTGTAGCGCGGGTCGTGGGGATTGCGGGTGGGACCGGAGACCACCGGTTCGGTGGTGATCGCGGTCCCGAACTCCGGGGTGTTGGTGCGCCCCAGCACGACGAAGCCCGCCCGGCGCAGCTTGGCCACCGCGTACCCGTCCCGCCTGGTCGTCATCCCGTCCAGGACGCGCGAGCCCGCGCGGTAGGGCTCCCCCTCCATGGCCCAGCCCAGGTCCTTCAGCAGCGTCGGCACCCCCGCGAAGGGGGCGCCGGGCGCGACGTCGTCCGCCTCCTTCAGGGCCCGCTCGAACCTGCGGTGCACCACCGCGTTGACGGCGCCGTCACGGGACTCGATCCGGGCGATCGCCGCCTCGACGAGCTCCCTCGCCGAGACCTTCCCCTCCCGTACGGCGCGCGCCTGCCCGGTCGCGTCCAGCCTCAGCACCTCGTGCAACGCCTCACTCCTTCGCGGGGGCCAGATCTCGTACGGCCTGCGCGATCGAGACCTCGCCGCCGGGGATGGGGGCGAGGACGGGGGTGTTCAGGCCGTTGCGCACATACTCCCGGATCCTGGCCCGGCAGGTGGCGGCGTCCCCGTGCACGATGAGGTCGTCCACGACCTCGTCCGGGATGGCCTTGAGCGCCGCCTGGCGGTCACCGGCCGCCCAGGCCTCGTGCATCGGCCGCAGCACCTCGCCGCGCCCCAGCCAGTCGTGGAAGGCCGCGTACACCGGGACGGTGAGGTACCCCGCGAGCATCCGGCGGCCGAGCTCGCGCACCTTCGCGGCGTCCTCGCTGACGCACACGAACAGCCGGGCGATCAGCTCGGTCTCCGGGCCGATCTCGGCCCGGACCTTCTGCACGTCCTGCGGGGAGAGCCAGTTGGTGATCGCGCCGTCGGCCTCCTCGGCGGCCAGGCGCAGCATCCGGGGGCGCAGCGCGGCCAGCACGATCTTCGGGGGTATCCGGGGCGCCCGCTCCAGCCTGAAGCCCTTGACCTCGAACGTCTCGTACCGCTCGGTGACCTTCTCGCCCGCCAGGGCGCTGCGCAGGAACCGCAGCGTGTCCCGGGTCCTGGCGAAGGGCTTGACGAACTCCCCGGCGTTCCAGCGCTCCACGATGGCCGGGGAGGAGGCCCCGATGCCCAGCACGAAGCGTTCGGGGGCGAGGTCGGCGAGGGTGGCCGCGGACATGGCGAGCAGGCCGGGACCGCGGGTGGAGACCGGGACGATCGCGCTGCCGAGCCGCAGGCCGGGGGCCCACTCTGCGGTCATCGCCAGCGGCACGAAGCCGTCGACGCCGTTGACCTCGGCGGACCAGGCGTCGGTGTACCCGAGCCCCGGCAGCTCGCCGACCAGGTCCCTGGAGTCGGCCAGTGAACGGTCGTAGAAGGGGATCGTCATCCCCCAGCGTGGGCCCGTGGTCATCGTGCCGCCTCCCGGTCGGTGGTCGCCGTCCGGGAGCTGCCTCCCTAGAACGACATTCTGGTCCAGCTTGCCGCACCCGCTCCGGGGGACGTCAAGGGGATCACCGTACCAACCGGACGGTATGACGACCGATCCGATACGGAGAACGGACCAGCCGCTTACCCTCCCATCACTCTCCGTATGATGTTAGAAACGTCGGGTGATGAAGCATCGGCGGAGGAACCAACGGCGTGGCCTGCTCAGCGCGGCCGGTCTCGCGACCTGCGTGGCGGTCCCCCTGCTGGCCGGGGCGGCCCCCCTCTTCTCGACCACGGCCCTTTCCGGCCCGGCTGTCCCGGCCCCGGTCTCCCGGGCCGGGGACGGCACCGGACCACCCCGCCCGCAGGTCACCCGGTACGTCGGACGGGCCGGGCACGCCGGGCGGCCGGTCGCGGTGCCCCCGCGCCACGGAGGGCCCCCGCTCTCGGCGCCCACCCCGGGGAGCGCGTCCGGTCCGGACGGCACTCCCGGTCCGGACGCCGGGCCCGCCGGGGAGCGGGAGGCGGGACGGCATGGGCCCGGACGGGGCACGGAGGCGGGCGCGGGGATGAGACCGGCCCGCCGCGGGGCGTCGTCGCGGGTGGCGGGCGACCTCTCGCACCCGGACGCCGGACGGCGGCCGTCCCGGACGGAAGGGGGGCCTGAACGGTCCGCCACCGCCCACGGGACGCGGTCGGGACCCGGCCACCCCGTCGCGCCCGCGCCGACGGGAACGGCCGCGCCCCGGCCAGGAGGGCAGGGGCATCTTCCCTGGAGAACGCGACCGGCCGGTCCCCTCAAGGACCTGGTCGGCGACCCCTTGAAGGACCTGGTGGCCGGCCTGTCCGGGAAAGGCCTGTCCAGGAAAGGCCCGACCGGGAGGGACCAGGCCGGGAGGGACCAGGCCGGGAAGGGCGCCGTCGCGAACCGGCCGTCGGTGAACGGACCGGCCGTCGCCGCACCGAAACCGGACCTCGCCCCCACATCCGGCCCCGGCCTCGACCCCCGAGCCGACCGCGGAGCCGACCCCGAGCCCGACCTCGACACCAAGCCCGGCCCCGACCCCGACACCAAGCCGGACCTCAAGCCCGGCCTCGTCCCCGACCCGAAAACCGGCCCGAAAACCGAGCCGAAGCCCGAACCGGAGCCCGAGCAGAAGCCGGGGCCTCCCACGGCGTCACCGCCGGCGCCCTCCCCGTCCCCCTCCTCCTCCCCTCCGCGATCCTCCTCACCCGCGCCGGTCCCGTCCCGGCCCGTGCCCGTGCCCCCGGCCGCGCCGGTCTCGGTCGTCCCGGAGGCCTCCGCCACCCCGACGCCGTCCAGGACCCGTACGCCCCGTCCCAGGCCCTCGGCCCGGACGCCTTCGCTGCCCCCTCTGGTACGGCAGCGGCTGGTGCTGGACCGCTATGCCGCGCGGCGCAAGGGCACCGACCGCACGCTGGTGCTGGTGGTCATGTTCACCGGCGTGATCTCGGTGACCGCCGTCGCCGCCCTCAACGGCAGAACCCACAGGTAACACCCGGCCGGGCCCGCGGGAGGAGACGATCCTCCCGCGGGCCCGGAGAGCGCGGGGCACGTCCGGTCACGGCTGGGCCGGGAAGCGCCCGTCGATGTGGTCGTACTCCCGCTGCGCGGCCTGGAAGGCGTCGGGCCCGACGGCGCCGAGACCGCTGAACGGGTGGCTGATCAGGATGATGAAGCACACGCCGATGACGACCACGCTCACCCGCACCACATCGGCGATGATCGACGAGGACGAGGGCCGCACCCCGAGCGTCCAGGGCAGGGCGATCACCAGCAGGCCGGAGACGATCAGTGAGATCACGAAGATGCTCTCCAGACCGGTGCCCGCGTCGTCACCCCTGATGATCCGGGCGTGCGAGATCTCGGAGACCCTGTCGAGCGCGTCCTGCTGCAGGTTCCTGCCCTCGTCGCCGACCGGCCGGAGCCGGAGCAGCGTGGTCCGCGCTTCGGCGAGCGTCTGCCCGGGGATGGGGGACATGGTCTTCCCGGCCATGAGCGGCCAGTCGAGATCGATGCTCTGCGCGGTGTACTGCCGTATCTGCGTCCTGACGGGCGCGGCCTCGGGAATGGGCGCCACCGCCCAGTACATCTCGGTGAGGCTCTCGGCCTCGGCCTGCACGTCGGCCTCCGTGACCGACAGGCCGTCCCTGCACAGGACGGCCGCGTAGGCCAGCACCAGCAGGTAGACGGCGAGGGCGAGGTTGGCCGAGAAGCCGACGGACGACGCCCCGTGCTCCTCGTCCTCCCGGCCCTTTCTCCTGAGAACGCGGAACGCGATCAGCGTGAGCGCGACGGACAGAACCACCAGCACGGCTACCCAACCCATGGGACTCCCTTGAACCCGTCATCGAACCGACCACTCAGGGTAATCAGTCGGATACGGTTCTTCCTGGGTTCTCCCCGGATTCACTCGCGAAGTTCGTGGAGCCCCGCGATGAAGTCACGCGCGACCCCGCGCAGGCCGGGCAGGTGCGAGAGTCCGACCAGGCGGTCGACCAGCGGCACGGTGAGCTCTATGAGGCGGTACGTCCTGCGGCATCCCTCGGAGTGGTCGTGCACCCAGAACAGCACGACGCCCATCGACATCAGCCAGAGCAGTTCTGGCAGCTCCGCCCTGAGCTCGGCGTCGATGCGGTCGGAGGAGCCCTCCACGACCCGCCGGTAGATCCCGATCGACGCCTCCCTGGAGGGCGAGGACTCGGCGCTGAACGGGTTGAGCGGATTGTCCGGCTCGGCGGCGTGCTTGAAGAACTTCACCGCGAACTCGTGGTACGGCTCGGAGACCCGTACCCACTCCCGCAGCACCCCTTCCAGCCGCGCGGCGAACCTGCGCTCGGTGGCCAGGAGCTTCTCGCACGCGGCCTCGTGCTCGGTCTGCGCCCGGTCGTAGTACGACTGGACCAGGATCTCCTTGGAGGCGAAGTAGTAGTAGGCGTTGCCCACCGACACTCCGGCCTCGGCGGCGATGGCCCGCATCGTGGTCGCCTCGTACCCTCGCTCGCGAAAGAGCCGCAGGGCCGTCTCCACGATGACCTCACGGGTCCTGTCTGATCCACGGGTTCTCGGGGTCGGCTCGGTCATAGGGCGCTTGTCACCTGTCGGTCAACGCTGGCAGACGGGCTCGGCTGATCTCTCCACGGGACGAACCCTAGGTCATCCGTCCTGTGCCATCCGGGAGAAGCCCTTGTGAACGACCCTAAGCGCGTCACATCGCCCCCGCCACTGATATCGGTGATTGCCACGTCACCCTCTGCCCGCCACGCCCGCCCCGTCCCCGCGCTCCCCGCCCCCCGGCATCCCCCCGTCGCCCCGGATCCTTTGCGCCTGCGGCCTCACCAGGTCATCAACCCGCACGATGATCGCCATTACCGGGCAAAATTCGCTCTTCGGGAGGGATCATCCGGCTTCGGAAGTGGGATTGATCCATCTGGTGGAAGGGCTCCCGCGACAAGGGATACATAAATGGGGATACGTCCCTGTAGACGGCGGGCTACCCGGTTCATCACGGGAACACTGCTCGCTCTGCAGATAGCCGTCATCGCGTCGACCCCCGACGCGGAGGCGAACGCGGAGAGCCGACACGCGCCGGACAGCACCGTGGCCCGGGGCCGCCCGGCCTCGGGCACGGCGGACGCCCGCGGACCGCTGTCCGTCGCGCCGTACGCGACCGGCCCGTGGAAGGTCGCCCGGCACCGGTCATCGGAACTGTACCGCCAGGCGGCCGTCCGGCACGGAGAGCTGAAGGGAGAGGCCGTGTCCTCCCTCGCGGTTCCCCGGACATCGGCACGGAACCGCCGGGACCGGTCGAACCGGCCGGATCGTCCCGGCCGGACGAGACAGTCCAAACCGGTGGCCCGGACGAGCGGGCCCGGCAGCGACGGGGCCGCGCCGCGCGCGGGCGGCGGAGCGCCGAAGACCTCCTCGCCGGAACGGAAGGTCCCTCCGGTCGCGAAACAGGCACCGCGCGAACAGGCGCCCTCCGGCACGACCGCACCCGACCGGCGGACGGCCGCCAAGGGCACGCCGCCCGCGGGGACCACCCCGTCGCAACGACGACCGGCCGTCGTCCCGGTCGCCGCGCAGGCCCAGGCGCCCCGGGCACGGCAGGGCGAGCCGGCCGCGGCCCCGCCCCCCGCGGTCACGGTGAAGGAACCGCCCGCCGCCGGGAAGGCCCCCGCCGCCGGGAAGGCCCCCGGCAAGACCACCGCGAAGAGCGCAGGCAAGGCCACCGCGAAGGCCACCGGAAAGAGCGCCACGAAGAGCGCCGGGAAGACCACCGCGAAGGTCCCCGGGAAGACCTCCGGCGCGACCACCGCGAAGACCACCGGCGCGGTCGCCGCGAAGACCACCGCGAAGATCACCGGCGCGGCCACCGCAAAGACCACCGGGAAGACCTCCGGCGCGGCCACCGGGAAGGTCGCCGCAAAGACCACCGGCGCGGCCACCACGAAGACCACCGGTAAGACCAGCGGGAAGGTCGCCGGGACCACCGCGGCCACGGCCGCCGGGAAACCCGCTCAGGCCGCCGGGAAACCGGCCGAGGCCCAGGCCTCCGAGGCGCAGCAGGTCCAGCGGCAGCGTTCCCTGAGGCTCCAGCAGACCGATGCCGAGCAGCTGCTGCGCCAGGCGGGCCTGCGCTGGACCTCCTCAGGGGGGTGCTCGAACCGCCAGGGGCGCAACTGCACCTCGTTGCAGGCCGTGCGGAGCGGCACCATCTCCAGCGCCATCGACCTGAAGCGCCGTAGCGGCTGCCGCCTGGTGGTCACCGGAGGCACCGAGGTGGGCCACGCCCCGGGACCGTACAGCCACTTCGCCGGTTACAAGCTGGACATCAAGCCCAACGCCTGCATCAACCGGTACATCAAAAAGAACCACCCGAAGCAGGGGGTCCGGGGCGACGGAGCACGCCTGTACGGCGAGGAGGGAGCGTCAGAGCCCCTGTACGCCCGCGAGGCGGATCACTGGGACATCCTGTTCCGCTGACCCGCGCCGGCCCGTCGGTCCCGCGAGCCGCGCCTCACGCGAGGGCCGTGCGGCGGCGCCGGGTGCCGCCGCACGGCCGGGAGGTCACGCGAACTCGGCCGCGACCAGCTCGGCGATCTCCGCCGCGTTCAGGGCCGCGCCCTTGCGGAGGTTGTCGCCGCAGACGAACAGGTCGAGCGTGTTGGGGAAGTCGAGCGCCTGGCGGATCCGGCCCACGTAGGTGGGGTCGGTGCCGACCACGTCCGCCGGGGTCGGGAAGACGCCGTTGGCCGGGTCGTCCATCACGACCACGGTCGGGGCGGCCTCCAGGATCCGGTGGGCGTCGGCGACCGTGATCTCCCGCTCGAAGGTCGCGTGCACGGCCAGCGAGTGGGTGGTGATCACGGGGACGCGGACGCAGGTCGCCGAGACCTTCAGGTCGGCGATCCCGAGGATCTTCCGCGACTCGTTGCGGAGCTTGAGCTCCTCCGACGCCCAGCCGTCCTCCTTGAGCGAGCCCGCCCACGGCACGACGTTGAACGCCACCGGCGCCGGGAAGGGCGACTCGGCGTCCCCCAGCCTGTTCTGCAGGGCCTTGCGCACGTCCCCGGCGCTCTGCCCGACCGTCCGGTCGCCCGCCAGCGCCTCGACCTCGTCGTAGAGGCGGGCCGAACCGGCCACGCCCGCGCCCGAGACCGCCTGGTAGGAGGCGACGACCAGCGCGTTCAGGCCGTACTGCTCGTGCAGGGCACCCATCGCGGCCATCATCGACAGGGTCGTGCAGTTGGGGGTGGAGATGATCCCCAGGGGCCGCGTCCGGGCCGCCTCCGGGTTGACCTCCGGCACCACCAGGGGGACCTCGGGGTTCATCCGGAAGGTGCCGGACTTGTCGATGACGACGGCGCCGCGTCCGGCGGCGATCGGCACCCACGTCGCGGAGACCTCGTCCGGCACGTCGAAGATCGCGATGTCGACGCCGTCGAAGACCTCGGGGGTCAGCTCCTGGACGACGACGTCCTCGTCGCGGACCCGCAGGACCTTGCCGGCCGAGCGGGCGGACGCGACGAGCCTGATCTCGCCGTACACGTCGTCGCGGCTGGAGATGATGTCGCGCATCACGGTGCCGACGGCACCGGTGGCGCCGATCAGGGCGAGGGTCGGCTTGCGGCTCATCGTCCGGTACCTCCGTAGATCACGGCTTCCACCTGGTCGGCGTCGAGGTCGAACGCGCGGTGCGCGGCGCCGACCGCCGTGTCCACGTCGTCCTGTCCGACGATCACCGAGATGCGGATCTCCGAGGTGGAGATCATCTCGATGTTCACCCCCGCGTCGGCGAGGGCGGCGAAGAACATCGCGGTCACGCCGGGGTGCGAGCGCATGCCCGCGCCGATCAGCGAGACCTTGCCGATCTGGTCGTCGAAGAGCAGCGACTCGAAGCCGATGCGCTCCTGGATCTTCTTCAGTGCGGTGAGCGCCGTCGAGCCGTCGCTGGTGGGCAGCGTGAAGGAGATGTCCGTCCTGCCGGTCGTGGCCGCCGACACGTTCTGCACGATCATGTCGATGTTGACCTCGGCGTCGGCGAGCGTTTTGAAGATCGTCGCAGCCTCACCGACCTTGTCGGGCACCCCGACAACAGTGATCTTGGCCTCGCTCCGGTCGTGCGCGACGCCGGAGATGATCGGCTGCTCCATCTCTTTTCCTTCGCTGTCGGGGTCGGAGACGACCCACGTGCCTTCCTTGCTGCTGAACGAGCTTCTGACGTGGATCGGCAGGCCGAAGCGGCGAGCGTACTCGACGCAGCGCAGGTGCAGGATCTTCGCCCCACAGGCCGCCATCTCCATCATCTCGTCGTAGGAGATCCTGGGGATCTTACGGGCCGCCGGGACGATGCGGGGATCGGCGGTGAAGACGCCGTCCACGTCGGTGTAGATCTCGCACACGTCGGCTTCCAGGGCGGCGGCCAGGGCGACCGCGGTGGTGTCGGAGCCGCCCCTGCCGAGGGTGGTGATGTCCTTGGTGTCCTGGGAGACGCCCTGGAACCCGGCCACGATCGCGATCTGGCCGTTGTCGAGCGCCCCGCGGATCCGGCCGGGCGTCACGTCGATGATGCGCGCGCGGCCGTGCGAGGAGTCGGTGATCACGCCGGCCTGGGACCCGGTGAAGGAGCGCGCCTCCTGGCCGAGGTTGGCGATGGCCATCGCCAGCAGGGCCATCGAGATGCGCTCGCCCGAGGTGAGCAGCATGTCGAGCTCGCGGCCCGGGGGCAGCGGTGAGACCTGCTGGGCGAGGTCGAGCAGTTCGTCCGTGGTGTCGCCCATGGCCGAGACGATCACCACGACGTCGTTGCCGGCTTTTTTCGTCGCGACGATCCGCTGGGCGACCCTCTTGATGCAGGACGCGTCGGCGACGGACGAACCACCGTACTTCTGAACAACGAGCGCCACGAGATGTCTCCGAAGCAATCTAGGGCTGTGGAGCTCACAGTCTACTGGCGCCCTACCGGGGGGCTCGTGATTTAGCCCAGCATGTGGACGATCAGACGGTTGTGCGCTCCTCGGCCACGTCCAGGCGCGTATGGGCGACAAGCGCCTGGAGTGCCCGCATCGCCGCTCCGGCGTGGTTGCCCCAGGTGTTGAAGTAGGAGTACTGCCACCACCACAGGGCCTCCAGCGGACGGCCGGCCTTGTAGTGCCGCAGGCCGTGCAGCAGGTCGGCGGCCACCGCCGTCAGGTCGTCGGAGAGGCGGTAGGGGGTGACCACGGTGTCCTTGTACGGGTCGAAGACCTCGGCGTAGTCGTCGACGGGGCCCAGCCGCTCGGCGAGCGCCGTGCGGACGGCGTCGACGTCCGGGTCCTCGCCCAGGTGCGGTTCCCAGTTGCCCGACAGGATGACGTCCCGGCTCGCTCCGAGCTGTGCCCCGGCCGAGCTGACCTGGCCGACCTCCACCAGCAGCAGCGGCAGGATGGCGTCACCGCCCTCGCCGCCCGCCAGGCGGGTCAGGCCGTCGATGTAGTTCTCCGCGTGCTCGGCGATCCGTTCCGCGAGAGCGCTCCAGGGGTCGTCAGACATCGAGGAGCCTCCTTCCTTCGAAAGCGCGGCCCAAGGTGACCTCGTCGGCGTACTCGAGGTCACCGCCTACCGGCAGACCGCTGGCCAGTCGTGTCACTTTCAGTCCCATCGGCTTGACCAGACGGGCGAGGTAGGTCGCCGTCGCCTCCCCCTCGAGGTTGGGGTCGGTGGCGAGGATCAGCTCGGTGACCTGGCCGTCCGCCAGGCGGGTCATGAGCTCCCGGATGTTCAGGTCGTCGGGGCCGATGCCGTCGATCGGGCTGATCGCCCCGCCGAGCACGTGGTAGCGACCCCGGAACTCGCGGGTCTTCTCGATGGCCACCACGTCCTTGGACTCCTCGACGACGCAGATCACGTGGAGATCGCGCCTGGTGTCGCGGCAGATCCGGCACTCCTCCTCCGCGGCGACGTTGCCGCAGACCCGGCAGAAGCGGACCTTGTCCTTGACCTCCAGCAGGGCGTGCGCGAGCCGTTTCACGTCGGCCGGTTCCGCGGCCAGCAGGTGGAACGCGATGCGCTGCGCGCTCTTGGGACCGACGCCCGGCAGCATGCCCAGCTCGTCGATCAGGTTCTGGACGACCCCTTCGTACATGACCTAGAACCCGGGAAGCTGGCCGAGCCCGCTCCCACCGCCCAGCCCCTGTGCCAGGGGACCGAGCTTCTCCTGCTGAAGGTCGGCCGCGGCGCGCACGGCGTCACGGATGGCGGCGATGACCAGGTCGGCGATGGTGTCGGCCGTCTCCTGCGGATCGCCGGGATCGACGGCCTCGGCACTGATCTTGAGTTCGAGCAGCTCGCCCCCGCCGTTGACGGTGGCCACCACCAGGCCGCCGCCCGCGGTCCCCTGGACCTCCGCGTCGTTCAGCTCCTGCTGGGCGCTCACAAGCTGCTGCTGCATGAGCTGTGCCTGCTCCAGCAGCTGCTGCAGGTTGACATCCCCTGGGTTCACCGTGGTGTGCTCCTCGTCCGTGGCATCGGTCGTCACGAGCCTACGGGGTCCGGGCCCGGTGTTGTACTGGAGGCCACACGCCTTCCCGGGGAGGAGAGGATAAACCTCTGTCGGGCCCCGGCCCCCCTCCAGACGTCCGGGACCCGACGGCGCGCCGCCGGAGCGGCCGCACACGGCGACGCGCGATCAGAAAGCTAACGGGTCGCACGTTGCACACACGTTGCGATCGTTCACTCACCCTTCGCACGCCCTGTTCGGCCGAAACGGTTGCGGGCGCGCGCCGGAGCACCGATGCTTCGGCCATCGGCTTGTTCCGGGGGGACCATCGGCTTTTTCCAGGGGGGATGTGTGGGCCACGGCCATCCGAGAGCCGTCCAGACGGCCGGACCCGACTCCTACGCGGCGCGGCTGCGGCGCCTGCACGAGGCCGCGATGGCCGCCCGGGCGCGGGCGGACGAGCAGGCGGGCAGGGGGACGGGGCGGGGGCCGCAGGACGGCACGACGGACCAGCGGCCCAGAGGGGTGATCTCCGCCTCCTGGCGGCGCTGCCTGGCGGCCGGCATCGACCCCGAGGCCGGATCGGCCCCGCTCGCCTTCGAGGGCGAGGACATCCGGCAGGTCCGCTCCGCGCATCCGATGAGCAGGCTGCTGCCGGTGATCACCGAGACCCTCCTGGAGGCCGTCACGGCCGACGACCAGATCCTGCTCGTCACCGACGCCGCCGGCAGGGTGCTCTGGCGCGACGGGAGCCACCGGACGATGGCACGTGCCGACGAGGTGGGGCTGTCCGCGGGTTTCGACTGGAGCGAGAGCGCGATCGGCACCAACGGTCTGGGCACCGCGCTGGCGGCCCGGCGCCCCCTCTACGTCTTCTCGGCCGAGCACCTGGTCAGGGCGCTGCACGTCTGGTCCTGCTCGGCCGCGCCGATCATCGATCCGGACAGCGGCGAACCGCTGGGCTGCGTCGACGTCAGCGGCATGACGCGGGCCATGCGCCCGGCGAGCGTCGCGCTCGTCGAGGCCACCGCCCGGCTGGCCGAGAGCCGGCTCACGCTGCGCATGCTCGAACGCGACCAGCGGCTCAGGCGCCGCCACGACAGGCACCTGAGCGCGCTGCGCGGCGAGCCGGGGGCCCTGGTCACCGCGACCGGGCGGATCATCGCCGGCGACGACGCGCTGCAGTGGGCGGGCCACCGCGTCCTGCCGCCGGAGACGGGTGACCGGGTGGTGCTGCCCGACGGGCGGAGCGCCTTCCTGGAGGCGCTCGGCGACGGCGGTTTCCTGCTGCGTCTGGCGGGCCGGGGCCGCCCCCCCGTGCTGACCCTGTCCTTCCTCGGTGCCGACCACCCCTCGGCGTACCTGGACGGGACGCGCCTGCCGCTCTCCCTGCGTCACGCCGAGATCCTCGCGATGCTCGTCCTCAACCCCGGCGGGATGACGGCCGACCAGCTCTCCTTCCACCTGTACGGCGACGCCGGGAACCCGGTGACCGCGCGCGCCGAGATCCATCGCCTGCGCGCGCAGCTCGGCCGCGCCATCGTGGCCAAGCCCTACCGGCTGGACTGCGCGGTCGAGGCCGACTTCGTGGAGCTCAAGCGGCTTCTCACGACGGACGAGACCACCGCGGTCGCGCGGGCCTACCGCGGCCCCCTGCTGCCGCGCTCCGAGGTGCCCGCGCTGCGCCGCGAGCGCGAGGAGCTGGAGGGTCAGGTACGGGCCCGCCTGCTGCGGTGGGGCGGGCCGGACGCCCTGTGGGCGTACGCCGAGACCGAGCGCGGCAGGAACGACGTCCAGATCCTGGAGCGTCTCGTCGCCATGCTGCCCCGTCACGATCACCGCGCGGTGGCCGCCGGGATCCGTATCGGCGACGCCGGCCCACCCTGACGGCCACGGACGACACGGACGGCCGCGGACGGCACAGACAGCACAGACGGCCGCGGAGGCGGTGCCCGGCCTTCCCGGGAGAGGCCCGGTGTTCCGGGGAGGGCGCCGGGGCCCTCAGGTGTGGTCGATCTCCTCGATGATCTGGCCACCGAGCTCGCGCTGGATGAGGGCCATGCCGGTCAGCGCGTCGACGTCGGCGTCCGCGTCGTTCAGCGGGTCGACCTCGTCGGCGTCGGGGGCGGTGCCGCGCGAGGCGCGGCCGGGCACGGCGTCCGGCCAGGCCGCGGCCTTGGCGCCGTTCTTGCCCGGCGCCCTGGGGCCGGTCTGCGCCGCGGCCTTGGCGGCCGATCGGGCGGCGGCCAGCCCGGGACCGGGCGGGGGAGGCGATCCGGGGTCCTCCGGCATCGGCTCGTCCGGCCAGGACTCGTCCGTGGGGGACGAGACCGGCCGGGCGGGCGCCTCCCGTACCGCCGCGGGCGGTGCCTCGGCGGGGGCCTGCGGCGGCTGCGGTGCCCGCTGCCGGTCCGCGGGCTGCTGGGGGGCGTCCGGGCGGAGCGGTGCGGGCTGGGACGGGGCGGGCTGAGGGGTGACGGGCGGGGGGGAGGGCCGGCGCGGGGCCGGTGCGCGTCCCCCGGCCGACGGGGCGGGACCGCCGCCGACGACGGCCTCGACCTTCCAGGTGCCGCCGAGGACCTCCTTCAGGACCTCCGCGACGACCGCGTCCTTGCCGCCGCCGGTGAAGTTCCTCATGGCGCCGACCTGGGTGAACCCCAGGGTGACGATGTTGCCCTCGACCCCGGCGATCTGCGCGTTGGTGTTGACGTTGGCCCACACGACGATGCTGCGCCGCTTGAGCGCGGCGAGCACCTGGGGCCACGCCTGCTGCACCGTTCCGGTGGCGGAATCCGGGACGGCACCCGGGGCGGGCTCGGACGGCCCCGACGGCCCGGCCTCGTCGGCGGTGTCCGCCACCGCGCCGGCGGGCTGCTGGACGGGGGGCCGAGCCTGCTGTTCCTGGGCCGCCTGTTCCTGGGCCGCGCCGGGCCGGACCGTCTCGGGCCAGTCGTCGTCCGCACCGCCCGCGCCCTGGTCGGGGACGGGCGCCGTGGCCGCGGGCGCCTGCGACGGCTGCGGCGGGGGCGCCGTCTGGACCGGGGGCGCGGGTGTCTGGACCGCAGGTGCGGACGCCGGGGTCACGGCCCGCGGGGCCGGTGCCCGCGTGACGGCGGAGGCCGCGGGAGCGCCGGGGGCCCGCGAGATCGCGGGGCCGGCCGAGGCGGCGACCCCGCCCTGTTCCAGCCGTTCCACCCTGGCGAGCAGCGCGGCCTCGCCCTCGGCGGCCCCGGGGAGCAGGATCCTGGCGCACATGAGTTCGAGCAGCAGCCGGGGCGAGGCGGCCCCGCGCATCTCGGTCAGGCCGGTGTTGAGGATCTCCGCGGCGCGGGTCAGCTCGGCCGGGCCCATCGAGCCCGCCTGTTCCTGCAGGCGCTCCAGCTCGTCCGCGGGCCTGTCGAGCAGCCCGCTGGTGGCCGCCTCGGGCACGTTGGCCAGGATCACCAGGTCGCGGAAGCGCTCCAGCAGGTCCATGGCGAACCGGCGCGGGTCGTGACCGCCCTCGATCACCCGGTTCACCACCTGGAAGGCGCGCGCGCCGTCACGGGCGGCGAAGGCCGCGACCACGTCGTCGAGCAGGTCGCCGTCGGTGTAGCCGAGCAGGGAGACCGCGCGGGCGTAGGTGATGCCCGCCTCGTCGGACCCGGCGTACAGCTGGTCCAGGATCGAGAGCGAGTCGCGGGCCGAACCTGCACCGGCCCGCACCACCAGCGGGAGCGCGGCGGGCTCGAAGGGGACCTTCTCGGAGGTGAGGATCTCCTCCATGAGCGTGCGCAGCGCGGCCGGCGGGATCAGCCGGAACGGGTAGTGGTGGGTCCGGGACTTGATCGTCCCGATGACCTTCTCGGGTTCGGTGGTGGCGAAGACGAACTTCAGGTGCGGCGGGGGCTCCTCGACGAGCTTGAGCAGCGCGTTGAACCCCTCCCGGGTCACCATGTGCGCCTCGTCGATGATGTAGATCTTGAAGCGTGACGACACCGGTGCGAAGAAGGCCCGCTCGCGCAGGTCGCGCGCGTCGTCCACGCCTCCGTGCGAGGCGGCGTCGATCTCGATGACGTCGAGGTGGCCGGGACCGGTGGGCGCCAGGGCCACGCAGGACTCGCACTGCCCGCACGGGTCGGGGGTCGGGCCCTGCTCGCAGTTCAGCGAGCGGGCCAGGATGCGCGCGCTGGACGTCTTGCCGCACCCGCGAGGTCCGCTGAACAGGTAGGCGTGGTTGATCCGTCCGCTGCGCAGAGCCTGGCGCAGCGGCTCGGTGACGTGTTCCTGGCCCTTGACCTCGGCGAAGGTCCCGGGCCGGTACTTGCGGTACAGCGCAAGACTCATGCGGCGATCCCACCTGGAGGGGCCTGAAACGAAGAGACCCCTCGCACACCCGCCAGAGCCCGCTTATCCTTGCTGCCTTCCGGCCCTGGGGAGGTTCACAGGATGACGCCGCGCGAGGGGTCGGCCCCCAGTCTAACCTCAGATTCGAGTGGTCGGTGTCGGAAAATCGATGGTCCGTGCACCCCGAAAGTTGGGTAAGCTTCTCGACGGAGGATTCGCCTAGTTGGCCTAGGGCGCACGCTTGGAAAGCGTGTTGGGGGCAACCCCTCAGGAGTTCGAATCTCCTATCCTCCGCCAGCACCACCAGCCGTAACACGAAAGCCCGCTCCACCTCGGAGCGGGCTTTCGTGCGTCAGGGTCTCGGTCGGCCTGTTCGGAGGGCTTTTCGCTCCCGTGCGGCGCCTCTTCCGGAGCGACGGCCGCGGACGGCTCCCGCGCGGTCAGGCCAGGGTGTCCTTGACCTTGATCAGACCGTCGTCGATCACGAACTTCTGGTTGGTGTTGCTCAGACACTGCCACAGGTAGGCCTTGGTGAGATTGGTCCGGGCGTTGCTGACGTCCAGGCACATCGGGGTGGCGGAGGCGAGGGTGTCCTTGAGGGCGATCTCTCCCTTCCTGACGACCCAGATCTGGTTGGTGTTGTTGTTCTGGCACTGCCACAGGTAGACCTTGGTGAGATTGGTCCGGGCGTTGCTGGCGTCGAGGCACATCGGGGTGGCGGAGGCCAGGGTGTCCTCAACCTTGATCGTGCCGTTGTCGATCACGAACTTCTGGTTGGTGTTGCCCAGGCATTCCCACAGGTAGACGTGGGTGAGATTGGTCCGGGCGTTGCTGGCGTCCAGGCACACGGCGGGTCCCGCCACGGTGCGGCCGACGGGCGCGGCGGCCGCCGCGGGCAGGACGGTGACCGTGCTCGCGGCGATGACGGCGGCCGCGCCGGACAACAGACGACAGGTGAGCGACATGGTTCCTCCCAGGAAAGATCGACAGAAC
Organism: Streptosporangium sp. NPDC050855; assembly: GCF_044456585.1. NCBI lineage: Bacteria > Bacillati > Actinomycetota > Actinomycetes > Streptosporangiales > Streptosporangiaceae > Streptosporangium > Streptosporangium sp. NPDC050855. Next base: position 118,449 of record NZ_JBITFY010000009.1, read on the forward strand.
TCGATCACGTTCTCATAACGAATCGCAGTCGATCAATCACCGTCGGTGAGCGACACGTCGCGTGCGCCGTCACTTCGCGCCGGCCCTCCGACCCGGGGTCGCGGGGTGAGGGAGCGAGCAATCCCGATTTCGGGACTAATCCCCATAAAGGGGTACATAAGACGGCAGGCCACTCATCCCCCATCCGGCATGTCAGGCCTTTCTCAGGGCAGGGGAAGCGCCCCAAGCGGATCGAAGGGACGTCGGGCGATGGATTTCAAGGACGATGTCCAGCTGGACAACTCGCAGGTCGAGAGTCGCGGCAGGGGCAGGATCCCCGGTGGCGGCCTGGCCGTCGGCGGTGGCGCGGCCGGGATCATCGCGCTCATCGTGGCGCTGGTGTTCGGGGTCGACCTCGGAGGCATCACCGGCGGCGGCGGTGGCGGCGAACCCGCGGCCGTGGGCCCGAGCTCCGACCTGTCCGCCCAGTGCAAGACCGGACAGGACGCCGACCAGAACGAGGAGTGCCGGGTGGTCGGCGTCGTCAACAGCATCCAGGAGTACTGGCCCAAGGCCGTCCAGGGGTACGAGCCGGCCAAGACCGTGATGTTCTCCGGACAGGTCAGCACCGCCTGCGGGGACGCCGACTCCGCGGTCGGGCCGTTCTACTGCCCGGCCGACCGCCAGGTCTACCTCGACCTCAGCTTCTTCAAGGAGCTGGAGAGCAAGTTCGGCGCCAAGGGCGGCCCGTTCGCCCAGGCGTACGTCATCGGGCACGAGTACGGCCACCACGTGCAGAACCTGCTCGGCACGAACGCCAAGGCGCAGCAGGGCGACCAGCAGGGACCCCAGAGCGCCTCGGTCCGGCTGGAGCTGCAGGCGGACTGCTACGCGGGGGCCTGGGCCAAGAACGCCTACGAGACCGGCCTGTTCGAGAAGCCGTTCACGAAGACGGACATCGAGGAGGCGCTCAGCGCCGCGTCGGCCGTGGGTGACGACAGCATCCAGGAGCGGACCCAGGGCCGGGTCAACCCCGAGGGCTTCACCCACGGGACCTCGGCGCAGCGCGTCAAGTGGTTCACCACCGGTTACGAGGGCGGAGACCCCGCCAAGTGCGACACCTTCGCCGGGAGCATCTGAGGGCCCCGCGAGCTGGGATGCGAGGCCGACAGGGCGAAGGGCGGGATTCTCTCCTAAACTACGTACTGTGATCTTCAAGCTGATCGGCGATGAACGGCCCTATCCCGCGCACGGCCTCTCGCACCGAGAGTGGGCGCAGATACCGCCCCGGCAGGTCCGGCTCGACACGTTGATCACCACGAAAGCGGTGCTCGACCTGCACTCCCTGCTGGCCAAGGACTCCACGTTCTACGGCGACCTGTTCCCGCACGTGGTGCAGTGGCGCGGCGAGCTGTACCTGGAGGACGGCCTGCACCGAGCCCTGCGCTCGGCCCTGCACCAGCGCTCGGTCCTGCACGCCCGCGTCCTGGACCTGCCCGAGCAGGGCTGAGCCCTCACCGGAGGGCACGGGGGAGTCTTCGCCGGAGGCGGCCCGGGTCTGCACCGGAGGGCACGGGCCTGTATCGAGAGGCGCGCAGACGACGAAGGGCCCCCGCGCTCGCGGGGGCCCTTCTCGTGTGGCGGTGGAGGTGGGATTTGAACCCACGGATAGGTTGCCCCATCACACGCTTTCGAGGCGTGCGCCCTCGGCCACTAGGCGACTCCACCGCGGAGCAGCTTACCGGATAACCGCTATTGCTCGCGCATCCGGCGAGCGGTGAAGAACCCGGTGAGAACCGATGCGCACTCCTCGGCCAGGACGCCTCCGAGGACCTCGGGGCGGTGGTTGAGGCGACGGTCCCTGAGCACGTCCCAGAGCGAACCGGCCGCACCCGCCTTGGCGTCCTCGGCGCCGTAGACGACGCGGTCGACCCGGGCCAGCACGGCGGCCCCCGCGCACATGGTGCAGGGCTCCAGCGTGACCACCAGCGTGCAGCCGGTCAGCCGCCACTGTCCGCGTGCCCGCGCGGCCTGACGCAGGGCGAGGATCTCGGCGTGCGCGGTGGGATCGACCGAGGTCTCCCTGTCGTTCCCCGCGCCCGCGAGCACCGAGCCGTCCGGGCCGAGGACGACCGCGCCGACGGGCACCTCGCCGCGGGCCCCGGCCTCGGCGGCCCGCTCCAGGGCGACCCGCATCTGCCGCGCGTACCCGGCGGGCGCCTCGCCGGTCATCACGCGTCCGGCGGGACGGCCGGAAGGGCGACCGGCGTCCCGGCCGCCGCGCCCGCCGCGGGCGTCGTCACCGCAGCCGGTCGAGCTCGTCCGCGAAGGCCAGCCGCTCGGCGATCACCGAGAGCGTGTCCCCGGGGAGCGCGCCCTCCTCCATGCTGAGCTCGACGAGCTCGTCGGAGCTCAGGCCGAGGTCCTCCAGGAGCTCGAAGTCGCCCGCGGGCCGTACGCCCAGGTCGGGGGTGTCCTTGTCGACCGCCACCCCGGCGAGCTCGGTCAGCAGCTCGCCCAGGCCGTCGGAGAGGCCGGCGTGGACGTCGGACAGGAACGCGCGCGGCTCCAGGTCACCCTGGTAGCGGACGATCGCGAACCACTCGTCCTCCACCTCCACGCAGAGCAGCGCCAGCTCGTCGCCGGTGAGCCCCAGGTGCTCCTGGACGGCGTCGCCGAGGTCGTCGACGAGTTCGGCCTCGCCGAGGTCGACCTCCGCGCCGTTCCAGCCGTCCGCCGTGCGGACGAAGGCTGCGGAGAACACGCTGTTGCCGGATGGTGTGGAGGGCATGGCCGATCTCCCGGGTTCAACCGAACACAGAGTCGATGGCGCGCTCGAACGGCTCGGAGAACCCCAGCCGCGCGGCGATGCTGGACAGGACGTCCTCGGGCAGGAGGTCGATGTCCCCGGACAGGATGCCCAGCTCCATCTCGTCGAGACCGAGGTCCGCGAAGATCGAGAGGTCGCCCGCGGGGAGGGCCGTCTCCTCGTCCTGGAGGATCGCGTCGAGCTCGTCCTCGTCGGGGACCGGCACGTCCAGGTACTCCAGCGCCTGCTGAGCGAGCGGGAAGTCCCAGGACGCGGCGATGTCGGAGAGGAAGACCTCGACCCTCTCGCCGAACACCCGTAGCGCCACGAAGAACTCATCCCCAACGGCGACCAGGCCAATCGTGCCGCTCATGCTCGGCTGCTGGCGAAGGGCGTGGATGAGACCCTCGAGGTCGGATGTGAGCGCCACCGGGAGCATCTCCGCTTCCCAGCGGTCGTCCTCGCGGTAGATCACGATGGCAAAGTCCAGCGAGTCTTCGTCTGACATGGCCATCCCCACCGAATGCTTTCTCTACGGAGGTCAATGCTTTCAGAAGCGGGACACCCCCGTAGGCCTCTCCGACCAAATTGTGATCAAATCCGAGTGAGCGGGTGATGTCGAACGGACACCCGCCGGACGCGTGCCGGGGAACCCGGCTCGTCGCCGGTCACCGGCCCAGGATACCTTTGGCCACCATGGAAACCCTGGTCGTCGACCACCCCCTGGTGGCCCACAAGCTGACCGCGCTGCGGGACGTCACCACGGACTCGCCCACGTTCCGGCGTCTCGTCGACGAGCTGGTCACCCTGCTGGCCTACGAGGCGACCAGGCAGGTCCGCGTCACCGAGCTGTCGGTGCGGACCCCGGTGGCCCCGGCCACGGGGGTGCGGCTGGCGCAGCCGTACCCGCTGGTGGTCCCGATCCTGCGGGCGGGGCTGGGGATGCTGGAGGGCATGACCCGGTTGCTGCCCACGGCCGAGGTCGGCTTCCTCGGGATGATCCGCGACGAGTCCACGCTGCAGGCGCAGACCTACGCCACCCGGCTGCCCGACGACCTGTCGGGACGGCAGGTGTACGTGCTGGACCCGATGCTGGCCACCGGGGGCACCCTGGCCGCCGCGATCCGGTTCCTCTTCGACCGGGGCGCCGACGACGTGACCGCGCTCTGCCTGCTGGCCGCGCCCGAGGGCATCGCCCACCTGGACGAGGCCTTCGCCGGGACCGGCAGGCCGATCCGCCTGGTGACCGCGGCCCTGGACGAGCGGCTCAACGAGCACGGCTACATCGTCCCCGGCCTGGGCGACGCCGGGGACCGCCTGTACGGCGTGGTCTGACCCCCTCACCCTTCGCGGGATCGACGCCTTCACGGCCGGCGCGGGTTCCGCGGCACGGCCCGGTGGGGCCGTCCCCCCTCCTTCCCGGTAACGAGTCCCGGTGACGCCTCCCGCGCCCGGACGGCCGGACGTTGTGATGTCCTGACGTTTCCCGGGCCGTTCCTTTCCCCTGATGGACGGTTCCTCTACCGCTCGCCGGTTACAGCAGGTCGCCGACCGGGTACGAAGCGTGGCGAAGACATCTCTTCTGTGTCCCCGGTCCGCCGAGGCCGCGGGCGCACACCAGGGAGAACCATGAGCGAGCGAATCATCCCGGCCACCGAGCCGGACCCGTACGCGGACTTCAGCGCCGCGCTGAGGGACGAGTTCTCGAAGATCCATCCGGCCTCCACGGTGACCCGCTGCATAGAGGCGGCTCACTACGGAGCGCTGGAGGTGGTCGGCCACGCCCATCCGGCGCTGGTCGAGCGGATCGCCCGCAAGCACCTCGAGGTTCTCGCGCTGGTCGCGAGCGAGCGCGGGTGACGGCGCCGTCGCGGTGCCGATGACGGAGATCGCGGACGCGGGGATCGCGGGAGACCGGGATGAACGCGCGACACGGGGGCGAGGGTCCACGGGCGCCCCACGGGGCCGGTTACGGGATTGTCACGGCCGGTGTGAGACCGGATGAGCCGATGCGCTTTACCGCGGCATGGCCCTGGGTAATGTATACGACGGGTGCAGTGGGTGAGTGGTAGTAGGAGGCCAAGGTGCAGGTCAAGAAGGTTCTATCGTATAGCGCTGTCGGTTTCGTGGCGTTTTTCCTGTTCACACGACCAGATGACGCAGCCAACGCCGTGAGGGGTGCCATGGACACGGTTTACACAGCGGCCGATTCATTGGCCCAGTTCGTCTCACATCTCTCATGAGGCTCGTGACCCACGGGGACTCCGCTCCCTCGTCGGTCAACCGCTACCTGCTCCCCCACGAACACCAGGTCATCATGGTGCGGCGCCACCCGGCCGTGCTGCTTCGCGCGGTCGCCGAGGTCTTCGGCGGCCTGATCCTCGCCGGACTGCTGAGCAAGTGGTTCGGCGACCAGGGCGGCGGTGGCGTGCTCGTCGTCGTCTGGTGGGCCTGGCTGCTGCTGCTGATCCGCTTCGTGTGGAAGGTCGCCGAGTGGTCGGTCGACTACTTCGTCGTCACCTCCAAGCGGATGCTGCTCACCACCGGCCTGATCACCCGCAAGGTCGACATGATGCCGCTCGCCAAGGTCACCGACATGAGTTTCCAGCGCTCGATCCTCGGCCGAATGCTGGGGTACGGCGAGTTCGTTCTGGAGTCGGCCGGTCAGGACCAGGCACTGTCGCGGGTGAATTACATCCCCTACCCGGAGACGCTCTACCTGGAGGTCTGCCAGATGCTCTTCCCGGGAGGTAATGACTCGGATGATTAAGGGCTTATGTCCCTGATGGCAGCAATGTCCGTGATGACAGCAATGCTGTTTGATCGCCGACACTTTCTGGTAAGGATTTTTCACGTGGGGTTACCGGCTTCGGCCGCTTCGTGTCATCATGGCCAGAACGTTGACCATCCCCCGCCCTGAGAGATCAGATGCCGAGTCAGGGAACCATAGGTGACCGCGTCCGCGGCCTGAGACTGAGCAGACGCATGTCCCAGGCCCAGCTCGCCGGGCCCGACCTTTCCGACAGTTACGTCTCCCTCATCGAGTCGGGCAAGCGGACGCCGACCCCCGTGGTCGCACGCCTGCTGGCCGAACGCCTGGGATGCACCACCGAGTTCCTGCTGCACGGGATCGAGCCGCGCCAGCGCGTCGACACGGAACTGGGCCTGCGCCACGCCGAGCTGGAGCTGCTGCACGGCGACCCGGCCGTCGCGGCCGACCGGTTCGGTGAGATCGTCAAGGTCGCCGGCGAGGAGAACGCCATGCTGGCCGCGCACGCGCGGCTCGGCCAGGCTCGGGCACTGGAGATCCAGGGGCTGCTCGGCCCGGCGGTGGAGGCGTTCGAGTGGCTGCGCCGGGAGGCCGTCGCCCACCCGGAGCGCCTGGCCGACCTGCCGCTGGTCGTGGCGCTGAGCCGCTGCTACCAGCGCGCCGGGGACACCCTGCGCGCCCACGACCTGGCCGCCCACGCGCTCGCCGAGGTCGTGAGGCTGCCGCTGGCGCACGGGGAGCTGGCCGTCGAGCTGGCCGCCTGCCTGATGGAGGCCCCGGTGGCCGGCGAGGCCGCCATGTCGTACGTCCGGCACGTTCTCGCGGTCAACGGCGTCCCGGCCGCGGTCAACCGTTCCGCGGAGATCCACGCCCTGTGGCGGGCGAGCGTCGTCGCCTCCGACGGTGAGGACTCGGCCCTGGCCGTCCGCCTGGCCGACGACGCGATCGCCACCGGGCGCCCGGCGCGGATGGCCGCCCAGCTCGCCCTCGTCGCGATGCACTGGGTGCGTCAGACCACCCGCGCCGGCGGTCCGCTGGACGATGCCGACCGGCTGGCGACCTCCGCGAGCAAGGTCTTCTCGGTCTTCCCCGAACGCGCCAGGGAGCGGGTCGAGAGCCTGGTCGTGCTCGCCCAGGTGCGGCTGGGGACGGGCGACACCGCGGGCGCGGTCTCGCTCGCCGAGAGCGCCCTCGGCATGCTGGACGGCCGCGGGGGCGTCACCGCCGCGACCGCGCAGCTGATCCTGGCCCGGATCACCCTCGGCCGCGACCGGAGCGGTGTTCCGGCCGCGCTGGAGGCCGCCCGGCGGATGCTGGAGGAGGTCCGGCCCGGACCTTCCAGCCCCGATCGGGAGGCCGCGCGGGTCTGGCGAGCCCTCGGTGACCTCTATGGCGAGGTCGGTGCGGGTGACGATCAGGCCGCCGCGTATCGTAGGGCTCTCGAGGCCGCCGGAGTGCGCGAGACGATGGTGGGCGTGACGGTCGATCCGGCCCTGGTCCGGTGAGGCGGTCTCGTTTGAGGGGTTCCAGTTTGTTCTTGCGCCTCCGGAATAACTAGGGTCTACCAGTCATTGATTCGTAGGATGACTGGTTTCCCAGGAGGAGGCGGACGGTGAGTCTGCGTACTGCGCAGCGAGCATCCCTCGTCGACCAAGTGATCGACCAACTCAAGGAGCAGATCACTTCTGATTCCTGGCCGATGCACGCAAAGATTCCCACCGAGACCGTCCTCGCCGAGCAGCTCGGGGTCGGCCGCAACACCGTACGCGAGGCGGTGCGCGCGCTGACCCACGCGGGCCTGCTGGAGTGCCGTCAGGGTGACGGCACCTATGTCCGGGCCACCAGCGAGCTGTCCGGGGCCATGCTGCGGCGCCTGCGCACCGCCGAGCAGCTGGAGATCCTGGAGGTACGGCGCGCCCTGGAGGTGGAGGCCGCGCGGCTGGCGGCCACCCGGCGCACCGAGGCCGACATCCTGCTGATCGAGGCGGCGCTGGCCGAGCGGGACCGCGCCTGGGAGCGGGGTGAACCGAACGCGTTCGTCGAGGCCGACCTGGCCTTCCACATCGCGGTCGTCCGCGCCACGCACAACATGGTGCTGATCGACCTGTACGAGGACTTCTCCGCGGCGCTGCGCGCCAGCATCACCGCGGCGGGCACCTCGCTGAGCAGCACCCTGAACAGCACGTACATCCCCCACGACGCGATCGCCCGCGCCATCTCGGCCGGTGACGCCGCCGCGGCCGAGCATGCCGGGCACGCGTGCATGGAGCACATCCTGATCGCCCTGACCGAGGAGCAGGAACTCTCCGCCTGACCCGTTCCGTCCCGCCGTCGTGGCGCGGGGGCCTGTCCGGCCCCGCGTCCCGGCGGCGGTCGCGTCTCGTCGGGCGTCTCACCGATCGCAAGGTGGCGGAGGGCCTGCACGTCTCGTTCCCCGGTGCGGGCGCGGGGACGCCGGTCACGAGAGTGCACGCGTGTGCTGTCGTGGGTGCCGCGTGAGGTCACCGAGGGTTCGGGCGCGGGAACGCCGGTCACGAGAGTGCACGAGGGAGCGGAAGGTCGGCGCGTCTCGTCGGGCGCCCCCGGGTCTGCTCCGGATCGGGCGGCCCTCAGGTCAGGCGCAGGGACATCACGAGGTAGCGGAAGGCGGGCGCGGCGTCGCCGGGAACCTCGGTGATCAGCGCGGGCCGGCTCGGTGACTCCATGTTCAGCCGGACGAACTCGGTCTCGACCCCGCTCAGGCCGTCCAGCAGGAACTGGGACTGGAAGGCGATCTGGAGGTCGTCACCGGACAGCTCGGCCTCGACGACCTCGGTGCCGCGGCCGATGTCCCCGCCGCCCGCCTGGATCAGGACCTGTCCCTGCTCGAAGGAGAGCCGGATCGCGGTGTTGCGCTCGGCGACCAGCGCGACCCGCTTGATCGCTTCGATGAACGGGGCCGTCCGCATGTCGGCCCGGATCGACCAGTCGTCGGTCAGCCGCGAGCGGTAGTCGATGAACTGCTCGTCGAGCAGGCGGACCGTGGTGCTCCGGCCGACGCTCTCGAAACCGGCGATGCCGTCGCCCAGCGCCATCGACACCTCGCCGTCCCGCAGCGACCTGGCCACGTCGACGAGCACCCGCGCGGGCACCATGGCGGCGGCCGTGACGTCCGGCCGCTCGGGCCGCCAGTCGAACTCCCTGGCCGCGATGCGGTAGCGGTCGGTGGCGGCCATGGTCACGCCCTCGCCGGAGATGTCGACCCGGATGCCGGTCAGCATGGGAAGGGACTCGTCCCGGCTGGCCGCGGGGGCCACCTGGCCGACCGCGGTGGCGAAGATCCCGCCGCCGACCGCGCCGATCCTCGGCGGCATCTGCGGGAGGGCCGGGAAGTCCTCCACCGGCATGGTCAGCAGGCCGAACTCGGCGCTGCCGCAGGTCAGGACCGCCTCGGAGGCGTCGGTGACGACCTCCACCGCCTCACCCGGCAGGCTGCGCGTGATCTCGGCGAGGATCCGGCCCGGGATCAGCGCCCGGCCGGGCTCGGCCACGACCGCCTCGATCGAGACGCGGGCGGAGACGTCGTAGTCGAAGGCCGAGATCACGAGATCCTCCTCGTCGGCCTCCAGCAGCAGGCCCGACAGGACGGGCAGCGTCGGCCGGCTCGGCAGCGCCCTGGCCACCCAGGCCACCGCGTCGGCCAGGACATCACGGTTCACCCGGAACTTCACCTGATCACCCCTCCGTCCCGAACGGCGATCCCACACGGAAGCCGTACATGCAGCACGTTATCCGCTGCCACCGACGAAACGTCAGGGGTCGCGGGGGCCGGAGGAGGACGGGACGGGGGCGGTCAGCCGCGCGCGGCGTTGAGATAGGTCAGGACGGCCAGGACGCGACGGTTGTCGTCGTCGGAGGGGGCCAGGTCGAGCTTGGTGAAGATACCGGCCGTGTGCTTGCCGACCGCGCTCTCGCTGAGGAACAGGCGCTGGGAGATGGCCGCGTTGGAGCGGCCCTCGGCCATGAGCTCCAGCACCTCGCGCTCGCGCGGCGTCAGCGCGCCGAGCGGCTCGTGGCGGGCGGTGCTGGCCAGCAGCTTGGCGATGACCTCGGGGTCCATCGCGGTGCCTCCTGCGGCGACCCGGCGGACCGCGTCGACGAACTGCTCGGCGTTGAAGACCCGGTCCTTGAGCAGGTAGCCGATCGCGCCCGAGCCGTCGGCCAGCAGCTCGCGCGCGTACAGCTGCTCGACGTGCTGGGACAGCACCAGCACCGGCAGGCCGGGGACGGCGCGGCGGGCCGTCAGCGCGGCCTGGAGCCCCTCGTCGGTGAACGTGGGCGGCAGGCGCACGTCGACCACGGCCACGTCGGGCCGCAGGTCGAGCAGCGCCCGCAGCAGCTCGGGCCCGGACTCGACGGCCGCGACCACCTCGAAGCCGTGCGCCTGGAGCAGGTGCACCAGGCCGTCGCGCAGCAGGTAGAGGTCCTCGGCGATGACGACTCGGGGGCTCACCGCCCCAACCATAGGCGAGTCGGCGCGACCTCGGCCAGCCGGATGCGGCGGGCGTGCTGGAGGGGGACGAGCATGGCCGCGGCGTACATGGACAGGCCCAGCATGATGTTGAAGACGATCAGCGGCCACTGCAGCGGACCGGGCAGGTAGAGCGCGAGGAACCAGCTGCGGTTCTCGATGTCGATGATCTTCATGATCGCCGCCACCATGCCCTGCGGGAAGAGCGGGAGCCAGCCGAGCCCCCAGCCGAGCCCGACGATGACCATCTTGCCGCGCGGCAGGGGCGGCTTGACGGCCGGGTACTTCTCGGCGAGCGCGTTGGGCAGGTCGAAGGTGGCGGTGGTCGGTCCGCCCTGCGGGCTGTTGACCGCGAGCACCCCGTCGAAGGCCGCGAGCCTGCGCTCGATGCCGCGCAGGCCGCTTCCCCGCGCGGGGTCGGCGCCCCCCGAGCCGTCGTCGGTGACGACGACGCGCAGCGCGTGGCCGTGCCCGCTGATGTCGATCCACACCCGTTCGGCACCGCCGTGCCGGGCCGCGTTGGTGAGGAGCTCGCTGATCGAGAAGTAGGCGGCCGACTCCACGGGCGAGTCCGGGCGGGTGTCCAGGTCCACGGTGACCGCGACCTTGAGCGGGCTGTCCATCGCCAGCGCGCGGACCGCGTCGCCGAGACCGCGCTCGGCCAGCACCGGCGGGTGGATGCCCTTGACCAGGTCGCGCAGCTCGACCAGCGCGGTGGAGGAGGCCTCCCTGGACTTGGCCAGCAGCGCCTTGGCCGCCGCCGGGTCCTTGTCCATGAGCTCCTCGACCGCGCCGAGCGTCATGCCGATCGCCACCAGCCGGGCCTGCGCGCCGTCGTGCAGGTCGCGCTCGATCCGCCGCAGCTCGGACGCCTGGGAGTCGACCGTGGCCAGGCGGGCCTGGTCGAGGCGCTGGACCTGCCCGGTGAGCACCGACTCGGCCGTGGGGGAGAGCAGCAGGAGGTTCCACCAGGCGTACCCGCGCAGCAGGTGGGGGACGGCGGCCAGTGCCACGACGGCGGCGCACCCCAGGGCCACCGGCCACACGGGCGAGTCCTGGGACCCGGCGGCGAGCACGGCGCATCCGGCCAGCGCGAGGGGGAGCAGCAGGAAGACGCCGGCCAGCGGGCTGAGGAACAGCCACAGACCGTCCCGCCAGGTGGCCGTGTCGCCGACCAGCCACTGCCAGCGGTTGTTCCAGTCGGGCCAGCGGCCCGTCTTGTACAGCTGGCGGTCGTGCCGGTACCAGCCGTCGGGCTGGGGCCGCACCGGCAGCGGCTCCGGCAGGTACGGGGCCGGTATCCCGATCCCGAGCCACTCGGCGTTCAGCTTCCTGACCTGGCCCGTGCGGCACCTCATCGCCTGGGCCAGCGGCGGGAAGAGGAAGACCAGGCCCAATCCGAACGCCAGCACGACCCCGATCAGCATCAGGGCCACCATCACCACGTCCGCCAGGGCCATCACTCCGAGCGTCAGTGCCCTGCCGACCGCAACCGCGTACGTCCTCATGTCCCCAAGTGTCGGCCATGAGGCCCGGCGTTCCCAGTGGGGCCGCGCGCCGCCGGGGGGTGGAGGTAACCCCACCCCGGGCGGATGCCTGACCCGACCCGGGCGGGTGCCCAGCCCGATTCTCCGCGGCCCGCCGCGCTTCTAGCGTCGTCGGCATGAAGGTCATCGAGGTCAACGACCTCCGCAAGCGGTACCGCGATCACCTGGCGGTGGACGACGTCTCGTTCACCGTGGACGAGGGCGAGATCTTCGGAGTCCTCGGCCCCAACGGCGCCGGCAAGACGACCACCGTGGAGTGCGTCGCCGGCCTGCGCGTCCCCGACTCCGGCACGGTGAGCGTCCTCGGCGGTCTCACCGGCGCCGCGCTCAAGGAGCAGCTGGGCGTCCAGCTGCAGAGCTCCACCCTGCCGGAGAAGATCAAGGTGCGGGAGGCGCTCGACCTGTACGCCTCCTTCTACCGCACCCCCGCGGACTGGGGCGAGCTGCTCGAGCGGGTCGGGCTCTCCGCCAAGCGCGACACCCCCTACGGCAAGCTCTCCGGCGGCCAGCAGCAGCGGCTCTCGATCGCGCTGGCGCTGATCGGCAGGCCCCGCGTGGCGATCCTGGACGAGCTCACCACCGGCCTGGACCCGCAGGCCCGGCGGGACACCTGGGAGCTCATCGAGCAGGTCCGCGACAGCGGCGTGACGATCCTGCTGGTCACCCACTTCATGGAGGAGGCCGAACGGCTCTGCGACCGGCTCGCGCTGTTCGACGCGGGCCGGGTCGTCGCGGTGGACAGCCCCTCGGGCCTGATCGCCCGGGTCGACGGCCGGCAGATCGTCAGGTTCCGGCTCACCGGCCCGCTCGACGACGCCGTGCTGCGCGACCTGCCCGAGGTCGTCACGGTGAGCCGCAGCGGCGAGCAGGTGACGGTCACCGGGACCGGGAACCTGCTGCTCGCGATCGCGACCGGCCTGGCCGGCGCGGGCGTCACCCCCATCGACCTGCGCGTGGAGCGGACGACGCTCGACGACGCCTTCCTCGGCCTGACCGGAAAGAAGATCTCCTCATGAGGAAAATGCTGCTGATCGAGGCCAGGCTCCTGCTGCGGGAACCGGCCGCCGTGGTCTTCGCGATCCTGCTGCCGCTCGCGCTCCTGCTGGGACTGGGCAGCAGCATCCCGGCCATGCAGGAGGTCAACCCCGACCTGGGCGGCCAGCGGGCCATCGACACCCAGCTGCCGGGCATGATGGTGATCCTGGCCGTGGTGACGATGGCGTTCACCGTCCTGCCGGGAGTGCTGGTGAGCTACCGGGAGACCGGCGTGCTGCGCCGGATGTCCACCACCCCGGTCAGCCCGGTCCGGCTGCTGGTCGCCCAGGTGGTCAACAACCTCGTGGTGGCGATCGCCGCCACCGTCCTGCTCATCGTCCTCGGCCACCTGGTCCTCGGTTCGGTCCTGCCGCAGAGCCCGCTGGCCTTCGCGGGCGTGTTCGTGCTCGGCACGGCCTCGCTGTTCGGGGTGGGCCTGCTGATCACCGCCCTGGCGCCGAACGCCAAGTCCGCTCCCGCCATCGGGTCGCTGCTGATGTTCCCGCTGATGTTCATGGCCGGCATGTGGGTCCCCCGGGAACTGATGCCCGACCTCCTGCGCAGGATCGGGGACTTCCTGCCGATGGCACCGTTCGCCGACGCGCTCCGCGCCACCTGGGCCGGGCAGACGCCGCAGATGCTGCACCTGGTGGTGATGGCGGTGACCCTGCTGATCACCGGCGCGCTGGCCGCGCGGTTCTTCCGGTGGGAGTGACGGGCCCACGGCGGCCGGGCCGGAGTGACCGCCCACCGGCGTGACCGGCGTGACCGCTACGACTTTCCACTTTCCACGACCTCTGCGGCCGCTGTGGCCGCGTACGCGTACAGGATCGCCGTGATCCGTCCTTTGCAGGGGCAAGGGCGGGCCACGGCTTCCTCGTCACAGTCTTCCTGCCGTCTCCGCGGTCGTCCGGTGGCGGGGACCGGGCCGCCCCGGCGCGTCCGTACGAGCGGGCGCACGACCGTCCTGCACGACCGGCCGCATGACCCCGTCCTGCATGACCGGGCGCACGACCTGGCGGGGTCCCGGGCCCGGGCGGGAGAGCGTGCCGGGGCCGGTCACCCGGCGCGACCGTGCCCTCCGCGCGGGATGCCGGACGGCGGGGAGATGGTTATGTCACTCTTGGGTGATGCTGATCCTGGCGCACGTGAGTGACGTCCACATCGACGGTTCTCCCCGCAGCATCGACAGGGCCCGATCCGTCATGCGGCACCTGGAGAACCTTCCTGGGACACTGGACGCGGTCCTGGTGACCGGCGACATCGCCGGCAACGGCCTGATCGAGGAGTACGAGATCGCGCGCGAGCTGCTGACCACGCGCCATCCGACGCTCATCTGCCCGGGTGACCGCGACGTCCGCCCGGCCTTCCGCAAGGTCATGCTCGAAGAGGACGGCGACGGCCCGATCAACCAGGTCCTGCGTCTCAACGGCCTGACCGTGGCACTGTGCGACTCCAGCATGCCCGGCCGGCCGGAGGGCCTCCTGGACGACGAGACGATCGGCTGGCTGCACCGCGTGCTCGGCGAGGCCCCGGACACCCCGGCCGTCGTGGGCATGCACCACCCGCCGGTCTCCCTGGGCCTCCCGTACGCCGACGCGATCCGGCTGCGCCACCCGGAGCGGCTGGAGGGGATCGTACGGCAGTATCCGCAGGTGGTGGCCGTCCTCGCCGGGCACGCCCAGACCGCGGCCGGGACCGTCTTCGCGGGCCTGCCGCTCGTGGTCGCCCCCGGCGTCACCTCCACGCTCCGGCTCGCCCAGGAGCTGAGCACGCCGGTCCCGCTCGACTACGACCTGCCGCCGCAGATCGTCCTGCACGTGTTCGACGGCGGCCGTCTGGTCACGCACTTCCGCCCGATCCTGTGAGGTTCTGCGCGGTCCCGTGACGTCCTGCCAGGTTCCGTGATGGTCCGCCCGGCCGTGAGGTTTTGTTATGCGCTGCCGGGTCCCGCAGGTTTCGTCATGTCTGCCGGGCTCCGTGAGGTTCCGCCCGGTTGTGAGGTTCCGTCCGGTGCGCGTGAGGTCTCACGGGGACCCCTGAGGTCTCACCGTCCCGTGAGGGGCGGGGACGGCCCGCACCCCGGCCCGGAGCCGGTCCGCCCCCCTTCGTGCTCGCACCGCCCCCTGTCCCCACCCGGCCGGACGGTTGGGGGAAATCGTCTCTCGTGCCCGTTTGCCCGGTGAACAGGGCGCGAATTCGCACGATCTTTGAACCCATCCCGGCCCGTCGCCGTACTGCCTGCCGAGAGCGGAATCGTCCGGCGTCCGGAACGGGAGGGCAGAACGTGATCGCGAACGCCCGGTGGAGGCCCGCCTCGGCGGGTCCCGGCACGAGCACGGTCCCCTCCGGCGACCGGCGGAGCCGGCGCCGACGCCTGCGGCCGGTCGACCTCCCCGCCGACGAGGTGACGGTCGCGCTCACCTCGCTCTCCCCGGCGCACCGCGAGATCCTCGACCAGACGGTCCTGCGGAACCGGTCGGTGAACGACGCCGCCGCGGCGCTGGGCTTCCCGGTCGCGACGGTGAAGTCCCGGGTCCACCAGGCCCTGCGCGCGCTGCACGCCGCCCTTGAGGACAGAGGGGCGACGGCATGACCTCGCGGGTGGAGCACACCGACGTGGGGGCGTACGCCCTCGGCCTGCTGGAGGAGGACGACCGGGCGGCCTTCTCGGCGCACCTGCGCACCTGCGCGGCCTGTGTCGCGGAGCTGCGGGAACTGTCGGGGGTGGCGGACGCGCTGACCGGTGTCGGACGCCTGGGGGACGGCGGCGTGACACCCGGCGGCAGGAGGCGCGCCGAGGTGATCGACCTGCCGCGTCACCGCAAGGTCACCGACCGGCGTACCCGCCGTGGAACGTTCATGATCGGTGCCGCCGCGGCGGTGACCCTGGTGGCCGGCGGGATCGCCGCGGGAACGGCCTTCTCCACCGAGGGCACGAGCGCCCCGGCCGGCCACTCCGCGCCCGGACCGGCCGAGGACGCCTACCGGGGCGGCGTACCGCTCGCGGGCACCGGGGCCTCCGGGGTCGCCGGTGGGCTGGTGATCGAGACCAAGGGATGGGGCACCCACGCCGTCCTCGAACTCAAGGGGGTCAAGGGCCCGCTGGAGTGCGAGCTGATCGCCGTCTCCACCGCCGGTGAGCGGCGGGTGGTAACCGGCTGGGCGGTGCCGGAGAAGGGGTACGGGGTCCCCGGCTCCCCCGACCCCCTCTACATCCACGGCGGGGTCGCCTGGGAGCCCGCCGGGATAACCCGCTTCGAGGTGCGCACGACGGACGGGGACACGCTGCTCACCGTCGCCGTCTGACCGGGGCCCTGGCCCTCCCCGGGGGCCGGCTCTTCTCGACCTCGGGACGCCGGACCATGGGGCACGGCCTCCGGGCCGGGGGCCAGCCCTGCCGTACGGGCTCGGGCTCCTCGGCGGCGCGCAGGTCGTAGGCGGTGCGTGACGTCACGATCTCGGCGACGTTCTCCTCGCACCAGGTCCTGACGCCGTTCATCAGCCGTACCACGCTGTGTCCCAGCGAGCTGAGCCCGTACTCCACCCGGGGCGGGATCGTCGGGTAGACGGTGCGGATCACCATCCCGTCCCGCTCCATGGCGCGCAGCGTCTGGGTGAGGCTCTTCTGGGTGATCCCGTCGAGCCTGCGGCGCAGCACGCCGAACCGGACGGGGCCGTCCTGCAGAGCGTCCACCAGCAGGCAGGTCCACTTGTTGGCGATCGTGTCCAGGACCGTCCGGGAGGTGGGTCAATCCGATCGATCTCGTCGTCCGCGCCGGTTTCCACCCGCTGCTCGGCGACCCGCCCTTCACCCTCGGCTGGGACGTCGCCGGCACGGTCGAGTCCACCGGACCCGGCGTGTCCACCTTCGTCCCCGGTGACGAGGTGCTGGGCCTGCTCGCCTTCCCCGGTCCCGGGAACGCGTACGCCGACTACATGATCGCCTCGCACGACGAGATCGTGCACCGGCCCGCCGCCCTCTCCGTGCCGGAGGCGGGCGGGCTCCCGCTGGCCGGGCTGACCGCCTGGCAGGCCCTGGCCGGCATCGCCGACGTCGGCGACCCGGGCCTCACCCCGGAGCGCGCCGCCGAGCTGGGCGTACGGTTCGCGGTGGTGAGCGTGCGCCCCTCCGCGCCCGACCTGTCGCGACTGACCGCCCTGGCGGAGGCGGGCGGGCTCAGGGTCCACGTGGACCAGACGCTGCCGCTGACCGACGCGGCCAAGGCGCACGAGCTGCTGTCGGCCCGCCGTACCACCGGGAAGATCGTGCTGATCCCCTGACCCCGGCCGGGACGGCGGGCCCCGGATCAGGCGGCGGCGTACGGGCGCGCCGCCTTGCCGTCGCGCAGCGTCCGCGCCCACCAGGTGAGCTGGTCCAGCAGGACCTTGGCCGCGCCCTCGCACTCCTGCGGGCTGGTCGGGGCCCCGGCGTCGTCGAACCGGCTCCAGACACCGTGGAAGCTGACGGTGTCGCGGACGGTCACCGCGTGCAGCTCCGCGAAGACCAGGCGGAGCTGCTCGACCGCCCTCAGGCCGCCGGACAGGCCGCCGTAGGAGACGAACCCGACCGGTTTGGTACGCCACTGCCGGTCGTGCCAGTCGATGACGTTCTTCAGCGAGGCGGGGAAGCTGTGGTTGTACTCGGGGGTCACGACCACGAAGGCGTCGGCCGCGGCCAGTCGCGGGGTCAGGGACTCAAGGGTGCGGGCCGCCTCCGGGGCGGGCCCCGAGCCGAAGCCCGGTAACGCCAGCGGCAGCGGGAAGGCGGCCAGGTCGACGATGTCCACGTCCAGATCCTGGCGCGGGCGGGCCTGGTCGGCGAACCAGTTCGCGACCGTCGGGCCGATTCGCCCGTCCCGGACGCTGGCCACGATCACCGCGAGTCTGACGGTCTGCTCGGTCATGAGGATCCTCCGACGGTCGGGGCGCTCCGCATCCTTTACGGCGCCCTGCGAACAGGGTCGTACCTGAACCTTGGTTCAGGTCAAGGAGGAGAGGCGGGCCGCCGAGAGGTTTTCATCCGGCCCGGCGGCCGGCGGCCTGTCACCCGGGACGGCCGCCCCTGCCCCGCGTGAGGCGGCACGGCTCCGTCCCGGTCGCGAGCCCCCGGCCGGGAGAGGTCATACCGGGGTGGCACAGACCCTGGACATTGGGCCGATGCTCCGGCGAGGACCTCTCCGCCACGATGCTCACATGCCTGTGACCGTGTTCGGCCTGTCCCCCGTCGAGCTTCCTGCCCTGGTGGCAGCCGTCGTGCTGGTGTCGGCCCGCTGGCTGCCGCCCGGCGCGCGCCGGCTCTCCACAACGGCCGGTGCGGCGGTCCTCACGGTGTCCGCGGTCGCACTGATCGTGCTCGGGATCCGCTGGCAGCTCGTCCTCGTCCTCGCCGGGGGGGCCGCCGCGTCGGCGTTCACCGCCCTCCCTCTCCTGAAACGGCGTGCCGGGCGACCCACGTGGCGGGCACCGTGGTGGCTTGCCCTGCCGGGGTCGGCGGCGTGCCTGGCCCTGGTCCTCGCGGGCGCGGTGGCGGCGTGGGCGCTGCCCGTGCCCGTGTTCCCGGAA
Source organism: Streptosporangium sp. NPDC050855 (assembly GCF_044456585.1). Classification (NCBI taxonomy): domain Bacteria; kingdom Bacillati; phylum Actinomycetota; class Actinomycetes; order Streptosporangiales; family Streptosporangiaceae; genus Streptosporangium; species Streptosporangium sp. NPDC050855. The sequence continues at coordinate 136,664 of NZ_JBITFY010000009.1, forward strand.
CCACCGGGCGCCTACGCCGTCGGGACCACCGTCGCGCAGTGGACCGACCCCGACCGCGCGGAGGCCGCGACGTCCCGGCCCGACGACAGGCGGATCGTCGTCGTCCAGCTCTGGTATCCCGCGCAGGGCGTCGCACCGGGCGCCCCCCGGGCGCACTACCTCGGCCGTACGGCCCGGGAGGCGCGGCTCGTCGCCCGCGGCGAGGCCGACTACCTCGGCATCCCGGGTCTCCTGCTCGACGAGGCGGCGCGTGCCGGCACCCACGCGGTGCCCGGCGCCCCGGTCCCCGGCTCGGGCGGCCGGTTCCCCGTGGTGTTGTTCTCGCCCGGGCTCGGAGGGGTGCGGACCCAGAACACCGCATGGGCCGAGGACCTGGCCAGCCGCGGATACGTCGTGGCGGCCCTCGACCACCCCTACGACTCGGCCGTCGTCACCCTCGCCGACGGCCGGACGATCCGCACCCGGCTCGCGGCCACCGGCGACCAGGCCGAGGACGACAGGCGGGCGGCCGGGTGGACGGCGGTCAGGGCCGCGGACCTCGGCTTCGTCCTCACCATGCTCGACCGGCTGGACCGCGGCGAGATCCCGGGTCCGCTGACCGGTCGGCTCGACACCCGCCGGGTCGCGGCGACCGGTCACTCCCTCGGCGGCGCCGCCGCCCTGCTGGCCGCCCGCCAGGACCGCCGGTTCGCGGCCGTCGTGAACCTGGACGGCTTCCCCCGCGATCCGGCGCCACGGCCGTTCCACCAGCCCGTGCTCGCGCTCACCCACGACGTCGGACCGGGCGAGGAGGCGAAGTACGTCTCCCGCCTCACCGGGGTGCTCCGGCTCAGCACGGCGACGGGCTACCGGCTCACCGTCCCCGGCTCGGCCCACCTCACCTTCACCGACGCCCCGCTCTACCTGCCGCCCCTGCCCTCGCTCGTCGGCTCCATGGGCCGGACCGCCGGGCCGCGCCTCACGGCGGCGGCCACCGCCGTCTTCCTGGACGCCACGCTCCGTGGTAAGCCAGGCGACCTGGCCACGGCCCTGTCCGCGTACGGTCACCTGACGGTCCACTAGAGGCGGCCACCGGGAGGAGGCGGCACGCGGCTCGAAGCCCTGCGGCCGTCTCCTAGTGGGGCGCCATGTCGACGAAGCGGCTGTAGTGGCCCTGGAACGCCACGGTGACCGTGGCGGTGGGGCCGTTACGGTGCTTGGCCACGATCAGGTCGGCCTCTCCGGCCCGGGGCGACTCGCGCTCGTAGGCGTCCTCCCGGTGCAGCAGGATGACCATGTCCGCGTCCTGCTCGATGCTTCCGGACTCGCGCAGGTCGCTGACCATGGGCCTCTTGTCGGTCCGCTGCTCGGGACCACGGTTGAGCTGGGAGATCGCGATCACCGGAACCTCCAGCTCCTTGGCGAGGAGCTTGATGGCCCGGGAGATCTCGGAGACCTCGTTCTGACGGCTCTCGGTCTTCTTGGGCGAGGACATCAGCTGCAGGTAGTCGATGATGACGAACCGCAGGTCGTTGCGCTGCTTGAGTCGGCGGCACTTGGCCCTGATCTCCATCATCGACATGTTGGGCGAGTCGTCGATGAACAGCGGCGCCTCGGCGACCTCGCCCATCCGCCGGGCCAGCTTGGCCCAGTCGTCGTCGGTCATCGTGCCCGAGCGCATGGCGTGCAGCGCCACCCGCGCCTCGGCCGACAGCAGACGCATGGTGATCTCGTTGCGCGACATCTCCAGGGAGAACACCACGGTCGTCATGCCGTGCTTGATCGCGGCGGACCGGGCGAAGTCCAGCCCGAGCGTGCTGTTGTGGGTGGGGACGCACGTCCGTCCGGCGAGGTACATGTGGTCGGCGGCGTCGACCTCCACGCACCTCACCGGCCGCGAGGGCACCGGCCGGACGTCGACGATCCGGCGGACCTCGGTCGTCGCACCGGCGCCGGTCACCTGCCGGACGGCCTTGTCGGGCAGCCGGAACACCTTGTCGGACGCCATGAAGTCGATCACGTGGTGGCCGTGGGGACCGGCGTCGCCGTCCCCGGTGACCGGCGCCGTCATGGTCGCCAGGTGGCCGAGGCTCAGGACCAGCTCGAAGGCGTCCCGGGCGAGCCCGTCACCGGTGATCGAGAGCCGGATCCGGCCGTCGGGGTCGACGTGGCCCCGGGTGTCGAGGAGACCCGCCAGCAGGGCGCGCCGCTGCTCGCGGGAGGCCCGCAGGTACGTCCCGGGAATGCGCTCCTGGCCGAGGACACCGAGGAGACCGGTCGTCGCGAGGGTTCCGGGAAGGCCGTCGAAGGCGTCGCCGGGCCGGCCGGGGGCGCGGCCGGGCGAGTCATCCGGGCCCTCGGCGGCGATCCACGACTCCTCGGCCTCCAGGTTGAGGACGATCTCCGGGTCGAGCGCGACCGGCCACGGGCCGTCGCCCTCACCGGCGTTCCGGGGATCCGTGGTGTTCCCGACGTCCGTGGCGTTCCGGGCGCCCATGGTGTTCCGGGGGGCCGTGGTGTTCCGGGCGTCCATGGCGTTCCTGCCGACGTCTCGGCCGGTGACCTCGCCGATGTCACGGCCCGGGCCGGTGCCCCCGATGCGGCCTGCCTTCCCATCGGCGGTGCCGGCGCCCTCAGCGGCCCCGGGACGACCGTTCGCGGTGGCACCGAGCCGGACGCCGAGCCCGACCCCGAGCGCGTAGGGAGAGAACGGCAGATCCCGTTCGGGCAGGTCGAACGCGGCGGCGACGGCGACCGCGTGCTCCGACCGCCCGCCGGTCGAGGTGGCGCGCAGCGTACGGGCGATCTCCTCCGTCGTGACGACGCTCTGGTGCGCGTCGGCGGCCCGGAAGGCGACGGCGCCCGGACGCGCGACGGCCTGGTGCGCGGTGACGCTCCGGTGAGCGGCGGTCCCGGAGACGCCGGCCTCGGAGACAGCGGTCCCGAAGACAGCGGTCCCGGAGACGCCGGTCCCGGGGGCGCTCAGTGTCCGCCACTGGTGCTGCGCGTCGGCGACGATCACCGTGCCGTCGTCGAACTCCACCTCGTAGCAGGGGCGCCCGTGCATCACGCCGGTCGCCGCGACCACCCGGGTCGGCCTGCCGTCCGCGCCGATCAGCCGGTCCCCCGGCCTCACCTCGCCCATGGTCGTCCAGCCGTCCGGGGTGGGGAGCGGCGTGTCGAGGGCGAGCGCCTTGCCGATGGCGGGGCGGGCGGCGACGACGATCATCTGACCGGGGTGCAGGCCGTTGGTGAGCGCGTCGAGATCCTGGAAGCCGGTGGGGACGCCGACCATCTGGCCGCCCCGGCCGCCGATGGCCTCCAGCTCGTCCAGGGCGCCCGGCATGATGTCGGCCAGCGGGACGTAGTCCTCGGAGGTGCGGCGCTCGGTGACCTTGTAGATCTCCGCCTGGGCGCGGTCGACCAGGTCGTCGACCTCTTCGTCCTGCCCCCCGTAGCCGTAGGAGACGATGCGGGTGCCGGCCTCGATGAGGCGGCGCAGGATGGCCTGCTCTCGGACGATCCGCGCGTAGTAGCCGGCGTTGGCCGCGGTCGGCACGACGGCGGTCAGCGTGTGCAGGTAGGCGCCGCCGCCGATCCGGGCGACCTCGCCCCGTTTCTGCAGCTCGTCGAAGATGGTGACGGCGTCGGCGGGGTCACCGCGGCCGTAGAGGTCGGTGATGATGTCGTAGATGATCTGGTGGGCGGGCCGGTAGAAGTCGTCGGATCGCACGATCTCGACCACATCGGCGATGGCGTCCTTGGAGAGCAGCATGCCGCCCAGGACCGACTGCTCGGCCTCGATGTTGTTCGGCGGGGTGCGCTCGAATCCCGGCTGGAAGACCGGTGGCTCCGCGATGCTCACCGCACACCCCCTCTTTCGAACACAGTTGCGTTATCTCTATTTGTAGCCGACCGGGCTGACAGTTTCGCCGCTCCGCGCCATGCTGGCAACGCGGCCTGTAGACAGGGGTGTGGATAAGCTGTGCAGTTCTCCCCCCAGGGTGTGGGCGCCCTGGGGACAGCCTTGTGGATAACTCTTGTCCACATCTGTGGATAACCCTGTGACCAGCGGAAACGTCATCCACCGCCTGTGGAGAAAAGAAAGTTGGGGCGACACGCCGAGAGTGGCCCCAGATGGCAGGACCCGACCGCTTCCTCCCGCCGGTGATCCATCTGCGGGTAAGGGGCACAATAAATACGTGCCTCTTACTTCTGGCCCCGGGCGCCCCGGCCGCCGAGGTCGTCCCGCCCGCGACGGCCGGCCGGGCCGTGACGGCCGGCCGAGTCGTCCCGGTCCCCCGGACGATGACGAGAGCCCGGACGGTGACGAGAGCCCGGACCGCGACGGCCGTGCGGGCCGTGACGGGTCCCCGGGCCGTGACGGCCGTGCGGGCCGGGACGAACCCGCGGGACAGGACGGCCCCGCGGGTGGCACCGGACACGCGAACCGGGCCGGGGGGTCCCCGGGCCGCGAGTACGACCGGCAGATCCTGCGGCTCGCGCTGCCCGCGTTCGGAGCCCTGGTGGCCGAACCGCTCTTCCTGCTGACCGACACCGTCGTCGTCGGCCGCCTGCCCGCTCCCGCCCTCGGCGCCCTGGGCGTGGCGAGCACGGTGCTGAGCTTCCTGGTGGGGCTCTGCGTCTTCCTGGCCTACGGCACGACCGCGGCGGTGGCCCGGCAGATCGGGGCGGGCGAGACCGGCCGTGCCCTGCGGCAGGGTGTGGACGGCCTCTGGCTGGCCGCCGGGGTCGGAGTGGCGATCATCCTGGTGGTCTGGCCGCTGGCCCCCTGGCTGGTCCAGCTGATCGGCGCCGAGGGGGAGCTCGCCCGGCAGGCGGTGACCTATCTGCGGATCAGCCTGCTGGGCGTCCCGTCCATGCTGCTGGTGCTGGCGGGCACGGGCGTGTTGCGCGGCATGCAGGACACCACCACCCCGCTGCTGGTCTCGGTGGGCGCCTTCCTGCTCAACGCCGGGCTCAACGTCCTGTTCGTGCTGGGACTCGGCTGGGGCATCGCGGGCTCGGCCTGGGGCACGGTACTGGCCCAGTCGCTCGCCGCCGCCGTCTATCTCGGCCTGATCCTCGTCCGGCACCGCGCCCCGCTGCGTCCCGACCTGGCGGGCGTGCGCGCCGCGGGCTCGGCCGGGATCGCCCTGGTCGTCCGTACGGCCTGCCTGCAACTGGTGCTGGCCATCGCTGCCGCCGCGGCCACCCGCATGGGAGAGGACCAGATCGAGGCGCACACGATCGCCGCCAGGATCTGGACCCTGCTGGCGTTCGCCCTGGACGCCATCGCGATCGCCGGGCAGGCGATCACCGGCCGCGCCCTGGGCGCGGGCGACGTGGCGGGGGTGCGCGGGGCGACCTGGCGGATGGTGCTCTGGGGTGTCGGCTCGGGCGTGGTGCTCGGGCTCGCCGTGGTGGCCGCCCGGCCGTTCGTGCCCGGCCTGTTCGACGCGGGGCCCGCGGTGTCGGCACACCTGCTCGGCCCGCTCTGGGTGGTGGCCGCCCTGCAGCCGGTCGCCGGGGTGGTGTTCGTGCTGGACGGGGTGCTCATCGGTGCCGGGGACCGGCGCTACCTCGCCTGGGCCGGGATATGGACGACGCTCGCCTACCTGCCCGCCGCGTACCTGGTGGACCTGGGCGGCGGTGGCCTGGTGGCGCTCTGGCTGGCGCTCGGCCTGTGGATGGCCGCCCGGCTGGTGACCCTGTCGGTCCGGGCGTACGGGACGGCATGGCTGGTGGTGGGCGGCTGACCGGGCACCGCACGGGCCGACCGGGAACCGTGCCGGACGCCGTACGGACTTCTGGCCGAAAGCCGGACCTGAGCCGGGCCGGAAATCGTGCCGGGGTGGGGTCCGGGCGGGCGTGACTCCGCCGACCGGAGGGAGCGTCGCCCGGTTTCCCCGTTCCACAAGGGGATGCGGGCCGATTCACGGTGACCGGATCGGCGGGTGATGCGTCCGTGACGGCCGGTGCCCACAGGCCGGGTGATCCATGCGTGACACTGTGGTGTCCACCACGTAACCGGATAGCCCTTGTCCAGCGGAACTCTCCTACGGCACTGTGAAACAAGTCCGGCAATATGGGTTATTCACCCACCACGATTGGTCACATCGTGCCCGAAGGTCCTTCCCTGTCGATAGTCCGCCGTATGCCACCGAGCCATGCCACCGGCCGGTGGACCGGCGCGCGCCACGGCCTGCCCACCGCCTACCGCAGGAAGGACCTCATCGTCCTCGGCCTCGGTGTCATGATCGGCGCGGGCATCTTCAGCCTCGCGGGCCGTCAGGCGGCGTCCATGGCCGGGCCGGGCGTGATCCTCTCCTTCATGATCGCCGGAATCACCACCCTGCTCGTGGCCTTCTGCTTCGCGGAACTGTCCTCGGCCATGCCGAGCTCGGGAAGTGCCTACACCTTCACCTACGTCATCTTCGGCGAGGTGTGGGCCTGGGTGGTGGGCTGGTCCCTGGTGATGGAGCTGCTACTGGCCACCTCGGTGGTGGCCCGCGCGTGGTCGCTCTACGCCGCCCAGATGCTGACCGACTTCGGCGTGACCTTCCCGGACCTGATCTCCGGGGTGGTCGGCCAGCCCGAGGGGTTCGACCTCTTCACGCTGTTCATCCTGGTGGTCCTGACGGCCGTGGTGGCCCTGGGCGCCCGCGTCGGCCTCCGCGCACTGTGGATCATCGTGGTGGCCAAGCTGCTCGCCATCGGCGCGGTCATCGTGGTCGGTGCCCTGCACTTCGACCAGAACAACCTCGCGGCCATCCCGGTGCCGGCGGCGCCCGCGGCCAAGGCGGCGGACACCATGGACTCCCCGGTCCTCGGGATCATCTTCGGCCAGACGGGCGCCTTCGGCTGGTTCGGCATCTTCGCCGCCTCGGCGGTCATCACCTTCGCCTACATCGGCTTCGACGTCGTGGCCACCGGCGCCGAGGAGGCCGAGGACGCCCCCCGCTCGATGCCGAAGGGCATCATCCGCAGCCTGGTGATCACCACGGTCCTGTACATCTCGGTCGCCGTGGTGATGGTCGGCATGACCCCGTACGACGAGATCAACAAGGACGCGCCGCTCGCCAACGCCTTCCGCAGCGCCGGCGAGGGCTTCATGGTGCACATCATCAACATCGGGGCCGTGCTCGGCCTCACCACCGTGATCCTGGTGCTGCTCGTCGGCCTGACCCGTGTGCTGTTCTCCATGGCCCGCGACGGGCTGATCCCCCGCTCGCTCTCCAAGATCAACCGCAGTTACCACAGCCCGACGCGGGCCACGCTGATCATCGGCTTCCTGGCGATCCTGCTGGCCCAGTTCGTGAACGTGCTCACCCTCGAACCGCTGGTCGTGATCGGCGCCCTGTTCGTGTTCATCGCGGTGGCCGCGGGGGTGCTCAGGATGCGCAGGACGATGCCGGACCTGCCCCGCGGGTTCCGCACGCCGCTCTCCCCGGGCGTGCCGATCGCCTCGATCCTCGCCTGCCTGTGGCTGATGGTGAACCTCCAGCTCATCACCTGGCTGTACTACATCATCTGGATGGCCTTCGGCGTGCTGGTCTACCTGGTGTACGGCAGGCGCAACAGCGTGCTGGCCGAGCTGTCGCAGACACCGCCCGCGCCGCCCGAGCCGCCCGATGACCGCTCCCGCCGGGGACCCTTCGACCCTCCCGGCCCGTCCGATCGCTCCGGCCCCGGCGGACCCGGGCCCTACGGGTCTCCCGGTCCGTACGGACCGCCCGGACCCTACGGACCGCCCGGGGGTTCCGGCCCCTACCCCCAGCCCGGTGGTCCGGGACCCTACGGACCTTCGGGGCCTTCGGGTCCTCCCACGCCCCCTGGTCCGTACGGATCGCCGGGCCCCTACGGGCCTCCCGGACCCTACGGACCGCCCGGCGGTTCCCGGGGCAGGCACCGCCGCTGACGCGGCGCAGAAGGCTGATGCAGCGCAGAGGGCTCCCTCTCCCCGGGAGGGGGCCCTCGTGGGCCCTCGGCGGGCCCTTTCCTCAGTCCGTGCACCCCGCGCGGCCCCCGCACAGGCACGAAAGGGTACGAGGGCGGCAGGGCGCCCGGCGGCACAGGGACGCCGGGCGGCTCACATGCGCCCGGCCTCGAGCACCGTCTGCACGAACTCCCTGGTGCGGGCCTGCCGGGGAGCGGTGAAGATCTGCTCGGGAGTGCCGCGCTCCAGCAGCACGCCACCGTCCAGGAAACAGACGGTGTCGGCGATCTCGCGGCAGAAGCCCATCTCGTGGGTGGTCAGGATCATGGTCATCCCGCCCGCCTTGAGCTCCCTGATGATCTCCAGCACCTCCCTGACCAGCGCCGGGTCCAGCGCCGAGGTGACCTCGTCCAGCAGCATCAGCCGAGGCCTGGTGGCCAGGGCCCGGATGATGGCGGCGCGCTGCTGCTGGCCGCCGGAGAGCTGGTCGGGGTAGGCGCCCGCCTTGTCCGCCAGGCCGAACCTGTCCAGCAGTTCCCTGGCCTGCCGCTCGGCCTCCCGCCTGCCCACGCGGTGCACCTTGCGGGGCGACAGGGTGATGTTGTCCAGCACGGTCATGTGCGGGAACAGGTTGAACGCCTGGAAGACGATGCCCATCCGCTTGCGCACCTCGTCCGGGTCGGCCCGGGCGTCGGTGATCTCCTCGCCGTCCAGGAGGATCGTGCCGTCGTCGACGGTCTCCAGCAGGTTCACGCAGCGCAACAGCGTGGACTTGCCCGATCCGGACGCCCCGATCAGGCAGACCACCTCGTGCGGTTCGACCTTCAGGTCGATGCCGCGCAGCACGCTGTGACCGCGGTAGTTCTTCCACAGGCCCTCGACGCTCAGCAGGCTCATGACCCCTCCTCCGCCGTCACCGGGCGGCACACCCGGCCGTGACCGCCCTGACCGCCCTGACCGCCCTGAGCACCGTGACCGCCCTGGCCGCCGATCCGCCCGCTCACTGGCTCCGCCGCCGCTGCGAACGCGCCGCCAGGTAGTCGGTGAAGCGCGCCATCGGGATCGTGAGCAGGATGAACAGCAGTGCCGCCACCAGGTAGGGCGTGTAGTTGAAGGTGCTGGCCGCGTGGATCTGCGCCTGCCGCAGCGCCTCCAGCGGGCCGATGGTGGCGACGAGCGCGGTGTCCTTCTGCAGCGAGACGAAGTCGTTGAGCAGCGGCGGCACCACCCGTCGCGCCGCCTGCGGCACCACCACGTAACGCATGGTCTGGCCGTGGCTCAGCCCCAGGGAACGGGCGGCGGCGCGCTGGCTGGGGTGCACCGACTCGATGCCGGCCCGGAAGACCTCCGCCACGTACGCGCCGTAGGAGAGGGTGAGCGCGATGATGCCCAGCGTCGCCAGGTCCGTCGGCGTGCCCTGCAGGTCGAGCGCGGGCAGGCCGAACCCCACGAGGTAGATGATCAGGATCGTGGGGATCCCGCGGAAGATGTCGGTGTAGAGCACCGCCAGGGCGCGCAGCGGGAAGAACACCGGGGCCTGCAGGTTGCGGATCAGCGCGACCAGCAGCCCCACGACGAGGATCAGCGGCTCGGCGATCAGGAAGATCTTGATGTTGAGCAGGAAGCCGCTCAGCACGTCCGGCAGCGCCTCCAGGAACTGGCCGGAGTCGAAGAACGTCTCCCGTACCCGCGGCCATCCCGGAGAGGTGGTGAAGAGCCAGGCGAGCAGGACGATCACCAGGACGGTCGAGACCGTCGCGACGGAGCCGGAGCGCAGCGACGACCGCCTGCGCAGCCGTTCCCGCTCGATCTGACGGTCGCTCTTGGTCCAGCCGTCCGGCACCTGCAGGCGTTCGTCGTTCCTCATCGGACGTCGTCGGTCGTGCGGGGGCGTGACGTCACTTCAGCTCCGGGGCACCCGCGGCGGAACCGAGCCACCGGGTCTCGATCTTCGCCAGCTCACCGGACGTGGTCAGCTCCTCGATCGCCCCGTCCACGCAGCCCACCAGCGGGCTGCCCTTCTCGAAGACCGCGCCGAAGACCTCGGGAACACCGGAGGCGGTGCCGAACTGACCGACGATCCTGGAGTTGTCGACCTGGGCCGCGGTCACGTAGAAGGCCGTGGGCAGGTCCACCACCACGGCGTCGACCTGCTTGTTCTTCAGCGCGTTCACGGCGTCGATCTGCTCGTTGTAGACGTTGGGGTCGGCCGAGGGACGGATGACGTCCTTGACCGCCTGCAGCGAGGTGGTGCCGACCTGAACACCGATCTTGGCGTCCTTCAGGCCCGCCAGGTCGGTGGCGGAGGCGACCTTGGAGCCGTCCAGCGCGACCACGGCCTGCTTGACCGTGTAGTAGCCCTTGCTGAAGTCGACCACCTTGGCCCGGTCGGGGGTCACCGAGACCTGGTTGAGGTCGAAGTCGAACTGCTTGGCGCCGGGGGCGAACGCGGAGTCGAACTTCACCGTCGCCCAGGTGACGTCACCGGCGGCGAAGCCCAGCCGGTCCGCGATGGCGTAGGCCACCGCGCTCTCGAACCCCTTGCCGTTGGACGGGTCGTCGTCGGCGAACCACGGCTCGTAGGCGGGCTTGTCGGTGCCGATGGTCAGCTTGCCGGGGGTCTTCAGCGGCAGGCTCTCCTTGGCGCACGCTCCGGCTCCGGTCCCGGGTGAGGCCGTCCCGGTGGCACTCTGGGCCGAGGGGCTCGCCTGGGTCGTTTCCGAGGCCGGCGCACAGCCCACCACGGCCGCCGCGAGGGCGCCGAGGGCGAACAGCGTCGAGGGACGGACCATGACATGACCTCCAGATGAATCAGCGACCCCCGAATTGTACGTATCCGCGATGACCTGGGACGACAGGGGTGCACCGGAGGTGGCGGAGCGCTCCCGCGAAGGACACGGCGCGGCCTTCGAACGGCATGGACGGTCCCGGACAGGAACATGGCGGTTCTGGACGGCACGGGCGATCCACGAAAGGACACGGCTTTCCAGGAACGGGCACGGGCGGTCCAGGAACGGGCACGGGCGGTCCAGGAACGGGCACGGGCGGTCCAGGAACGGGCACGGGCGGTCCAGGAACGGGCACGGGCCCTCTCCCCGTCGGGGAAGAGGGCCCGTGTCAGGTAAGGCAGGTCAGGCCGCGACGACCTCGACGTCGAGGGAGGCGGAGACCTCCGGGTGCAGCTTGACGCTGACCCGGTGGGTGCCGAGGCTCTTGATCGCGGGAGCGATCTCGATGCGGCGGCGGTCGAGCAGGGGGCCACCGGCGGCCTTGACGGCCTCGGCGACGTCGCCCGTGGTGATGGAGCCGAACAGACGGCCGGACTCGCCGGCCTTCGTCTTCAGCTGCACCTTGAGGGCCTGGAGCTGGCCCGCGACCTCCTTGGCGGTGCCGAGGTCGCGGATCTCGCGGGCGTCACGAGCCTTCTTGATCGAGGCGATCTGCTTCTCGCCGCCGCGCGTCCACAGGATCGCGAAGCCGCGGGGGAGCAGGTAGTTGCGGCCGTAGCCGCTCTTGACCTCGACGATGTCACCGGGCGTGCCGAGGCCGGTGACCTCACTGGTGAGAATGAGCTTCATCTGTCCGACCTCCCTTAACGCGCGGTGCTCATGTACGGCAGGAGCGCCATCTCACGAGCGTTCTTGATAGCGGTCGCCACGTCACGCTGGTGCTGGGTGCAGTTGCCCGTCACCCGGCGGGCACGGATCTTGCCGCGGTCGGAGATGAACTTCCGAAGCAGCCCCGTGTCCTTGTAGTCGACGTAGGAGATCTTGTCGTGGCAGAACAGGCAAACCTTCTTCTTGGGCTTGCGCAATGCCGGCTTGGCCATCGTGGTGCTCCTTTCAGAGCCCCGCCTTCAGGCGGGAATGGTCGCTGCGGATATGGACCGGGGTGCGGGGCGCGATCGGGGCCGCCCCGCAGGAGTCTGGCTAGAAGGGCGGTTCGTCGCTGAAGTCGCCGCCGCCGAAGCCGCCGCCACCCTGCTGGCCGCCCTGCTGCTGGCCGCCGCCCCCGTAGTTGTTGCCACCGCCGCCGCCGAAGCCGCCACCTTGCGGTGCGGCGGGCGCCGCGGAGGCCCACGGGTCGTTGGCCGGGCCGCCGCCGAAACCGCCGCCACCGCCACCGCCCTGACGGGCGGTCTTGTTGACCTTGGCGGTCGCGTTCCTCAGGGAGGGGCCGACCTCGTCGACCTCCACCTCGTAGACGGTGCGCTTCTCGCCTTCCTTGGTCTCGTAAGACCTCTGGCGCAGCCGTCCCTGGACGATGACCCGCATGCCGCGCTGCAGGCTCTCGGCGACGTTCTCCGCCGCCTGCCGCCACACGTTGCAGGTCAGGAACAGGCCTTCGCCGTCCTTCCACTCGTTGGTCGTCTTGTCGAGGAACCTCGGAGTGGACGCGATGCGGAACCGGGCCACCGCTTGCCCCGTTGGGGTGAAGCGCAGCTCGGGATCGTCGACGAGGTTGCCGACGATGGTGATCGTGGTGTCGCCTGCTGCCATGGCTAGCGCTGCCCTTCCTGCGGCCTTCGCTGGTTATCGGCTCAGAGTACGGCTGCCGTCCGACAAAAGCCGGGGTTTAGTGCACGTCCGGGCGCAGGACCTTGGTCCGCAGGATTCCCTCGTTGAGGTTCATCTGCCGGTCGAGCTCCTTGACGGTGGCCGGCTCGGCGCTCAGGTCGATGACGGCGTAGATGCCCTCGGGCTTCTTCGCGATGTCGTAGGAGAGCCTGCGGCGGCCCCACACGTCGACCTTCTCCACGGTTCCGCCGTCGTTGCGGACGACCGTGAGGAACTGGTCGAGGGAAGGGGCGACCGTACGCTCATCGAGCGAGGGGTCAAGGATGACCATCACTTCGTAACGGCGCATGCTGACTTCCAACCTCCTCTGGACTGTTGCGGTCACGACACGGTGTCGTGACAGGAGGACGCTGACGTACCGCACCCCTGGCGCCCATTTCGGCGTCCGGGGTGGAGGGTGGGCGATAACACACCCGTTCGACGTAGCCGTGTCAGCCTACCAGTCCGGCGGGGGTTGGCCCGTCGCCTCGCCGGGCACGTCCCGGGGTGAGAAAGAGGAGGCGATGACCATGCCTCATGTGTTCGGTCCCGCCCGGCAGGGGCGCTTCCGGTTCACCCTGAACAGCGACGGACGGCCGCACACCGTGGAGAACGCGCTCAGCGTCGTCACGGTCGTGTGCGGGCTGGCCGCCTTCGCGGCCGGGTTCCTCCCGGCCATGCACGTCCTCGCCTCGTGGGCGGGGGCGCTGGGGTTCGGCGTGGGGCTGTACTCGCAGTACGTCTCGGCGACCAGGCCGGAGCGCGCGCTGAACATCGTGGGAATCGTCGCCTCGTTCGTCGGTGTGGCCTTCGGCGTCCACCACGGGGGCTTCCTCCCGTGACGCCCCGACGGCGGCCGAGGCCACACCGGCGATCGGTCGGTCAGGTGCCCAGGTGCAGGTCCACGCCCAGCAGCACCAGGAACCACAGGAGGATCGCGAGCAGTGCCTCGGCGATGTCCTTGAGCAGGGCGGGCGTGATGTAGTCGTACACCCAGGCGACGTACAGGCCGATCAGGACGTAGATGAGGAAGACGAGACTGATCCCTCGGCGACGGTAAGCCATGTGAACTCCTCGTTCTGGCCCGTGGGGGCGGGCGGTGGGGCGCGCCCTGCGACTGCCCCGGCCCCGGGCGTTGAAACGGCTACTCTCGGATACATGCCGCTTATCGGAGCTCATGTCGATCAAGACGATCCGCTGGCGCACGCCAGGGCGCGAGGCGCCGAGGTCGTGCAGTTCTTCCTCGGCGACCCGCAGGGCTGGAAGGGCCCGGTCATCGGCGAGGGGACCAGGCAGATCAAGGACTCGGACGTGGCGGTCTACGTGCACGCCCCGTACGTGATCAACGTCGCGACCGCCAACAACCGGGTCCGCATCCCCAGCCGCAAGCTGCTCGGCGCGCACCTGGCGGCCGCGGCCGAGCTGGGCGCGCGCGGGCTGATCGTGCACGGCGGGCACGTCGGGGCCGGTGACGACCCGCAGACGGGCTTCGACAACTGGCGCAAGGTGTTCGAGCGCCTGGAGGGGCACGACGTCCCGGTGCTCATCGAGAACACCGCCGGCGGCGGCAACGCGATGGCACGCAAACTGGAGCGCATCAGCCGGCTCTGGGACGCGCTGGACGGCTTCGACGTGGGCTTCTGTCTCGACACCTGCCATGCCCACGCGGGCGGGGAGGACCTGGCGGACGTGGTCGAGCGGATCATGGCGATCACCGGCCGCATCGACCTGATCCACTGCAACGACTCGCGGGACGCCTTCGACTCGGGAGCCGACCGGCACGCGAGCCTGGGCGCGGGCACGATCGACCCAGAGCTGATCCTGGGGGTGTGCCGGGCCGCCGGCGCGCCGATCGTGGTGGAGACTCCGGCCGACGGCCAGGCCCAGGACATCGCCTTCCTCAGGTCGAAACTGTAGACGGACGCGTGGACGGCGCGGCGGACGATCCACAGCCTGTGGATAACTTCATGGGATTACTTCTCCCCACGAATGGGTAAGGGTTCCGGCCGCGCCGCTCCGCCCCAGGTCAGCCCACCCAGGCACCGTCGACGAAGATCAGGGTGTTGAGGGCCATCAGCGGCCCCACCAGCAGGGCGTAGACGACGATGACCCATTTTCTCCACGGCGCCGGGCCGTTGCCCGCCCTGGCGATCAGGATGAAGAGCGGCCACCACAGCAGCGCCGAGCGCGGGACCGACAGGTAGTAGGCGGAGCAGAGCAGGGCGCCCACCTGGAGCCCCACGTACACGAACTCGCTCCACCTGCGCATCAGGAGCAGGACCAGCACGAGCACGATCCCGACGAGCGCCCCGGCGATCTCCAGCCGGAACGCCCAGGCGACCCTGCCCTCGCCCATGGCCGCGTTCCACGTCGTCATCAGCGATTCCCAGGGCCAGACCATGTGCCGTCCCCAGCCGGCCTCCTGCGCGGTCTTCCAGGCCAGCCAGTCGCCGGTACGGGAGTACTGGTAGGCGGAGTACAGGGCCAGCGGCACGAACGGGAGCAGCAGCCACCCGGCCCGCCGTACGGGCTGCCGCCGGGCGAAGAACTCCACGATCAGCGCGCAGGCCAGGAACAGGCCGGTGATGCGCGCGCAGGAGGCGCCCGCGGCCAGGACGGCGGCCAGCGGCCAGCGGCCCTGGCGCGCCGCGAGCCAGGCCGGCAGGGCGAAGGCCAGGAAGAGCGACTCGCTGTAGCCCGCGAACAGGAACACCGCCATCGGCCAGAGCAGCAGCGCCAGCACCGCGCGCCACCCGGTCCCGGGGCGCCCCTCGAACTCGGCCAGCCTGGCCAGCGCCATCATCGCGACCGCCCCGGCCGCGAACGAGATCAGCAGCCCGGCGACCGTCCAGTCGCCCACCAGCAGGTGCACCGCGCGGAGCATCAGGGGCATCCCCGGGAAGAAGGCGGGCAGTCCCCTGTCGGGTTCGGCGCCCGGAACGCCGTCGTAGCCGTGCTCGGCGATGGTGACGAGGAGGTTGGCGTCCCAGTTGCGCCAGCGCTCCAGGAAGGGTCGCGGGACGGCGTCCCCCTCCATCATCGCCTGCGTCCCGACGACGACCAGGGCGATGATCCCCACGCGGGAGGCCAGCCAGAGCAGCAGCCCCTCCGTCGCGGTGTCGCGCGGGGGCTCGACGGGGGTGGTCACCTCGGCAGGAGTGGTCACAAGGTGGAATTGTCGCGGATCACCCGGTCTCGCTGCCAGCCCCGGCGGCCATCGGAAGGATCACCTGGCCCGTCACGGGCCCGGGCGGATCGCCCGCCCCCCTGGGCCGCGGGCGGTGAGCCCCGGGCCGCGACCCGTGAGCCGCACAGCCCGCGGGCCCCGGCCCGTGAGTGGCACGGCCCGGGGCCACGGGTCGCCGACGCTAGGAGAGCGCGAGCCTGAAGCGGTCGGGCGCCCCGTCGAAGACGCCGCCCGCCCGGTCGTCGCTCCCGTCCTCGCGGATCACGTCTCCCTCCGGGACGAGGATGTCCCGCACCACGAACCCCATCATGATCAGGATGGTGATCACGCGCCCCCACACCGCGGTGAAGTACGTGTCACCGGCGATGCCCAGGGCCTCGTTGCCGGGCTGGATGCCCACCAGGTAGAGCCAGATCGCGAAGAAGTACCAGCACTCGGCGAGCTGCCACAGCGCGATCGGCTTCCAGCCCGGCCTGGCCAGGACCGCGAAGGGGATCAGCCAGAGCACGTACTGCGGCGACCAGACCTTGTTGGTCAGCATGAACGCCGCCAGCGTGAGGAAGCAGAGCTGCATCAGCCGGGGACGCGTCCTGGCCGACAGCGAGATCACCGCGATGGCCAGGCAGAACGCGGCCAGCGAGACGACGCCCAGCTTGTCCAGGAGCTCACCGTCGCCCAGGACCGGCCACTGCTTCTGCTGGAAGAAGTACCAGATCGAGCCCCAGTCGGCCGGGCGTTCCTGGCTGAAGACGTAGAACCGCTTCCAGCCGTCGAAGGCGAAGACCATGATCGGCACGTTGACCACGAGCCAGGCGCCCACGACGCCGGCGAGCGTCTGCAGGAACGGCTTCCACCTGCCGGTGCGCAGCGTGAGCAGGAAGAGCGGGCCGAGGAACATCAGCGGGTAGAACTTCGTGGCGATCGCCAGGCCCAGCAGGACGCCCGCCAGCCACTGCCTCCGCTTCGACCAGGCCAGCAGCGCGCCCAGGGCGAGGGCGTTGGCCGCCAGGTCCCAGTTGATGTACGCGGTGAGGATCAGCGCGGGCGCCAGGGCGTACCAGAGGGCGTCCCAGCGCCGGGCCGGGCCGGCCAGCGTGGCCATCAGCAGCACGCCGACGACCAGGCAGATCGCCATCAGGACCACGGTGAGGTCGTAGAACGCCGTCCCGGGATCGCCCATGGAGCTCACGATCCGGCGGAAGAACTCCATGATCCCGCCGATGCCGACGGGGTACTCGACCGGGTAGTCGAAGTAGGGGACCTTGCCCTCGTTGAGCTTCTCGTTCCACCACAGGGGATAGATGTCGGTGTAGCAGAAGTTCGTGAACTGCAGCGTCCCGTGGTTCCACGCCCCGCCGACGCGGCACGGCCACTTCCAGAACCAGGCCAGCACCGCCCCCAGCCCGGCGAACAGGGCCAGGGGCACGTACGGAAGGGCGCGGACGCCGAACTCGGGCAGCTCGCTCCGGGGCGAGGTGAGGTTCTTCATCAGGGCCGCCGGCCGTTCTGGGCGGGTACCGGCACGGTCGCCGCGGCGGGGGTGCCGTTCTGGCCGAAGACCCCCTCGGGCTGCTGGTCCCCGAAGTCGTCCTCGCCTCCGCCTCCACCGCCGTCCCCGCCGCCGCCGTCCCCGCCGCCGCCGTCGCCCCCGCCGCCGTCCTGGCCGACGTCACAGGAGCCGTCCCAGGGCAGGCACTCGCCGTCGGGGTTCTGGGTCCCGTCGTCGCCGCCGTCGGGCCAGTTGTTCTCGTCACCGTTCTCCTCGGGGAACGGCTCGTTCTCCTCGGTCGTCGGCGTCGGGGTGGGGGTCGGCGTGGGCGTGGCCAAGTTGTTCTGGATGCCCGAGTCGGCCCTCGGCGGGAACGGCACGACCTCGTGCTTGGCGGTCGCGACCTGCATGAAGTCGTGCCAGATCTGGGTCGGGGTGCCGCCACCGCCGATGAAGGAGGGCATGGGCTCCTCCTTCCACAGGATCTTCTCGTTGGGGATCTTCTTGCTGGGCAGGCCGTACTTGTCGACCTTGTACCTGCGCGTCCCGGCCCTGTTGTAGGGCACGTCCTTGGCCATGCCGACCGCGGTGACCAGCTGCGGGGTGTACCCGACGAACCAGGCGTCCTTGTAGCCGTTGTTGGTGCCGGTCTTGCCGGCCACCGGGCGGGTGCCGATGTTCGCGGCGGTGCCGGTGCCGCTCTTGACCACGGCCTGGAGCGCGACGGTCGCGTCGGCGGCGGACTCGGGGGTGATCACCGTCTTCTCCACGGCCAGTTCCGGGTACTCGACCGCGCCGTTGGGGGCGATCACCTTGACGACGGTGTGCCAGTCGACGTGCTTGCCCTCGTTGGCGAAGATCGAGTACCCGGCGGCCTGCTCGACCGCGGTGACCGAGGCGCTGCCGATGGTGACCTGGTACTTCTGCTGCTCGACCGCGTAGTCGACGCCGTTCTTGCCGCCGTAGGCGGGGTTCAGTTTGGCCCTCTCGCCCACGCCCGCCTCGGTGGCGATCCGCGCCACCTCCTTGAGGGTGACGGCCTCGCCCATCTGCACGAACACGGTGTTGACCGAGCTGGCCATGGCCTTGACCATGTTGATCGGCCCGAATCCCTGGTTGCCCGAGTTGCTGATCGGGGTGGTGCCCGGCATCTTGATCGTGGGCTTGCCGTCGACGTAGCTGTTGAGCGACTTGCCGCTCTCCAACCAGGCCGCGAGCACGTAGGGCTTGAAGGCCGACGCCGCCTGCTTGGTGGTGTCGAACGCGCGGTTGACCGAGTACCTGATGAAGTCGTCGCCGCTGTAGAAGGCGAGCACCCGGCCGTTCTTGGGGTTCACCGAGGCCATCGTGGCGTGGATGGTCGGGTCCAGCCCGGAGGTGCGGGCCTTCACCGCCTTCTGCGCCTCCTCCATGAGCTTCTTGTCGAAGGTCGTGTAGACCTTGTAACCGCCGGTCTCCAGCTCCTCGCGCGGGAGGCCGCGCGCCTTGAGCTCCCTCAGGACGATGTCGAGCATGTAGCCTTGGAGCCCCTTGAAGGGCTGACTGATCTTGTACTTGGCGAACTTCAGGTCCTCGAAGGGCTTGCCGACGTACTTGCCGTACTTCGCCGGGTCCATCTCCGCCATGTTCCGCAGGGCGATCTCGTAGCGCTCCTTGGTGGCGGCGTACTTCCCGGCCTTCTCCTGGACGTCGAAGGCGTTCGGGTTCTGGATGTGGCCGGCGAGGTAGGCGCCCTCCTGCACGGTCAGCTCGTCGACGTCCTTGTCGAAGAACTGCCGGGCCGCGGCCTGGATGCCGTTCGCGCCGCGGCCGAAGTAGATGGTGTTCAGGTAGCGCTCGAGGATCTCGTCCTTCGGCAGCTCTTTGCTGATCTTGACGGCGACGAAGATCTCCTTGATCTTGCGCTGCACCGACACTTCCTGGTTGAGACCCTCGTAGTAGGCGCGGGCCATCTGCTGGGTGATGGTGGAGGCGCCCTGCAGCTGGGTTCCGCTGACGGTGCTCCAGACCGAGCGGGCCATGCCGTATGGGTCGATGCCGCTGTCGGTGCGGAAGCTCTGGTTCTCCAGCGCGATGACCGCGTCCTGGACGTGCCTCGGGATCTTGCCGATCTCCACCGGGGTGCGCCTGACGCCCAGGCGGGCCAGCACGGTCTTGTTGTCGCCGTAGTAGATCACGCTGGCCCGGTCGTTCACGCTGTCCTTGGCGGTGGGGACCGGGGTGCCGGCGTAGGCGACCGCGATCATGCCGAAGACGCCGGCGGTGACGACCACGAAGCTGGCCATCAGGATCTTCCAGTTGGGCAGGAAGCGCGTCCACCTCTTCTTCTTCGGCGCGTCCTCCTCGCCGTCCCCGGGGCCGTGCCCGCCGGGACCTCCGGGGCCCCCGGGTCCGTCCGGTCCGGAGGCGGCCGGGCCTCCGGGAGCGCTCGTCGCCGCGGCGCCCGCGGCGCGACCGCGGCGCCTGCGCCCGCCGCCCTCGCCCGTCCCGGGGCGGGCGCCGCCCGCCTGCGCGGCCATCATCGACTGGGTGTCCTCGAACGCGGCCGCGGTGCGGCGGCCGGTGGGGTCGGTCTCGCTCCGGCGCGGATCACCGCCCCCGGCCCGTCCCGGTCCGGCCGCCGGTCCCTGCGCGGGGCCCGCGCCGTGAACGGCCTGCTCCTGCCGGGGCACGGCGCCACCGGGCCGGGGTGCGCCCTGAGGCGCGCCATGGGGTGCGCCGCCGGGGTAGGGCATGCCGCCGGGCTGGGGCATCATCGCGGTCCGGGGGTCGGTGCCCGCCCCCTGGGACGCCCCGGGGTGCCGGGGCGGTGACGCCGGAGACTGCGCGGGACCGGGCTGTGGCTGCCGGGACGGGTCCCACCCACCGCCGCTGGTTTGGGCGTTTTGCGATGGGGGAACTGCACGGGGAGCGGCTCCTTGGCCTGAGCGACGGCGCCGCCCCTGACGAGCCGAACCCTCGGCGCCCTCCGGGCGCCCGTTCGGCTCCGGGTCATTGCTGTGGCTGTAACTCACGCGTCCTCGTTCGGTCATCGGGGTCTACAACGGCGTGCAGGCGGGCGAGACTACCTCCTGGACCACCCTCCGGTCGCCGGAGACCTCGTCGCCTTGGCTCACTGCTGGCCGGCCTGTTCGGGTGGATCTCCGTTCCCGGGGACGAACGAGATCGTCAACTGGTTCCGGCAACAACCTTGGCAGACCTCTCCCGCACCGACGCGGGATTTCCCGTATTGGAAAGCGGTCCGCGTCCCGCGGAGGCCGGGCCTCATCACCGTCTGCTGTGACCACATAAGCGCCAGACTACGGCTTTTTTTTGTTTGCTCCCAACGACTTGGGAAAGTCGCTGATTGCAGACCTATATTGAATAGACGTATCCTGCGGATGTATCGGTTCGATACATCGACGCGAGAGGTGGTGGTTTCAGTGGCCGGCGGACGAGGCGGCGTGCTGGAGCTGGCCGTGCTCGGGTCGCTGCACGAGACCCCGCTACACGGCTACGAGCTGCGCAAACGGCTCAACGCCCTGCTCGGCATGTTCCGGGCGTTCTCCTACGGCTCGCTCTACCCGTGCCTGCGCCAGCTCCTGAACGACGGGCTGATCATCGAGGACGGGGACGCCCCCGCGGCGTCCGCGTCCGGCGAGGCGCCCACCGTGCTCTCCGGGCGCCGGTCGAAGATCGTCTATCGGCTGACCGCCGAGGGCAAGGAGCGCCTGCAGGAGCTGCTCACCCAGGCGGGCCCGTCGGCCTGGGAGGACGAGAGCTTCGGCGTTCACTTCGCCTTCTTCAGGCACACCGAGGCGGAGGTCCGGCTGCGCATCCTGGAGGGCCGCCGCAGCCGGCTGGAGGAGCGGCTGGACGGCGTGCGCACGGCCCTGGCCCGCACGCGCGAGCGGCTGGACAGCTACACCCTCGAACTTCAGCGCCACGGCCTGGAGTCGGTCGAACGCGAAGTGCGCTGGTTGAACGAACTGATCGCCACCGAGCGGCGGGCCTCACCGCCGGAGGCCGAACGGCCTCCGGCGCCCGAAGAGTCGTTCCGGGCGCCCGCGCCCGGGACGGGCACGACGGGGCGGCATGCCGTCCCCGAAGAGAACTAGATCACCACACAGAACAAGGGGAGCGAGTGCCATGGGTTCGGTGCGCGTAGCCATTGTCGGGGTAGGCAACTGTGCCGCGTCGCTCGTGCAGGGCGTGCACTACTACCGGGACGCCGACCCCGGCGCCAGGGTGCCGGGCCTGATGCACGTGAAGTTCGGCGACTACCACGTCGGCGACGTGGAGTTCGTCGCGGCGTTCGACGTCGACGCCAAGAAGGTCGGGCGTGACCTGTCCGAGGCGATCGTGGCCTCGGAGAACAACACCATCAAGATCTGCGACGTGCCGCCGCTGGGCGTCACGGTGCAGCGCGGCCACACCTTCGACGGCCTGGGCGAGTACTACCGGGAGATGGTCGAGGAGTCCGACGACGCCCCGGTCGACGTCGTGCAGGTCCTGCGGGACGCCCGGGTGGACGTCCTGGTCTCCTACCTGCCGGTGGGCTCGGAGGATGCCGACCGCTTCTACGCCCAGTGCGCCCTCGACGCCAAGGTCGCCTTCGTCAACGCGCTGCCGGTGTTCATCGCCTCCGACCCCGTCTGGGCCCAGAAGTTCGTCGACGCCGGGGTGCCGATCGTCGGCGACGACATCAAGTCGCAGGTCGGCGCGACCATCACGCACCGCGTGATGGCCAAGCTGTTCGAGGACCGCGGGGTCGAGCTGCTGCGCACGTACCAGCTGAACTTCGGCGGGAACATGGACTTCATGAACATGCTGGAGCGCAAGCGCCTGCAGTCCAAGAAGATCTCCAAGACGCAGTCGGTCACCTCGCAGATCCCCCATGAGATGCGCAAGGCCGACGTGCACATCGGCCCGTCCGACCACGTGCCGTGGCTGGACGACCGCAAGTGGGCCTACGTGCGCCTGGAGGGCCGCTCCTTCGGCGACACCCCGCTCAACCTGGAGTACAAGCTGGAGGTCTGGGACTCCCCCAACTCCGCCGGCATCATCATCGACGCGGTCCGCGCCGCCAAGATCGCCCTCGACCGGGGGATCGCCGGCCCGATCCTGTCGGCCTCCTCGTACTTCATGAAGTCCCCGCCGGAGCAGTACTCCGACGACGAGGCCCGCGAGTACGTGGAGAGGTTCATCCGCGGCGAGGTCGAGCGCTGACCTCCGGCGAGACGTCCCGCCCCGGAACGGGGTGACGGACTCCGGCAGGCCCCCGGTCCGCGTGCGGACCGGGGGCCTGCCGCGTCAGCGGGCGGCGGGCGGCAGGTCGGCGGGGTCGGCGGGCCGCCAGGTGAGCGGGTCGGCGCCGAGCTCGGCGAGCTGGGCGACCTGCTCCCGGCACCAAGGGGAGATCACCAGGTGCCCGCCGAGCACCCCGTCGGTGAACTCCTTCCACGGCATCCAGCGCACCTCCCCGACCTCGTCGGGGTTGGGCACCGCCTCGGCGTCGGCGAGCACCCGGTAGACCGGGCAGAGCTCCCGCTCGACGATGCCGTTCTCCATGACCGCGCGGTAGGAGAAGCGCGGCAGGAGCAGGTCGAGGCGGCCGCCCTCCAGGCCCAGCTCGTAGGAGAGCCTGCGGGTCACCGCCTCGGACAGCGGCTCGCCGGGCAGCGGGTGGCCGCAGCAGCTGTTGGTCCACGCCCCGGGCCAGGTGATCTTATGCGCGGCGCGGCGGGAGAGCAGCACCCGGCCCCGCTCGTCGAACACGTAGCTGGAGAAGGCCAGATGGAGAGGAGTGTCCGGACCGTGCACCGTGGCCTTGGCCGCCGTGCCGATCGCGTTTCCGTCGGTGTCGACGAGCACGACGTGTTCATCAGGCGTCACTCGAACGAGGGTACGTGACCATGTCGGCCCACCGAGCCCGCACGTGGATACCTGGGGAAAGGTCGCGAATGTTCTCCGTACATTCAGGGATGTTCCCGATACCGGCCCTGAGGGACCGCACATAGGCTGAGCGCGTGTCCTTCGCATCCGATCTACGCGTGGTCCTGCAAGGCAGGGACTTCCGGAAGCTGTACGCGACCCGCCTGGTCTCGCAGTTCTCCGACGGGATCTTCCAGTTCGCGGTGATCGGGTTCGCCTTCTTCAGCCCGGAGAACAGCACGAGCGCGGGGGAGATCGCCGCGGGCCTGGCCGTGCTGCTGCTGCCGTACTCGATCCTGGGGCCCTTCGTCGGCGTGTTCATCGACCGCTGGTCACGGCGGCAGATCCTGGTCGTCGCCCCGCTGGTGCGCGGCGTGCTGCTGCTGGGAGCGGCGATCCTGGTCGCCGCGAACGCGCCGGACGGGGTCTTCTACGCCGCCGCGCTCGGCGTGCTCGGGGCGAACCGGTTCTTCCTGGCCGCGCTGGGGGCCTCGCTCCCGCACGTGGTGCCCGCCGACCGGCTGATGGTGGCCAACGCGGTCACCCCGACCTCCGGCACCGTGCTCACCTTCGTGGGGGTGGGCGCGGGCTTCCTGCTGCGCGGGCTCTTCGGCGCCGGCGACCGGGGCACGGTGGTGCTGCTGATCGCCTCGGGGATCGTCTCCGCGGTCACCGCGCTCATCGCCCTGACCATGGGCAGGCGGCTGCTCGGCCCCGCCTACGACCCCGACCGGCCGCAGACCCGCGAGGCCGTGCGCCACGTGCTGTCCGGCCTGGCCGACGGCGCCCGGCACATCGTGAGCCACCGGGCGGCCGCCGCGGCGATGGGCGCGATGGCCACCCACCGGTTCATGTACGGCATGTGCACGGCCATGCTCGTGCTGCTGTCGCGGTACTACTTCGCCGAGAACGCCGAGGACGCGCTGGCCGCGGCCTCCCTGGTGGTCGCCACCTCGGGGGTCGGCTACTTCATGGCCATCCTGGTCACGCCGTGGGCCACCGAGCGGTTCGGCATCGAGCGGTGGGTCCCGGCCATGCTGGTCACCGCCGGGGTGCTGACGCTGGCGCTCGGCGTGCCGTTCCAGCGGTGGGGGTTCGCGGTGGCGGGCTTCGTGCTGGGCATCGCCGGGCAGAGCGTGAAGATCTGCGCCGACACCGCCGTCCAGCGGGACCTGCGGGACGCCTACCTCGGCCGGGCCTTCTCCATCTACGACATGCTCTTCAACGGCAGCTACGTGCTGGCCGCCGCGCTGGCGGCGGCGCTGCTCCCGCCGGACGGCAGGTCCCTGACGGTGCTGCTGATCATCGCCGCGGGCTACGTCGGCGGCGCGGTGCTCTACCGGATCGTCACGCCGTCCCGGGCGCCCGAGCCGCTGCCGTCATCGCCGTCGTGAGACGACCGGGACGACCGGCCCGGGCACCCCGGTCACCCGGGCACGCCGGTCAGGAGGTCACCCCGTTCTCCCGGGCCCACTCGCGCAGGGCCTCCTCGGCGGCCTGCCTGCCGATGACGCCACGGTCCAGGCGCATCTCCAGCAGGAACCGGTAGGCGCGGCCCACGGCCGGGCCCGGCGGCAGGCCGAGGACCCGCTGGATCTCGTTGCCGTCGAGCTCGGGACGGATCTTGCCGAGCTCCTCCTCCTCGGCCAGCCGGGCGATCCGCTCCTCCAGCTGGTCGTAGGTCGCCGACAGCGCCTGGGCCTTGCGCCGGTTGCGGGTGGTGCAGTCGGCCCGGGTGAGCTTGTGCAGCCGCTCCAGCAGGTGCCCGGCGTCGCGCACGTAGCGGCGCACCGCCGAGTCGGTCCACTCGCCCGAGCCGTACCCGTGGAAGCGCAGGTGCAGCTCCACCAGGCGCGAGACGTCGGCCACCACGTCCTTGGGGAACTTCAGCTCGGTCATCCGCTTCCTGGACAGCTGGGCGCCGACCACCTCGTGGTGGTGGAAGGAGACCCGCCCGCCCGGCTCGTGCCGCCGGGTCTTGGGCTTGCCCACGTCGTGCAGCAGCGCGGCCCAGCGCAGGATCCGGTCGGGACCGTTCTCCTCCAGGTCGATCGCCTGCTCCAGCACGATCAGCGAGTGCTCGTAGACGTCCTTGTGCCGGTGGTGCTCGTCGATCTCCAGGCGCAGACCGGGCAGCTCGGGCAGCACGTGCGCGGCCAGGCCGGTGTCGACCAGGAGCCTGAGCCCCTCGCGCGGGTGGTCGCCGCAGAGCAGCTTGTCCAGCTCGTCGCGGATGCGCTCGGCCGAGACGATGTCGATCCGGTCGGCCATGGTTCCCATCGCGGCCAGCGCCGCCGCGTCCACCGTGAAGCCGAGCTGGCTGGCGAACCGGGCGGCGCGCAGCATCCGCAGCGGGTCGTCGCCGAACGAGCGCTCCGGGGGGCCGGGGGTGCGCAGCACGCGGGCGTGCAGGTCGTCCAGGCCGCCGTAGGGGTCGACGAACTCGCGCGACGGCAGGCGCAGCGCCATCGCGTTGACCGCGAA
Organism: Streptosporangium sp. NPDC050855; assembly: GCF_044456585.1. Lineage (NCBI taxonomy): Bacteria > Bacillati > Actinomycetota > Actinomycetes > Streptosporangiales > Streptosporangiaceae > Streptosporangium > Streptosporangium sp. NPDC050855. Next base: position 162,211 of record NZ_JBITFY010000009.1, read on the forward strand.
GTCGCGCCGGGCCAGGTCGCCCTCGAGCGTGTCGCCGTAGGCCACCTCGGGTTTGCGCGACCTGGGGTCGTAGGACTCGCTGCGGTAGGTGGTGATCTCCAGCAGCCAGCCGCCCTTGCGGACGCCGACCGTGCCGAAGTCGATGCCGATCGTCCAGACGGAGTCGGCCCAGTCGCGGACGAGCTCCAGGACCGTCTCGGGCCTGGCGTCCGTGGTCAGGTCGAGATCGTTGCCGATCCTGCCCAGGAAGACGTCGCGTACCGAGCCTCCGACGAGGGCGATCCGGTAGCCCCGGGCGGCGAAGAGCTCGCCGAGCTCATCCGTCACAGGAGCGATCTTCCGGAACAGCTCGCTCATGCCGTGGCGCTGGCTCTGGGTCAGATTTGAAAGGGACAAGCCGGGTAGGTCCTTCGGTTACGGAACATGTTCCCCTGCGGAGATACACCTGGTGCGATCATCAGGTTACGGTCGGTCAGGAGAACCTCGGGGGCCGTGCGTCGAGGCAAGGAGCACACACATGAAGGATGCGCTCACGATCCACCGCTGGCTCCTCGCCCACCAGATCCATCATGAGATCGTACGCCTTCCTCGCGCGATGACATGTTCGGACGAACTGCCGGAGGTGCTGGCGGCCGATCCGGAGCTCTGCGTGGGGGTCACGGTCTTCGAGGTCACCACGCGGACCGACCGGGAGCCCGTGGCGGTCGTCGGCTCGGTCGGCACGCCCCCTCGCCCCGGCGTGATCGGCGGCCTGCTGAACGCCCGGCGGGTCCGCCCGGCCTCGGCCTTCACCGTCAACTCCGCCACCGACTACGCCGCCGGCCTGGTCTGCCCGCTGCTGCTCCCCCCTGCCCTGACCGTGCTGGTCGACGAGCGGCTGACCGGTGTCGCCACGCCCGTGTACGTACCCACCGGAGAGCGTCGTACGGCGCTGTCGATCCGGGCCGATCACCTGCTCAGACTGGTCGCGGGCAGGGTCGTCGACCTGACCCGGCCTGCTTCCCGGAGGGAGTCGGCGACCTTTCCCCTCGCCGGTTAGGCCATAGCATTGCGGTCGTGCGCCGTACTCGACCTCTGGCCGGAACGTGATCCACAAGGCCGCGCTGCTCGTCCTGCTCGCCACGCTGCTCATGCCCGCGGCCGTGGTCGTCCCGGGCACGGCGAACGCCCGGACGGCCTCGGTGAACCGCGCGGGCCTGCAGGTCGTGCTGGAGGCGATCGGCCCGGACGTCCCGCGTGACCCGACCACCGAGATCAAGATCTCCGGATCCCTGGTCAACTCGGGCAGCGAGCCGCTGACCGGGCTGCGCATCCAGCTGCGCTACTCGTCCCAGCCGTTCCTGCGGCGCGACGAGCTGACCGCCTACCAGTCGGGGCAGAGTCCCCCGCTGGGGGCGTACTGCTGCCAGAGCTACATCCAGGCCCCGATCGCGCCCGCGGGGAGGCTGCCGTGGGAGTTCGCCATCACCCCGGCGCGGCTCAGCCTCACCCGTTTCGGCGTCTACCCGGTCGTGGTCGAGGTGATCGACGCCCTCCAGCAGCAGGTCGCCGCCCTGCGCACCACCGTGACCTACATGCCGCGCGACGTCCGGGTCCCCCGCACCCGGCTCGCCGTGGTGCTGCCCGTCGTCGACCGGCCACGCCGCAGCGGCGACACCGTCTTCGCCGACGAGGGCCTGCCCGCGGCCATGGCCCCCGGCAAACGCCTGGGCGACCTGCTCACGATCGCCCAGGACACCGCGAAGGCCAAGGGGCTGACCTGGGTGGTCGACCCCGCCCTGCTCGACGACGCGCGCGCCCTGGGAAAGCCGCACTCGGCGCGGACCAAGGACCGCACCCAGCAGCGCCCGGCGAACCCGGAGGCCGCCCGGTGGCTGTCCGGCTTCCGCGACGCCGTCGCCGACCACCCGGTGGTGGCCACCCCGTACGGCGACCCCGACGTGCTCGCGCTCGCCCACAACGGCGTCGACGACCTCACCGCGACCGGGATCGAGGCGGCCCGGATCGTCTCCAAGGAGACCCTCGGCCGCGACGTGATCACCAACGTGAACTGGCCGGTCGACGGGATGGTCGACCACGACGGGCTGGACCTGCTGGCCACCGGCGGGGTCGGCACCGTGCTGCTGAACGCGCCGAACCTGCCGCCGGCGTCGCCCCCGGGCACCCCGCCCGGCACCGCCCCGGCCGTCACCCCGGACGCCTCGGCGACCCTGAACGGCGTCACCGGCCCGGTCACCGCGCTGGTCGCCGACGAGCCCCTGAGCGAGACCGTCGGCGCGGACACCTCCACCCCCGGCGCGGCCCTGGCCGGACGCCGGCGCTTCATCGCGGAGACGGCGATGATCGCCTCGGAGCCGGTGACCACGACCAGGACCGTGATCGCCGTACCGCACCGCCGCTGGGACCCCGAACCCGGGTACGTGACCGGCCTGCTGAAGACCGCCGCCGCCCTGCCCTGGCTGGCGCCGGTCACGCTGGACGCGGTCAAGCCCGCCAAGGGCGTCCCCGTCCCCCGGGCCGGGCTGACCTACACCGAGCAGGACCGGCGCCAGGAGCTGCCCAGGTCGTACATGACCGCCGTCAAGAGGGTCGGCGCCCGCGCCGACCTGACCGCCGCCGTCACGACCGCGGTGGACCTCGACGCCTTCGACCTCGCGATGCTGCGGCTGGTCTCCTCGGCCTGGCGCGGCCGGACCAACGCCGCGGCGCCGTACGTCGAGCAGGTCGGGGAGGCGGTCGACGGCCGGATCGCCATGGTCACCATCACCGGCAGCGAGCAGTCGCGGCTGCGCACCCTGGCCGGACGCGACGGCGACGTGCCGATCAGCGTGCGCAACCAGCTGGGCCGCGGGGACGCCGGCCGGGTGGTGGTCCGCCTGCGGGTGACCTCCGCCCAGCCCGAACTGCTTCGGATCGAGCCGTACGAGGACCGGATGGTGATCCAGGGCGGCCAGAACCAGACCGTCCGGATCCCGATGACCTCGACCACGGCCAGCGGCCAGACCACCGTGAGGGTCCAGCTCACCACCGACGACGGCCGCGCGTACGGCGAGCCGATCGAGTTGACCGTGCGCACCACCGGCTACACCGCGGTCGCGCTGGTCATCGTCGGGGCGGCCCTGGTGGTGATGCTGGCCGCCGTGGTGCTGCGCGTCCTGCGCCGGCGGGGAGGCCGCCGTCCCCCGGTCGCGGCGCCGGCGGAGCGCGAGCGCGAGCCGGCCGGCACGGAGTCGTGAGCGGTCCTGAGTCCTGAACGGCCCCGAGCGGTCCCGAACGATCCCCCGACAGCCCCCCGAACAGTCCTGAGCCCCCCGGCGGAGGAGAGCGCATGAGCAGGGTCCTGCGCGCGAGCGCGATCATGGCCGCGGGGACGATGGTCTCGCGCGTCACCGGTTTCGTCCGGACGGCGGTGCTCGCCGCGGCCATCGGCACCTTCGCGCTGGGCGACGCCTACAACGTGGCGTACACGATCCCGCTCGTCCTGTTCGACCTGCTCATCGGCGGGGTCCTGAGCAGCGTCGTGATCCCGATGATCGTCCGGCGGCAGCGCAGCGACCCCGACGGCGGCCGGGCCTACGAGCAGCGCCTGATGACGCTGGGCGTCCTCGCGCTGACCGTGCTGGCGCTGGTCGCGACGGCGCTGGCCGGCCCGCTGATCGGCCTCTACAGCACCGGCTGGAACGCCAGGAAGATCGAGGTCGCGGTCACCCTGGCGCACTACATCCTGCCGCAGATCGCCTTCTTCGGGATCGGCGCGATCGCGGGCGCGATCCTCAACACCCGCGACAGGTTCGCCGCGCCGATGTGGGCGCCGGTGCTGAACAACATCGTGATGATCGGTGTGGCGATCTTCTACTACGTGAAGCTCGGCGGCGCGGGCACCGACGTGGACACGGTGAGCGACGGCGACCTGCTGCTGCTCGGACTGGGCACCACCGCCGGCATCGTGGCGCAGTGCCTGGTGCTGGTCGTCTCGCTGCACCGGGTCGGCTTCCGCTTCCGGCCCCGGTTCGACCTGCGCGAGGCCGGGCTCGGCGAGATGGGCCGGACCGCGGTCTGGACGTTCGCCTACGTCGGCATCAGCCAGCTCGGTTTCCTGGTCACCACCAGGCTCGCCACGGGCGCGGGCGAGCGGGCGCCCGGCGCGGGCAACTCGGCCTACGCCTACGCCTACCAGTTCTTCCAGCTGCCGTACGGGATCATCGCGGTCTCGGTGATCACCGCCATGCTGCCCAGGATGAGCAGGTCGGTGAGCGAGGGAAGACCTGCGGAGATCGCCGGGGAGTTCGCCTCGGGGGTGCGGCTGGTGGCGGTGCTGCTGGTCCCGGCCGGGCTGCTGCTGATGGTGCTGGGCCCCGCGGTGACCGTGCTGATCTTCTCGTGGGGGAACATGACCGTCGACTCGGCGGTCCACATCGGCAACGTGCTGCAGATCTTCGGCCTGGCGCTGGTCCCGTTCTCCCTGTTCCAGCTGCTGCTGCGGGTCTTCTACGCCTTCGGCGACACCCGCACCCCGGCCTTCCTGGCCCTGGGGAACGTGGCGGTGAACGCCTCGCTCAGCCTGGTGGCGTACCACGTCCTGCCCGCCCGCTACGTGGTGATGGGCCTGGCTGCGGCGTTCACCGTCGCCTACGTGGTGGGCACCGCGGTCGCCTGGACGCTGGCCGCCCGCCGGGTCGGGGGGCTGGGAGGGCGCGAAGTGGCCGCCGGGCTGTCCCGGATGTACCTGGCCGCGCTCCCGGCGGCCGGTCTCGCGCTCGGCGTGCTCTGGCTCACCAGGGAACTCACCGGACTGAACGCGCTCAGCTCCGCCATCATGCTGGCGGTGGGCGGCGGACTCGGTATGGTTCTTTACTTGGCGATCGCCCACCGGATGCGCATCCCCGAAGTGAGTTCGATCGTTGGAATGGTGGCAGGACGGGTAGGCCGGTAAGCCAAAGGCTTGTCTCAAACGTCTGACAAGGCGAACACGGGCGGAACCGGTGCGGGACTACCATGGTGCGACGCGTGTGGTGACATGCGGCTAATGGAAGCAGGAGGGCGTGGGCGGATCCACCCAGCATCGCGTGATGTGTCGTGACGTGCCGACCTGGCGTGGTGCCGTCGTGCTCTCGGATGCGGGGCAGGTATGAGCTCACCCACGGTCGAGCCCGGCACCAAGCTTGCCGAGCGTTTCCGCCTTGAGGACCGCGTCCACGAGGCGGGCGGGGCCACGCTGTGGAAGGCCATCGACGAGGTGCTCGCCCGGCCCGTCGCCGTCCACACCTTCGACGCCGACTTCCCCCGCCTGAACGAGGTCGTCACGGCGGCCCGGGTGGCCAGCCGGCTGACCGACCCCCGCCTGACCCAGGTCTTCGACGCGACCGAGGACGACGGCCACTCCTACGTGGTCAGCGAGTGGGTGAGCGGTGAGACCTTCGGCGACATGATCGCCGGTGGCCCGCTCGACCCGGAGCGGGCCGCCGCGATGGTCGCCGAGGCCGCCGAGGCCATGGCCCACGCGCACGAGGCGAACCTCGCCCACCTGTGCCTGACCCCCGAGCAGCTGGTGTGGACGGCGGGCGGCACGGTCAAGCTGCTGGGCCTCGGGGTGGACGCGGCCCTGAACGACGTGACCAGCGACGATCCGGCCCGCTCCGACACCGAGGGCCTGGGCCGGCTGCTGTACGCCGGGCTCACCGGCCACTGGCCCGGGGACGAGCGCGACGGCGGCGGGCTTCCCGTGGCGCCCATGGGCGACGGGCACTTCTGCACGCCCCGCCAGGTCACCGCGGGCGTTCCCGGCTACCTCGACGCCATCGTCTGCCGGGCGATCCTGCCGGAGACCCGGCGCTCGCTGGAGCCGCTGACCACACCGGCCGACTTCGCCGAGGCCCTGGCCTCGGTGGCCAGGCCCAGCCCGATGCCGATGCCGGCCCCGATGCCCATGACCTCGCTGCCGGTGGCGGCCTCCCGCTCCGAGGGCGTCGAGACCGAGGCGCCCCGCCACCACGCGCCGCCCCCGCAGCACCATCACCGGCCGCAGCACCACCAGGGCTCCCGCCCCGCCGGTGGCGGGATGCTCAACAAGGTCGCCATGACCGTGGTCGTGCTGCTGGTGATGGTGGCCGTCGGGCTGGGCGCCTGGACGCTGGGCCGCAGCATCGGCAACGCGGGCACCCCGTCCCCCGGTGAGCGCAGCACCACGCCCACGCCGACCACGGCCGCCGCCACCCGGGAGGTGAAGCCCTCTGCGGTCATCGGCTTCGACCCGCTGGGCGACCGGGAGGAGGGCAGCAGGTGGACCTCGGGCGCGGTCGACGGGAAGGAGTCCACCGACTGGCACTCCGAGACCTACGACTCCGCCGACTTCGGGCGGCTCAAGAAGGGCGTCGGCCTGCTGCTGGACATGGGGAAGAGCGTCCCGGTCAAGCAGGTCTCGGTCGACTTCGGCGACACCTCGGGCGGCGCCGCGGAGCTGCGGATCGGCGACTCGGCCGAGCTGGGCTCCCTGAGCGTGGTCGAGAAGTTCAGCGGGCTCTCGGGCAAGAAGACGTTCACCGCCCCGGCCCCGAAAAAGGGCCGCTACGTGCTCGTCTGGTTCACCGAGATGCCCTCGTCCGCCGAGGGGTACCGCGGCCAGGTGGTGGAGGCGAAGGTTCTCGCGACCAAGTGACATCAGCTGATTCGATCTGTTTTAACCGTCTTCTTGCAGATCTTCGATGAATCCATGGCACCATCTATCCCGTAGTGGTGTTCTCCCCGGATCGGCAGCAGGACTCTCCTTGTGAATTCCCCACCAGACACCCCGCCGGCGGCGGATGAGCAGACGGCAAAGGCCCCCGTGCCCGACGCCGAGCTGCTCACCCGGCACATCGCCGGTGATCCGCACGCCTTCAGCGAGATCGTCAAGCGACATCGGGACCGCATGTGGGCCGTCGCCCTGCGCACGCTGGGCGACCCCGACGAAGCGGCCGATGCCGTTCAGGACGCCTTCGTCTCGGCCTATCGCAAGGCCGGGACCTTCCGCGGCGAGGCGGCGGTGACCACGTGGCTGCACCGGATCGTGGTCAACGCCTGCCTGGACCGCATGCGCAGGAAATCGGTGCGCCCGGTGGCCGACGACGAGCTCGTCGAGGCCGCGGAGCGCGAGACCCCCGTGCTCGACCAGACGTCCGAGCGCGAGGTGTCCATGGAGGTGTCGGCGGCCCTGAAGCTGCTGCCCTCCGACCAGCGCGCCGCGCTGGTGCTCGTGGACATGATGGGTTACTCGGTCGAAGACGCGGCCCAGGTCCTGGAGGTGCCGAGCGGCACGGTGAAGAGCCGATGCGCGCGCGGCCGGGCGAAGCTCGCCCCGATTCTTTCCCATTTGCGGAACCGATCGGACCTGACCCGCGTCTCATCCGCGAAGGGAGCAGAACTTCGTGACGGCTGATACGCACTACGACTTGGAGATCTTGGCCGAACTGGCCGAGGGGCTCCTCGACGACACCACGGCCATGCGGGTACGCGAGCATCTCGCGATCTGCGATCCGTGTGGCGAAAGCCTGGCCGACCTGGCGGCGGTCCGCGAGATGCTCGCGGCGACGCCCACACCGGCGATGCCGATGGGAGTCGCGCTGAGGATCGACCGCGCGCTGGCCGCCGAGGCAGAGAGCTTCCGTGGAGGTGGAGTGGGGCTGGTGGAGGCACCGGCCTGGGACGACATCATGCGCGACGCGCCGTGGGAGACGACGACCTCGTCCGAACCGGCGCCCTGGGAGAGCGTTCCCGCCGCCCAGCAGGAGGCGGCACCCGAGCCCGTGCGGCTGGGAGTCGTCGGCGACGACGGCACCGTGACCCCCGTGGTCCCGGCCAGGCGGCGCGCGAGCCGGCCACGCCGCTGGGCGATGCCCGCGGTGGCGGCGGGCGCCGCGGCCGCGGTGATCGGCGCGACCGCGCTGGCGACCGGGACGCTCACCGCGTCCGACCCCACCGGGCCCTCGACGGTTCCGGCCGTCGCGGCGGACAGGGGCGGGTACACGCTGACCGAGAGCAACTACAACTACACCGACGCCGAACTGCGGGGTTCGCTGCTCGACTACATCGGCCCGGCGACCATCCTCGGGACCGGGGGCAAGTCCGGGATCGACAGGTGCGTCAAGCAGGTCTCCGCCAAGGTCGGCACGTCGCCCTTCGCCGTGGACCAGGCCCTCTACAACGGCCAGGAGGCCAACATCCTGCTGTTCTGGAAGGACAAGGCCAGGAACAGGGTGAGCGTCCACGTGGTGGGACCGCAGTGCGACGTGGTGAGGAAGCCCGGTCTCGCCCGCTGGAGGTGACCGGCGCCACAGCGGCCCGGCTCCGGCCTGACACCGGTACACAGGGGCGCACGAGGTGGCGCGAGGTCCCCGGCGGCGGATGATCCACCGCCCGGGCCGAGGTTTCACGCGGGGCCCGGTACGGATTCGATCCGTACCGGGCCCCGCCGGTTTTCACCGACCGGCCCGTCCGGCGCAACGGGCGGGAATCACCGGCGCCTAGGATCTGTTGACGCCGGTGGCAACGACACAGGGAGAGGCGCGAGTACTGATGGACGTCCGGAATGTGATCATCATCGGATCGGGTCCCGCCGGCTACACGGCGGCGGTGTACTCCGCGCGTGCCGAGCTGAAGCCCCTGGTCTTCGAGGGGTCGGTCACCGCGGGCGGCGCCCTGATGAACACCACCGAGGTGGAGAACTTCCCCGGCTTCCCCGACGGCATCATGGGGCCCGACCTGATGGACGGGCTGCGCAAGCAGGCCGACCGGTTCGGTGCCGAGCTGATCGCCGACGACGTCGTCGAGGTCGACCTGACCGCCGACCCCAAGGTCGTCAAGACCGCCACCGACACCTACCTCGCCAGGTCCGTCATCCTGGCCACCGGCTCCGGCTACCGGGAGCTGGGGGTGCCGAACGAGAAGCGGCTGTCCGGCCACGGCGTCTCCTGGTGTGCCACCTGTGACGGCTTCTTCTTCCGCGGCCAGGACATCGTGGTCGTGGGCGGCGGCGACACCGCCATGGAGGAGGCCATCTTCCTCACCCGCTTCGCCTCCTCGGTCACCGTCGTGCACCGTCGTGACGAGCTGCGCGCCAGCAAGATCATGCAGGACCGCGCGTTCGCGAACGAGAAGATCCGCTTCGTCTGGGACAGCGAGGTGGTGGACGTGCTGGGCGAGAACAAGGTGAGCGGGGTGCGGGTGCGCAACCTCAAGACCGGCGCGGAGACCGACCTGGCCGCCACCGGCCTGTTCATCGCGATCGGCCACGACCCCCGCAACGAGCTCTTCAAGGGCCAGGTGGAGCTGGACGACGAGGGCTACGTCAAGGTCGAGGCCCCCACGACCCGTACCAACCTGGACGGCGTCTTCGCCGCGGGCGACGTCGTCGACCACATCTACCGTCAGGCGATCACCGCCGCGGGCACCGGCTGTGCCGCGTCGCTCGACTCCGAGCGCTGGCTGGCCGAGCGCGGCCACGCCTGACACCGGTCCGCGGCACCGGCCGGTTCGACGGCCCCACGTAGTGAGCGGCCCCACGTAGTTACAGGTAGCGCAGTAGTACCGGGAGCAAGGGAGAGCAGGAGCCTTGGGCAGCATCAAGAACGTGACCGACGCCAGCTTCGACGCCGACGTCCTCAAGAGCGACAAGCCCGTCATCGTCGACTTCTGGGCCGAGTGGTGCGGCCCGTGCCGGCAGGTCGCGCCGATCCTCGAGGAGATCGCCGGGGAGCAGGCCGAGAAGCTGACCGTCGTCAAGCTGAACGTCGACGAGAACCCGACAACGGCGAGCAATTACGGCGTACTCCAGATTCCCACCCTGAACGTCTATAAGAACGGAGAGGTCGTGAAGCAGATCATCGGCGCCAAGCCGAAGGCCATGCTGCTTCGCGAGCTCGAGGGCATCATCTAGGCCCCCTGCGGCAGGCGGCTCCCCACGGCCACCGCCGTATCACCCGCTTCCGAGCGGCACACCCACCCCAGGAAGGCCCCCCGTCCCACGCGGGGGGCCTTCCCATGTCCGGGCCTCTCGTGGCCCCTCGTGGCCCCGACGAACACGGCCCACCGAGCCCTCCCGCGCAAGGCCGGACGTCGTCGCGGATCGAGGCAGCGTCCTTCAGCACCCGGACGGGGCCCGGGACGGGGCCCAGAGGGCTCTCAGACGGGTCGCAGGGCCCTCTCCGGGCTCATGGACCCCAGCAGCCTCTCCAGTGCCACCTCGACGTCCTCACGCCACGAGACGGCGTTCTTGAGCTCCAGCCGCAGGCGCGGGAAGCGCAGATGCGGCCGTACCGTCTTGAACCCCACGGACAGCAGGTAGTCGGCGGGCATCAGGCACGCGCCCGGCTGCTCCCACTTCAGGTCGCCGAACGCCTCGATCGCCCGTACGCCGCGCCGGGTCAGGTCCTTGGCCACGCCCTGGACCAGCATCCGGCCCAGGCCGCCGCCGGAGAACTCCGGGATGATGTGCGCGGTCATCAGCAGCACCGCGTCCGCGCTGACCGGCGAGGTCGGGAAGGCCACCGCGCGGGGCACGTAGTGCGGCGGCGCGTACAGCACGAAGCCGGCCGCCACCCCGTCCACGTAGACGATCTTCCCGCAGCTTCCCCACTCCAGCAGGGTGGAGGAGATCCAGGCCTCCTTCTCCAGCCCGGGGTCCCCCGCCTTCACGGCGCGTTCGGCGTTGACCGGATCCAGTTCCCAGAAGACGCACCGGCGGCAGCGGCGCGGCAGGTCGTCGAGATTGTCGAGGGTGACGTTTGCCAGCCGACGCGACACCTGTTGGCCCCAATCCTGGCGAGACGAGTGCAAGCCATGGCGAAAAACGCGCGAAAACGGCGTCCTCAGCTGGCATCGTAGCCCAGTGCGGGTCCTGGTTTCAGGAGGTCCAGTCCCCACACGCAGACGACTACAACCCCTGACGTAACCTGGTTTCTCAAGCATGAGCCCTTTTGTGCTCCAACAACCTAGGAGGTGGACCGTGCCCCAGAACAAAGATCACGGTCAGGCCATCGCCCCCGCCCAGGGGTCGCGCATCGACTCCTACGTCGACCGCTACGCGGCCCGCGCAACCGGGATGGTCGCCTCCGAGATCCGAGCTCTCTTCTCCGTCGCGTCGAGGCCCGAGGTGGTCTCGCTCGCCGGCGGAATGCCCTACGTCACCGCCCTCCCCCTGGACGTCGTGGGGGAACTGGTCGCCGACCTGATCGCCCGGCGCGGCCCGGTCGCGCTGCAGTACGGCTCCGGCCAGGGCGACCCGCACCTGCGCGAGCAGATCTGCGACGTCATGCGGATGGAGGGCATCGAGGCCAACTCCGACGACGTCGTGGTGACCGTCGGCTCCCAGCAGGCCCTGGATCTGATCACGCGCATCTTCATCGACCCGGGTGACGTGGTGCTCGCCGAGGGGCCCTCCTACGTCGGGGCGCTCGGCACCTTCGCCGCCTACCAGGCCAAGGTCATCCACATCGCCATGGACTCCGAGGGGATCGTCCCCGAGTCGCTGGCCCAGACCGTCTACGCGCTGAAGAGCGCCGGCAACCGGATCAAGTTCCTCTACACGATCCCCACCTTCCAGAACCCCGCCGGGGTCACCCTCAGCGCCGAGCGCCGGCAGCAGGTCCTGGAGATCTGCCAGCGGGCCGACGTGCTGATCGTCGAGGACAACCCGTACGGCATGCTCGGCTTCGACGGCGAGCCCATGCGGACGCTGCGCGCCGACAACGCCGACGGCGTGGTCTACCTCGGCTCGTTCTCCAAGACGCTGGCCCCGGGCTTCCGGGTCGGCTGGGCGCTCGCCCCGCACGCCATCCGGGAGAAGCTGGTGCTGGCGATGGAGTCCGCGGTGCTGTCGCACTCCTCCTTCACCCAGCTCGCCGTCGGCCAGTACCTGGCCACGCAGCCCTGGCGCGAGCAGATCAAGACGTTCAGGGAGCTGTACCGCGAGCGACGCGACACCATGCTCTCCTCACTGGAGGCCCAGATGCCCGCGGGCGTCACCTGGACCCGTCCGGCGGGCGGGTTCTTCGTCTGGGCGACCCTGCCGGAGGGGCTGGACTCCAAGGCCCTCCTGCCCCGGGCCGTCGCCGAGCGGGTGGCCTTCGTGCCGGGGACCGGGTTCTTCTCCGACGGCAGCGGGGCGCGGCACATGCGGCTCTCCTACTGCTATCCGGAGCCGGACCGCATCCGCGAGGGCGTCCGCCGCCTGGCCGGGGTGATCGAGCAGGAGCTCCGCCTGCGCGACACGTTCGGCACCGGGTCGTCCCCGGAACGGGCCGGGGTCGACACCCCCGCACCCGACCTCGCCTGACCCCGGGGCCGGTCGGGCCCGCTCGCCGTCGCGGTCAGGGCGATCCCGTCCGTTCCCGCCTCCGATGCTCGTCCGGGCGCCGGTGACCATGTCCCGGTGCTCGTCCGGGCGCCGGTGACCACGTCCGGGTGGTTCCTGGCGCCGGTCACCACGTCCCGGTGGTTCCTGGCGCCGGTGACCACGTCCGCCTCCGCGTCGCGCGGTCGTGCCGGTCCCTGCGGCACGCCCGCGCCCTCGTGCCCGGCGGGCGTTCCTCACCGGGTGCCGGTGACGGTCGCCGGGGACGCCTCGCGCCTGTGGGCACCGGCGGCACGAGCTCTCCCCGCCGGTGCCGTACGGTGACCTTCTGCGCCGGTGCGCGGTGGTCCCCCTCGCCGCCGGCCCGGTGACGAGGGGGACCACCGTTCACACCTGACGGTCCGGTCGTCGTCGCCACCGGAGACGTCACCGATCCGTGCGGCACCGCGCCGCGTTTCTCCCCGGCCCGAGGCCGGGGTCTGGACGCTGGAGGTAACTGATGAGTGATCTGGGCCACGTGCTCGTCCTGGCGGGCGGCCTCTCCTACGAGCGGGAGGTCTCGCTGCGCTCCGGCCGCCGGGTGAGCGAGGTGCTCCGGGGGGCGGGCATCTCCGTGGAGACCAGGGACACGGACGCGTCGCTGGTGCCCGCCGTGCTCGCCGACCCGCCGGACGCGGTCTTCGTGACCCTGCACGGCGGCGCGGGGGAGGACGGCGCCATCCGCTCGGTGCTGGAACTCCTCTCCATCCCGTACGTGGGCGCCGGTCCCGACGCCTGCCGGGTCGCCTACGACAAGCCCACCGCCAAGACGGTCGTACGCTCCGTCGGGCTGCGGACCCCGGCGTCGGTGACCCTGCCCAAGGAGACCTTCCACGACCTCGGCGCCTCCGCCGTGCTGGCCCGCATCGTGGACCGGCTCGGCCTGCCGCTCTTCGTCAAGCCGTCCCGTGGCGGGTCGGCGCTCGGCGCCTCGGTCGTCCGCTCCGCCGAGGAGCTTCCCGCGGCCATGGTGGGCTGCTTCGCGTACGGCGACACCGCGCTGATCGAGCGCTGCATCGAGGGGGTCGAGGTCGCCGTCTCCGTGGTCGACCTCGGGGACGGGCCCGTGGCCCTGCCCCCGGTGGAGATCGTCCCCAACGAGGGGGTGTACGACTACGCGGCCCGCTACACCGCCGGGCACACGGAGTTCTTCGCTCCGGCCCGCCTCTCGCCCGAGGCGTCGGCGGCCTGTGCGGAGATGGCCGTGACCGCGCACACCGCCCTCGGTCTCCGGGACGTCTCCCGCACCGACCTGATCGTCGACGCCGACGGGCTGCCGCACTTCCTGGAGGTCAACGTCGCCCCCGGTATGACCGAGACCTCCCTGCTGCCCATGGCCGCCGAGGCGGCCGGGGACGACCTGGGGACCCTCTGCCGGGTCCTGCTGGAGCAGGCCGCGGCCCGCGGCGCCTGATCCCCTGCCCGTCCGTCCCTCGGCCGGTCGCCGATGACCCTGTCACGTGGAACCGGCCGGTCGTGTCACGTGGAACCGGCCCGGTTTCCGGTCGGTTCCGGTTCCGATCGATTCGGGCTCCGGTCAGCTAGGGTTCCGGTCGGTTCGGGCCTCGCCGGGCCATGGCTCTTGCCGGGCCTTACTGGGCCTTGCCGGGCCTTGCCGGGGAGGGCGACGGCCGGGGGTGGAAAGCAGGGCCTTCGGTCACGGCGTAGGGGGTGACATTTGGACGCGCGAGGCATGGCGATCCGGTCTCCCCCTACGCTGGCCGTGTGCAGACCTCCACCTCATTCCCCAAGAGCTTCGCCAGCGACAACCACACGGGCGTGCACCCCGCGGTTCTCTCCGCCATCTTCGACGCGAACGCCGGGGACGCTCCCGCGTACGGCGGGGACCCCTGGACCGGCGCGATGGAAGAGGCCTTCCGCGGCGCGTTCGGCCCTCAGGCGACCACCTACCCGATGTTCAACGGCACCGGTGCCAACGTCGTGGGCCTCGGGCTCGCCCTCCGCCCGTACGACGCGGTGCTCTGCCCCGCCACCGCCCACATCAACACCAACGAGGGCGGCGCCCCCGAGCGTGTGCTGGGCTGCAAGCTGATCCCCGTCCCCACGACGGACGGCAAGATCTCCCCCGATGACCTCCGGGGCGAACTGGCGGCGGTGGGCAACACCCAGCACTCCCAGCCCCGCGTCATCTCCATCTCACAGGTGACCGAGTGCGGCACCTGCTACACCCCGGAGGAGATCGAGCGGCTCGCCGAGTTCGCGCACGGGCACGGCCTCTTCCTTCACATGGACGGCGCCAGACTGGCCAATGCGGCGGCGGAGCTGGGCTGCTCGCTCCGCTCCCTCACCGCGGACGTGGGCGTGGACCTCCTCAGCTTCGGGGGCACCAAGAACGGCGCCATGGGAGCCGAGGCGCTCGTGATCCTCCGGCCGGAGCTGGACGCCTCGGCGCCGTTCCTCCGCAAGCAGGGCATGCAGCTGGCCTCCAAGATGCGTTTCGTCTCCGTCCAGCTGACCGCTCTCCTCACCGACGAGCTCTGGCGCGACAACGCCGCTCACGCCAACGCCATGGCCCACCGGCTGGCCGAGGGGATCGCGGATCTTCCCGGCGTCTCGCTCCGCTACCCCGTGCAGTCCAACGCCGTCTTCCCGATCCTCCCGGAGAAGGTCATCGCGGAGCTGATGCAGCGCTACCTCTTCCACGTCTGGGACGCCGCCGAGAACGTGGTCCGCTGGGTGACCGCCTTCGACACCACCCCCGAGCACATCGACACCTTCGTCGCCGACATCAGGCTCGCCGTCCAGGGAGCCGCTCGTTCGTGAGCCGTCAGGGCTCAGGGGTGCCGGGTCTTCACGAGGTCCTGGGCATCAGGGAGATCCTGGGTCTTCGGAGGGTTCTGGTCTTCGCAAGGTCCTGGGTCTTCGGGGGTCCTGGGTCTTCGGGAGTCCTAGAGGCTTCACGGGGTCCCGGGTCTTCAAGGCGAAGGGCCGAGCCGTCAAAGACCGCGAGTTCTCAAGTCGTCGCTGTTTCACGTGAAACATGGCCCGCCACCGTGCGGGCCATGTTCGTTTCCGAAGGGGAGTACGGCGTCCAGCCTCGCACGCCAGGATGCCTGTCTCCGTTCCGGCGAGCATGTCCTCCGTCCGGCTGATCCTTAAGGAAGCCCGGCTTCTTCGTCCGAGGAGAGCAAGACGATGTCCCCCACGTCTCCCGCCTCTCCTCCGGGCGGCAGGAGAACGGCAGCCTTCTCCCCGCTGAATCCCGAGGCGAGCCCTTCTACGGGTGGAGCCCCGGGGAGACCGACGAGAGATCCGAGTCGGGACCGAGGGGAGACCCAGGTCAGCTTGACCTACCGGCTTCACGCCTGTCGCTCCGCCTCTTAGGAGGCGCCCTTTCTGTCGATCCATCTCGCACCACGGCTCCCTCCGGCCATGTTTCACGTGAAACATGGCCGTCCAACCGCGCGGGTGGACCGGGTCCGGCCTCCCGGACAGAGGAAAGCATCACTCGTCGCTTACGGAGGCGTCCACCGGGCTCCGGGACCAGAAGGCTGGCCCTCTACAGGGAAACGACAGGCCCGATCAAAGGGCCGGCGTCTCTGGCCGCTGTGAGCGCTGGGGACGACGCTCCAGAAGAAGACCGAGTCCTCAGCCGACCCGTCGTTGTTTCACGTGAAACAACGACGGGCGTTCCCTGGGCGGGGCGGCCGGGAGATGGTCTGGCCCCGGAACAAGAACTTCGGGCAGAACCCGATGCCGACCGTTCCGGCAAGGCGCGACCCAGGGGAAGATCTCAGAATCGCGGATCATCAGAGGCCGCCCTGAGAAGGGTCCGAAGCAGAGCCGTGAGGACGGAGCCTGGAAGGCAAGAACTTCCGGGGGGACCTCGAATGAGAGCGGACCCTCGAACGTCTTCGACGCAAGGACTCCGAAACGGCCGACCGGTGCGCGATCACGGTCTACCGAAGGCCGCGCCTGAGAGGAGTCCGAAGGAACCATGGGAGTTGAAGCCTGAAAGGCAAGGGCTTCCGGGAGCGAACCCTCCGACGGGAGCAAGCCCTCAAGGGTGCCGGCGAAGGGACTCCGAAGCGGCCGAACGGGAGCGATCACGGACGACCTGCCGAGTGGCCGGCCCTCACCTCCGGGTGGTCGAGCGGTCGGCCAGGACCCGCCTCCCTCCGACCGGACAATCGGCCAGGATCCGCCTCCGGTGACCGGCGCGTGGCCATGCCTCGCCTCCGGTTACCGGCGCGTGGCCATGTCTCGCCTCCGGTGATCGGACCGGTCGGCCCGGACTCGCCTCCCGCCGGTCGGGCAATCGGCCAGGACCCCCTTCAGGCCGGAGTCCGGCCCGCGATCGGGCCGGACCACGAGCGCGGGTCACCCCTCCGTCGGCTGCAGCGACCCCGGGGCCATCGTGCCGATGATGCGCTCCAGATCGTCGATGGTCGCGAACTCCACCACGATGCGCCCCTTGCGCCGGCCGAAGTCGACCTTCACCCGGGTCTCGAAGCGGTCGGAGAGGCGGTCGGCCAGGTGCCGCAGGGCGGGCTCCTCGGCGGGCTTCGCCCGGGGGGCGCGCGGGGCCGGTGCCGACGCGGCCTTGGCGTCGCCGACCGCGACGATCTCCTCGACCGCGCGGACCGAGAGCAGCTCCGCCACGATCCGGCGGGCGAGGTGCTCCTGGGCGGCGGGATCCTCCAGCCGGAGCAGGGCCCTCGCGTGCCCGGCGCTGATCGTTCCCGCCGCGACGCTGCGCTGTACCGTGGCCGGCAGGTTCAGCAGGCGGATCGTGTTGGTCACGTGCGATCGGGAACGGCCGATACGGGTGGCGAGCTGCTCGTGGGTCGCGCCGAAGTCGTCGAGCAGCTGCCGGTACGCCGCCGCCTCCTCCAGCGCGTTGAGCTGCTCGCGCTGAAGGTTCTCGATCAGGGCGTCGAGCAGGAGCTTGTCCTCCTGGGTGCTCCGGACGATCGCGGGGATCTCCGACAGCCCGGCGAGCTTGGAGGCGCGCCAGCGACGCTCGCCCATGACCAGCTCGTACTTTCCCTCACCGGTCGCGCGCACCACGATCGGCTGCAGCAGGCCGACCTCGCCGATCGAGGTGGCCAGTTCCCTCAGGGCGTCCTCGTCGAAGACGTCCCGGGGCTGGCGGGGGTTGGGGACGATGTCCTCGACCGGGATCTCCATGAAGTAGGCGCCCATGACCGCCCGGGGACCGGGCTGCTCCGGCACCACCGGCTCGGGGGCGGGCAGCGTCACGGTCATCGACGCCGGCGTCTCCGTGACGACGGCGGGACCGGTCGGGATGAGCGCCCCCAGTCCCCTGCCCAGCCCTCTCGGTTGCTTACTCACGGCCCCTCCCGCGGCTCAAGGTGTCACCCAGACTGACATGTCCGCGGCCACGACCGCGATGCTCCCGGTGCTCATACGGTCACGGCGCGGTAAGCGATCTCTCGTGCGGCGTCCATGTAGGCCATCGCACCGCTGGAACCCGGATCGTACGTCATCACGGACTGCCCGTAGCTCGGGGCCTCGGAGACCCGTACGCTCCGGGGGATCAACGTGCTCAGCACGGTGGCTCCGAAGTGGGAGCGGACCTCCTCGGCAACCTGGGAGGCCAGGCGGGTACGCCCGTCGTACATGGTCATCAGGATGGTGGAGAGGTCGAGCGTCGGGTTCAGGTGGGCCCGTACCAGATCGACGTTCCGCAGGAGCTGGCCGAGCCCTTCCAGGGCGTAGTACTCGCACTGGATGGGGATCAGCAGCTCGTTCGCGGCCATCAGCGCGTTGACGGTCAGCAGGCCGAGCGACGGCGGGCAGTCGATGAGGATGTAGTCGAACGTGACGGCGTCGTACGCGGCCAGCGCGCGCTGCAGGCGGGCCTCGCGGGCCACCATGGAGACCAGCTCGATCTCGGCACCGGCCAGATCGATCGTGGCGGGAGCGCAGTAGAGGCCCGGCATGTCCGGGACCTCCTTCACCACCTCCGCGAGCGGCAGGTTCTCCACGAGGACCTTGTACATGTCCGGGACGTCGCCCCGGTGCTCGACGGCCAGGGCCGTGGAGGCGTTGCCCTGCGGGTCGAGGTCGACCACGAGGACCCGCTGGCCGTGCATGGACAGGGCGGCGGCGAGGTTGACCGAGGTGGTGGTCTTGCCGACCCCGCCCTTCTGGTTGGCCACGGTGAAGATCCGCGTCTTGGCGGGCCGTGGCCAGTCCCCGTCCCGGACGCCCGCGGAGGCTCCGGGTGCGGCGGCGGTCTTCTGGGCCGATGTTTCACGTGAAACCACTGAACTGAGTGCCTCTCGTACCAGCGGCGAGTCGCCGGGGTTAAGGGGGGTCTGGGTCACGGTCGTCGTCCTTTCAACCGGCCTGACTGGGGCACCGGGAGCCGGTGCCGGCCAGCCGAGACCGGAAAGGCGTCCATGTGGCGGAGCCGGGGAGTGCTCCGGCCAGCCGAGACCGCCGGTCGCGCTGGCGATCGCACGTGTACGGTCGTTCACTGGCCTCGTACTCGCTTTGCTCGGTTCATCCACTGGCCTCGCGCTTGCCCCGCGAGGCGCGATCCTTCCGGCCAGAGGCCTTCCGCGCTCCCTGGGGAGCCCGACCGGCGACCACCCGGATGAGAGTTGCGGGCGGCTCGACCTTACCGTGCCCGACCGATGCGAGCTCGGCGGTTTGCACCCCACTCGCCCGCAATTGCTCCTCGGCGTCCGCGAGTTCCTCGGTGGCACGCTCGCCCTTCATGGCCAGCAACTCGCCTCCCTCGCGCAACAGCGGTAACGACCATTTCAGCAGACGCCCCAGCGGCGCCACCGCGCGGGCCGAGGCGACGTCGAATTCGCGCTTCCCGGCGAACTCCTCGGCGCGGCCGCGCAGCACCTCGACGTTGCCGAGCTTCAGCGACGTCATGCACTCCTCCAGGAAGACCGTCCGGCGAAGGAGCGGCTCCAGCAGGGTGACGGTGATGTCGGGCCGGACGATCGCCAGGACCAGGCCCGGCAGGCCGGCGCCCGAACCGATGTCGACCAGGCTCACCCCCGGTCGTACGACCTCGGCGACCACCGCGCAGTTGAGCAGGTGGCGATCCCACAGGCGCGGCACCTCCCGCGGGCCGAGCAGTCCGCGCACCACGCCGGGACCGGCCAGCAGCTTCGCGAACGCCTCCGCCTTGCCCCAGGCGTCACCGGTGAAGACCTCGCGCGCGACCTCGGGCGGCTCGGGGATGTGGTCACTCACTCGACGTTCACTCTTCCCTTGGAAATGTCGGGGTCAGGCCGGTCTCAAGGCTAACGGCCCGCCTCGGCGTCGTCGTACAAGCCGCGCGTACGAGTGCCCGTCCGGAAGTGTCCGGCCGGGACCCGAGCAGGGGGAGGACGACGGCCCGGGACAACGAAAAACCGCCGTCCCCGGAAGAACCGGGGACGGCGGCTCGTGGCTCACCGGCGCGACCGTCACGCGGACGGACCGCACGCGGACGGACCGCACGCGGACGGCACCGTCAGGCGGGCAGGATCGTCACGCGGGCAGGACGACCACGAAACGGCGGGGCTCCTCGCCCTCGGACTCGCTCCGCAGGCCCGCCGCCGCGACGGCGTCGTGCACGATCTTCCGCTCGAAAGGCGTCATCGGCTGCAGCGACTTGGGCTCGCCGTCCCGCTTGACGTCCGCCGCGATCTTGGTGCCGAGCTCGCTCAGCTCGCTCCGGCGGCGGTCGCGGTAGCCGCCGATGTCGAGCATGAGGCGTGACCGCTCGCCGGTCTGGCGGTGCACGGCCAGCCGGGTCAGCTCCTGGATGGCCTCCAGGATCTCCCCGTTGGGACCGACCAGGTCGCCGCCCTTGATGTCCACGACCGACACCACGGCGCGGTCACCTTCGACATCCATGTCGATATCACCATCTATGTCGGCGATGTCGAGCAGACCCTCGACGTAGTCCGCCGCGATCTCGCCTTCCTGCTCCAGGGCGGCGAGATCGGGAGCCGCCTTCGCGGGCTCCTTCTCGGCCTCGGCCTCGGTCACGTCCGGCCACTCCTTCGTGCTGTCGGGATGGGACGTCAGGACTTCTTGCTGCCGGTCCGCTTGCTGCGGGGCTGGCGGGTGGGCTGCTGGCGGATGACCTTCGTCTCCGGCACGGGCGGCGCCTCGGGCTCGGGGGCCGGCTTTTTGACCTTGCTCAGCAGTCCCGGCTTGGGGTCGGGGATCGTGACGTTGCCCTTGGCGTCGGTCACCGGGGCGGGGTTACGGCTGTAGAACCAGTGCTGCTGGCCGAGGGTCCAGACGTTCGTCGTCACCCAGTACAGGATCAGCCCGAGGGGGAAGTTCAGCGAGAAGATCGCGAACAGCGGCGAGATGTACATCAGGATCTTCTGCTGCTGCGCCATCGGGTTGTCCGGCATCTGCGCGATCGAGCGGGTCACGCTCTGCCGGACGGTGAGGAAGGTGGTCAGCGAGCTGACCGCCACGAAGATCGCGAGCACGACCTTCGTGATGATCGGGTCGGCGCTCAGCTTGACGATGTCGGCCGAGCTCGTGAAGAACGTCGCGGGGACGGGGGCGCCGAAGATGTGCGCGGCCCGCGCGTCGTTCACCAGTTCCTGCGTCATGCCGAACTTGACCTGCCCGGCGGCCATGGCCTGGAGCACGGTGAACATCGAGATGAAGATCGGGAACTGCGCCAGGATCGGCAGGCAGCCCCCCAGCGGGTTGGCGCCCTGCCCCTGGTAGAGCGCCATGACCTCCTGGTTCATCCGCTGCTTGTCGTTCTTGTAGCGCTTGCGGATCTCCTGGACCTTGGGCGCCAGCTCCTGCATCTTCTTCGAGGAGTTCATCTGCTTGAGGAAGAGCGGGAAGATCAACAGCCGCATCAGCACGGTGAGCGTGATGATGGTCAGCGCCCAGTTGAGCCCGTTGTCCTTCGGGATGAAGGTGCTGTAGCCCTGGTGAATCCAGGTGATTACTTGGGCGACGGCCGTGTACAGCCAGTTCAGCCAGGACAGCTCCACCGAGCTAGCTCCCTTGCGTTTCGTCGGACCGGCCCGGGCGTGGGGGCACCGGGTCAAAGCCTCCGGGATGGAATGGGTGGCAACGCCCGATTCTCCGGATCGTCAACCATGTGCCGCGAAGCGCGCCGTGAACGGCCACGGCCTCGAGGCCGTAGGCGCTGCATGAGGGGTGGAAGCGGCAGCGGGGACCCAGCAGAGGGCTCACGAACGACCGGTAGAACCGGATCGGAGCCATCAGGATCCTGGCAGCCGGAGAAATTCCAGCGGTCTGCTGCGCCGTCATCATCGCCCATCCGTGCGAGCCCCGCGAGGCTCTAGCCGCCTGAGTAAACGATCCAGCGCGGCATCGAGTTCGGCGGCTAGGCGCTCGCTCCGCGCGGACGCGGCCGGTGGGTTGGCGCGTACAACCAGCAGGCTACCTCGCGGAAGCCGTCCGAGACGGTCTCGCATGAGGTGTCTCAGCCGACGTTTGACCCTGTTTCTGGTGACCGCATCCCCAACGGCACGGCTCACCACGAATCCGACCAGGGGGGGAGCGTCGTCGCCTGAGCGCATGCCGAAATGCGCGACCAACGTGGGGCGGCCTGCTCGGCTCCCCTTCTTGATCGCGCCGGCGAACTCGTCGCCCCGGCGCATGCGGGACGCGGGCGGCAACACCGAAGACCTTGTGGATCCTGGGCGGTAGCGCCCGTCGCCCGCCGGCGGTGATGCCGGCGGGCGACGGGGGTTAAGCCTCCGGGCCCGGGGGCCCCGGGGCGCCCGTGACGTCAGACGGTGATCTCGGCGCGGCCCTTACGGCGACGGGCGGCGAGGATGGCGCGGCCGGCGCGGGTGCGCATGCGGAGCCGGAAGCCGTGGGTCTTCGCACGACGGCGGTTGTTCGGCTGGAAAGTACGCTTGCTCACGAGTGGGCTCCAGGCTCAAGACGCATCCCCAGCACATGGGGACGCTCGACAGTGGCTGGCCTGCCGGGTGCGGGGCATGCGAAATAGCCGCCGCGTGGCAAGCCGACCGTCGTACGTTACGGGTCGGGCGCGTCCCAGGTCAAACCGGAGAGCTTCCGGGAACACGTGGAGAACAGGTTATCCACGTTTCCACAGGCACGTTATCCACCGGCGCCCCGCCGTCCACAGGATGTGCGCATCGTCCCACCCGTACTGCCCTAGGCTGTGGACAACGTCTTGTACACAGCTGTGGACGCGGCTACTGTCGTCCCTTCCAGACCTTCTCTCCACTGCAAGGATGCGTTGGACCGCAGGTACGAGACTGTGCACAACCTGTGGATTCGATGTGGATTTCCAGCGGCGCCCGCCGGGGCGCACGGGGGTCCGCGGGGACGCCGACGTGTGGACGACGCCGAGATCCGGTCCGCCCGGCGGCCATCGATGTGGATAAACGGATCGCGTGTGCCGGCGGGGCCGCGTCGGGAGGAGAGGAGCCGGACCATGGACGGAACGGACCTCAGCGCGGTCTGGGCGCGGGCGCTGGAGAACTCCCTCAACGAGAACGTCCCCTCCCAGCAGCGGGTCTGGCTCAACATGACCCGCCCCTTCGGCCTCATGAACGACACCGTGGTGCTCGCCGCGCCGACCGATTTCGCCAGGGATGTCCTGGAGAACAAGCTTCGTCCCCTGATCAGCCACGCGCTCTCCCAGGAGTACGGCCGGCCGATGCGGGTGGCGGTCATGGTCGACCCCAGCGCGGCCGGTCCCGAGCCGGGTCTGGCCTCCCGCCAGGACCCTTATCCCCAGGCTCCGCAGCAGGGTTATCCCCAGGCCGGCGGGAACCAGCAGGGTTATGCACAGCCTCCGTCGCCCCAGCACCACGGGGGTTCCGGCCCCCAGCACCCCTATCCGGGGGGTGCCCCCGGTAATCCGTCGTCCACCGACTATCCACAGCACCAGCCGTTCTCCTACCCGTACCAGCAGCAGGGCGAGGACTCCTCCGCGCCCTACCTGCCCGCGGACGCCTCCCAGCCCTCGCAGGGGGAGCAGAGACCGGGCTACGCCCGCGGCGGCTACCCCTCGCAGCCGTCCCAGGCGCGGTCCGAGCCCGACTCCTTCGACCGGGGCTCACCCGCCGCGGCGCCGCCCGGGGCGGGCGGCGCGGGCGGGGTGGGCGGGTCCGGCGGCGCGGGCACCGTGCAGAACAGGTGGGACGGCCGGGGGAGCCGCACGCAGGGGGAGCCGGCCCGGCTGAACCCCAAGTACACCTTCGACACCTTCGTGATCGGCTCCAGCAACCGGTTCGCGCACGCCGCGGCGGTCGCGGTGGCCGAGGCGCCGGCCAAGGCGTACAACCCCCTGTTCATCTACGGCGACTCGGGGCTGGGCAAGACCCACCTGCTGCACGCGATCGGCCACTACGCGCAGAGCCTCTACGACGGCGCGCGGGTGCGGTACGTGAGTTCGGAGGAGTTCACCAACGACTTCATCAACTCCATCCGCGACCACAAGGCCGACAACTTCCGGGGTCGCTACCGGGCCGTGGACATCCTGCTGGTGGACGACATCCAGTTCCTGGAGGGCAAGGAGCAGACGCAGGAGGAGTTCTTCCACACCTTCAACACGCTGCACAACTCCAACAAGCAGATCGTCATCTCCAGCGACCGGGCGCCGAAACAGCTGGTCACACTGGAGGACCGGCTGCGCAACCGGTTCGAGTGGGGCCTGATCACCGACGTCCAGCCGCCCGAGCTGGAGACCCGGATCGCGATCCTGCGCAAGAAGGCGATCCAGGAGGGCCTGGCCGCGCCGCCGGAGGTGCTGGAGTACATCGCCAGCCGCATCTCCACCAACATCCGCGAGCTGGAGGGCGCCCTGATCAGGGTGACCGCGTTCGCGAGCCTGAACCGGCAGTCGGTGGACCTGCAGCTCACCGAGGTGGTGCTGAAGGACCTGATCACCGAGGACGCCGGTTCGGAGATCACGGTCGCCACGATCATGGCGTCGACCGCGGCCTACTTCGGGCTGTCCATCGACGACCTGTGCGGCGGGTCGCGCTCGCGGGTGCTGGTGACCGCCCGCCAGATCGCGATGTACCTGTGCCGGGAGTTGACCGACATGTCGCTTCCGAAGATCGGCCAGCAGTTCGGCGGCCGGGACCACACCACGGTCATGCACGCCGACCGGAAGATCCGTTCCCTCATGGCCGAGCGACGCTCGATCTACAACCAGGTCAACGAACTCACCACGAGGATCAAGCAGCAGTCGCGTAATGGGTGAGATCGTCCCGGGCGTGATGCACAGCCTGTGGAAAACCTTGTGGATCAACGATTCGCGGGTGCGGGGGAGTCTCCGGGACCGTCAACCATGATCATCTGCGAAGACGCCGGTCCGAACCGCGTTCGGCACCTGTGGACGACTCTGGGGAGAACATGGGGACAACCTGGGGACAACTCGTGGATAACCTGGGGACGCCCTGTGAAGAGAGTTTTCCACAGGGACAAAAGGGTCTCTTACCCGGTGGATAACCTGGGGAAACCTCGTGGACAACTTGGGGACGAAGACCCCCGGATCTGGGGACGGCCTGTGTGTACCGCGCGGTTCTCCCCAGGCCCAAGAGTTGTCCACAGTGACCGCCCACAGCCCCGGTGGATGAAAAAACAGCACTTGACCTGCGGAAACAACGGCTTTCCACAGTATCCACACCCCCTATTACGATGGCCACTTGTATCTCTAACTAGGAAACCCAAGAGCCATAAGAGGGTTCCGGGAGAGCTCAGGTGCGCGACAGTGAACACTCGAACCCCAGGCACCGAGAACCCAGACGAACCCCAGCGCCGGGCGCACGACGCCCGATGCACAGCTCGACACACAGGAGGCGGATCCACGTGATGTTCCGGGTCGATCGCGACGTGCTCGCCGAGGCGGTGGCGTGGACCGCGCGCAGCCTGCCGGCACGCCCCTCCGTGCCGGTGCTCGCCGGCATGCGTCTCGAGGTCACCGAGACCGGCCAGCTCAAGCTCTCCGGTTTCGACTACGAGGTCTCCGCTCAGGTGACGCTCGAGCTGCAGACCGGGGAACCGGGCGTGGTGCTCGTCTCCGGCAGGCTGCTGGCCGAGATCACCAGGGCGCTTCCCGCACAGCCTGTGGA
This sequence comes from Streptosporangium sp. NPDC050855, assembly GCF_044456585.1. Classification (NCBI taxonomy): domain Bacteria; kingdom Bacillati; phylum Actinomycetota; class Actinomycetes; order Streptosporangiales; family Streptosporangiaceae; genus Streptosporangium; species Streptosporangium sp. NPDC050855. The sequence continues at coordinate 187,639 of NZ_JBITFY010000009.1, forward strand.
CGTCGTGGTGGAGGGCGCCAAGGCGGTGGTCACCTGTGGAAGCGCCAGGTTCACCCTGCTGACCATGCCCGTGGAGGACTACCCCTCGCTGCCGACGATGCCCCCGGCCGCGGGCCGGGTGGGCAGCGACGTCTTCGCCTCGGCCGTCGGCCAGGTGGCGGTGGCCGCGGGCAAGGACGACACCCTGCCGATGCTCACCGGCGTGCGGGTGGAGATCGAGGGCGACACGGTCACGCTCGCCGCGACCGACCGCTACCGCCTGGCGGTGCGGGAGCTGAAGTGGCAGCCGGGCCAGCCCGACTTCTCGGCGATCGCGATGATCCCGGGCAGGACGCTCGCCGACACGGCCAAGGCCCTGGGCGGCACCGGCGCCGAGGTCGAGATCGCGCTGAGCTCGGCCGGCGGCACCGGTGAGGGCATGATCGGCTTCTCCAGCGCGGGACGCCGTACCACCACCCGGCTGCTCGACCCCGAGTTCCCCAAGTACCGCTCGCTGCTGCCCACCGAGTTCTCGGCCCGCGCGCAGATCCCCACGGCCGCCTTCGTCGAGGCGGTCAAGCGGGTGGCCCTGGTCGCCGAGCGCAACACCCCGGTGCGGCTGGCCTTCCGCGGCGACGAGGTCGTCCTGGAGGCCGGCAGCGGCGACGAGGCCCAGGCGGTCGAGGTGCTCCCGGTGGAGTTCGAGGGCGACGACATCAACATCGCCTTCAACCACCAGTTCCTGCTGGAGGGGCTGGGCGCGATCGACTCGGACGTGGCGCGGCTGCAGATGACCACCTCCACCAAGCCCGCCATCCTCACCGGCGGCAAGCCCGCCGACGACGGCGGCGTCCCCGACTACCGCTACCTGATCATGCCGATTCGGCTGTCCAGCTGATGGCGGACGCCCCCGCGCCCGACCCCGATCGTCCCGGCCGCCCCACCGGCGGCGACCGCGAGGGGCCGGAGGCGTCCCCGGGCCGCGGGGAACGTTCCGCCGCGGCGCCGACATGGCTCAAGGCGTGCCTGAACGGCGCCAGGAGGCCCGACGAGCACCCCGCCCTCCCCGTGACCCCCCTGCAGCTCGCTGAGGCGGCCCGTGAGGCGCGTGGGGCGGGTGCGGACGCCGTGCACATCCATCCCCGCGACGAGGCGGGCAGCGAGTCGCTCAGCGCCTCGCACATCGGCGCGGCGGTCCGCGCCGTCCGCGCGGCCTGCCCGGGTCTCCCGGTCGGGGTGAGCACCGGCCTGTGGATGACCGGCGGGGACGCCGGCGCCCGCCGGGCCGCGATCCGGGGTTGGGAGGCGCTCGACGCCTCCGGCCTGCCCGACTTCGCCTCGGTCAACCTCGCCGAACCCGGCTTCGCCGACCTGTGGAAGGATCTGCGGCGGCTCGGGGTCGAGGTGGAGGCCGGGGTGTGGACGCCGGAGGGCGCCGAGGCGCTCGCCGCCACCGGGCTCGAGTGCGCGCGGGTGCTCGTCGAGATCATCGGCGGACAGGCCGGCACCGCCCTGGCGCGGGCGCACGCCGTCCTGGACCGCCTCGACGAGCTCGGCGTCCCCGGTCCGCGGCTCCTGCACGGAGAGGAGGAGCCGACCTGGATTCTCCTGGACGAGGCGGGGCAGCTTGGACTGGCCACGCGCATCGGCCTGGAGGACGTCCTCCACGGTCCGCAGGGGGACCCGGTGGACGGGAACACCGAGCTGGTGAGGCTCGCGCGGGCGCGTCTGGCATAGGTGGATGACCGAAGACCCTGAAGGGGGTGCTCGTATGCAGATCGGCATGGTCGGACTGGGCAAGATGGGCGGCAAGATGGCCGAGCGGTTGCGCCGCGGCGGTCACGACGTCGTCGGGTACGACCGCGATCCCGCGGTCAGTGACGTCTCCAGCCTGGAAGAGCTCGTCGAACGGCTCCAGGCGCCGCGGGCGGTGTGGGTCATGGTGCCCTCCGGCGAGCCGACCAGGGCCACGATCGAGGCGCTCGCCGGCGTGCTGTCGTCCGGCGACCTGATCGTCGACGGCGGCAACTCGCACTACGTGGACGACCAGAAGCACGGCGCCGCGCTGAGCGCCAAGGGCATCGGCTTCGTCGACTGCGGCGTGAGCGGCGGCGTGTGGGGACTGGAGAACGGCTACGCGCTCATGGTCGGCGGCGAGCCGGCCGACGTCGAGCGGGTGACGCCGATCTTCCAGACCCTCAAGCCCGAGGGCGAGGACGGCTTCGTGCACGCCGGCAGCATCGGCGCCGGCCACTTCGCCAAGATGGTCCACAACGGCATCGAGTACGGCATGATGCAGGCCTTCGCCGAGGGCTGGGAGCTGCTGGAGGCCTCCGACATCGTCAAGGACGTGCCCGGCGCGTTCAAGAGCTGGCGCCAGGGCACGGTCATCCGCTCCTGGCTGCTCGACCTGATGGTCCGGGCGCTGGAGGAGGACCCCGACCTGGAGCGCCTGGAGGGCTACGCCCAGGACTCCGGCGAGGGCCGCTGGACGGTCAAGGCGGCCGTCGACCTGGCCGTCCCGCTGCCGGTGATCACCGCCGCCCTGTACGCCAGGTTCGCCTCCCGTCAGGACGACTCGCCGGCCATGAAGGTCGTCGCGGCCCTGCGCAACCAGTTCGGCGGCCACGCCGTCACCTCCCGGGCGGGCTCGGTCGAGAAGGGCGCCGACTCCCCCGGTGCCGACGTCGCCCCGCCCCCCGAGGCCACCGGCTGAGACGTGCCGGTACGGCCCGCGCCACGCCCGCCGAGGGCCGGACGCGGGCCGTACGCGGGCCCGGTGGGCGCGCGTGAGGGTGCGGCGCGGCCGCAGGCGCGGCGCGGGCGTGGCACGGGCGTGACGGCCACGCGGGCCCGTGCCGAGGGCGTGGCGCGACCCGGCCCGCGGCCGTACCGGGGACGGAACGCCCCGCAGGACGGTGGGGGCGACTAATCTTCCTGGGGTGCATGTCGCCCATCTCTCCCTGACCGACTTCCGGTCCTACGAAACCGTCGATCTCGGCATGGAGCCGGGGATCACGGCCTTCGTCGGGCCCAACGGCATGGGCAAGACCAACCTCGTCGAGGCGCTGGGGTACGTGGCGACGCAGGCGAGCCACCGGGTCGCCAACGACGGGCCGCTGGTCCGCCAGGGCGCGGCGCGCGCGATCGTCCGCTCGGTCGTGGTGCGCGACGACCGGCGCGCGCTGATCGAGCTGGAGATCAACCCCGGCAGGGCCAACCGCGCCAGGCTGAACCGCTCCCCCGTCCCCCGCCCCCGCGAGGTCGTCGGCCTGCTGCGCACCGTGCTGTTCGCCCCCGAGGACCTCGCCATGGTCAAGGGCGACCCCTCCGAGCGCCGCCGCTTCCTGGACGACCTCCTGGTGGCCAGGACGCCCAGGTTCGCCGGGGTGCGCGCCGACTACGACCGGGTGCTCAGGCAGCGCGGCGCCCTGCTGCGCACCGCCGCGCAGGCCCGCCGGGGCCGCGGCCGGAGCACGCGCCGGGCCGAGAGCGACGCGGCGTTCGCCGAGGCCGGCGCCGGGGACCCGCTGAGCACCCTGGAGGTCTGGGACTCCCACCTGGCCGAGCACGGCGCCGAGCTGCTCGCCGCCCGGCTGGAGCTGGTCGAGACGCTGCGCCCGCTGGTCGCCGCCTCCTACGCCCGCCTGGCGCCCGACTCCGCCGCCGCGGACCTGGAGTACCGCGGCACCCTGGCCGCGGGCGCCGGCACCGACCGCGCCAAGCTCGCCGAGCTGCTGCGGTCGGCCCTGCTGGAGGTGCGCGCCTCCGAGCTCGAACGCGGGGTGACCCTCGTCGGGCCGCACCGCGACGACCTGTTCCTGGGCCTGGGAGAGCTGCCCGCGCGCGGCTACGCCAGCCACGGCGAGTCGTGGTCGTTCGCGCTGGCGCTCAGGCTGGCCGCCTACGACCTGCTCAGGGCCGACGGCGGCGATCCGGTCCTGATCCTGGACGACGTCTTCGCCGAGCTGGACAACAGGCGCAGGCGCCGCCTGGCCGAGATGGTCGCCCCCGCCGAGCAGGTGCTGATCACCGCCGCGGTGCCCGACGACGTGCCGGTGGAACTGGTCGGGGGACGCTTCGACGTGACGGAGGGGGGCGTGGCCCGTGTCCGGTGACGACCCGTCCGCCCCGGCCGCGGGTCCCGCGACCGGGCCCGCGGCCTCCGGGACGACAGGGGGCGGCGCGGGCACCCCGACACCCGGCGGCGCGGAGGGCGCAGGTCCGGGCGGGGAGCGTACCGGAGGCGACGGGGTGGCGCCGGGGTCGGCGAAGAGCGCGGCCGCCCGGGGGGCGGCGATGGCCAGGGAGAAGCTGGCCCAGGCCAAGGCGGACGCGGCCAAGCGGGGGCAGCTGCCCCGCCGCGAGCCCAGGCGCCGGGCCTCGGGGGCGCGCAGGGACTCCGGCGACCCGCAGCTGTTCGGGCGGGCCATCGCCGACCTGCTGGCCGACCGGGGCTGGGAGCAGCCCGTCGCGGTCGGCGGGGTCTTCGGGCGCTGGCAGGAGATCGTCGGCGCGGACATGGCCGCCCACACCAGGCCGGAGACCTTCGCCGAGGGCGAGGTGGTCGTGATCGCCGACTCCACGGCCTGGGCCACCCAGGTCCGGATGCTGGCGCCGACACTGGTGAGAAGGCTGAACGAGGAGCTCGGGGACGGCACGGTGCAGCGCGTCAAGGTCCGCGGGCCGCAGAACGGGCCCCGCCGCAACGGGGGCCTGCGCGTCACCGGAAGCCGCGGCCCGGGCGACACCTACGGGTGACCCGCGGGCCTTCCGGCGGTCGATCCGCCGCCCTGGAACGGATCAGCGGGCCCTCTGACGCGACGGACCCCGTCCGCGTAGGGGGATGTTCACGATGATGATCGTCGCGCGACAGGCCATTCCAGAGGCCGTCAATGCCACAGGATGTGCTCTGAGCCGCTAGAATGAAATCGAATTCCGGACACGTCCGTTTGCGTGTCACCCCCGGCGTCCCTGCCGGTTCCCCTGGGTGAGCGCATCGGGGCATTCACGACGGTGACGGGCACGGCGGGGCAACACGGTCTCCCTGCCGCGTGTCCGCGGCAGGAGGATTTCGCACTTGTCCTACGACGCTAGCTCAATCACCGTTCTCGAAGGGCTCGAGGCGGTCCGCAAACGCCCCGGCATGTACATCGGCTCCACCGGAGAACGCGGTCTGCACCACCTCGTCTACGAGGTCGTGGACAACTCCGTGGACGAGGCCCTGGCCGGTCACGCCGACCGGATCGAGGTGACCCTGCTCGCCGACAACGGCGTCCGGGTCGTCGACAACGGCCGTGGCATCCCGGTCGGCAACGTCCCCGGCGAGAACCGTCCCGCGGTCGAGGTCGTGCTGACCGTGCTGCACGCGGGCGGCAAGTTCGACGACAAGTCCTACGCCGTCTCCGGCGGTCTGCACGGCGTGGGCGTCTCCGTGGTCAACGCCCTCTCCAGCAGGCTGGAGGTGGAGGTCCGCACGGAGGGCCACTGCTGGCGGCAGACCTACGTCGACACCCGGCCGACGGCTCCCCTGGTCAAGGGCGAGAAGACCGACGAGACCGGCACCTCGATCACCTTCTGGGCCGACGAGACCATCTTCGAGACCACCACGTGGCACTTCGAGACGCTCTCGCGCCGCTTCCAGGAGATGGCCTTCCTCAACAAGGGCCTGACGATCTCCATCAAGGACGAGCGGCCCGACTTCGTCAACGGCGAGCCCAAGGAGGTCGTCTACCACTACGAGGGCGGCCTGTCCGACTTCGTCCAGCACCTGAACTCCAAGAAGGAACCCGCGCACGTCTCGGTGATCGACTTCGAGGAGCAGGGCGAGGGCATCGCGGTGGAGATCGCGATGCAGTGGAACAACTCCTACAGCGAGTCGGTCTACACCTTCGCCAACACGATCAACACCGCCGAGGGCGGCACCCACGAGGAGGGCTTCCGCGCGGCCCTGACGTCCATCGTCAACCGCTACGCGCGCGAGCAGAAGTTCCTCAAGGAGGGCAAGGACGACAACCTCGCCGGTGAGGACATCCGCGAGGGCCTGACCGCGATCATCTCGGTGAAGCTGGCCGACCCCCAGTTCGAGGGCCAGACCAAGACCAAGCTGGGCAACACCGAGGCCAAGTCGTTCGTCCAGAAGGCGTGCAACGACCACCTGCGCGACTGGTTCGAGCGCAACCCCGGCGAGGCCAAGGACATCATCACCAAGTCCCTGCAGGCCTCCCGTGCCCGTCTGGCGGCCCGCCAGGCCCGCGACCTGACCCGGCGCAAGTCGCTGCTGGAGTCGGGCTCCGGCCTGCCCGGCAAGCTGGCCGACTGCCAGTGGAGCGACCCGGAGAAGTGCGAGCTGTACATCGTCGAGGGCGACTCGGCGGGCGGCTCGGCCAAGGGCGGCCGCGACTCCAAGTTCCAGGCGATCCTCCCGATCCGCGGCAAGATCCTCAACGTCGAGAAGGCCCGGATCGACAGGGTCCTGCAGAACAACGAGGTCCAGGCGCTGATCACCGCCATGGGCACGGGCGTGCACGACGAGTTCGACATCGCCAAGCTCCGCTACCACAAGCTGATCCTGATGGCGGACGCCGACGTCGACGGCCAGCACATCACGACGCTGCTGCTGACCCTGCTGTTCCGGTTCATGCGCCCGCTGATCGAGGCCGGGCACGTGTACCTCTCCCAGCCCCCGCTCTACAAGATCAAGTGGGACCGCAGGGGCGACGACGCCTCCTACGCCTACTCCGACCGGGAGCGCGACGCGATCATCCAGGCCGGTATCGAGTCGGGCAAGCCCGACCCCCGGCCCCGTGACAACGTGCAGCGCTTCAAGGGTCTGGGCGAGATGAACGCCTCCCAGCTCTGGGAGACGACCATGAACCCCGACACCCGACTGCTCCTCCAGGTCACCCTCGACGACGCGGCCCAGGCCGACGAGCTGTTCAGCGTGCTCATGGGTGAGGACGTCGAAGCCCGCCGTTCCTTCATCATTAGGAATGCCCGGGACGTCCGTTTCCTCGACGTGTAGCGGTAGCCGTACCAGAAAAGGATCTTGACCTGTGACGGAAGTCAACACTCCGCCCGGCCCTCCGGTGGACCGCATCGAGCCGGTCGACATCCAGTCCGAGATGCAGCGCAGCTACATGGACTACGCGATGTCGGTCATCGTCTCGCGTGCGCTGCCGGACGTCCGCGACGGCCTCAAGCCGGTGCACCGCCGCGTGCTGTACGCCATGTACGACGGCGGTTACCGGCCCGACCGCGGCTACTTCAAGTGCTCCCGCGTCGTCGGTGACGTCATGGGCTCCTACCACCCGCACGGCGACTCGCCGATCTACGCGACCGTGGTGCGGATGGCCCAGCCCTGGTCGCTGCGTTACCCGCTGGTCGACGGCCAGGGCAACTTCGGCTCGCCGGGCAACGACCCGCCGGCGGCGATGCGCTACACCGAGTGCAAGCTCGCGCCCATCGCCATGGAGATGCTGCGCGACATCGACAAGGACACCGTCGATCTCGTCCCCAACTACGACGGGCGCTCCCAGGAGCCGACTGTCCTGCCCTCGCGCTTCCCCAACCTCCTGGTCAACGGGGCGACGGGCATCGCGGTCGGCATGGCCACCAACATCCCGTCGCACAACCTGCGGGAGGTGGCCTCCGGCATCACCTGGTGCCTGCAGAACCCCGACGTGACCGACGAGGAACTGCTCGAGGCGCTGATCGCCCGGGTCAAGGGCCCCGACTTCCCGACCGGCGCGCTGATCGTCGGCCGCCGCGGCATCGACGACGCCTACCGCACCGGCCGCGGTTCGATCACCATGCGGGCGATCGTCGAGGTCGAGGAGGACGCCAAGGGCCGCCAGTGCCTGGTCGTCACCGAGCTGCCCTACCAGGTCAACCCGGACAACCTCGCGCTGACCATCGCCGAGGCCGTCAAGGAGGGCCGGATCACCGGCATCGCCGACGTCCGCGACGAGAGCTCCTCGCGCGTCGGCCAGCGCCTGGTGATCGTGCTCAAGCGCGACGCGGTCGCCAAGGTGGTGCTGAACAACCTCTACAAGCACACCCAGCTGCAGACCACCTTCGGCGCCAACATGCTGGCCCTGGTCGACGGCGTGCCGCGCACGCTCAGGCTCGACCAGTTCGTCAAGCACTACGTGGCGCACCAGATCGAGGTCGTGGTCCGCCGGACCCGCTACCTGCTGCGCAAGGCCGAGGAGCGGGCGCACATCCTGCGCGCGCTGCTCAAGGCCCTGGAGCGGATGGACGAGGTCATCGCGCTGATCCGGCGCTCGCCCTCGGCCTCGGCGGCCCAGGGCGGCCTGATGACGCTGCTGGAGATCGACGAGATCCAGGCGCAGGCCATCCTGGACATGCAGCTGCGCAAGCTGGCCGCCCTGGAGCGCCAGCAGATCACCGACGAGTACGACGTGCTGATGGCGCACATCACCGACTACCAGGCCATCCTCGCCTCGCCCGAGCGGCAGCGCACGATCATCCAGGACGAGCTCGCCGAGCTGGTCGGACGCTACGGCGACGAGCGCCGGACGGAGATCATCGCCTACGAGGGTGACATGTCCATCGAGGACCTCCTCGCCGAGGAGGACATGGTCGTCACGATCACCCGGGGCGGCTACGCCAAGCGCACCAACACCGACCTGTACCGGGCGCAGAAGCGCGGCGGCAAGGGCGTGCGGGGCGCGCAGCTGCGCCAGGACGACATCGTCGACCACTTCTTCGTCACCACCACGCACCACTGGCTGCTGTTCTTCACGAACAAGGGCCGCGTCTACCGGGTCAAGGCCTACGAGCTGCCCGACTCCGGACGCGACGCGCGCGGCCAGCACCTGGCGAACCTGCTGGCCATGCAGCCGGACGAGATCGTCATGGAGGTCCTGGACCTGCGCGACTACGAGGTCGCCCCGTACCTCGTGCTCGCCACCCGCAGCGGCCTGGTGAAGAAGACGCGCCTTTCCGAGTACGACTCGCCGCGCACCGGTGGCCTCATCGCGATCAATTTGCGCGAGGATGACGAGGTGATCGCAGCCAGGTTGGTGTCGGAGGAGGACGACCTCCTCCTCGTCTCGCGCGGTGCCCAGTCGATCCGCTTCACGGCCTCGGACGAGGCCCTGCGGCCGATGGGCCGGGCGACCAGCGGTGTGATCGGCATGCGCTTCCTCGACGGCGACGAGCTCCTGTCGATGAACCGCATCGCCGACGGCGACGACGTGCTCGTCGCGACCGAGGGCGGGTACGCCAAGCGCACCCCCGCGGACCAGTACCCCGTCCAGGGACGGGGCGGGAAGGGCGTCCTGACGGCCAAGATCGTCAGCGCCCGTGGCAAGCTTGTGGGTGCGGTCATGGTGAGGCCCGAGGACGAGGTCTTCGCGATCACGTCCGCCGGGGGCGTCATCCGGACCAGTGCCGGAGAGATCAAGCAGTCCGGCCGCCAGACGATGGGGGTTCGGCTGATGAATCTCGCGGAGGGGGACAGCGTCGTGGCGCTGGCCCGTAACGCCGAGGCCATGGAGAACGGCGAGGACGGCATCGGGATCGTCGAGGCGCCACAGGACGGCGCGACCGCCGGGCTCGCAGAGCTCGCGGAGCCCGGGGAAGGGGACAACCCGTGAGCGCTCAGGGAAAGCCGGGCTCACGTCCCGCCGCATCACGACGCGACCAGGCGATGGAGAAGATGGACAAGACCGCCGAAGCCGGTGACGTCGAGACGGCCTCCCCGCAGGTCAACGGCGGTTCGCCCGCACCGGGAACCGAGGAGCCGGCAGCCGACGCCAAGGGCAGGAAGAAGGTGTCGGCGGCCGACGACGGCAAGCAGGCCGAGACCACGGTGCGGATCCGTCCCGGATCCTCGCCCTCGTCCCCGCCTTCGTCCCCGCCTTCGTCCGCGTCCGGGCAGGCCCGGCCGTCCGGGCAGCCGCCCAGGCCGTCCGGGCCGGGTGGCCCGCCGCCGCGGTCGTCGGCGCAGCCGTCCGCACCCTCCCAGCCCTCTGTCGCACCGCCGTCCTCCCCGTCCTCCTCGTCGCAGCAGGCAGGGCAGCAGAACCGGGCGGCCTGGTCACCGGGGAGCATGTCGTCCTCCTCGCCCTCACCGGACGGGTCCGGCCGCAAGGCCGGTGACGCTCCCGCCCCGAGGGCGCCCCGCAAGGCACACCTGGTGCTGCGCAGGATCGAGCCGTGGTCGGCCATGAAGTTCAGCTTCGTGGTGTCGCTGGTCTGCTTCGTGGTGCTGTTCATCGCCGTCGCGGTGCTCTACATGGTGCTGTCCGGCCTGGGGGTGTTCGAGAACATCATCCAGCTGGTCAACCAGCTCACCGTCGCCGACGGCAAGTCCACCAGCGGTATCGACGTGGCCTCCTGGTTCGAGCCGGTCCGCATCCTGGGCTACACCGCCCTGATCGGCGCGGTCAACGTGGTGCTCATCACCGCCCTCTCCACCCTCGGAGCGGTGATCTACAACGTCGCCTCCGACCTGGTCGGCGGCGTCGAGGTCACCTTCAGCGAGGCCGAGTAGCCGTTCCCGTCCTCTCCCCGGCCCTGCCGGCCGGGGAGAGCACGGTGACCCCGCCCCGGGCGCCCCGGGAGCGCGACACCGGCACGGTGGGCCCAGGGCGGAAGCCCGGGGCGGTACGGCGAAAAGCATGGCGCAAGCAGGTGCCGAAACAGGGTAAGCTTTTCCCTGTTCGAGCGGACGGGTTCGCCTCCACCAGATGGACGCGAGGCCGTTCACGTGTGTGATGCGGGGCTATAGCTCAGACGGTTAGAGCGCTTCCCTGATAAGGAAGAGGTCCCAGGTTCAAGTCCTGGTAGCCCCACCCAGCTCAGAGGCCATTTCCCGGTTCGGGAAGTGGCCTTTTCGGTCTTCCGGGTGACCGGGGTCCCCCGGCCTCGCCGGGGAAGATCATGTTCATCGCTTCCGCTGCTCACGCCCGGCGGTGGCGTGGTCGCCGCGGGCACCGTCTGCCTCCCTCCTTCGACCGGCCGACCGCTTCCGTCCCGGACCCGTCCGGGGTTCGCGACACCGGTGTCCCTCTGCCGACCACCGAAAAGATCGACTTTGTCGTCGAGACGGTGGACACCTCACCTCGGACCGCCGATTCGGCGTGACTGGTTTGCCGGGTGTCCACTCGGGGAGGGCAGCCCTCGCAGCCATGGTTGGGAGAGGAGCCTCATGACACAGCCACAGCAGCCGGAACTCCGGCGGTCCGGCAAAGGCGGCAGCAGCGACGAGGAACTGGACGTCGTGCCGGAGTCGCCGAGCAATCACGCGGGCGGGCAACCGCACGGCACCGACAAAGGCAACAAGGGCGGCGGCGAAGGGGGAGGAGTTCCTCCCGAGCAGCAATCGCCGTACCCGTCCTGACGACGAGGAGACCTCATGACCAGTCAGCCCGGAAACGACGGAGACCCGATCGAGCGCGGGGGAAGCGAGGAGGCGACCGGCACGCCGCTGACCCCGACGGAGGAGGAGACGTCCAGGCGCCCCGCGGGCGCCACACCCGGCGTCACACCCGCCGCCGGACCGGAGGCGTCCGAGGGGCAGGCCGAAAGCGACGCGGAGTTCGAGCGGCGCAAGGAGCTCAACCCGGACGACTTCGAGTAACGCGGGCAGGCGCGGTCGGCACGTGATCACCGTGCTCGGCCGCGGCGGCCCTGACCACGGGCACCTCGGACCGGCGCGTGGGGAACCACGCCCGGCTGCGTCGCGGGATCACCCGAGCAGCCGGGCGAACGGGTCCGGGAGCCGTGCGGCACCCACCTGGGCAACCCGCTCGACCGGCGCGGGGCCGATCGGAACGATCAGGAACGGCCGGGTCTACGTCCTCCGTCCGTTCACCCCGGGGTGCCCTCGGCGACCCACCGGGCGAAGACGTCGACACGGTCGGCCGGCCAGGGGGCGTCGCACGGCATGTCGCCCCGGCGAAGGCGTACCAGGATGGCCTCGGCGTGCCGGGCGACGTCGGTGTGGGACCACAGGTCGAAGGCGGAGCTCATCGACCTGCGGTCGGTCTCGCGGAACAGCGGCCTGATGTGCGCGGCGAAACCGAGGGGTTCGCCGGGGCCGGGCAGGCCGGCCGCCGGTTCCTCGGCCACCGGGGCCAGGGCGGAGACGCGGGAACCTGGGGTGGCCGAGCACACCCACCACCAGCGGGGTACCGGCATGTGCGGTGGCGGGGCGGCGCCCGGCTGGGAGTTCTCGACCGCGATCCGGGAACCCCACTCCACGTAGGAGACGAAGGCCGCCCGGAACTCCGGGTCGGACGGCAGGCCGGCATCGTCGGCGGCCCGTACGATGAGCCGGGCCCAGCGCGCGCGCCACTCCTCGGTCAGCGCCTTGCCCGCGTGCTCGGCGATCATGTGCTCGTAGCCGCCGTAGCGTTCCGTGTAGAGCCTCGGGCCGCCGAAGGTCTCGCACAGCCAGGCCGCCACGCGCTCGGGATGGTCGGGTGACATCCGGGAGAACAGCGGCGCGAGCAGCGGATCCTGCGGGACGTACGTGCCGTAGAAGATCTGCGTCATCCGGGTCAGCGCCGGCAGTCCCCCGGCCCACTCGTACAGCGTGGGGTTCTCGGAGAGCGGTGGGTCGGTGAAGCCGACATCGTGGTGCATGCCACTGCAGAACGGCTTGTTCCGGGACCGGCCGCACCGGCAGAGGCTGTAGTGCTCGGTCGAGGCGCCGGCGTCGCGCGGCTCGGGCCGGCCGTCGTCACCGGTCAGCGGGATGCCGCCGGTGATCCGGTAGGGGCCGTCCCTGGAGATCTCGACGACCGTCTCACGGCGCTGGGGGGCGGGTTCCTGCCCGTCGATCGCGTAGCCGAGCGCGCCGGAGGGGCAGGTGCGCACCGCTCGCACGATCTCGTCCATCCGGCCGCCGCTGGGCGCCACGAACGGTTCCCTCCCCTGCCGGAACACCGTCGGCAGCCGGTCGGTGCAGAACCCCGAGTGGGCGCACAGGCCACGGTCGTCCAGGACGGTGATCTGGACGCCCTCGTGGCCCTCCCGGTGGCCGGGCACCCGCCGGGGGTCCTTGTCGCCGCTGAACCCGGTGCGCGCGTGGCTGCCGTCGCACAGCGGTTTCATCGCCGAGGCCCCGCACCGGCACAGCGCCATCTGGGGGAGGACCGTGATCGGCTCGCCCAGCCAGTCGGTGATCCGCGAGGGGTTGGTGACCAGGTACGGCCCGTCGGCCGCGACCTGGATCTGCGGTGTCAGGGCGGCCTGGATCTCCCGTAGCTCGGCGACCCGTGCCGCCCTGGTCCCGGCGTCGTCGGTGAACAGCCAGGCCAGATGCTGCAGCGCGGCCGTCGCCTCCTGGACGCCGGTCGGCAGGCCGGGCAGGGTGCGCAGCCGGGTGGCGTCCACGGCCAGCCGCCACAGGCGCTCTCCCGGCGTCCCGGGCTCCGGTTCCGCCGCCCGCCCGTCGTCCTCGCCGGCCGGTGTCCCGGGCTCATGCCCGTCGTCCTCGACGGTCAGGCGGGCGAGTGCCTCGGACAGCGGCCGGACGACCGAGTCGTCCAGCGGTTCGGCGCCCTCCTCGACGGTCATGAGACGGGTCAGGTCCCGGTCGAGCAGGCGGGCGCGCCCCAGTAGCGCCCGTAGTTCCGTGATCGCCGCCTGCCGCGCCGACCGCGCCGTGCTCGCCGCGTCCACCGGCGAGCCGGTCATCGGGCCGTCCCGCTCTGGCGGACGACGTAGTGCTTCATCTCCTGGATCTGCGGGATGAACGGCCGTACGGCGGCGAGGAAGACGCGGAAACCGGGGCTGCCGCGGAAACCCTGTTCGTGCCCCTCCACCGAGTCCCACTCGATCCGCACCACGTAGTTCTCGGGTTCCTCGACGCCACGGGCGATCTCGTAGGCCAGGCAGTGCGGGTCGGCGTCCAGGACGGGGGAGGCGGCCCGGTAGGCCCGCTCGAACTCGTCTGCCTGGGAAGACGGAACGGTATAACGGATGTACTCGATGACCACGGCCACCATCCTCGGCTCGAATGCGATTAATCAATACAATACAGTATTGGATTGGAGCGTCCGGTGTGAGTCAGAAGCAGGGCCGGGCTCGTGACAGCGCGATCGACGATCGGGTCCTCGCCGTCGCGGCCAGGCATCTCTCCCGGTACGGGTACGCGGCCATGTCCCTGTCGGCGGTCGCGGAGGAGGCCGGCACCACCCGCCAGGCCCTGTACCGGCGCTGGCCGGGCAAGGCCGACCTGGCCGCCGCGGTGATCGCGACGCTGGAGGACGAGGAGGGCCCGGACTCACCGGCCACCGACCCGTTCGCCGCGCTGGTGGCCGAGCTGACCGACTTCCAGCGCGGGGTGTCCATGCCCGGAAGGCTGTCGCTGGTGGGCACCATGCTCCAGGACACCACCGACCCCGATGTCCGCGCCCGCTACCGCGCCCGTGTGGTCGCCCCCCGGCGCGCCAGACTCCTGGCCGTCCTGGAGACCGCGCGGCGGCTCGGGCGCATCGACGCCGAGGCCGACCTGGAGGTCGCCCTCACCATGTGCACCGGCTCCTGGTACGGCCGCGAGCTCGCCGGAGCCCCCCTGCCCCCGCGCTGGCCGGAGCGGACGGCCGCGCTGGTGTGGCGGGCGCTCGGCGGCCGGGTTCCGGCCGGACGGCACGATGCCGCCGAGGACGACTGAGCCGTCCCCGGCGGCACCTTCCCTGCACGTCCCTGAGCGTCCCCGCGTGCCTTGGTGCGGTAGGAAGCCCGGGGCGGGAGCCTGAGGGCGAGGGGCTCCGGACGGGGGTCTTCGGAGGTCTCCGGACGAGAGCCTCAGGACGAGAGCCTCAGGACGAGAGCCTCAGGGCGTGCCGAAGTCGACGTCCGCGGTCGTGACCGTCCCGGCCGTCCGCCCGGGCGCCGTCTCGTAGGTCCAGTACAGGTTCGTGTGCGCGATGACCTTCTCCGGGGGCGGCGCCCCCCACTCCGTCTGGTCCTCGGCCGTGTGGGCGTCACTGACCAGGATCGTGTCGTACCCCCGGACGAGCGCGCCGTGCAGTGTCGCGCGGACGCACTGGTCGGTCTGCGCGCCGGTGACGACGAGCCGCCCGACGCCGAGGTCCGACAGCACCGTCTCCAGGGTCGTCTCCTCGAAGGAGTCGCCGTAGTGCTTCTCGACGACCGGCTCGGTCTCGTCCGGAGCCAGCTCGGGGACGATCTCCCACCCCTCGCTCCCCCTTTCGAGGTCCTCGTCGGAGTGCTGCACCCAGACGACCGGGACCCGTTCGCGCCGTGCCTTCCCGACGAGGCCGCCGATGTTCGTGACGACCGCGTCGCGTTCGTGGCCCTTCTCGACGACGGCGTTCTGCACGTCGACGACGAGCAGGGCGGTGTTCGGCCGGTTCTTCAGCGTGGTCATACTCTCCCTTTTGTACCGACGGGGACTTGTGTCCAGGATCACAGTAGGCATCGCCACCGGCAGAGCGACACCGGTTATCGCTCCGGCTCCGATGCCGTACCGGGGCCCGTGTACGCCTCCAGCCGGTCGGCCAGCTCGCGGGGACGGGCGAGGGCGACGGCGTGGCCCCCGTCCATCTCGTCGGGGACGATGCCCAGGCGCTCGCGCACGACGCGGCGGGTGAACTCCGCCGGGAGGAAACGGTCGTCGCGGCAGAGCAGGAACCGCGTCGGCACGGCAGGCCAGGAGGTGAGCGGCCAGGGCTCGGTGAACGGGGTCGCGGACTGGTCGCGGCCCCTGCGCCGGGCCTCCGCCGCCAGACCGGGCGGGACGTCGTGCAGGAACAGGGCGATGTCGTCGTCCGGGGCCCGGCCGTCGAGCTCGTCCCGCTCGCGCCGCGCCCGCTCCCAGCCGGTCGCGGCCCACCAGTCCCCGGCCGTCTCGCCCGGTGAGGGGATCATCGCCGTCAGCAGCACCAGCAGCTCGACCGGTACCCGCTCGCACACCAGCGGCGCGGTGAACCCGCCCAGGGACTGCGCGACCACGACGAGGCCGGTACGGTCGCCCACGGCCTCGACCACGGCGTCCGCGTACTCGGACAGCCCGGCCGAGTCGTCGTCGCACGGCAGGTCGGGCGCGACCACGTCGTGGCCGCGCGCCCGCAGCTCGGCCTCCAGCAGGTGCCAGTACCACGAACCGGACGCGGCGCCGTGGATCAGTACGTAGGTGGTCATGCCGGGTTCCTCCTCGTCGGCCGCGCTCGTCGCGACCCTCACCGTCGAGACGGCGGGACACCGGAAAAGGGGTCACCCCTGCGGCGGGCCGGTGCGTCGCCCGGCCGGACACGGGATCACCGGTGACTCCCCCACGGACGGCGGCCGGACACGGGACCGCCGACCACGGACGGCCGGACGCGGGACGGTCGACCACGGACGGCCGGGGGACGGTCGACCATGGGCGGCCGGACGCGGGAATCGCCGACGGTCAGGGCGACGTCGCCGGCAGCCCGAACGCGGCGAACAGGCGCGGCTCGAAGACGGTGATCTCCACGATCCTCCCGTCCTCGATCCGCAGCACGTCGATCACCTGGGCCCGGTACTCGCGGGCCCCCGGCGGCCTGACGTACCCCGCCACGGCAGGCTGCCGGTTCGCCCGGGTGGGCACGCTCCGCCACCGCCCCCCGTACAGCGGAGAGCCGGGTCCGAAGGCGTCCGCGGCGAAGGCCGTGACCGCCTCGCGCCCGGCGAACCAGAACGGGAGGGGAGGCATCGTCATCCGCACGTCCTCGTGGAGCAGCCGGGCGAGCGCTGAGGCGTCGGCCCGCTCGTGGGCCTCCATGAAGCGCCGCAGGAGCTCCCGTTCCCCGGCGCTCGGGGCCGTGGACGGCGCCCAGTCCAGGCGGCGTTCCGGCAGGTGCGTCCGCAGCGTCGACCGTGCCCGCCGCAGGGCGCTCTTGACCGAGTCGACGCTCGTTCCGAGCAGCGCGGCGGTCTCCTTGGCGGGCCAGCCGAGCACGTCCCGCAGGATCAGTGCCGCCCGCTGGCCGGGGGGCAGGTGCTGGAGGGCGGCGAGGAAGGCCAGCTCGATGGTCTCCCTGCCCACCACGGCCGCGTCCGGTCCGGCACCGGGCGCGAGGGGTTCCAGCAACCGGTCCGGGTACGGCTGGAGCCAGGGGATCTCGGCCGGCACGGCCGGCGCGTGCGCTTCCCGGGGTGCCTCGCGCGGCCGTGGCCGGCGCGGATGCCGGTCGAGGAAGTCCAGGCACGCGTTCGTGGCGATCCGGTAGAGCCAGGCACGGACGGTGGAGCGGCCCTCGAAGGTCCCGCGTCCGCGCCAGGCCCGCAGGAACGTCTCCTGCACCAGGTCCTCGGACTCCTCCAGCGAGCCGAGCATCCGGTAGCAGTGCACCCGCAGCTCCCGCCGGTGGCGCCCGACCAGCTCGGCGAAGGCCGTCTCGTCGCCCGCCCGGACGGCGTCGGCGAGCGCTCCGTCCTCGTTCATGATCCCCCCGGTGTCCACGCCACTCGTCCCCGTTGGGACGGGCGAACGGCCGCGAAGGGGTCGGTCCGTACCCGGGTGAGGTCCGTGACGTCGAACCGTTCGGGGCGAGGATACGTGATGAGGGCATGAGACACAGGTTCGTCGCCGTCCCGGCCGCCGTCGTCGCCTTCGCGGCCGTCATGGCCGTTCCCGGTACGGCGTGCGCCTGCAGCTGCGTGGCGTCGGGCCCCCGGGAGCGGGTCGAGCGCGCGGCGGTCGCCTTCACCGGGACGGTGGTCGCCCTCCGCCGGGTGCCCGCGGCCACCCCCGGGCCTCCCCCGTCGATCGTGTACGTCTTCCGGGCCGATCAGGTCTACAGGGGAAGGACCGGGACCCGCATCGAGGTGGCGAGCAGCACGAGCGGGGCCGCGTGCGGATACTCCTTCGACGTCGGCTCCCGGTACCTGGTGCTCGCCTCGGACGGCGGGAGGAGCCTGGCCGGGAGCGATCCGGGCGTCGCGCTGAGCACCGGGATCTGCCACGGGAACCTGCCCGTCCGGGCCGGTGACCGGCCGTTGCGCGAGCGGGACGGGATCCACCGGGGGGAGCCGCTCCGCCGGGAGCTGCTCGCCGCACTCGGCACGCCCGAGCCGCCGTCCTCGTCCTCGTCGGATGGGGGGATGCGGCGCCGCGGGCGGTGAGACGTCCCGGCCGGCCTCATCGGGGGTGCCGGTCGGGACCACACCCTCCTCGTGAACCGCCGGGCGGCCACCTCTCCGGGTGAACCACCGGAGACCGGCCCGCGGTGACGGGACGTCCGGCGCGTCCGGAAGGGCCGGCGAGAGGCGCGGGGAGGGGTGTGGAAGGAGCGGGGCGCCACCGTGACCCCGGTCGGACGGGTGTCACGGTGGCGCCCTCGGCCCGCCTCGGTTCCGCCGGACCGGATCGGACCGGGCCGGCTCAGGTCAGCTTGTCCTTGAGCTTGCCCAGCGGGCCGGCCTCGGTGCCGAGGGCGGGGCCGCTCGGCGCGCCCATGCTGCCGTCGTAGGTGGCGTAGAGCAGCGGGTCGGGCGGCGGCGGGCTGGCGGGACCGCCGAGCGGCTGAGGGTCGAGAAGGTAGGAGAACTCGTGCCGTCCGTCCGGCATGAGGCCGGACGCCCAGCCTCCCTGCGTGCCCTCGGTCCCCTCCGACAGGTCCCAGATCGCCGAGGCGTGCTCGGCGTACTCCTCGTCGAACAGCGCGTTCGGGGCGACGACGTCCTCCAGGCCGTCCGCCTGGAGCTCCTCGATGGCCTTCAGCCACATGTTCTGGTGCAGGGTGTCGCGGGCCAGGTTGAACTTGAGCATGTCGCGCACGCCCGGGTCGTCGGTCATGTTGTAGAGCCGCGCGGTCTGCAGGCGGCCCTGCGCCTCGGCCGCGACGTTGGCGTAGAAGTCGGCCAGCAGGTTGCCGCTCGCCACGATGAAGCGGCCGTTCCACGGATACCCGTTGCTGTCGGCCAGCACGGGGCCACCGCCGGAGATGATGGCCTGCTGCGGATCCATCCCGCCCAGCACGGCGCCGACCACCGGATCGGCGGCGGCCATCTTCGTGGTCGCGGTGGCGGGCGCGCCCTCCAGAAGACGAGCGATCATGGTGGCGATCATCTCGACGTGACCGATCTCCTCGGTCGCGACATCCATGATCAGATCCTTGTACTTGCCGGGCATCCGGCAGTTCCAGCCCTGGAACAGGTACTGCATGGCGACGGTCATCTCACCGTAGGCGCCACCGAGCAGCTCCTGGAGTTTGTGGGCGTAGACCGGGTCGGGCTTCTCGGGCTTGGCTTCGAACTGCAAGGGCTTGGTGTGCAGAAACATCAACCGCTCCTCGTGTCGGACTCTGGATCAGAGCCCGCGGAGCCATATGCCGCCTTCCGGCGCAGAGCTGACCCCGCTGATGGATCTGATGGGGGTCGTCCAGAAATTCCAACAGCTCCGTCGCCGGGGGAGGCGGAGTAACACGCCCGTACATCTCACCGACTGCTTAAAGTTCCTCCCATACGGAGGATCTCCCTCATATGCGGAGATACGTCTCTGCTTCTCGTACGTGCCGCTGCTCGCCATGAGGAGACCGGCGCCCGAGGCCCCACGGCCCGCCCTCCAGGGCCAGGGCCAGGGCCCGGCCGTCCGGACCCTGGCGGGCCGGACGGTCCCGGGACGGCGAGGCCGGGTACGGCGGTCCGGCTCAGACCTCCAGGCAGCTCTCGGCGGGCAGGAGCTCGGCGCTCATGTTGCGCTCCATCATCCGCATCGACGCCTCGGCCAGGTCGGAGTGGATGTGGGCCACGCAGTCGCGGGCCACCCGCAGGGAGAACTCGCGGACGTAGGCGTCCAGCGCGCTGTAGAGCACACACTGCTCGGTCACCTGACCGGCCAGCACGACGGTGTCGATCCCCTCGCTGCGCAGCAGGTAGTCCAGCGGCGTGCCGTAGAACGCGCTGTGGCGCACCTTGGGCATGAACGGGGAGTCGGGCGGCGCGAGCACCGGCTCGACCAGGTCGGGGCGCCTGCCCGCGAGCGCGCGCCGCTGCAACTCCTCGCGACCGGCGGTGAAGTCCCCGTGATTGTCGTTGACGAATATCAGCCGAGCGTGGGAGCTCCGGTGGGCCCGCCGGATCAGGCCCGAGAGGGGCTCGACGATCTGCTCGACGCTCTTCTCCAGAAGATCTGCATCATCGTGGTCGTAAGGGTTCAGCATGTCGACCACTACCACGGCAATGTTTCTCATCCCGCCTCCCTGCCCCAGGATGTCGGTTTCATCGCGGGGAGGGAGGTAAAGGTGAAGGAGGTAAAGCGGGAGGGGTGAACCCTCACTCCGATGGGCCAGGCGTTCCGGTGGCCTTCTCCGCGCGGGACCGCTGGAGCTCGGCGTTGATGCGCAGCGCCTCGGCGAGCTGGTCCTCCAGGATGATGATGCGGCATGCGGCCTCCAGGGGGGTGCCCTGGTCGACCAGCTCCCGGGCCCGGGAGGCCAGGCGCAGCTGGTAGCGCGAGTAGCGGCGGTGCCCGCCCTCGGAACGCTGCGGTTCGATGAGGCGGGCGGTTCCCAGACTCCGCAGGAAGGCCGGGGTCACTCCCACCAGCTCCGCGGCCCGGCCCATGCTGTAGGCGGGGTAGTCCTCGTCGTCGAGCTTGTCACCGGCTCCGGGGCCGGACGTCTGATCGGCCATGCCGGCCGTGTCCTGCGAACCGGCCCTCGATGGGAGGGCCGGAATTATCGGCGCTTGATCCATACAACCTTCTCGAACGCGAACAGGGGCCCCGGTGCCATAGTGCACCGGGGCCCAAACGAGGTTCAACACCATCTACCGGCCGGTTGGCCGATCTACTTCCACGTGGTCCGCCCAACGGGGCGGAGACGCGGGGAGTCGCGTGTGCGTGACCGTAGATCACCGTCCAATCCGTGGGACTGCGGCACCCGTGCGGTGAGAAACGACCGGCAACGGGCGATCCTGATGGCGTTCAACGCTCCCTTCTCTATCCCTGTATCTCTGACCTCAGGTGATGCCTCGACAGCGCGTCCACGGCCAGGACCCCTTCACTGCGTCGGCCCCGGCACGTCCGACCTTCTGTCGTCCGACTGCTTCGTCCACGGCGGGGGCCCTTTCACTGCTCCGGCCCCGGCACGTCCGACTCTTTTTCGTACCACTGCTTCGTCCACGGCCAGGACCCCTTGACTGCGTCGGCCCCGGCACGTCCGACTTTTGTCATGCACTTGCTTCGTCCACGGCCGGGGCCCTTTCACTGCCTGGCCCCGGCACGTCCGACCTCTGTCCTACAGCTACGTCGTCCACATCATCCACTTCGTCCGGGCAGTTCGTCGTGATGCTCGCGTACTGCTCTGCCCTGTGGATCCGTTCCTTGCGATGTCAGAAACTCTACCCCCGGTCGGGAGCAATGTCTACCGTGGCCACTACAGATTTTCGATTCCCGGGACGAGAGGTCCGCGGGACGACGACACGGGACCGCCGGTGGGCCGGAACGGAGAGGGCGAAGGGGCGCCCGCTTCCGCCGGGACGCGGTCGCGGCGTCCCGCGCCGCGAGACGGAGGATCGGGGGCCCGGACCAGGACCGCTCGGCTCTCGCGGCCCTCCTCGTCCCCCGACCTCGGCGCGCGTGGCGGTCCCGCTCAGTCCCGGGTGGGGGACAGCTCCGCCATCCGCGACCACCCCTCGCCGGGCACCTCCACATTGACGATCTCCGGTGTCTCCGCGATCACCCCGGGCATCCAGGACATGGCGGTCCTGAAGTGCTCGGAGTTCACGTGCTCCTCGCCCGCGGCGGGCGAGGCGAACGCCTCCAGCAGGACGAACCGGTCGGGTGCGTCGACGCTCCTGGACCAGTCGAAGAAGAGGTTCCCGGGCTCCTGCCGGGTGGCCCGGGTGAAGTCCTCGACGAGCGAGAGCCACTCGTCGGCCCGCTCGGGACGCACGGTGAACCTGACCGCGATGAAGATCATGCTGTGCCCTCTCTCGCTCTGCCGGAGCCTGCGGCCGACACCGCCGCCGCTCGTGTGCCGAAGGTGTACGGAACTCCCCGTGCCCGTGGCGTACGAAACCCCGTACACCCGTGGCGTACGGAACCCCGTGCCGTGTCGTGCGGAGCGGTGACAGCCCGCCTCCGTGGCCGCGCCGGCCCGGGCGGACCCCGGGCCGTGGGATCCCCGGCACGCCACGCCGACCTCCTGCCGCCGTCCCGGCGGCATGTCCGCTCTCCCACGGGGAAGATCGGCACACGACGGGCGGTGACGGTCCGGACGGTACGCCGTGGCCGCCCGGCATCATCCCCGGACCGATGGGTCCACGGAAAGGAGCACCCGAGAACCGTCGCCCGGGAACCGTCGCCCGAACCGCCGTACCGGTGGCACCGCACTTCCGCAAAGGAGCCGACCATGCAGGCCCCGCCGTCCCCGCACGTGAACCGGCCGGTCATGTACCACCGCTGGTCCGAGATGACCTTCATGCACTGGCGGTACCCGCCCGCCGAGATCCAGCGGCTGCTGCCCGACGGGCTCACCGTCGAGACCTTCGACGGTACGGCCTGGGTGGGTCTGACGCCCTTCCTGATGGAGGACGTGCGGCCCCCGGGCCTGCCCGCCCTGCCCTGGATCTCGCGTTTCCCCGAGACCAACGTGCGCACGTACGTACGGGACGAGCAGGGGCGCGACGGCGTCTGGTTCCTGTCGCTGGACGCCGGTCTCCTGCCGGCGGTGCTCGGCGCGCGGGCCGGCTACCGGCTGCCCTACTTCTGGTCCGACATGGCCGTCCGGGCCTCCGGCGCGCGCCGTGGCTACCGCTGCCGGCGGCGCTGGCCCGGACCGGCCGGGGCGCGATGCGACGCGGACGTGGAGGTGGGGCCGCCGCTGGAGGAGTCCGAGCGGGACGAGCTGGCGCACTTCCTCACCGCCCGCTACCGGCTGTTCACCACCGTGGGGGGAAAGACGGCCAACGCCCAGATCGAGCACGCCGACTGGCCGCTCCGCCACGCCCGGCTGCTCCGCCTGGACCAGGACCTGCTCCAGGCGAGGGGGCTCACCGCCCCGGACGGCCCCCCGTTGCTGCACGCCTCACGCGGGGTGACGGTACGGATCGGGATGTGGGGCCGGTGACCTCGGCGCATGATGTGGGGCCGATGTTCCCGGTGCGGGAATCAGGGCCGATGACCCCGGCGGGGGCGCAGGGCCGATGACCCCGGTCACCCGTGACGCCCCCCGGTCACCCGTGACACCCGGGACGCCCGGGACGCCCGGGACGCCCGGGACTCAGTGCGAGGACTGAGTCCCCTCCTGGCCGGGGTCCTCGCGCACGGAGCCGGCCGGGCCGCGCGATCCACCGTGGGGCGACGGGACGCGCAGGTCCATCCGCAGCCGGACCCGGGACCCCTCGGTGATCTGCTCGATCGTGAACTCGTCGCACAACTGGGTCATCAGCCACAGACCGAAGCCCCGCACGGTACCGGTGGGGCGCTGCGCCGGGACGTGCTCGCGTCCCAGCAGCCCCATGGTGTCGGTGACGTCGACGGTCAGGTGGGTCTCGTTCCGCCAGATGTCCAGCGTGCCCTTGCCGCCGCCGTGCTCCAGGACGTTGATGACCGCCTCGTTGGTCGCGAGGAGGAGATCGTCCAGGCGCTCGCCCCGCATGCCGGCTTGGACGGCTTGATCGTGCAGACGCTCCCGCAGCGTGCTGAGATCCTCGTCGATCGGCCAGTGCTGGCCGTGGTCGGCGGTCACGACACCCCCTTGACGTCGCCTTATCTGGCAGTCACCGGGGGGCGAGCCGACTTGCTCCAGAATCAGGGCGTTGCTGACGAGTTACACGATGCTAGACACCTGCCCGCTCGTTGCCAACTTACGACCGCCACGGCCATCGGATGTTCGTTCGGCGGGATCCGTCTCGAATATCCGAAGGCCGGGCCGATCGGCTACGACGGCTGGCTCGGGCGAAGGGAACTGACGGCGTCGGCGACGGTGGGCTGGACGCCGAAGGCCTGCAGGAGACCGGTCAGGTGGAAGAGCCGCTCCAGGCGGGGATGCAGGTTGACGAGGACGATGCTGCCCCCGCGGTCCTGGACGGTCTTGCGGGCGTTCAGGAAGGTCTGGATCCCGGTGGAGTCACAGAAGGCCAGCTCGGTCAGATCGATCACAAGATCACCACCGGCCTGGCCGATGGCCTGATTCAGATCATGCTGAAAGCGTTCGGCATTGCTGTAGTCAAGTTCGCCGGCCACGGCCAGCAGGAGCATCTCCTTCACGGCGGGGTCGGACACGTCGGTCACGCGGACGGCAGCGCTCACGGATATACCTCTGCAGACGGTCGGGTGGAGGGGAAGGCGGCCGAGACGCCGCCGGGCCGGCCCAGAGCGGAACGGGAGCGTGAGGACCCGATCGGAGTCGTCCCGGGCACAAGCCCGGTGACGGGGGACGGGGTCGATCCGGCTGCTCTCAGCTGTGGTCCTCCGAATTCCTCTAGAGAACACTTACGGTACAACTGAGGAGCAATTTGTAGTTATCCCACCAGAAGATAGGTTCTCCGGACCGGCCGAAAGTACCTCCGTCCAGCCGCACAGCTCCACGATCCGGCGCGTGTGCGGTGAGAGCCCCTCGACGACCAGCCTGCGGCCGCCGGCCATCCCGGACGCCGCCTCCACCAGCACCCTCAGCCCGCCCACGTCGACGAAGCCGACGTCGCGCAGGTCGGCGTGGAGATCACCGGTGCTCCTCTCCAGCGCCATGTTCAGCGCCCGGACCAGGACGTCCCGCGTACACAGGTCGATGTCGCCCTCGCAGCGCACGCCGGGCGGGCGGCCGGTGAAAAGAACGCGTAGTGAGCCGTGGTCGATGTCACCCGTCATCGCGATCACCTTCTAGGTGCGCATGAAGGTCAGCCGACGTCTGCCCCGGACAGCAGCAGGTGTGTCTGCTGATCGCCATGGATACCGGCAGTGCCGGACCTGCTCTCATCATCCTTCAATCGGGCTCCCCGCGATACGGCTCGCCGCTTCCCAGTTTCCGGTACGTACGAATCGGCGGACCGTTCCTCCGGGGCGGCGGGATCCGGGAGCGGTCCGGTGAAGCGCAGGGGATCGAGGGGGCGACGGGAATGAACGCCGCGCGAGATCGGCTGAGGATGACGACATGGCCCGGCACCCTCGGCGGGCATCCGCCCCCGTCCGGCCCCGGACCCGCGCAGGACCCCGTACGGCCTCTGGTGAAGGAGAAACCCATGCAGGTGGACGTCAGGCTCTCTCCCGGTGGTGACTCCTTCGTGGCGGAGGTGGACGGCAGGCCCGCGGGACGGCTCGATCTCGTCCGGCGCGACGGGGTCATCGTCTACCCCCACACCAAGGTCCAGCCGGAGTACGAGGGCAGGGGGGTGGGGTCCGCGCTCGTCCGCACGGCGCTGGACGCGGCCCGCGCGGAGGAGGCCAGGATCGTCCCGCTCTGCTGGTTCGTGAAGGAGTGGATCGACCGCCACCCCGACTACGCCGACCTCGTCCAGGCCACCTGAGCCCCGCGAGAGCGGTTTCCCCGCCCCGGGCCTGTCCGGTGCTCCCGCCGCCGGTTCTCCCGTCCTCGGCGTTCCCGGGCCGTACTGCCGGGCCGTGGTTCCACCGGGTCCTGGATCTCTGCCATCGGGATCGATAACGAGCGGGTCTGCCCTGTTCGGTCACGTTCGTCCCTGGCCGGATCATGCCGGAGCGGCCGGAGCCGCCGGTCACGAGGGCGTCCGCCCGGGCATGGCCCGTCGCGGTCCGGTGGCCGTGACCCGGGGGCGGCGAGGTCAGGTCCGCGCGGGGGTTATCGTGAGAACGAGGACGGTTTCGCGGCAAGGGTCACGGCGGATCGTGATCATCGGAACGCTGAGCGTACGGCATGATGGTGGCAATCACCCGGTTGGCGTAGATCGGCCCTGACGGCTCGGTCAGGCGAACCGGATCATGGCCCGGTCCCTTGCTAGGCTGCAGGGAACCGTTCGAACCGGGCGTTGTCTCACCCCGGCAGGTGAGACTTCTCAAGAAGATGGGGTCACACCGTGAAGAAGTTGCTCGTTCTGGCGATCGTCGCCCTCGGGGGGCTGCTGGTCTGGCGCAAGGTGCAGGCCGACCGCGCCGAGCTCGACCTGTGGACCGAGGCCACCGGCAGCGAGAACTGACAAACGCGGCTACCGATTCGGGTGCTTTCATGATCCTTGCTCACGATGGAGTGACACCCATCAGGCTTGTCTGCCTGGATCTGGCAGGCACCACGGTCGGTGACGTCGCCATGGTCGAGCGGGCGTTCGCCGAGGCGATCGCCACGCAGGGCATCGTGCCCGGGACCGGTGCGTACGCCCGTGCCATGGTGCACGTGCACCGGTCCCGGGGATGCTCCACGATCGACGTCTTCCGGGGCATCTTCCCGGACAACGAGGCCCAGGCCCAGGCGGCCAACCTGACGTTCGAGCGTTCCTACGAGGGAGCCCTGGACCGCGCGGGTCTCGTCCCCCTGCCCGGGGTCGTCGAGGCCCTCGACAAGCTCCGTGGCGCCGACGTCAAGGTCTGCCTCGTCACCGGCTTCAGCCGCGCCATGCTCGGCCGGGTGCTGGCCGCCCTGAACTGGGCCGACAAGATCGACCTCGCCCTGTGCCCCGAGGACGCCGGCCGTGGCCGCCCCATGCCCGACCTGGTCCTCACCGCGGTGATGCGCCTGGGCATCGAGGACGTCCGCCAGGTCGCGGTCGTCGGTGACTCCGAGAGCGACATGCTCTCCGGCCGCCGCGCCGGCGCGTCCCTGGTGGCCGGGATCCTGACCGGTGTCCACAGCAGGGAACGTCTCCTCAAGGGCGGCGCCACCCACATCCTCGACTCCGTCGCGGATCTTCCCGAGCTCCTCCTGGTGGACACCCTGGTCGAGCCCCCGGTCGCCGCCGCCGCCCACTGAGGCCCCGCCGGGCCCGTCCGCTCCAACCGCGTCCCGCGCCCGTCCCCGGCGCCGCCCGCCGCTTCCAATCAAGTGGCGTAGGAGTCGGTCCTGTTGCTACCGTGTACGACTGAAGCAGGCCGTGTGCGGGGAACATCTCCCCAGGCCACCGGCTTGAATCTCGGGGCCTTAGCTCAGTTGGCAGAGCGCCTGCTTTGCAAGCAGGATGTCAGGAGTTCGAATCTCCTAGGCTCCACCACCCTCACGGACACGAAGAAGCCCAGGTCAGGCGTGGTCGCCGTAACCTGGGCTTTGATCTTCATTCGGCCTTCTTCCGCTCCCGTGCCCGTTGCGTGTCCAATTCTTTCGCCAGAACTCCACCGGCACGCTCCATCGTGACTCCCTGACCCCCTGACTCTGGCTCCCCTGAAGAGTGGGACGACGGCGATGGAATGACCAAGCTTGGAGGACTGCGCGACATCGTGGTAAGGGTTGCGCACAAGGTCTTGTTCGGATTAACTGCTGCGGGGCTATAGCGCCAGCCTGTATCCACGGAACACCTCGGTTGGTATCCCGGCGATCAAGGTTCTCAGAATCGCGCTCTGTTTGTTGTGCCGACAGAGTGGGAGGGCCCATTGCTCGCCGGAGTCTGGATTACAGCTATTGTCGCTGCGATAACCACTGTGGGAGTTATCGCCCGCTACATCGTCGCTTTGATCGGGCTGGTCGTCGTGCTGCGAGGCGCACGACAAGATGACAGGGCAAGGATCTTTAGCCAGTTTGCAAACGCTCTGCGTCCACCCCTTACGAATTTCTTTCGCCGCAAACCGTTGGGGCCCTGACGCCAACCAAAATATCTTTCAACGGATCATGTATGCGACTCTCGGGGCCCTGGCTCACTCAGGCTGATACGGCCGTCCCCGTCGTCACTGTTCTTCTGTTCGGTCCACATGCGTGAGCTCGGCATGTTAGTGATCTTTTGTTCGGCGTTCCGGAGGGCGTGCTGGTGGATCACGCGGCCCGGTCGCTGTCGTGCTCCATCCGCGTCTTGAAGCTGGGCTCGTCTCGACTGTGCGGCCACCGCAGCACCGTTGCCCCTTTTTCGCGTGCTCGTGTGGCTGGATCTCTGAGCCATCCCGTCGGAAGTCTGTAGGCTCTATGAGCAGGGAGAGGAGATTCCAGCATGACCGCACAGCCGCAGGACTTCGTGCCCCCTGTCTCACCGATGCCCGAGAAGAGCTTGCGGGCTATCCGCGCCGCCCTGGTCGTGCCGCAGGATCGCGAAGCGTTCGACGCGGGGCTCAAGGCAGTGCTTGACGAGGTTCGAGTGAGTTTGGATCTCAGTGCGCTTAACGTCTTCGTGCATCGCTGGTGGATCTCCGCGTGTGACTCGGTGCGGGATCCGGAGGGACGTCGCCAGATGCATGCCAGAGCCGAGCAGGTCCTTGCCAGTGAACCGGTCTCCTCCGGAAGGCCGTGGCGTGAGGTTCTCGGCGCTCGTGGGATCGATCTGTAGGTGTACCAGATCACACTCGACCCTCTCGTCGAAGAACAGGTCGCGGCGATCCCTGCGGAGGCGCTACGCCCACTCGCCGAACTGCTCACCTTGCTGGAAGTCGCACCGTGGAGCGGTCAGCCGTACAACTTGGCCAACCCCAAGGCCAACATGCTCACTCACGCGTTCGGCGAGCGAGGGCTCGCGACTTATGTGGTCCTGGACAAGCAACGTGAGGTGTACCTCATCCGGGTCGAGTGGCCATGATCTCCGCTTGATGCGACGGCGGCACGGCGACGTTCGATGGGTACCAACGGCTTCAGCATCTGAGCCCTGCCGAGGGCCAGATCTCTGGGTGACCAACTGGGTGACGACGACCATGGACGAGGCCGGACGACGGTGGATCACCGTGGACCGTAAGCCCAGGTGGGAACGGGTATCGCCCATGGTCCCGCCCCCGCCTGGGTTGCTTTGCAAGCAGGATGTCAGGAGTTCGAATCTCCTAGGCTCCACCTCACGTCAAAGGCCACCTCCCATGATCGAGAAGTGGCCTTTTCGCGTCTGTACAGCAGCGAAATACAGCAACGGCCCCGATGCCGACCGGCGCGGGTCACCTGTGCTGTCGGCTTGGCTAGTCCGGAGGGATCGGGAAGCCGTACAGCTTGGAGATCTCTCGAAGAGCTTCAGCGCAGGCAGATTGCACGGGGGCATAGTCCTTGTACTGAAGCTTGACGCTGGCATAAGGGGTGTTGCCGCACGCACCGCGTTGAGGTCCAGTGCCGTGCCACCCGCATAGACCTTTGTGGCCTTCTCTACCTGGTTCATGGTGCTCGGGGTTCCAGGGCCTTACCCAGATGACGGTTTTCTCCATGGGGCGACGTTAGAGGCGTCAGGTGGCCAAATGGAGGAGATTCGATAGGAACGTGTTGGCACCCCCAAAATGAGCAAGCGTCGAAGGCCGCCCCATGCATGAGGCGGCCTTCATCGATCTCCGGTGGATTGCGAGGGCGTGGATCCGCGGAGCGCCGTAGGTGCCGCGCGAGTATCGATGGATCTCGGTGATGCGTGCGGCCAGGTGTCCATCACGTACCGCCCGAGGACCAGGGACGCCCTGGCGACGGGCATAGAAGGCGGCTCGGGAGACCTGCAGCAGCTCACACGCGCGTTTGGCTTTGTGGCCGCTCTGCTTTTCCGCCTCGATGAAGGGATGCACCCTCACCGGGTCTCCTTGATGCTCCTATGTCGTCAAGCCGCCGCTGCCAGCATCTGTCCAGTCGTTTCGGAGCGGGAAGAAAGCCGTCTTAGATTCAAAGAGTCAAGGCAACACATTGGGCCGGGGTTCGGTAGCCGAGGCACTTGCGGGGGCGGTTGTTCAACCGGGCGGTCAACTCCTCGCGCTCGTCGCTGGTCAGCCCGTCACGATCACCGGCGTCAACCTCGGCCTGGCGGATCCAGGCGCGGACCGCGGTCTCGGTCAGATCGAAGTCTGCCGCCACCTGGCCGACCGGACGGTCACCTCGCCGGCACAGCTCGACGATCTCGGCTTTGAACTCACGGGCGAACGAGCGGCGAGGGCGCGGTTTCTTCTTCCCCATGTGCTCCATCATGGACATCCTTCCGGGGGCGAGCTCCTGATCTCGGATGTCCGTCAAACCGGATCAAGCCCAGTCTTCGATCAGCGGTCGATGGCGGCCATGTTGTCCGCGTCGTAGCGCTCGCCGGAGGCCGGGGGCAGGTCGTTCAGGCGGGCGACGTAGCCGGCAGTGAGCTCGATGTGGTCGGCGGCAGCGTTCTCCTCCAGCCGGGCGACTCGCTTGGTGCCGGGGATGGGCGCGATGTCGTCCCCCTGGGCGAGCAGCCAGGCCAAGGCGACCTGTGCGGGCGTGGTGTCGATCTCGGCGGCTACGGCCCGGACCTCGTCGACGATTCGCAGGTTGCGTTCCAGGTTGCCGTCGGCGAAGCGGTGGTTGCTCCGGCGCCAGTCGTCGGCGTCGAGATCGTTCAGGGAGCGGATGTTGCCGGTCAGGAAGCCGCGGCCGAGCGGGGAGTACGGCACGAAGCCGATACCCAGTTCGCGCAGGACGGGCAAGATCTCGGCCTCCGGGTCGCGGGTCCACAGCGAGTATTCGGACTGGACCGCAGTGACCGGATGCACGGCGTGAGCGCGGCGGATCGTGGCAGGGCCGGCCTCCGACAGGCCGATGTGGCGGATCTTGCCTTCAGCCACCAGTTCGGCCAGCACGCCGACGGTCTCTTCGATGGGCGTGCCGGGGTCCACCCGGTGCTGGTAGTAGAGGTCGATGTAGTCGGTACGCAGACGCTTCAGTGATCCCTCCACGGCCAGGCGGATGTTGGCCGGGGTGCTGTCCGGAGCCGAGCCACCGGTGTGGGAGATCAGTCCGAACTTGGTCGCCAGCACGACCTCGTCTCGGTGCCCCTGCACGGCCCGGCCGACCAGCCCTTCGTTGATGAAGGGGCCGTACCCCTCAGCGGTGTCGATATGGGTGACCCCGAGGTCCAGCCCGCGGTGGATCGTGCGGATCGACTCGTCGTCGAACTGGCCGGCGCCGGTGTAGAACGCCGACATTCCCATGGCTCCGAGACCGATGCGCGAGACCTTGAGGCTGCCGAGCGAAATGGTTTTCATGGCGCGGACTTCCCTTCCCATTACTTAAGTACCGCTCGGTGCAGAACCATAGCACATTAAGACCGTCCGGTACTGAACTGCGTTCGCCACCTTCGGCAGGATGAAACTCATGGTCAGCACAAATCTGTACCGAGGGGTACGCTTGTGGCATGGGTAACTCTCGTAGGGCCGTCATGGGTCGGCCTCGAGGATTCGACATCGACCAGGCGCTGGAACGCGCGATGCGGGTGTTCTGGGCGCGAGGTTACGAAGGCGCGACCCTCGCTGAACTGACCGGCGCCATGGGGATCACCAAGACGAGCATGTATGCGGCCTTCGGCAACAAGGAGCAGTTGTTCCGCAAGGCCCTCCAGCGCTACGGCGCAGGGCCGGCCGCCTACGCCACACGCGCCCTGGAGGAGCCCACCGCACGGGCTGTGGCCTTGGCGTTCCTCCGCGGAGCGGTCTGCACCACGACTCCTCCCGGCGGCCCCTCCGGGTGCCTGGCCGTGCAGGGTGCGCTGGCGTCGAGCGACGAGAGCCGGGCCGCCCACGACCTGCTCGTCGACTGGCGCAACGACGCGGGGGTCCGCCTTGAGGAGCGCTTCCGGCGCGCCGTCAACGAGGGTGATCTTCCGCGCAACGCCGACCCTCGGCGTCTTGCCCGGTTCATCATGACGATGGGTTTCGGCATCGCAGTGCAGGCCGCCAACGGCCTCGGTCCTGCTGAGCTCGATGAGATCGTCGACACGGCGTTGCTCGGCTGGCCTGCATAGCGGCTGCACCCCTTCGCTCGCCCCGGTGAGACATTCTCCTCGCATGAGGGCCGTGACGGTGCGGCAAAACTTCGGTACCGTTCGGAACAGAAGTTGCGAGCAGTGGTTCCTCCCTCTGCCGACGATCACCGCGACGAAACCGTCAAGGGCCCTCGCGAAACACCGAGCATGACCTCCGCTCCGGGGGCCGAAGAAGGGGATCATGTCCGACACCGACCTGCGCGAGTTCTACCTGCGCTACATCGGGGCGCTCAACGCCCACGAGATCTACCGCATGGACGAGTTCATCGACGACGAGACCACTTTGAACGGTGAGCCGGGCACTCGGGACCAGGTCATCGCTGTGCTGAACGGCGACATCGACGCGGTGCCGGACTTCCACTGGAAACTCCAGGAAATCGCGGTCGATGGTGATCGTCTGGCGGCCCGTTTGATCAACACGGGCACGCCTGCGAAGGAGTGGCTCGGCGTGGCTCCCACCGGCGCCTCGTTCGAGATCGTCGAGTACGCCATCTATCGGATCCGTGACGGGCGGTTCGTGCACATGACGGCCCTGCACGACGCCGAGACCTTGAGGCGGCAGCTCGGTGCCTGACCCCGGTAAGCCGATCGGCGTCGGCATCGTCGGCCTGAGCGCCACGGGAGGCTGGGCGGCCGGGGCTCACGTGCCCGCGCTGAGCGCCGTCGAGGGAATCGAGCTTCGCGCGCTGGCGGCGAGCTCCGAAGCCTCGGCCCAGGCCGCGGGAGCGG
This sequence comes from Streptosporangium sp. NPDC050855, assembly GCF_044456585.1. Classification (NCBI taxonomy): domain Bacteria; kingdom Bacillati; phylum Actinomycetota; class Actinomycetes; order Streptosporangiales; family Streptosporangiaceae; genus Streptosporangium; species Streptosporangium sp. NPDC050855. Next base: position 220,096 of record NZ_JBITFY010000009.1, read on the forward strand.
CGTATGGCGTACCCGCGTACACGTCGGTCGAGCAGCTCGCCGGCGACGAGAACGTCGATCTCGTCGTTGTCGCCGTCAAAGTGCCTCAGCATCGCGAACTCGTGTTGCCCGTGCTGAAGGCGGGAGTGCCGGTGCTCTCCGAGTGGCCGCTCGCCGTCGACCTGCGCGAGGCCGAGGAGATGGAGCGTGCCGCCGGGACGACGCGCACCTTCGTCGGTCTTCAGGGACGCTCCTCGCCTACCTTCCGCTGGTTGGCCGACCTCGTGTCCGAAGGATTCGTGGGGGAAGTGCTCTCCGCCACCGTCGTGGCGTCTTCGACCGAATGGGGCACTCCGGTGTCTCAGAACATGGTCTACACGCTCGACCGCAAGCTCGGGGCCACGATGCTGACCATCGCGTTCGGACACGCGATCGACCTGGTGTCGATGGTCGTCGGCGAGCTTCAGGAAGTGGTTGCTACGACCGCGACCCGGCGCCGACAGGTTCCCCTCGGGCGTACCGGGCAGGTCGTTCTGATGACCGCCGAGGACCAGATCGCGATCTCGGGCACCGTGGCGGGCGGGGCCATCCTGTCCGTCCACCACCGTGGAGGCGCGGCATCGGGTGCAGGGTTCTCTCTGATCATCGACGGCACAGAGGGGAGACTCGAGATCACCGCCGCCGAGTTCCCGCACATCGGTCCGGTCACGGTGTGTGGCACACGCAGCGGCGGCCGGCCTACGAAGATCACGCCGCCCAGCGGCTACGACGACTATCCCGCCCTGGCCGGAACAGTGATCCACACGCTGGTGCACGCCTACGCCGCGATTCGGGACGACCTCGTCCACGGAACGGCTGTCGCCCCGGACTTCACCCACGCCGTCAAGCGCCACCGACTCCTTGACGCGATCGTACGGTCCGCCGCCACAGGCCAACGAAAAGCCCTCCGCCCTCACGACCTTGTGCGCAGTAGTTGATGGTGCGCGACCTGGGGTTACCAGGTGAGTCCGGCGGACTTTGTCGGAGACGAGGCCGGCGATGGCGTTGATGGTCTCGGGGAGGAGTTCGCGGCCAGCCACTCATCGGTCTTCACACCCCGAACGGCGAGGTCCGGCTCGGAGCCACGGTAGCGGGCTTTGAGCAGCTTGGCCGTTGGACGTCTGATTCCGTCGACGTGCAGCGAGCGGAGCGCCGGCCAGGTACCGGGGAGCGCGTTGGCCTCCAGTGCATAGGCGCTATCGAGTTGGCTCCGGAGACGAATACGCCATCGTCTTCTCGGCGGGGGGCGCGTACATCCGCGGCTTCGACCACGAGGCAGTGATGAGCCCCTACGGGAACGACGGGCCATGGCCGGGGATACTCGACTCAGTTCCTGATAGCTTCCGCCGCTGGGTGGAAGAGCCCGCGTTCTGCGACGAGGATGGCATGCCGGTCGTGACCGTCTGTTTGTGGCGCGAGGCCGACGACGAGGGCCGGCGAGTGGGCGAGATCGACTATCCGGACGGCGAACGTGACCCTGATGGATCGGCCCATCTGTTCAAGCTACTCACGGGTCCGTCACCTGAGGCGTTCCAGCGGTTCGCTGAGGACTACTACGAAGTCTCTGTAGATATCGATGCGGTACGGCACGTCTATGCTCTTCGCCCACTCACGCAAGCCGTCGTCACCCTGCTGAACGCCGACCTCACGTTGGAGGACCTTGCTGAGGACCTCGCGACAGCCCGGTACCCATCGCAGCGGCGATGATCGCATCAGCGGAACATCGGATGCTGTACAGCAGCTTGGTACAGCGACGCCGACGCACATGAGCACGCGTCACCAACCACCGTCTGCCGCTTGACCAGGAGGAAGACCCATCGACGTCATGACCGGCTCCTGTTTGCAAGCAGGATGTCAGGAGTTCGAATCTCCTAGGCTCCACCAGCCAGAACACCCGTCCGCTGATCCTGGTGTGAGGTGTGCGGGCCATTGACGGGCTGTTAGCTCACTCCGGCCGGTGTGGCCGCCTCGCCGCCATCGTGCTCCCCCGTTCGTCTTCCACCCGTGCGCTCAGCGCGTCGGCGATCTTCTGATCCGCGTCCCGTGTCGCGTGCTGGTAGATCAGTGCGGCCCGGTCACTGTCGTGTCCCGTCCGAGCCTTGAGATCGGCCAGGCTCGCTCCCGACTGCGCCGCCAGCGTGTTGCCGGTGTGTCGCAGGTCGTGGAAGTGCAGGCCCTTGACGCCCATCTCCTTGAGCGCGTCCGCTCACCTGGCCTCACGCCGGAAGTTGTTGCCCGGCAGGAATCCCCCGCGCTTGCCGAGGAACACGAAGGCGTCCGGCTCGCAGCCACCAAGCGGCGGCGTGCCGCGCCCCCGTGTTCCCCGCCCCGGCGTCCCCGCGCCGCGCATGCGATCTGGCCGCGCATGCGGCCTGGGGTCGGTCACGGCGCGAGCGCAGCGCGGGGCACCGCCGTAGCGGCAGCACGGCGTGCCGACCAACGCGCCGCACACCGGCACACCGCCGCTCGGTAGAGTCACCATTCGCCTGGGTCACGCCCAGCACGGACAGAACCGGCGGTTACCGGTACCGCCCTGGCGATCGCCTGAGATGGTCACTGCCCGAGCGGGGCTGGGGGCGATCGACGGCCTGGTGCTTCTTTCCTCAGCGCCAGCCCACCGGGATGTCCTGGCCATACCGTAGGTCGCGTACGCGATCTTTGGACCTCGGCATTCGACCGGTGCGGGTTCAAGAGTCGTTCCCCATCTCCGCCAGAACGGGTCAGCCGACGGAGTGGGTAAGAGTGCCGGTGTAGACGCCGGGTCTCACCAAGGTGTCAAAGGGGATCCTCAGCCGCAGGGTGGGGATCCAGGCTGCCTCGTTGACCCCGACGGTGGTGGTCCGGGAGAACGCGACCCGGGGGGCGCTGAGGTCCACCTGCTGCGCGGCGGTGGGCTGGCCGGGGATGAAGGTCCCGCCGCCCTGGCTGGTCGTGGCCGGGCCTGACCAGTACGTCAGGTTCGACCGGCTGATCGTGACCACGGGGGTGCCGGACTTGACGAAGTCGGTGGACGACACGGTCGCCGTCCACACCCCCGCTCCGGGGGCGCGGGTGTCGGTGACGGTCACCGTGCCCAGCTGCCAGGAGATCTCGGTGCCCGGGGCCATGGAGCCGAAGTCAACCGCTTGGGGAACGGTCATGGTCAGCGCTCCGGCGGCGCCCGTCGTGAAGGTGGACGGCGACGGGACCGCCCTCACCGGCGGGACGGCGGTGACGGCCCACATGACCAGTGTGGACGCCATGGTCATCGTGGTGATGAGTGCCGTTCTGCGATGCATCGATGTCTTTCGGGGCGACCGGGTCGGGGCTTGCTCGCCGTCGCCTTCTGAGCAGGAAGAACGCGCCGCCGAGGGCCAGGGTGAGCAGGATGAGCACCGGCAGGAGCAGGTCCTCACCGCTCAGCAGGATAACCACCTCACCCGTTCCGGAGTCGGGAAAAGTGATGGTGGCGGAGGCGGTTCGTATGATCATTCCGCTGCGTAGGGTCAGGTCGGCCTTCCATGGGCCGTTGGGTAGGCCTTTGCCCATCTGAATGATTACTCGTCCGGTCTCGCCAGGTTTGAGGAGGACGCTCACCGTGGCGGGATATGGTCCTGCCCGTATGCCCTCGGGTCCGTCGGTGAGCGAGAGCTGGCCGGAGATGTCCAGCGCGCGCCCGCCGGTGTTGACGACCTGGGCCAGGAGCCGGGGGTGTCCGGCGGCGTCACGTTCCGGGATGAGCTTTTCGATGCGCATGTTCGAGGGCCGTTCGCCGCCCGGCCCGACGTCGAGGAACACGCGGATACCGACGCGGGTGGCCAGTCCGACGTTGTGTTCCTTGTCGGGCGGCACCTCCGTCTGCGCCCAGATCTCCGCGAACCGCTCACCGCGCCACGCGGTCTTCGGCACCCGGATGGTGAACAGCGCGGTCCTCGCCCCGCCGGCCGGCACGTCGATCTCGGCCGGTTCGACGCTTATCCAGCTCGACAGCTCGTTCTGGGTGCGCCCGGGAGCGAACACGAACGTCTGATCCTTGATGTCGGCCGCCGCCGCGTACAGGAACACGTGCAGCCGGCGTCCCGTGGTGTTGGACACCTCGAAGCGCCGCTTGATGACGGTTCCGGGGTCCACGTGATCGACCACCCCGGCGAGCGCACGGGGGTCCTTGCGGCGCGACACGGGTGCTTCGAGCAGCCGGATACCGAGCCCCTTGCCGGGGCCGTCGACACCGGCGCGGACCGGCGCGGCGGCCATGGCCGTGGTCGTGGCCGCGACGTGGTCCGCGGTGAGGCTGGAGTGGGCCGTCGTGCCGCCCGCGCCCGTCAGAAGCGCGCACAGCAGGAGACCCACCACCAGCCTGTGAAGCCGCTCAGGAGACGGAATGGGTCACCGTCCCGGTGTAGGTGCCCAGCCCGGCCATGAGGGGGATGGCGACGGTCAGGACCGGGCTCCAGGTCGCCTGGCTGTTGCCGGTGCCACCGGTGTAGCTCATCGAGATGCGCTGCGCGGCCAGGGTCCCCGCCGTGCCGGCGGCGAGGGTCCCGTTGCCGACCACGACGGTGCCCGACTGAGGGGTGTAGGTGGCGTTGGCCGAGGGGATCGTGTCGGCGGGGCCGACGAAGCTCGTCGACGAGACCCGGGCGACCCAGTCGGAGGTGGGCGTGCCGCCGCGGGCGTCGGTGACCGTGACGGTTCCCAGCGGGCCGCTGACGGTGTTGCCCGCCGTGGCGCTGCCCAGGCTGACCGGGCCGGGCGGAGCCGTGACGGTCAGCGCGCCGGAGGTGACGGTGAAGGTCACGATGGTGTCCACGGCGTTCGCCGTCTGACCTCCCAGAGCCATCAAAGCCATCGTGCACCCCGCCAGCATCGCGATCTGTCTACGTCGCATGAAACCCTCCATCATGGTGGGACGCGCCTCGGCGAAGACGCGTGATCGACACACATTGTGAGTTGAGTATTACCCTATGTAGTCGAATGAACGCGTCCGATATGACACGTGCCTGATGGGCCGGAGTGACGGCCGTCCAGGTTCATCGGAACGATGGCGTCACGGCCACGATGGACTAGAGAGGCCGAAACGGCCTTGGCCGGGAGTGGTGGCAGGTGTGGTCGGGGGGCCACGGGCAGGGGCGCAGGCACGGGCGACCATGAACGCGTCGTTCTGTCCGTCGAGGATTGACGGCATCGTGCCGGTCGCCGGCGCCTTGCCCCAGCTCGCTCTCCGAAGGATGGGACGACGGGTGGAGCGGGAAGGGGGCGTGCGCGTCCACACGAGGTTTTCAAGTCGTGCCATTCACATATCAGAAGGTCGGGGAAGAAAAGGGAATTAGCGGGCCTTGCGGACAAAACGCACCTGTCCTCGACCGGCACCGCAACAGCCGGTGGATCACGTACCGAGTCGGCGACGACCCGTACGCGCTCGATCACCTGATGGACGGCCTGCGCTTCCAGATCAGTCCCGACGACGTCTTCGACGACCGCGTGGACCGGGAGAAGAGCGTCAGCTCGGCCTTGACGCTGATCGGACGCTTCACGGGAACCGATATCGCCACCGACCGGTCCGGAGCACAGCACTCCTGTATCGGACCCACCTCCTGACGGCTCATGCTCAGCCGGCGCGGCACGCCATGGCTGCCGCGCCGCTTCCAGTGCTCTGGGCTCGGCGGTCCTGCGCTGGGCTGGACTACGCCGAAGCGATCCTCACCACCCATCGCGCCATGGCCCACACCAAGGGTCACCCCACCGAGGTCACCGAGGTCACCGAGGTCACCGAGGTCAAGACCCCCGTCAACCGCTACGAGATCGGCTACAGCACCGAACTCGCCGATGACACCAGCGCGGTATTCACCCCACAAGAACTCACCGACAACGGCATCACCCTCATGATCTAGCACCTGTTCTGTCGATCAGAGACGGATGGAGTCATCAGGAATCTTCTGCTGGGGAACTGCGGTACATCGCTAACGGGGAAGCTGTTCTTGCCTGTCACGGGCATGAAGGGAACGGAGTCAACAGGTTGAAGCAGGTCGTCCAAGTCGCCAGGCCAGGTATGGTCGTCCTCTGCGCGCTCCTCTTTCTCTCCGGATGTCGGTCGGAATTGTTCCCAAGGGAAGAGCGGGTCGATCCTGGCGTTGTCCGCGACGTACGCAGCATCGTAAAAGTGCTGGCGGAGACTAAGGACGAGGTCACCTGGGACGGCCTGACCCTGGTCAGCGAGGTCCTGGTGATCGATGTCGGAAGCGCCGATTCCCGGCAGGCGCTGAGCAGGGCGAGTGGTCTCCTACAAGAGCACGGGTGGTCGATCATAGATCAGCAACTTCCTGAATCAGTCACCATGGAGTCCAGTCAACGAGAATATGTGCGACTGTCGCTTCATGGGATGGAGTTCGTTGAGTCCGTTGGACCCATGGATCCGCATGAGGAAAGGGTGCTCAAAGACGCTCGGACGCGAGGCGGGTCGAAAGCACTGCTGTTCCTGGAGTTGAGTCCCATTGGATGATCAGCCTTGCGGTCAATGATGCCTTTTGGCGCACTCTTTGGCTTTGATCGTTCACGCCTCCAGCAGATGCACCTCGAAGGTCGGCATACGCGCTGGCCGGGGTCTCAGGGCTCAGGACCCGTGCGACATATCCGGCGCAGGAGGCGGGCGACACCCCAACTAAATGATCTTTGGTATGTCTTGGCGACAGTATCGTGGCCGGCGTGCCGGGGACAGAGTGCGGTCAGGGATCGGCCGATCCGAGGAAGTCAGCCGGCCCAGAGGCGTTGGCCTTGCTTCAGCACGGCGAGGGCTGCGGGACTGCCGGTCGGCCAGATGTCCATGCGGTAGTGGAGGTGGTCGCCGGGTTCGGAATCGTCGTGTTCGGATGCCGGAGGAGCAGAAGGCGTGTAAGACACGCGCACCCGGTAGCGCCCGGCTGCGACGTTGACGTGCCGTTCTTGGCCGGGACCGTCGGCTGGACCGTAGACCGCCAGGTCACCGGTGGGTAGCTCGATGTCGGCCTCAACGACGTGATCGGCTTCTTCGAGACTTGCCATGGGGGCGGTGGGGTGGAACAGCAGCGTCGTCTCCACCATGTCGCTTCGAGCGGTTCCGATGGCGATCGAGTGCGGCTGCACGCCGATGCGGTGGACGTAGACGGCCTCCTCGGTCCACCCGGCAGGAGGATGCTGGTCGTCCTCGGCATGCGATCTCATCCACACACCATGCGCCTCAAGATCCTGCAGATAGAACTGGCCGCAATAGGCAAGAACCGTGAAACGGTGGCGATCAAACGATGAGGGGGGCATCCGCCAACGGTACTGAAGCCGGGCATCACGGCCCGGCCGTCCGGCCTGTCCACCCCATCTGGACCGGCGGTTCGGCCGTCCTGAGCAAAGGGCTCGGATCGTCGCGTTCACCGACCCACGTGGTCTTTTGTGGTCTGCGGACCTTGAAACGGGCGATCGGTTCGGTGGTTGTGCGAGCGACCTCGGAGACGACCTGGCCGGCGCGGGTGATGCGGAAGGTCGCGTCGGCTTCTTCGAAGATCACAGTCGTTCCGGCATGAGCGATGCCGACGCCGATGCGTTGTCCGGCGATGGCGGTCCAGCCGCGGCTGCTGACCCGCCGCTGCACCCGCACCTGCTCGGTGGCCGGTCGGGGTGCGGGTCCGGCGGGGCGGGCATCACGCAGACGGGCCGCCCCATCACCTCATCACCGGTAAGGGGGGTGGGCAGCGTGCGCAGCAGTTCCTGCCCGTCGCTCAGATGCAGTACGTTCTGACCTGAAGGAGAAACGCCCAGTCCTTGACTTTGGTTCCCCAGGGCCGCACGTCATCGATGGCAAATATTGGTAAATAAGAATAAATAACCACTTTTTCAGATAAGCCGGAAATATTGCTTATGCTGAAGTGATGATAACTTTATTCCTGTATGGACTCTTCATCTTGTTTCGTAGATCGAAGCGGGTGAATCGGTAGATGCGAACACTCAGGTCGCCGCCGGGCAGGTTGTCGGGCGATCCCGACCGGTCCGAGCCACTGAGCTCTTTCCATCCTGACGGCGCAGGTCGCAATGGGATGGCTCGGAGAGGTGGCGGACAAGAGGAGGCTCCCGGTAGGACAGCGGTCAATCAAGATCTGATGCTTCACCGGAGCCTTATTGCTGTCTCATCGTGCCTCGATTCCGTCGTCCAACCACACCCCGGCCCGCCTGTCCGACCTCATCCGGACGCGACCGGGCCCTTCTGGTCGACGACCATGATGGTGCCGTCGGCGGAGACGGGGCGCTGGAAGGCAAGGACTTGGCGCGCATAGTCAATGACATGTCCTCCGATGTTTGCGATGTTCCTACTTGACGAGAACGCAGCGGATCCATCACAAGTGATTTCGGCGAGGTGTTCGCTGCTTGATGTGAGGAGGAAATATGGGCAAGTCTGTGCGCGTAATGTGGCTCACCGCAGCGGCGGCACTGGGAATGCTTTTCTCCGCGGCTCCGGCGAGCGCGGCGGACGTAACGGTAGTCGTGTACGTCAATGGAGCCAAAGCTGGCTCCGGCACGTCATACAACAACAGCACCACGGTTCGAGCCTGCGACGTCAGGGCCGACAATCTCGGCATACGTACGGAGTACATCACCGCCAAGGGACTACGCGACTCCGTCGGTGACGGCAACGGGTCCGCTGACGGCTGTGGATCGGAGCGACCGGCCGACGGTGGCAGCATCGATCAACTCAGGGTGTGTGCCGGCTCAGGTACCGCGAACTGTTCGCCCTGGAAGCGCGGATATTAAATAGCTGCAAAAGGCCGTTAGGGGCTGTTCAGAGTTCGGATCATGTGGTTGAGGTGAGGAGCTTCAGCCACACGATCGAGCCTCGGAAGTAGATCCCGGCCTCGTGGCCTTCTGGAGCTTCGTCGTAGCGGGTGGCCCGACCGGGCAAGGCCTTGAGCTGCTGGAAGCAGCGTTCGACGGTGTTGCGCTGCCACTAGCGCTCAAGAGCCTCCCGCGCGGGCCCATCGAGCCGCCGGCCGCTTCCGGTTGCGGTCCACCGGAGCGCCAGATCCCGGCACGGAGGCGGAGGCGATGAGAACGACCCAGCGCTTACGCGTCACGTTCATTGAACGTCAGCCATACGGTGCCGGTTCACCGGAGAACCGAGGCTAAAGATCAACCACTGGGCGGCTACGGGGATACCCGGGTCACCTCGTACTCGGCCAGGTGAATTCCCTATGGCTGCGCGCCCGCGGTGTCCGTCACGCCGGCCGCCAGCTGCGCGACCCAATCGACGATCTTGTCACCCTCGGCGACGCCGTCGCGGCCGACGTCCTCTACGTAGGTGTGACGGGTACCGAGATAGGCGAAGGTGTGAGGGTCGAGGATGAGGACCATCTCCGAGCCGCCGAGCTCCGACACGGGTTCCCACGCGATGCCCAGCCCTCGGTGATCCGTCACGTCCAGGACGTCCTGAAGCACTCGTGTCCCGGGCACTTTTGCCGGCGCCCGGTAGGCCGCGGGCCGCAGGTCCGAGGGGAGTACGGGGTTGGACAGCAACCCGGCGAGGTACATGGCCACCTCCTTCGCTACGTTCACAGCGATCAGCCCGACGGCCATGGTGAGGGCGAGCGCGCCGGTGACCGCGAGCCGCGGCCACCGGCGAGGGTCCTGGTCGTGCTCGTGCGCGCGGCGGTGAGCAGCCGGTCACGGCCCAGGGCCAGCGCATGGGGGCGCGTGACGTATCGATGTATCTCCTCCGCGTGCCTGTCGTACAGGTCGGCGAACCGGTCGGGCTCATGACGGGACCGCTCGATGATGGTCGCGTCACAGATCCGCTCGGCCTCCACGCTCCATCCCGTCGTCATCTCCGGCCCTGTTCACTCATGCGCAATTCCTCGAGGCTCGGGTGGCAAGGTGGGTCATCACCTGCTCTCACCCGTTCACCCGGATCGGCTTCCCGCCCGGACAATCGTGTGGATCGCTCTGTCCCGGCGCCGGCACAATCGTCCGATGCGTTTGTGGACGGTGCAGCATCGAGCGGTTCTCGAGTCGCTGGAGGATGCCGGTGAGCTGCTCGGGGACTGGGACCGGATCATGGTCCGAAACTACCGGGCCTGCTACCAGGAGATGGTGGCGGAGATGGTACGGCGCGGCCTCGTCGGTGGAGACCGGCCACCGGTGTGGGCGTGGGCCGGGCCGGACACCCGCGACAACCGCGTGGCGCTCGTGGCGGAAGCGCTCCTGTGTCCACAGACCCCGGAGGAGTACGCCCGCTATGTGGTGCTCGACCTGGACGTGCCGGACGAGGTCGTCCTGCTCAGCTCGTACGGGCGCTGGAACGAATTCATGGAGGCGGTCATCCTCGGCGAGGAATCGCCGGTCATGGACTGGTCGATCGGACGGGAGGAGCTCAACGGAGTGCAGGCGTGTCTTCCGCGTGTCGCAGCCGGATGGGTGCTCGGTGTCCGTCCGCTGGAACCGTTCAGGCCCGAAGAGGAAGAGGAGGAGGACGAGGACGACGGAATCGGCTCCTGACCGTGCACCGGGAGCCGAGTCGTCGGCCGGCGCATGTCGGAGACTCACCCATGCCCGAGAGGAGCCCGCGGCCTGTCCGCCTCAGGAAGATCATGACTCTGGCGACGGTCGACGGCACCCCGACCGGGCCCGGCCGACATGAGCGGCTGAGCCTGGTCGGGGTGCCGACATGTTGTGACATGTCGCTCAGTTCTGATGTGCGACCTCCGAGGTGGGTTCCTCCTCCGGACGGTAACCAAGACGGCCACGGGTCGCGACGATCACCGCGATCGCCGCCACGGTGCCCGCGAGCAGGGTGACCCGGGACGCCTGCTCGGCGTCGGCGATCGAGGGGAACATGTCCGAGTAGGCGAGCGACATGAAGTTGTTGACGCCGACGTGCAGCAGCATGACGAGCGGCAGGCTCTGGCCGGTCCTGTTGAACACCCAGGTGACGACCACGCTGAAGACGCAGCAGAAGGCGATGAACTCACCGACCCTCATCCACGTGACGGCCGGCCAACCGCCCCACTCGCTCAGGAAGAGCGGCAGGTGCCACAGGCCCCACAGCGGGCCGAGGATGAAGGTGCCGCCCAGCGGACCGAATCTGCGCTGCATGCGAGGCAGGGCGAAGTCACGCCAGCCGGGCTCTTCCGCCAGACCGGTGGTGACCATCTGGATCATCAGGCTCGGCAGGTAGGCCACCAGCACGATGGCAGGCGGCAGACGGATGTCTCCGCCGGACACCGCGAGACCGGAGAGGATGATGGCGGCGGGAACACCGAGGAGGGTCACGAGGTACCAGATCCAGCTGACCCGCCACTTCGTCATTCGCCTGGCCCACCGACGGACGCCTTCCCTGCCGTCCGCGACCGCGGTCACGATGAACGCGGCGAGGATGGGGCCGAGGTAGGCGCCGGGGAGAACCCCGAGGATCTGCGAGCCGCCGAACCGCGTGGGGAACGTGAAATCCCAGACCCCCAGGCCGGTGGACGAAAGAATGTAGGGAATCCAGGCGATCCAGCTCATCAGGTTGGCCAGCACGAAGAAACTGATCAGCGGACTGCGACGGATGATGCCTCGAAGCCCGGTCCGGCTCGGATACTGCTCGACATCCGGTTGGCTGTTGACTGCCATTTCGCCATCTCCTCAGAGGGATTCACCGACAGCCATCAGCACACCAGGCACGGGCCCTCCCGGTCATTCCCACGTACACCCGAACGGAGGTACAGCTAGGGGTACCGGTGAGAGAACGTCCAGGTCGGAGAGTCGCTCAGGAGACGACGACGGCCCTCCTTTCGCATCGAAGCGGGAAGGCATCCGTGTCATGGTCAGCGACCGGTTGCGAAATGAGTCACAGTCCCATAGGTGCCAAGGCACCGGCGCTCCGCGTCACCGCACGGCCCGCCGGCCGCCGACCGGGCGTGCGGGGTGGGCGTCGGTCTTCCGGTATTCGTGGCGGCGGTCGTCATCCCCGTGGTGATGGCCGTCGTGCTCATCCGGCTCTTTCGAAGCCGATGTCTCCGGCGGGGGACTCCGCTCCGGGATGAGTGCGGCTGCCGATCACAGAGCCGTGGTCGGCCGAGACCGAAGGCCCGGTACCCGGCCGCGCCGGTGCCGGGGTCGAAGAGGTGCGCCGGTCAGTCGCCCTGGCCCGGGATTCCTTTGTACGAGTCGGAATCCATGATGGCCGGCAGGTTCCGTTCCAGATCCGCGATGTGGACACCTGACGATGCGAGAACCTGCGTCGGGAGGGAATGGGGGTCCCGGACTATGGCGAGGAACAGGTGCTCGACGCCGACGTGATCGTGATTCAGTCCTCGTGCGATCTCCCGGCCGGCTCTCACGATGTTCTCGTGACGGGGCGTCGGGCGTGGCTCGGTGGGGCTCACGGGTTCTCCCTTTCGTGATCGACGCCGGCATTCTCGAGGCCACCTCTTCATGCTGCCGCAGCGACCCGGTTCGCAGCCGGTCGTCCCGGTGGCGGGGCCGGTCTGCGGGCGGGAAGCCGTCGAGCCGATACGGTCCTGCGATCGGATCGCCGGGGGACGGCCGGTACCTGCCCGTGGCCTGGCATCCGTGCCTCGTGCCGCGGCGCGGGTCACCGGGTCACCGTTTGCGGGCCAGCAGTTGCACTGCTCGCGCCGGGTGGCCGTTCATCGTGACGACGGAGATCCGGCGTTCCTCCATGAGATCGAATTCAGGCAGCAGGGCGTACAGGCCGGCAATGTCGTGGTGTCGCACCACCGCACCGTCGTCGGTGGCGAACACCCCGTACGGGGTTCCGAATCGCCGGGCGTAGGCGGCGTAGCGGTCCCGGCTTCGTTCGTCGTCCTGCAGCACCATGTCACTGATGTAGAGAAGCCCGCCGGGTGCCAGGACGCGGACGAGTTCGGCGATGAGCGCCCGCTGCGCGTCGTCGTCGGGAATGCACGTCAGCACCGCGAACAACAGCACGACGTCGAAGCTCGTCGGCGGGTACGGCAGGTGTGGCGGGGACTCCAGTACCGCGAGGCGCAGGTCGGGGTGCAACCGGTGGCCCCGCGCGATCAGAGCGGAGGACAGGTCCACTCCCGACACGTCGGAGAAGCCCCGGCGGCTCAGCTCGGCGATGACACGGCCGTAGCCGCAGCCGTAGTCCAGGATTCGAGCCTCCCGGCCCATGATCGTCGTCCAGCCGGGATCGACGGGGTGGGTGAAGGTCTTCTCGGCGCCGGCGGTGTCCCAGTAGGTGAGTTGGCGATCAAGACCGTTCATGGGACCACGGTGCGCGGCGCGTCTCGACCGTCCCGTGGGTGGCGATCGGAGTGCCGGGGCGCACCGGTCGTGTCAGTGCCCACCGCCGAGCGTCCGGGCCGGTCGCCGGTCGGGTGCCGACATCGCTCCGGCTGCGCGGAGGCGGCCGTCTCCTCAGCCGGTGGCAGGAGCACGCCTTCGAGCTCCTCGGCCGGTGACAGGGGCAGGGCTTCGAGGTCCTCGGCCGACGACAGGAACAGGCCTTCGCGTTCGGGCGTGAGTACGGTGGCCATGGCCGTTCAGGTCCCTCCTGCCGAGTCGCCCCAGGGTTCGCGCTCCCGCGCTCCTTCGATCACGCGCCCATGCCCGGGTGACGGTACGTGGGTTCCCATGCTGTGAAATTCCGGGCGTTCTGCGAGGAACGCGGGGCCGTAGAGCTGGAATGCGAGGAGAACGCTGAACCATGGCGCGCCGGGACCCGTGAGGCGGAGCGGGTCGATGCCGTTGAAGACCAGGGTGAAGGTGAAGTCCTGCGGTGCGGGCCACAACTCCACGACGGCCCGGTGTTCCCAGGTGACCCACCGGTCCGAGGCGAACGCCATGATCCGATGGCTCGTCAGCATGGTGCGGTTTTGACCGTGGAACCGCCATTGCTGAGCCGCCATGGCCTCGGCCTGGCGTTTCCGGTGCGCGTTTCCGGCGGCGCTCGCCAGCAGGCCGGCGGCGAACATCACGGGCCCGCCGAAGGCGAACGTCGAGTGCGTGTAGGTGACGTCCATGCCGTACCACACCTCGTGGCGCAGCTGGGTGTCTCCGTGCAGGATCTCGCCGGGGAGAAGCCGTACGGTCTGTGGTGGAAGCCGAGGCACCGGGTGCCCGGCCAGCAAGGACTGCCGTAGGTGGGACGCGCTGTGCCAGCCGTGCGCCAGTTCCTCCTCGGTCCACGAATTCATGATCGATCACCACCAAGGCTGCGAAGGGGCATCCGTCATCTTCCCCGGAGCCTGAGCCCGTGGCGATCGTTGAGGGATTAAGGGATCTCCCATATGTGACATCCGTAGCGGGATGCAGCGCTTAATGTCACGCAAAGGAGTCCATAATGCATATGTCCTTTTGAAGTGCGCGTCGCTCCCTCCTGTGCGACGGGCCGGACCCGGAGGTGGCGGGCCGTCCCGGTGACCGCGGTGCCGATGTGGCCGACCAGGTTCGACACCACCACGCCCGCCGAGGTGGCCGAGGTGGCCCGGCGCCTCCCCGGCGCCGTCTTCTCCCGGGTCCGCTTCGCCGGCCACGACCTCACCACGGGTGCGCCCGCGGACGAGTGCGTCCGCGCCACGCTGCGTACGTTCCTGGCGAACCCGCGCGCCTTCCACGGCGCGCCTCGATGCGACCGGACGAACTGCGGTCGTCCGGACGGCGAGGTCACCGCCCGGCTGGACGTCACCGGCGGAACCGGGTCCCACCCGGTGCGCCTTTCGTGGAAGGCCTTCCACGCCACCGACGACACCACCGTCTCCGGCACCTTCGCGAACCGGTCCTTCACCGGGACGATCCCCCGGTTCTGAGCGATCCGGGCGGCGACAGGGGCGTCGGGGGCGTCGGGGGCGACAGGGGCGACGAGGGCAGGCGCACGGTCACCGTGAGCCCGCCCTCCTCTCGCGGTTCGGCCACCACTTCCTGACGGAGGCGCTGCTGCTGTCGGCGCTCGGCGGGGTGGCAGGGCTCGCGCTCGGCGTCCTGGCGACCACCGGGTACGCGCTGTCGCAGGGCTGGCCGCCCACGATGCCCGCCTGGGTGCCGGCCGGTGCCTTCACCGCCACGCTGGTCGTCGGCGCGATCGCCGGGATCCACCCGGCGATCAGGGCCTCCCGTCTGGCCCCCACGGTGGCCCTGGCGGCGAGCTGACGTCCGCCCGCGACCGCGGGGCCCCGACCGGCCTGGCCCGCCCTGTTCTCCGTGCTCAGGGCGGCAAGGTCGGGGGTGTCCCCGCGCCGACGGCCTCGACCGGCCGGACGTGACGGTCCGAACGGAGCCTGCCGCCTTAGGCTTGGTGCATGACGGGCTTTGAGATCGTCACGCATGTCATGGCGCCACCGGAGCGGGTCTTCGACGTCTCGTTGGACGTGGACGTTCACGCGGCGTCGATGGCGGGATCCTCTGAGCAGGCGGTCGGAGGTGTGACCGCCGGTGCCCTGAGGCTGGGCGACACCGTCACGTGGCGGGCACGGCACTTCGGCGTCCACTGGCGGATGACGTCCGTGATCAGCGCCTACGATCGCCCTGACCTTTTCGTGGACGAGCAGGTGTCAGGCCCTTTCGAGCGCTGGCACCACGTCCACCGTTTCCGGCCCGACGGCCGCGGCGGCACGGCGATGAGCGACGTCATCGAGTTCGCCGCGCCTTTCGGACCCGTCGGAGGTATCGCCGAGAGGCTGGTTCTCCGCCGCTACATGGCCGAGCTGATCGAGGCCCGGAATCGGTACGTCAAGAAGGTCGCCGAGACCACGCCCACGGCCGGTTGAGGATCCGTCCCTCCCGGGCGGGACCACCGTCCCCTGCTCGCCGAGACCGTGTGCCCTCGCCGCCTCCCGCACGTCGGTCCGCGGCACGGGTCTCGCCCTGGCCGAGTCCGCAGCTCCCGTTTTCTCTGAAAGTCAGGGATCCGGGGTCGCGGTGTAGAAACGGCCCGCTCCTCGTTCGACGTACAGGTGAGAAAGGGCCGCTCGGCGGAACGGGACGGGCGGCCACCACCGAGGAAGGACACGTCATGAAGGTCATGGTCATGATCAAGATCAACGGTGCCGACGAGGCCGGGATCACTATGACGCCGGAGATGGCGGCGGCCATGGACGCCTACAACGAGAAGCTGACGAAGGCGGGCATCATGCTCGACGGCACAGGTCTGGGGTCGAGCTCCGGCGGGGCGCAGGTCGTCTTCGAAGGGGGGACGACCTCGGTCGTCGACGGCCCGTTCACCGAGAGCAAGGAGATCGTCGTCGGCTTCTGGATCTGGCAGGTCTCCTCCGTGGAGGAGGCCGTCGAGTGGGCCCGGCAGTGCCCCGTCCACCCGGACGGGGCACGGGAGGTCCTGGAGGTGCGGCCCGTCCACGAGGAGGGGGACCCGGAGGCCGCGGGAGCGCGGGGCTGAGGACGTCCCCGGTGTCCGGGAGGAGGACCTGATGGACGTACGGCGCACGGTCGAGGCGGTGTGGCGGATCGAGTCCGCGCATCTGGTGGCCTTCCTGGCCAGGGTGGTCCAGGACCTCGGGCTCGCCGAGGAGATCGCACAGGATGCGTTCGCCTCGGCCCTCGAACAGTGGCCGCGACAGGGCGTCCCGGACAATCCCGGCGCCTGGCTGACCACCGTGGCCAGGCGCCGGGCGATCGACCTGATCCGCCGCGAGCGCATGCGGGACCGCAAGTACGCCGACCTGGCCACCGGCCTCCTGGAGTCGGGACCCGGGACCGGTGCCGCGGCGGACTCGGAGCTGCTGTCGCTGATCTTCGTCGCCTGTCACCCGGTCCTGTCCCGCGAGTCCCGCGCGGCGCTGGCCCTGCGGCTGGTCGCCGGGCTGGGCACCGAGGAGATCGCCCGCGCGTTCCTGGTGCCCTCCGCCACCATGGGGCAGCGGATCTCCCGGGCCAAGCGCACGCTGGCCGAGGCGCAGGTGCCGTTCGAGGTGCCCGGCGACGGGGAGCTGACGGCGCGGCTGTCGGCGGTGCTGGAGGTCGTCTACCTCGTCTTCAACGAGGGCTACTCGGGCACGTCGGGACAGGAGTGGGTGCGCCGGGACCTCGCCGAGGAGGCCATGCGCCTCGGCCGGATCCTGGCCGGCCTGCTGCCCCGCGAACCCGAGGTGCACGGGCTCGTGGCGCTGATGGAGCTGCAGGCGTCCCGCTTCCGGGCCCGTACCGGCCCGGACGGCGAGCCGGTCCTGCTCCAGGATCAGGACCGTTCCCGCTGGGACCGCACCCTGGTGGCGCACGGCCTGTCCTGTCTCGCGCGCGCCAGGAGGACGGGCGGGCCGCTGGGGCCGTACACCGTGCAGGCGGCCATCGCCGCCTGCCACGCCCGCGCCCCCCGCTTCGAGGACACCGACTGGGAGGCCGTCGTCTCCCTGTACGACGCCCTCGTCCAGCTCGCGCCCTCACCCGTCGTGGAGCTCAACCGCGCGGTCGCGCTGGTTCACGCGGACGGGCCCCAGGTCGCGCTGGAGGCGCTCGACGCGGTCCGCGCCGATCCGCGGATGGCCCGCTACCACCTGTTCGGCGCCGTGCGCGGCGACGTCCTGCTGCGCCTGGGCCGGCACGCCGAGGCGGCCGAGGAGCTGGAACGGGCGGCCGCCCTGGCGCCGACGGCACGCGAGCGCACCCTGCTCATGGAACGGGCGGCGGCCGCGGCCTCCCTGTGAACGACCGGGGACGCGCCCGGACCAGGCCGGACCAGGTCGGACCAGGCCGGACCAGGCCGGACGTGCTCCATGAGGGGCCGGCCGCGGCCCGCGTCCTCAGTGCGTCCCGGCGTGGCCGGCCGGCACGTCCCGGAGTCCGGCCAGTACCATCAGCGCCGCGGCGGTGGTGAGGACCGCGCACATCACGGCGCCGCCCCGCAGGCTCGCGGTGACCGCCTGGTACGCGCTGTCCAGCAGGGGCCCGGCCGTGGAGGCGGGCAGGCCGCCGGCGACGGCCAGGGCGCCGCCCACGCTCTCCCGCGCGATCGCGGCCGCACCCTGCGGTACGGCGTCGCCGATGTGGATCGTGGCCCGGTACAGGGCGGTTCCCACGATGCCGATCGTGGCGATGCCCATCGCGATGCCGAACTCACCGGCCGTCTCGGTCAGCGACGCGGCGGAACCGGCCCGTTCCGGTGGCGCGGACCGCATCGCCAGCGTCGCGCACAGCCCGCCCATCGGGCCGATGCCGATGTTCACGACGACCAGGGCGGTGACGGTGAGGGGCAGGTCCCCCGACCCGTCGAGCAGGGTCAGCAGCAGGTACCCGGCGGTCGCGAGGGCGAGCCCCGCGGAGATCACGTACGCGGGCCGGAACCACCGGATGAGCACCGTCGAGAGCTGGATGACGACGAGCATGGCGAGGACCGGCGGCAGCATCCACAGCGCGGCCGCCAGCGGTGACAGCCGCTCGACCGACTGCAGGTACGCCGAGACGAACAGCTGGTTCGCCCCGGTCAGCCCGGCGCACAACGTCATCAGCAGGGCGGTGCGGAAGGTGCGGTCGCGGAACAACCTCAGGTCGAGCAGCGGGTCGGCCAGCCGGTTCTGCCGGCGCACGAACAACGTCCCGCTCACCAGCCCGATCACTAGGGCCACCAGCGTCAGGACGTCGAGACCGTCGCGTGCCGTCTGCTTGAGCCCGTACACCAGCGGCAGGACCGTGGACAGCGACAGGGCGACGCTGGCCACGTCGATGCGTCCCGCGTCCGGGACGCGGTGCTCGGGCAGCAGCTTCGGGCCGAGGACCAGGAGCAGCGCCATGACCGGCACGCCGATCAGGAACGCCGAGCCCCACCAGAACGACTCGAGCAGTACGCCGCCCACGACCGGCCCGAGCGCGGTGCCGCCCATGAAACAGCCCATCCACACCGCGATCGCCGTCGCGTGCCGTCTCGGGTCGGGGAACATCGTGCTCAGCAGCGCGAGCGTGGACGGCATGATGGTGGAGCCGGCCACCCCCAGCAGGGCGCGGGCGGCGATCAGCATCTCCGGGCCGGTGGAGCAGGCCGCCAGCACCGAGGCGGCGGCGAAGCACACCGCGCCGATCAGCAGCAGCCGCTTGCGGCCGATACGGTCGCCGACGGTGCCCATCGTCACCAGCAGACCGGCCAGGACGAATCCGTAGATGTCGACGATCCACAGCTGCTGGACGCCGTCGGCGCCGAGGCCGCCCGCCACGTGCGGCATCGCCAGGTACAGCACGCTCATGTCGAGCGCGACCAGGATCGTGGGAAGCGCCAGCACGGCCAGGCCCACGTACGCCCGGCGCCCGGCGCGGGCCGGGGTGGCGCCGGTGACCGGGGCGTTCACCGGACCGTCCGCACGACCGGGGCGACCGGGGCGACCGGGACGGTCGGGGTGATCGGGTTGGCCGAGGTGACCGGGATGCCGGGGGCGGATGGGGGGGCAGGGGTGGCCGGGGCGGTGTCGGCGGCCCCGGTGGACGCGGTCGCGTCGCCGGGCGCGCCGGTCGGCGACGACGGGGCCGGGCCGGTGCCGGCCACCTCCCGGCACGGCGGGTAGGGCATGTGCGGTATCGGCATGACCAATCTCCGTCTTGTTCGGCGTGGTGTCGCCGGTACAACCCGCGGCGACCGCCGAACTCATCGCCCGGCGCGGAACCGGCCCCGATCGTGCCGGGCGTGCCGACGGTATGACGTGGACGCACCTCCTGGTTCCACGGTCATGAGCAGGGTTCCGGTGACCGGTGCGACCGGCAGTGCGCCGGAGACGGCCCGCGAGCGGTCGACGGCGGCAGGGGAACGCGGCCTTCGCAGAGGCCGGCCCGAGGGCGTGGGAGTCGTTCGTGGCCTCGCCCGAGCGGGTGACCGACACCGTGGAACGCCTGCTCGGGCGACCGGCGCGGACGTCCCGCCCGTGGGCCGAGGAACACGCGGACGACCTCCGCCGGCGTCCGCGGGATTTCACGGGAACGGCGTCCGGCCCGGCTGGTGCGGGCGGCCCGGTCGGTGCGGCCGGTGCGCGGTTCAGAGGCCGGGGGCGGGCCGCTGACCCGGGCACGGCGCTCCGACGCCGATGAGGACCTCCCGGAAGGCGCGCCCGTCCACGCTGACCAGGACCGGAAGGCAGCCGGCCTTCCGGGCGAGGTATCCGCCGACGAAGGCGATCCACTCGTTCCCGGCGTCGCAGCGATTCACCACGCGCATGCCGGTCGGGCCCTGACGACCCCATTTCAGCCAGAAACGGTCGGCCACCCTCTCCGGCACGGCCAGCTCGACGTGCCGTCCGCGCCGCACCATGAGGCCCTGCTTGGCGAACAGGCCCTCGCTCCCGTCGGGCAGCCTCGTCCTGGACACCTGCAGGGCCCGCTCGTGCGTCCTGCTCGTCGGCAGGGCCACGGCACCGCCGACGACCTCCAGGTTCGCGGAGGGGGCGCGTTCGGCGGCGACCATGCCGTCGCACTCCATGACCACGGAGTCCGTCGAGCCTCGCGGGGCCGCCGTGGAGGGCGGGGATGGCGGGGAGGCCGACGGTGGTGGCGGGGAGGACGGGGACGCGCTGCGCGGCCGTGCCGGGGACTCGCCGGACGAGCATCCGGCCGCGCCCTGGAGGGCGGCGAGCAGGACGACCACGGCGACGCGGGTTCGCATGCGCCCAGTCTGCCCGCCGCCCTCCCCTGACGCACCGGCCCGCCGGCCGCCCTCCCGCGACGCACCGGGCCTGACGCACCGGCCTGTCCGCCGCCCTCCCGCGACGCACCGGCTCGTCCGCACCGGCCCGCCTACCCACCGCCCTTTCGCGTCCCCCTCTCCCGACGTGCCGGTACGGCACCTCCGGAGACGATCGTCGTTCCGGCCTGTCCCGGACCCCCTCCGATCGTTCCGCCGGGTCGTCCGAGATGCTTGGAAGCGACACCGGAGTCCGGCCCGGGGCCGCCGGTGACACGGCCGCGGGACCGGCCGGTCCGGACCACCACACAGGCAAGGAGCGCCTCGTGCGAGACATCACCGTGTTCAGCGGTAGTGCCCACCCCGAGCTGGCGGCGGAGATCTGCGCCCACCTCGGGACCCCGCTGCATCCGGTCCGGGTCAAGCGCTTCGCCAACGACTGCATGGAGGTGCAGCTCCAGGCCAACTGCCGGGAACGGGACGTGTTCCTGATCCAGCCGCTGGTCCCCCCGGTCCAGGAGAACCTGGTCGAGCTGCTGCTCATGCTGGACGCCGCCAGGGGGGCCTCGGCGGCCAGGACGACCGTGGTGATGCCGCACTACGCCTACGCCCGCTCGGACAAGAAGGACGCTCCCCGCATCTCCATCGGCGCCCGCCTGGTGGCCGATCTCCTGGTGGCGGCGGGCGCGGGCCGGGTGCTCACCATGACCCTGCACTCGCCCCAGGTCCACGGTTTCTTCAGCGTCCCGGTCGATCACCTGCACGCCCTGCGCGAGCTGGCGGCCCACTTCCGCCGGTACGACCTCTCCGAGACCGTCATCGTCTCCCCCGACCTGGGCAACGCCAAGGAGGCGGCGACGTTCGCGCGGATGCTCGGCGTGGGGGTCGCGATGGGGGCCAAGCAGCGGCTGAGCGACGACCGCGTCGTCATCAGCTCGGTGATCGGCGACGTCGAGGGCAAGGACGTCATCATCCTGGACGACGAGATCGCCCGGGGCACGACGGTGATCGAACTCCTCGACCGCCTGCGCGAGCGTGGGGTCCGTTCGGTACGCGTCGCCTGCACGCACGGCCTCTTCGCCGACGGGGCCGTGGACCGCCTCGCCGACCGGGCCGAGGTCGAGGAGGTCGTCTGCACCAACACGGTGCCCGTCCCCGACGTCAAGCCCGACTCCAGGCTGACGGTGCTGTCGATCGCTCCCGCGCTCGCCGAGGCCATGCGCCGGATCCACGACGGCGAGTCGGTCAGCGCGCTGTTCGACGCCTGATCCTCCCCGGGACGCCCTCCCCGGACAGTGCTCAGCGGACAGTGCTCAGCGGACAGTGCTCAGCGGACCGTGCTCAGCGGGACCTTCAGTAGGCGGGCCGGAGAGCGGGACCGGGATCGCGCGAGGTCCCGCGTCGTTCGCCGGGAGTGCGCAGGTTCGGCTCCCGGCCGGACTTCGAGCGGTGCCCCTCGCGCAGGTGGGAGCGCCGGACATGGACGGGGTGGCCGGGGCGGAGCAGCCGGTACAGGTCGACGGCGTTGTGCAGCGGGACCCGGACGCAGCCGTGCGAGGCGGGGTAGCGGGGGACGAGGGTGGAGCCGTGGACGGCGATGCCGCCGTTGAAGTACACGGGGTGGAACATCGACCCCAGGACCCCGGTGGACCAGCCCGGTGCCCGCTGCCCGGCCCGGAAGTCCCCGACCGGGGTCTCGGCGAAGCCGCAGTGCCCCTCCTCGCAGTACGACCTGCCCGCGCCGGTGGAGATGTGGCTGACCAGCACCGGCCGCCCGCGGCTCCAGACCGTGAGGAGCTGGCGCCGCAGGTCGATCTCGGTCCGCTCGGACTCGCCGTTCCTCACCAGGGGCCTGATGGGCCGGGGGTGCAGCAGGGCACGCCAGGTCGGCGGGTCGATCCTGTTGACCGGTCTCAGCCCGTTGGCCTTCTGAAAGGCCCAGACGGTCATGCGGAGGGCGGGGTCGTACGTGAGGGTGAGATTTCCCGGAGAAAAGCCAAGTCGCTTAAGTCTTTTTTTCACGTTATATACTTCGATTCCCCTGTTGCCCTCCCTGATGGCGGTGAACTGGTCCGGCAGCGGAACGCGCCGGAAATTCGGGGACGGATCGACCATGGCGCCCGCGGTGCCGCAGCACAGGGCCGTGACCAGGGTGAAGGCCGAACCGGCGATCAGACAGCGGTGGATGGTGCTTCGCATATGTGACGTCTATCCGCTGCCAGGTGAGATCAACCCTGTAATGCCGCTTGCCAGTAAGTAAGAGTTATAAGGCCGCGTGCGATCTCATGATCGTCGTAGGGGAATTTTCGATACAAGGGGGATATGTCGTATCGAGAAAGGCGCACGCGTTTTATCGAAGCCGCGTGTAGCGGACCGTCCGGTCGACGGCCCGGAAGCCGAGCGTCTCGTACAGCCGGGCGGGCACCGGATGGCCCGCGTCCCCCCGGGGGTGGACGATCGCGCTTCCCGCCCCCGTCCGCCCGAGCCGGTGCAGCGCGTGCAGGCAGACCGCGCGGGCCAGTCCCATCCGCCGGAAGTCCCGGTGCGTGCCGACCGGCTCCAGCTCCCCGACACCGTTGACCTCGTCCGGCCAGATCAGGCAGTACGCGGCCAGGCGGCCGTCCGGCGCCTCGATGACGCAGTCCAGCTCCGGCCGGTACGGCCACGCGCGCATGACGTTCCGGTAGCTCTCCTCGGTGACCGACGAGGGGGCGAACGCCGACCGGTGGACGGCCACCCTCCCGGCCACGTCCTCCTCGCCGCGCACGTGCCGCGCGGTGAAACCGGCCGGCACCTCCGGCTCCGGCAGGTCGCGCAGGTCGCGCGCCATGCGCAGCAGGAAGGGCGCGTCCGCCGGTCCGGGCCGGTATCCGTGCCGGACCAGGGTCGCGGCGAGCTCCTCCTCGCCCGCGAGGATCGTCACGGCCGTCCCGGTCGTCCCGCTCCGGGAGACCACCCCGTGGAACCAGGCGAGCACCTCGCCGGCCAGCTCGGCGTGCCCGGGATGCACGAACAGCTCCAGCTCGCCCGGAGGCGTCGCCCACCCCCAGGCCAGCGTCTCGTCGCCGCGTTCCCAGAGCACGGTCGGCCACTCCGCCTCCCGGCCCACGTGCTGGAACCGGCTCCACGCGAGACCGCCGACGTGCGGCCTGGCGGCGGGGTGCCAGGCGGCCCGTACGAGATCCTGCATCCTGCGCAGGTCGGCGGGGCCCTCGTAGGGGCGCGCGACGATGTTCCGCACCGTGTCCGGTGTCCTTCCCGTGGGGCGGTCTCGCGGCGAGCGGGGTGTCCCGCCCCGCCACCCCGCATTCTTCCTCCCGCTTCGTGGGGGCGCATCCGGATATCGTCCGGCCCGCCGCCCCTCTCGTCCGTCCCGTCCGTACGAAGGCCGTCCGCGCGGAAGACGCTCCCCGGGGAAGGTCGTCCGCGCGGGGAGGCATAGCGGCGACCCTCCGGCGCGTCTACAGGGGGACGACACGAAGTGGAGGTGATCGTGGACGCCGCAGAGGAGCGACGTTTCCGCGAGTTCGTCTCGGCGCGCTCTCCCGCGCTGATGCGCCTGGCCTTCCTGCTGACCGGGGGCGACCAGCACGCGGCCGAGGATCTCCTGCAGACCGCGCTGGTCAGGACGGTCGCCCGGTGGAAACGGGTGGAGACGCCCGAGGCGTACGTCCGGCAGGTGATGTACCGCCAGCAGGTGTCGTGGTGGCGGCGGCGCGGTGAGACCGTGGTCGCCGACCTGCCGGAGGGAGCCGTGGAGGACGGCACGCGGGGGACGGATCTGCGCATCGTCATGCGCGAGGCCCTGGCCAGGCTCACACCCCGGCAGCGGGCGGTACTGGTGCTGCGTTACTACGAGGACCTCCCGGAGGCGGAGGTGGCCGGAATCCTCGGCTGCTCGGTCGGCACGGTCCGCAGCACGACCCACCGCTCCCTGGCCCGCCTGCGCCACCTCGCACCCGAGTTGAAGGGGCCGCACACGATCTTCGGGGAAGTGACGAGATGACCATCGACGAACTGGTGAGGCAGACCTTCAGGGAGTGGGCGGAGCAGGCCCGGGTGCCGTCCGGCGACCTGGCCGGATCCGCTCTCCGGCGGCGGCGGTGGGCCCGGACGCGGACGTTCGCGGTGGCCGCGGGGGCGGCCGCGAGCGTCGTCGTGGCGGCGGTCACCGTCCCGGCACTGGTCCGGGGAGAGGAGCCGCGGGACGACCGGAGGGGGGGAACGGTCGTGGTCGCCGAGCCGGACCCGTCCACCGAGACCGCCGCGGACCCGGACTCCTCGCCCCCTGAGACCCTGGTCGCCGCGGGCAGGGCGGCGGCCTACTCCTACTACACCTGGGCCGAGGAGAAGATCTCCGAGGACCGCCAGGTCAGGAAGATGACCTGGCACCGCTACGACCGGGAGCTGGGCCGCTACGAGCCCACCCCGTGGGCCTGGCTCGACGTCGCCAGGGGGGGAAGGGCGGCGGCGTTCCTGGAGACGGTGCCCGCGAGCCGGGTGGGGGTTCTCACCGGGCGCGGGACCGAGGTCCACTGGATCACCCTGGATCGTCCCGCCGCGTCCGTGTACTGGTCCCCGGACGCGACCAGGCTGCTGCTCACGAACTACTCCGCCAACCCCGACGAGTCCTACGTCGTAGAGGAAGGCACGCAGCAGACGTCGGCACCCAGCCGCATCGGCTTCACCGTCGTCGAGCTGGCGGAAGGCCGGTCCACCTTCCAGGGCCTGCCGCATCATCCCGACGAGATGGGTACCCGTAGCGATCTCTCCTGGGCGGACGACGGCACGCTCGTCTGGGAGCACAGTTCCAGCGGGTCCCCGATGAAGAGGTACTACGACCTGCGGGGCAACGCCCAGGCCGCGCCGTCAGAGGAGGCCGACACCTACCAGCAGGCCGGCCTCTCGCCGGGCGGCAGGCGTCTGGCCGTTGACGGTCCCGACCGGAGCGCGATCGTCGGCGTCCGGGACCTGACCACGGGGAGCACGGTCCCGTTCAACGCGGCCCCCGGGTACTGGATCGAACAGGCCGTGGCGTGGGCGGACGACGAGCGTCTCATCGTCTGGGCCTGCGAGAGGAAGGGCGAGAACGACTGCGTGGGCGGCGAGTTCCGCAACCGGCTGCTCCTGGTCGGCCTGAACGGCGGCGAGGCCGTGCCCCTGTCCGGCTACCGGGAGAACAACCAGGTGGCGGACAAGACCTGGGAACCGGACTTCACCACCCGCTGACCGTCCGCCCGGGGGCGACCGGATCCGTCCTGTGAGTCGTACGAGACTCCTGTCTTGTACGGCTCACAGGCATGTCGCTATAGTGCAAAACGCCATAAGGAATTTCGCACTAGAGCGTCGACGGGAGCGGTCATGGCACGGGGAGCGGATCTGGCCGGGCTGACCGTGCTCGCGCTGCTCTCGGTCAGACCGAGCCATCCCTACGAGATGCACCGGTTCGTGGTGGACACGCACAAGGACTACCTGACCGGCCTGCCGCGCAGCCTCTACCACGCGGTCGACCGGCTGGTCAGGGACGAGCTGATCGTGCCCGTCAGCACCGGCAGGGAGGGGCGGCGGCCCGAGCGCACCGTCTACGAGCTGACCGGCGAGGGCAGGGCCGAGCTGGCCACCCGCCTGCGCCGGTCGCTGGAGGAGGTGGGGCCGGACGGCCTCGCCTTCACCGCCGCGCTCTCCATGGCGGGATGCCTGCCCCCGATCGAGGTGGAACGGGCGCTGCGCGGCAGGGCCGCCACCCTGGAGGGCAGGGTGGTCACGGCCGACGAGAGCCTGCGGGGGCTGACCGGGAGCGGGCTGCCGCCCGTGCTGCTGCTGGAGGTCGAGTACGAGCGCGCCCTGCGCGCGGCCGAGCTCGGCTGGGTACGCGGCCTCCTGGCCCGGCTGGAGTCGGGCGAGATCACCTGGGACGACCCCGGCAACCGCGAGCTGCTCGGCCGGACCGGCGTGGACGCGGGACCGGCCGGGTCCCACGACCCCGGCGGGGAGCCCGGCCGGTCCCGCGTACCGGAACGAGAACCGGAAACCGGGAAAGGGGAACGGAACGCGCGTACGGACGACCGGAAGGACCGCACGTGAACGAAAGGGCCGCCGACCCGCGGCCGTGAGCGCCGGCCGGGTGCGCCAACACCCGGCCGGCGGAGAAGACACCGAACCGACCGCGAGGCGGCCGTCCCGGACTCCAGAACTCCAAGGATAGGCCCCTCGCCCATCGCGAGGAGAAGACCCATGCCCACCCCCACATCCGCCGACGCCGAGATCCGCGATCTGCTCGACCGCCTGACCGCGGCCTGGAACGCGGGCGACGCCGACGCCTACGGCGACCTGTTCACCGAGGACGCCGACTACATCACCTTCTTCGGGCTCCGCCTGACGGGCCGCCAGGCCGTCACCGAGGCGCACCGCGCCCTGTTCGAGGGACCGCTCAAGGGCTCGCGCCTGACGGGCCTCTCCTCGGGAGAGGGCGGAGCCGACGTCAAGCGGGTACGGCCCGACGTCGCCGTGGTGATCTCCACCGGTGCCCTGGCGGGGGCCGACGCCCCGCCCGACCCCGCCCGGGACTCGATCGTCACCCTGGTCGCCGTACGCGACGACGCCTGGAGGTTCACCTCCTTCCAGAACACCCGCCGGACCTCGCCGTGAGGCCCGCCCCGCTGTTCGAGGCGGCCGGGGTGGTCGGGGCCCCGCCCGGCGAGGTGGGACGGCTGCTGCTGACCGTGCGTCCCGGACCGGTCGGCCGGGACAACCTCTGGCTGCTCACCGCGCACGGCGGCGTCGTCTCGGGCGGGCCGGAGCGGTTCACCCTCAGCACGCCGGCACACGCCATGACCGTCGAGGTGACCGGGAACGGCGGGGACACCATCGCCGTCCAGGGCGGCTGGTGGTACCGCGGTGAGTACACCGTCGCCCCGCACCCGGAGGGGACCCTCGTCACCCACCGGGTCCGCAACGTGGCGAACCGCTGGAGATGGGGCGTCCCGCTCGCCAACCGTTTCTTCGTCGGGTTCCGGCGGGACACCCGCGCCGGGTTCACCGACGGGCTCCGGCGGATCGGCGACGAGCTGGGCTGCCCCGCGCGCCTGCTCTGACCCCCTCGGGGGCGTGATCCCGTACGGGCCGATCCGTGCGGGGTCGTGCGAAGAGCGGGTGTTCCGATCCCGCGCGGGAGTACGGCCCCGCGGGAGTACGGCCCCGCTCAGCGGGACGGGCCCGGTTCCCTCGCCGGGAACCGGGCCTGGAGCCACGCCCCGGGGGATCCGGCGACCACGCGCAGGCCGCCGCCGTGCCGTACCGCGATGTCCCTGGCGATGGCCAGCCCGAGGCCGGAGCCGCCCGCGTCCCTGTCCCTGGCCTCGTCCAGGCGGGTGAACCGGTCGAAGACCGCCTCGCGGTGCTCGGCGGGGATGCCGGGACCGTCGTCGCGCACGTCGAGCACCACCTCGTCCCCCTCGACGGCCAGCCGGACGACGACCGCCGAGGCCGCGTGGCGCACCGCGTTGTCCACCAGGTTGGCGACCAGCCGGCGCAGCTGTCCCGCGGAGCCGAGCACCACCGCGTCGGCCGCGACCTCCAGCCCGACCTCGATCTCCGGCCTGGGCCGCGCCCGCGCCGCCTCCTCGGCGACGACCTGGCCGGCGTCGACCTCCTCGGCGTGGACCGGCTCGCCGGCGTCCAGGCGGGCGAGCAGCAGCAGGTCGGAGGTGAGCGCCTGGATCCGTTCCACGTCGGTCAGCGCCTCGGCCGCCGGCGGTCCCGGCGGGGCCAGCTCCAGGCGGGTCCGCAGGACGGCCAGCGGGCTGCGCAGCTCGTGGGCGGCGTCGGCGACGAAGCGCTTGTGCCGCCCGACGGCCACTTCGAGGCGGTCGAGCGTGCGGTTCATGGTCTCGGCCAGGCGGGCGACCTCGTCGCGCGCCCGCGGCACCGGGACCCTGCGGTGCAGGTCGCTGGCGGTGATGTCGGCCATCTCCGCGCGGATGGCCGAGACCGGCGCCAGCGCCCGGCCGACGGCCAGCCAGGTGAGGGCGGCGACCAGCAGCAGCAGCGCGGGGATGCCGGGGATCAGCAGGCCGCGCAGGGCCCCCAGGGCGTTCTCGGCCGGCTCCAGCGACGCCCGTGCCTGTACGAGCAGCACGCCCTCGGCGGTGTCCACCGGCATCGTGGCCACGGCGAAGGACTCGCCGGGCGCCCACCGCGTCATCTCGTCCTTCTCGGCCGGGACGACCCTCTCCACGAGGGTCGTGAAGGTCCCGCCCTTCGCTCCGGGGGGCGGGACGCCGTCCGACATGCGGGTGGAGAGGACCGGGCCCGGCCGTACGGCCTTCGCGAAGACCTTGATGTCGGGGTCGAGGACGGCCGGTTCGGCGGACCCGATGGTGCCGCTCATCACGAGGTCGCCCCGCACGGAACCGGTGGCGAGCACGTCGGCGGTGGCACCGGCGCGGCGGGCGGCCTCCCCGGCGGCGCTGCGGGTCAGGTTCCCGGTCAGCACCCCGACGAGCACCGCCGCGGCCACGCCGAGCGCGATCGCGACGATGGCGGTGGCGGCGAGCGTCGCCCGGAGCCGTACCGACAGGTGCGACGCCATCTCAGGCCTCCAGCCGGTAGCCGGCGCCGCGGACCGTCACCAGCGACGATCGGCCGAACGGAGAGTCGATCTTGCGGCGGAGCGCGCTCACGTAGACCTCCACGATGTTCGGATCGCCGTCGTAGGAGAAGTCCCACGCCTGGGCCAGCAGCTCCCTCTTGGAGACCACCTCGCCCTGCCTGCGGGCCAGGCCGTGCAGGACCGCGAACTCCTTGGGGGTCAGCGGGATGTCCACCTCTCCCCGGCGGCAGCGCAGCCCCGCGGGGTCCACGGTCAGGTCGCCGACCGTGATGGACACCGGCCTGGCCGTGCCGCCCCGCCGTACCAGCGCGCGCAGCCGGGCCAGCAGCACCACGTAGGAGAAGGGCTTGGACAGGAAGTCGTCCGCCCCGGTGTCGAGCGCCTCGGCCTCGTCGTGCACCCCGTCCTTGGCGGTGAGCATCAGGATCGGCGTCCAGTTCCCCGCGTCGCGGAGCCGGGCGCACAGGGTGTAGCCGTTCATCCGGGGCAGCATGACGTCGAGCACGATCACGTCGTACGGGTTCTCGGTCGCCATCCACAGCCCGTCGCGGCCGTCGTGGGCGACGTCGACGGCGAAGCCCTCGCCCGCCAGTCCCTCCTTGAGCAGATGGGCCAGGCGTTTCTCGTCCTCGACCAGCAGCACGCGCATGTCGCTCAGCGTGCCGCATGCCACCTAAAGCCAACCTGAAGACGCGTTCCGCGGCCTTCAGCCTGGGTTCAGGTGGCGCACGGGAACCTGTGGTCTCCAGACCCGCTCGATGAGGAGAGACCCATGCGTATCCGTATGCTCGCCACCACCCTGGTGACGACGGGAGCCCTGATGGCCACCCTCACCGGGGCCGCCAGCGCCGACGGCACGCCGGACCCCGGGGACGGCGCCGTCCTCGTCACGTGCGAGGGGGGCGGCGCGGTGGCCGTGAGGGTGAAGGCGTTCACCGAGGCCGAGATCGAGGAGATGAAGAAGGCGGGGAAGATACCCGCCGTCCCCGCCCTTCCGGCCCGGCCCGGGACCGGCGGAGTCACCGAGGGCCGCGGGGACGACGGGGTCGTCCGGGCCGTCCCGAAGCCGGGGACCATGAAGTCGCAGGACCTCAGGCCCGGGGACCTGAAGCCGGGGGACCCGAAGCCGGTGGACCCGAAGGCCGTGCCCGAGGGGGCCGACGTCACGGTCATGGTCCGTCCGGACAAGGTCGACAAGGTGGTCGACAAGGTGGAGAAGGGCAGGGGGCCGGAGAGGACGCGCGTGGCCACGCCCGAGCCCGGTGAGGCCGGACCCCTCAAGAAGGGGGAGCACTTCGTGCTCGCGGAGGCCGCGCCGGTTCCGGGCGAGGACGGCGTCGCGCACGGGAAGAGCGAGACCCACATCGCCCTCTCCGGTGACGGGCCCCTCATCACCTGCGCGACGAAGAAGTGACCTCGCACCGACGTCCGGAGGGCCACGGGGGCCGACTCCGGAAGGACTCCGCGGGCCGGCCGGTGAGATCCGTGCGGGAGTGACCCGGCCGGCCCGCGGTCCGCATCCGTGACCCCGCGGATCCCTGCGAACCCCCGCGGGGCGTCGCGACGTCCGGCGGGCCCCGCGTATTCGGGATGCGCGGGGGGCGGGGCATGGGCGCGGGATTCACGGGCGCGAGGCGACCCGCCCTCCGTCCCGAGCACGCCCGGCCGCGCGAGGCCCGGCACGAAGTACGGCCCGCACCATCGTGATGGTGCGGGCCGTACGTCACGGACGTGCCGTACGCCGCGTTCGGGCTGCGGCGTACGCGACCGTCAGGGCTGTGTCTTGGAGGTGTGCTCCGCCCTGGAGTCGTTCGTACCGCTGGACTCGCCGGTCTTCGAGGTGGCGTCACTCGTCACCTCGGGGACCGCGGCCGCCGCCGCCTCCGTCTTCTGTCCCACCCACTGGGACGCGTCGGAGGCGCTCTCCTTGAGCGTGTCCGCCCACTGGTCGGCGTTCTTGCGATACAGCGCGTAACCCGCCGCTCCGAGCGCGACGCCCGTGACCAGAAGGAGCATCGGCCACTTCCTGGACTTCGCGGGAGCGGGATCGATCCTCGCCGCGGCCTGGGACAGCGCGGCGCTGATCCTCGGCGCGAGCTGCTCCTCGATCGAGTGCGCGGCGGCGTCGAGCCTCGGCGCCGCCCACCCACGGGCGACGATGATCTTTTCGCTGGCCGCGTCACGGGCATGACTCGCCGCTTCGCGGGCCTGGTCGGCCATCGGGCCGACCCGGTCCGCGGCTCGGACAGCCTGAGCCTTCACGTGGCGCAGCGACCTTTCCGGTGCCACGATCTTCATCTGGCGCTTTCCAAACACTGCTAGAGGCACAATCAACCTCCCCATTCGTTGGGGCCCCGCCGCCACCCCTTCCCGCTCGAAGGCACCTCAATCATGACGACCCATGGGAGGATGGTTGCGGGCCTGCGGTCGCGGCCGAAATCGTCAAAGCGCCACAAAAGCAATACGTTGCATAGGCATTGCCAACGACCTGAAGGGGGCAGTCCGATCATGGCTGAGAAGTTGATCGCGAACCTCAATACCAACCGCGGTAGCGTGAAGGTCCAGCTTTTCCCGGATCACGCGCCCAAGACCGTGCGCAACTTCGTCGAGCTGGCCGAGGGCACCCGCGAGTGGGTGCACCCGGAGACCGGCGAGAAGTCCACCGCCAAGCTGTACGACGGCACGATCTTCCACCGCGTCATCTCCGGCTTCATGATCCAGGGCGGTGACCCGCTGGGCCAGGGTGTCGGCGGCCCGGGCTACAAGTTCGACGACGAGATCCACCCGGACCTCTTCTTCAACCGCCCGTACCTGCTCGCCATGGCCAACGCCGGCGTCCAGTTCGGCCGCGGCACCAACGGCTCGCAGTTCTTCATCACCGTGGTGCCCACCCCTCACCTGAACGGCAAGCACACCATCTTCGGTGAGGTCGTCGAGGGCCAGGACGTCGTCGACGCCATCGCCAAGACCGAGACCGACGCCCGTGACCGTCCCAGCGAGCCGGTGGTGCTGGAGTCGGTGACCATCGAGCGCGTACAGGGCTGATCCATCGTCCGGCGGCCTCCCCGGAGGCCGCCGTTCGCGTTCCCGCGGCCGGGCCCGCCCGTCGCCGGGAGCGGCGCCCGCCCGGTCCCGGCGCGGTCCCGGTGCGGTGCCGGGAGCGGCGCCCACCCGGTCCCGGAGCGCCGCCCGCCCGGTCCGGGGAACAGCGGCGGCACTCCCGGCGTTCCCGGGAACACGCGTCCGCCACCGGGCGCACGGGTGCCCGCCATCCTGCATAGGCTGGCAGTCTGTGGATGACAGAACGCTCGAAGGGGCCAGCCGCACATCATGACCACCCAGCCGTCCGACGAGCCCGGCACCGTCGTCCCCACCTGCTACCGCCACCCGGGACGTGAGACCTACGTCCGCTGCCAGCGCTGTGACCGTCCCATCTGCCCCGACTGCATGCGCGACGCCGCGGTGGGCTTCCAGTGCCCCGAGTGCGTGGCCGAGGGCGGCAAGGGGATGCGCCAGGCGCAGGCCGTGTTCGGCGGCAGGGCGGTCACCACGCCCAGGGTCACCTGGGCGCTGCTGATCCTCAACGTGCTGGCGTACGTCGCGGAGATCGTGCGGACCGACCAGGTGCTGACCGCCTTCGCGATGAACTCCTACGAGGTCGCCTACAGCGGCGAGTGGTGGAGGATGATCACCGGCGCCTTCCTGCACATGCCGCCGGGGCGGGGCGGCCTGTCGCTGACCCACATCCTGTTCAACATGTGGGCCCTGTACGCCATCGGCCCCGAGCTGGAGCGACGCCTGGGAGCGGCCAGGTTCCTGACCCTCTACCTGCTCGCCGCCCTCGGCGGATCCGTCGCGATCTACCTGTTCGGCATCGCCGCGGTCGGGGCGTCAGGCGCGATCTACGGCCTGTTCGGCGCGCTGTTCGTGCTCGGCAGGAAGCTCGGCTACGACGTCCGCGGTGTGCTCTGGCTGATCGGCATCAACGCGGCGCTCACCTTCGTGATCCCCGGCATCAGCTGGCAGGGACACCTCGGCGGCCTGGTCACCGGCGCCCTGGTGGCCGCCGTCCTCGCCTTCGCCCCGGCCAGGAACCGCAACGCCGTCCAGTGGGGAGGCTGCGCGGTGATCCTGGTCGTGCTGGTGGCGCTGGTCGTCGGGCTGCCGCCGTTCGCGGTGCAGGCCGAGCTCGGGATCATGGGATGATCCACACCCTGATGCTTCCCCAGGGTGTGGACGGCGCCTGTGGAAAACGTCAACGCCAGCGGGTCGACAGGATCACGCCGAGGATGATGAAGGCGAATCCGACCAGCAGGTTCCAGTTCTGCAGGGTGCCGAACAGCGGCGCGGTGGGGGCCACGTAGTAGACGGCGATCCACAGGATGCCGACGATCCAGCAGGTCACCATGACCGGCGCCAGCCAGCGCGGACTGACCTTGATCTGCTGCGAGGCCTGCGGCGGGGTGTAAACCGGCTTCTTGCGAGTCTTGGGCTTGGGCACTGGGGTTCTTCTCCTGCGTCAACCCTGCGCGATCCGGATCGTGCGCAGGCCGTGTCGGTCAGCGTGGTCGCTGGTGGGTGAAGTTCCGTGTAAGGATAGTCCGCGCGCACGGGCCATGGCGATTCCGCGGGGCACCATCCTGTGGCAAATGTTGCGCCGAGGCGGCGATCAGGCGCGGCCGGGGCGGTATCGCCGTGAATAACCTGCCCCCATGAGAGCCATGCTGAGGGTCGCGGGCGATCTGAGCATCACCGCGGGCCTGGTCGTCCTGCTCTTCTGCGCCTACCTTCTCTGGGGCACCGGTTCCTACACCGCCCGGCAGCAGATCCTGCTGCAACGGGAGTTCGTCCACAAGGAGAAGGCGGCTCTCGGGCCGATCCGGCTGGGCGGTGCGGTGGCGATGCTGAAGATCCCCAGACTCGGTGACGACTACCGGTACGCCGTGGTGGAGGGGGTCGACCCGGACCGGCTGCGGATGGGGCCGGGCCACTACCCCGGAACCGCAATGCCCGGAAAAATCGGTAATTTCGTACTTTCTGGCCATCGGACGACCTATGCCGCGCCGTTCAACCGCATCGACGAGCTCCAGCCGGGGGATCCACTGATCGTGGACACCCGCGAGGCCCGCTACACCTACCGGGTCACCGACAAGCGGATCGTCGACCCCACCGAGGTGGACGTCATCGCACCGGTTCCCGGGCGGCCGGGACGGAAGCCGGCCAAGGCGATGATCACGCTCTCCACCTGCCATCCGGAGTACTCGGCGGCCCAGCGGCTGATCGTCTTCGGCGAACTGGACGAGCGCAGGGACCGCCTCGAACGCCCCGAATGACCTGAGAACCGTGACCACCCGGCGGCCGGGACGCCCCGAAGCACGACGGGCCCACAAGAACCGGACAAGGAATCGCATGTACGGATGGATCTGGCGAGCGCTTCCCGGAAGCCTCGCGGTCAGGGTGTTCACCGCCGTGGTGCTGGCCGGGCTGGCCGCGGCCGTACTCTGGTACCTCGTGTTCCCCTGGATCGAACCTCGCATCTCCCTCGACCCGACCGTCGTGGGCCGATGAGCCGCGTCCTCGTCGTCGACAACCACGACAGCTTCGTCCACACCATCGTGCAGTACCTCAGGCAGCTCGGCGCGGCCTGTGACGTGCGCCCGCGCGACCGGGTCGCGGTCGAGGACGCCTCTGGTTTCGACGGGGTCCTGATCAGCCCCGGCCCCGGCACGCCGGAGGACGCGGGGGTGAGCGTCCCGCTGGTCGGCCACTGCGAGGAGCGCGGCATCCCGCTGCTCGGCGTCTGCCTGGGACATCAGGCCATCGCCGTCGCCCACGGCGCGACCGTGGCGCGGGCCCCCGAGCCCGTGCACGGCCGTACCAGCGCGATCACGCACGACGGGCGCGGTGTCTTCGCCGGGCTGCCCTCACCGGCGACGATGACGCGCTACCACTCGCTGACGGTGCTCGCCGGGACGGTCCCGCGGACGCTGGAGGTCACCGCCGTCACCGAGGACGGCGTGGTCATGGGCCTTCGGCACCGCACCGCGCCCGTCGAGGGCGTGCAGTTCCACCCGGAGTCGGTCATCTCCGAGCACGGTCACCGGCTGCTCGGGAACTGGCTCGAAAGATTGGTGTAACGCGGGGCCCCTACTGGACGATTGACCAGTGAGAGCCCTTCCGCCATCGCCCCCGAGTGGCGGAAGGGCTCTTCCCCGTTTCCGGGCCCCGCTCGGTGAACGACTCCGCGATCCCCGCCCCCGGACCTCTCCGGAGCCCGTACCCCGTACCCCGTGAACGAGGAGGACCCCCGCGCGGGCGCGGGGGTCCTCCTCGTCATCGGTGCCGGGACGTCAGTTCCCGTCCGGCGGCGCCTCGTCGAGGATGGTGCCGTCGTCGGTCTCCGTGGGCTCCGGGTTCGGGTCCGTCGGCTCGTCGGGGATGGTCGGCTCCTCCGTCGGCTGGCTCGGCTGCTCGGTCGGCTGCGGCGGCTCACCGCTGGAGACCACCAGCGTGATCGTCGTACCGGGCTGGTACTTGCCGCCGGGCTCGGGAGACTGGCTGATCACGGTGTCCTTGGGCAGGTCGCTCGGCTGCTCGACGACCTTCCACTTGAAGCCCAGCTGCTTGAGCGTCTCCTTGGCGTCCTTGACCGTGAGGTTCGTCACCCCCGGCACCTCCACGGCCTCCTTGGGCACGTAGATCCGGACGCTTCCCCCCTTGTTGTACTTCTTCCCGGCCGCGGGCACGGTCTCGAAGACGATCCCCTGCTTGCGGCTGGAGGCCTTGGACTGCAGGGTGACCTCGAAGCCGGCCTCCTCGAGGATGCTCCGGGCCTCCTCGGCGGTCTTGCCGACCACGTCGGGCACCTCGAGCTTCTCGACGCCCTTGGAGACCTTGAGCGTCACCTCGGCGCCCTTGTCGACCTCGGTGTCGGCGGCCGGATCGGTCTCGATCACGACACCGGCGGGGACCTCCTCGTCGAACTCCTCGGCCGTCTTCACCGTCAGGCCCAGGTCGGTGAGCCTCTTGGCCGCCACCTCCGCGCTCTGCGAGGCCAGCGGGGGGATCTTCACCTTGCCGCCGGTGGCCGGGGTTCCCGACGAGTTGAGGAACATGTACCCCACGCCGATGAAGGCACCGATGACCAGCAGCGGGATGAGGATCCACGCCGCGGTCTTCACCGCGGTGTTGCCACCGGCCGGCTGGCGGCGCCGTCCGCGCTCCCCGCCGCCCGCCGCGCCCTGACCGCCACCCTCGGGGCCGTACTCGTACGCCGGGACGGCCGTGGTGCGCTGGGTGGCCGGGCCGCCGGGGGGCGGGGCCTGCATGGTCCGGGTGGCCGGGTTGTACACCGCGGTCCCGGCGGCCATGGTCGTCGTCTGGGCGTCCGTCGGGATGCCGGACATCGCCCGCTGGATGTCGGCCCGCATCTCCCCGGCGCTCTGGTAGCGGTGCGCCGGGTCCTTGGCCATCGCCTTGAGCACGATGGCGTCGGCCCACGGGGGGATGTCGGGGTCGATCTGCGACGGCGGGATCGGGTCCTCGCGCACGTGCTGGTAGGCGATCGCGACCGGCGAGTCACCGGTGAACGGCGGCTGCCCGGTCAGCAGCTCGTACAGCACGCAGCCGGTGGAGTACAGGTCGCTGCGGGCGTCGACCCGCTCGCCCCTGGCCTGCTCCGGCGAGAGGTACTGCGCGGTCCCGATCACCTGGGCGGTCTGCGTCATCGTCGCGGCCGAGTCGGCCATCGCGCGGGCGATGCCGAAGTCCATGACCTTGACGTCGCCGTTGCGCGTGATCATGATGTTCGCCGGCTTGATGTCGCGGTGGACGATGCCGCCGCGGTGGCTGTAGTCCAGCGCCCGCAGGATCCCGTCGACCAGCTCGGCGGCGCGCTCGGGCAGCAGCCGCCGGTCGGCCCGGAGCAGGTCGCGCAGGGTGCGCCCGTCCACGTACTCCATGACGATGTAGGGCACCGGCGCGCCCTCGGAGACGTCCTCGCCGGTGTCGTAGACCGCGACGATGGACGGGTGGTTCAGTGACGCGGCGGACTGCGCCTCCCGGCGGAAACGCGCCTGGAAGATGTGGTCCCTGGCCAGGTCCGCGCGGAGGGTCTTGATGGCGACGATCCGATCCAGCCGGATGTCTCGGGCGCGATAGACCTCGGCCATGCCGCCACGCCCGACGACGCCGTCAAGCTCGTAGCGATCGCCGAGGCGTCGGGGCTGAGTCATTTCCTGCACTGTCCCTTACCGTTCATCTTGGGTGCCGGTGAGCTCTTGGGCCACCGGTGTCCATCATCGACCCGTTGCCGCATCACGTCTCCTCATTCGGCGGGTTCGTGTCGCCGGGGTCGGGAGTCGCACTGGGTTCTGCACTCGGTGTCGCCGTCGGGGCGGTGGGCGTGGCGGTGGGAGTCGTCGGGCTCGGGCTGGACGGTGGCGACGTACTCGGCCGTGCGGTGGGCGTGGCCGATGTGCTTACCGTAGCCGACGGCGTGACCGTGGGTCGGCGCGACTTCGTCGGCGGGACCGGCGGTCTGCTCGCCGCGGGAGTGCTCCTGTCCGGCCGGGCCGTGGACGGCTCGGTGGCCGGACTCGACCGTACGACCGGCCGGCCCGGCTCGCTGTCACCGGGACCGTCCGCCAGCTCACGGGCGGCCAGCGTGCCCAGTCCGACCGCGGCGGCGCACCCCGCCACGACGGCGACGATCATCGTCGTCCTGCGCCTGCCACGGCGCCCGCCCGCAGGTGGCGGGGCGACCGGGGCGGTGGCCGGCCGCCACGCGCCCGGCAGCGCCTCGCCGGAGCCGGTCCGCCCCTCGCCCCAGCCCTGGCCCTGGCCCTGGCCCTGGCCCTGGTACGCGTTCCCGGACGCCGGCCCCTGGACGGCACCGGGCCCTTGGTACGCGTCGGGGACCACCGGAGGGACCCCGGGGCCGGTGGAGGCGGCGGGCGACGAGGAGGTGACCTCGCGCGGCCACTCGGTGGCGGGTTCTGCGCGCCAGCCCGCCGGGTCGGTGAGCATGCCCAGGCCGGTGGTGCCGGAGGCGGTCAGCGCGTCGAGCAGCACGTCCGCCCGCTCCGACAGCTCCCTGGCGCCGGCCGGCCGTCGCAGCGGGTCCTTGGACAGGCACGCCATGACCAGGTCGCGGACCATCGGCGGCACGTCG
Source organism: Streptosporangium sp. NPDC050855 (assembly GCF_044456585.1). Classification (NCBI taxonomy): domain Bacteria; kingdom Bacillati; phylum Actinomycetota; class Actinomycetes; order Streptosporangiales; family Streptosporangiaceae; genus Streptosporangium; species Streptosporangium sp. NPDC050855. The sequence continues at coordinate 258,463 of NZ_JBITFY010000009.1, forward strand.
TCCGGAAGCGGGGGCGGCGGCTCGCCGATGTGCATCAGGGCGATCGCCACCTGCGTGTCGGCGGTGAACGGCGCCCGTCCCGCCAGGCACTCGTAGGCGACCACGCCGAGGGAGTAGATGTCGGTGGCGGGCGTCAGCGGCTCACCGGACGCCTGCTCGGGGCTGACGTACTGGGCGGTGCCGAGCAGCATCCCGGTCTGGGTGACCGGCGCGGCCTCCAGCACCCGGGCGATGCCGAAATCTGTGATCTTTATCACGCCCGCCTCGGTCACCAGCAGGTTGCCCGGCTTGATGTCCCGGTGGATGATCCCGCCGCTGTGCGCCGCGTGCAGCGCCCTGGCCGTCTGGTGCACCACGTCGAGGGTGACCTCGGGGGGCAGCCTGCCGTCGCGGGTCAGGATGCCCGCCAGCGACTGGCCAGGAACCAGCTCCATGACCAGGTAGGCGACGCCCTCGGCCTCGCCGTAGTCGAAGACCTGCGCGATGCCCGGGTCGGAGAGCCCGGCCGCGATGCGCGCCTCCGAGCGGAACCGCCTGCGGAACTCAGGATCCTCGGCCACGTGCGCGCGCAGCAGCTTCACCGCGACCTCGCGGCCGAGCAGGTCGTCCCTGGCCCGCCACACCTCACCCATGCCGCCCGACGCGATACGCCCCAGCGGGCGGTACCGGCCCCCGAGCAACGCGGTCATCTACCCAGCACCGCTTCCATCACGCTCTTGGCGATCGGGGCGGCGGTCTGACCACCGGAGGCGTCGCTTCCGGCGCTCCCGGACTCCACGATCAGCGCGACGGCGATCTTGGGCTTCTCGGCCGGGGCGAAGGAGATGAACCAGGCGTGCGGGTCACGGCCCTGGGCGGTCTCGGCGGTGCCGGTCTTGCCGCCGACCTTGATGCCGGGGATCTGCGCGGCGCTCGCGGTGCCCTTGTCGACGACGTTGATCATCATCTCCTGGAGCTTGCGCGCGTTGTCCTCGCTCATCGCGGTGGAGAGCACGTCCTGGTCGGCGGCCTCGATCTCGTTGCCCTCGGCGTCCGCGACCTTCTTCACCAGGTACGGCTTCATGACCACGCCGTTGTTGGCGATCCCGGCGGCGATCATGGCCATCTGCAGCGGGGTCATCTGGTTGCTGCGCTGGCCGATCGAGGCCTGGGCGAGGGCGGCCTTGTCCTCCTCGGGCCCGATGCTGCTGCCCGCGACGGCCAGGGGGATCTCCAGCGGCTCGCCGCCGATGCCGAACTTGAGCGCCTGCTCGCGCAGCGCGTCGTAGCCCAGCTCCATGGCGATCTTGCCGAACGGGGTGTTGCAGGACTTCTCCAGCGAGAACGAGAGCGTCACGCGCCCGGCGCCGCACGCCGCCCCGCCGTAGTTGGGCAGGTCGGCGGTGGTGTTGGGCAGGTCGAGCACCTGCGGGGCGTCGACCTGGCTGTCCGGGCCCAGGGTGTCGTCGCTGTTCAGGTACGCCGCCATGGTGACCACCTTGAAGGTCGAGCCCGGCGGGTAGGTGCGCTCGATGGCCCGGTTCACCAGGGGCTTGTCCTCGTCCTTGTCCAGCTTGGTGTAGGCCTTGTTGACGACCACCTTGTCGGGCTTGGACAGCGGGTTCGGGTCGTAGGTGGGGATCGAGACCATGGCGAGGATCGCCCCGGTCGCCGGCTCGATCGCGACCAGCGCGCCCTTCTTGCCGCTGTCGCCCAGCGCCTTGTAGGCCGCCTCCTGCGCCCTGGGGTCGATCGTCAGGTCGACGTTGGCCCCCTTGGACTGCTTGGCGGTGAACAGGTCGATGCTGCGCCGGATCAGCAGGTCGGCGCTGCTGCCGTCGAGCAGGCTGTTCCTGGCGCCCTCCATGTCGCGCGCGCTCTCCGGCGCGAAGAACCCGGTGATGGGCGCGTAGATCTTGCCCTCGGGGTAGCGCCGCTGGAAGCGGAACTCGGGGTCGCCGGTGTCGAAGGACTCGGCCAGCACCTTGTCGCCCGCGGTGATCCGGCCGCGTTCGACCTCGTACCGCTTGTAGAAGTTGCGCTCGTTGCGCGCGTTCGCGCGCAGGTCGTCCGCCCGCACGGCCTGCAGGTAGTTCACGTTGATCATGAGCAGGCCGAACATGACCATGCAGGCGAAGGCGGCGCGCTTGAGGGGACCGTTCATCGCTGGAACACCTGCGTCATTCCTTCGTCCTGGATGGCCTGGGGCGGGGGCTTCCTCGCCGTGTCGGACATGCGTACCAGCAGCGCGATGAGGATCCAGTTGGCCAGCAACGCGGATCCGCCCTGCGACATGAAGGGGGTGACCAGACCGGTCAGCGGGATCAGGTTGGTCACGCCGCCGACGATGATGAAGACCTGCCAGGCCAGGATGAACGACAGTCCACCGGCCAGCAGCTTGGAGAACGGGTCGCGGGCCGTGAGCGACGTGCGCAGGCCGCGCTCCACCAGCAGCGCGTAGACCATCAGCAGGGCCATCAGCCCGGTCAGGCCCAGCTCCTCACCGGCGGCGGGGAAGATGAAGTCGGAGAAGGCCAGCGGGATCTCGTACGGGTGGCCCTGGCCGAGACCGGTGCCGAGGATGCCGCCCTCGCCCATGGCGAACAGGCCCTCCATGAGCTGCGCGCTGCCACCAACCTGGTCGAAGAGCGCCGGGTCCTCGGGGTTGAGGTAGACCGTGAAGCGTTGCTGCACGTGGTTGAAGAGCATCCCCGCCAGGACCGCGCCGCCCACGAAGAGCAGGATTCCGATGAGCACCCACGAGGTGCGCTGGGTGGCGATGTAGAGCATCGCGATGAACGTGCCGAAGATCAGCAGCGAGGAGCCCAGGTCCTTCTGCAGGATCAGCACGCCCAGGCTGAGACCCCAGGTGATGAGGACCGGGCCCAGGTCACGGGCCCGGGGCAGGTCGATGAAGAGCAGCCGCCGCCCGGCCAGGGCCAGCACGTCGCGCTTGGCGACCAGGTAGCCGGCGAAGAAGACGACCAGGGCGAGCTTGGTGAACTCCGCCGGCTGGAGGGTGAGGCCGCCGACGCCGATCCAGATGCGGGCGCCGTTGATCTCCCTGCCGATGAACGGCAGCAGCGGCGCGACCAGCAGGGCCAGGCCCACCGCGCCCATCGTGTAGGTCAGACGCTGCAGCGCGCGGTGGTCGCGCAGCACGATCAGCGTCAGCGAGAACATGACGACCCCGACGGCCGTCCACAGCAGCTGGTTGGTGGCCGAGGCGCCCTTCATGCCGGACGCCTCCAGCCGGTAGATGATCACCAGCCCGATGCCGTTGATCAGCGTCACCAGCGGCAGGATCAGCGGGTCCGCCCAGGGGGCGAACCTCGCCAGCACCAGGTAGGCGGCGAGCATCAGGCCGCCCAGCCCCAGGCCGTAGGTGAGCATGCCCGACGGGATCTGGTTGTCGAGCGCCAGCCCCACATTGGCGTACGCCAGCATCACGATGGCGACCGCGAACGCCAGCATCGCCAGCTGGGCCACCCGCCGTTTGGCGGGAAGCGGGACGGGCTCGGCGCTAGGGGTGCTCATGTCTCTACTGTGACCTCGTGGATTCGGGGGTTCTCACGGGTGTGGGCGAGGCCGAGGCGCTGGGTGTGGCGCTCGGCTTCTTCGCGCCGCCGGATCCGGCGGCGGTCGTCTTGAGCTCCTCGATCTTCTTCAGGCCCGCCTCGACCCCGGCCACCGGGATGCCGTCGCGCACCTGGCCCTGCTGGAACGCGCCAAGGGCCGACACCGACTCCGTGGTGCTCTTGGCCACGTCGAACAGCTCGAAGGGGCCGACGTTGGTCTTCACGCCCTGAAAAACCACGATCTCGTTACCCCTGGCCCCTACGAAGTACTGGTCCTCCAGCCACTGGCTGCCGAAGTACCAGCCTAAGCCGCTCCCGAGCACGACGACGCCGCCGGCCGCGGCCAGCAGGGGCCACATCCGGCGGCGTCGGACGGGTCGGGCCGCGGCCCTGACGACCGGCTCGTCGGGGTCGTCGTCGGAGATCACCGGCTGCGGCATGGTGACCGCCCCGGCGGCGCGGCCGGCCGGGGTGTCCGGCGGTTCGGACGGCGCCCCGCCGGAACCGGCGGCGCCGACCACGGCGGCCTCGGTACGCGGCGTGAAACCCTCGTCGACCTCCAGCACGTCGGCCACGACGCAGGTGATGTTGTCGGGACCGCCGCCCCGGTTGGCCAGGTCGATCAGGGCCCGCACCACCCCCTCGGGATCGTCGATCGTGGAGAGCGTGTGGTGCAGGGTCTCCGCGCTCACCACCCCGGACAGGCCGTCGGAGCACAGCAGGTAGCGGTCGCCGATCTGGGCCTCGCGCAGGGACAGGTCGGGGTCGACCTCGCCGCTGCCGTCGAGCGCCCGCAGCAGGATCGAGCGCTGCGGGTGGGTGGCGGCCTCGTCCTGGGTGATCCGGCCGTCGTCCACCAGCGACTGCACCAGGGTGTGGTCGTGGGTGATCTGGTAGAGCTCACCCGCGCGCAGCAGGTAGGCCCGGGAGTCACCGACGTGGACCAGGGCGACCCTCGTACCGGACCAGAGCATGGCGGTCAGGGTGGTGCCCATGCCCTTGAGGCTGGGATCCCGGCCCACCATCTCGTGCAGCCTGCGGTTCGCGTCGCGTACCGCCGCCTCGATGGCGCTGAGCAGGTCACCTCCCTGCGCGTCCACGTCGAGCGAGGACATCGCGGCGATGGCGACCGAGCTGGCCACCTCACCGTGTGCGTGGCCGCCCATGCCGTCCGCGACGGCGAGCAGGCGGCCGCTGGCGTAGGCGGAGTCCTCGTTGCCTTCGCGGAGGAGGCCGACGTCTGAGCGGGCGGCGTAACGGAGTGCGATGGTCATTTGCGCAATTCGATGACGGTCTTACCGATGCGGATCGGAACACCGAGCGGCACCGGAGTCGGACGGGTGACTTTGGAGCGGTCGAGATACGTGCCGTTGGTGGAGCCGAGATCTTCCACGATCCACTGACCGTCCTGGGGGAAGAGCCGGGCGTGCCGGCTGGAGGCGTAGTCGTCGCTGACTACCAGCGTCGCGTCGTTCGCCCGGCCGATGGTGATGGGCGTCTCCGTGAGATCGATGGTGGTGCCTTGGAGGGGACCACCGATGACGACCATCTGCCGTGGTTCCCCCTTCTTGGATTTGGCCGCGGGCTTCACCGGCTTGGGGACCTTGCGCGCGGGGACGGCGACGGCCGTGCGCGAACCGAACAAGTCTGTCCGGATCACACCGACCGCGGCAATCACGAAGAACCACAGCACCGCGAGGAAGGCGAGCCGGATCAGCAGCAGCGTGAGCTCGGACATGGACCGTCTGTTTACCTTTAATCGCGCCGGAAAACCAGAGTCGTGCGCCCCAGCGTGACACGAGTGCCGTTCTGGAGCTCGACCCGGCGAACCGGCTGGCCGTTGACGAAGGTGCCGTTCGTGGAGCCGAGATCGACCAGCGCGACCTGGGGGCCCTCCACTCGCAGCTCGGCGTGGTGCCGGGACACACCCGGATCGACCAGCCGTAGATCACAGTCGGTGCCCCTGCCGAGCAGGGTCACCGGGGTCGTGAGGTCGAAGGACCGCTGGCCCTGCGGGTCGTCCTGGGTGGAGACCAGCAGGCGGGGACGACCCTGGAAGGCCTGCCGCTTCCCGGGGGGCACGTCGCTCACCGGTGTGCGGATCTCGTCCTGCTCGACCGTCGCGCCGCGGATCACGCCGGAGCGGATGCGGAACAGGCCGACCGCGAGGTCGTCGGCCATCTCGAAACGGACCCTGACCGGCCCCACGAAGGAGTAGCCCTGTTCCTTGGCGTACTCCCTGGCGAGGTTGGCCAGCTCGTGACTGATGCTGTCGGCGTAGACCTCCAGGCGCTCGCTGTCGGTCGTGGACAGCTCGACCACGAAGTCGTTGGGCACCAGGGTGCGCCCCTGGGCGACGATCGCCGCCCGCTCGTCCATCTCGCGTTGGACCGCACTGGCGACCTCTACCGGCTGAAGGTCAGATTTGAACGCCCGCGCAAAGGCACCTTCAACCAAGCCTTCGAGCCTCCGCTCGAAACGCTGAAGGACTCCCACCGGGTACCTCCCCTCATCCGTCTATGTGGTCGCGGTCGCTCGGGGGCTTGTCGGCTCGTCCTCGCTCTCTCGCACCCGCCGCTCCGCTCTGGCATCTAGGAGGATCGTATCCGGGTTCATGGGTAACGGCTGATCCGTGCTAATGTTTCGACCGCACCCAACAAGGGCGGGTGGCGGAACGGCAGACGCGCACGGTTCAGGTCCGTGTGTCCGAAAGGACGTGAGGGTTCAAATCCCTCCTCGCCCACCAGGATCCACCGGTGAAACGGGTGGGTCCACAGTGACGAAAGAGGGCCCCGGTTCGCAAGAGCCGGGGCTTCTTCGTTTTCCGTGGTCTTCCAGGTGTCCGCGCACGGGCAGAGATCTATCCGGACCCGCTTGCAGACGGCTTTCGCGTGACTTGCGCTGTTTATTACGCTGACGGCTGAGAGCCGCGACGGGCCGCGGGACCGCCGGGCCCCGCCGACCGGCCGTTCCGCCCCATGCCGCAGGCGGCCGCGGCCCGGGATCCGGGCCACGGCCGCCACACGTCACGGGATGCCGGCGCACGCTCGCCCCGGATTCCTCCGGTTGACCCCGGATTCTTCCAGGACGTACGCCGATCGGTCAGCGGACGCCGCGCCTGCCGTACATGCCGGCCACGAGGGCGACGCCGGCGGCGGCGAGGGCGACCTGGATGATGATCTCGATCCAGTCGATGCCCCTGGTGTCACCGACTCCCAGGGCGTTGGCAAGGAAGGACCCGAGCAGGGCCGCCACGATACCGATCACGATGGTCAGCCAGATCGGGATGTTCTGCTTCCCGGGGACGACCAGTCGTCCCAGAATGCCGATGATGGCACCGATGACGATGGCGGTGATGATGCCGGTGACTGTCATGTCCACACTTCCTCATTGATCGACTGCAAGCCGTATGCCCGTGACGGGGGGCATGATGCATAACGGAACGACGACACCGGGTGAACATTCCCCCACTGCCCCTGCGTGACTCCCGTCCCTCAGGCCACCGAGTGGGTGATGGTGGCGGTGTAGATCCCGATGACCACCCCCACCGGCGGCGTCACGGTGATCGTGGGGTCCCAGGTCGCCGAGTTGTTCCCGATGCCGTCGGAGGCGGAGAAGGCCACACGCGCGGAGCCCAGGTCACCGGCGGTCCCGGGGGTGAAGGTCGCCTCACCGGTGGTCCGCGTGGCCGGGCCCGGCGAGTAGCCGACGAGCTCCCCGGGGATGGTCTCGGACTCGGTGCCCTCGCCGGTGGTGAAGTCCGTCGAGCCGACGGTCACCACCCAGGCGGCTGGCGAGGCGCCGCGCTCGTCGGTCACGGTCACCTCGCCCAGGTTGTTCGACAGGCCGCTTCCCCCGGCCGTCACGGACCCCAGGTCCGCGCCCGGGGGCACGCTGATGGACAGGGGGCCGGGGGCGGGGGCGGTGGGGGCGGTGACGGTGTTGGTGTCGAGGGTGACGGCTCCGTTGCGGGCCAGCAGGCGGCCGTCGACGGTCACGCCGGTGGTGGCGGTGATCGAGGTCAGCGCGAGGACGGTGCCCACGAGGTCCGAGCCGGTGCCCAGCGTGGCCGAGCTGCCCACCAGCCAGAACACGTTACGTGCCCGGGCGCCGCCGACGAGGTCGACCGTACTGGCGGAGGCGGTGACGAGGGTGGAGGCGGTCTTGAAGATGAAGACCGCGTCGGGGTCGCCCTGGGCGTCCAGGGTGAGCTGCCCGGTGATGCCGAAGGTGCCGGCCGCGGAGTCGTAGGTGCCCGGGGTGACGGTGGTGCCGCCCAGCTCGGTGGGCAGGGTGGCGTCGACGGCCTGACCCGCGGCGTCGTCGTAGGCGACGGTGAGGTCGCTCCGGGCCTGGGCGGCGGCCGTGTCACCGGCGTGGACGGTACCGCTGACGGTGCCGGGCGGGAAACCGGTGATGGCCGTGCCCGGGCTCACCCCGAGATCGCCGGTGAGCACGGTGGCGCCGGTGTTGGTGACCGTGCTGCCGCCCAGGACCGCGAACGCGCCGGCCGTCCCCAGCTCCACCGGCTCCGCGACGCTCAGGCCGGGCCGCGCGGCGGCGAACGTGATCAGAAGGGGGACCAGGAACACGATCACCAGCGCCGGGACCACCCCGGTGAGAGGGCGGAGCCCGGTCGGTCTCGAAGCGCCGGTACGTCGCGGCGGCACCGAGACGGAAATCCTCATGCGTCCCTCACCCACGAGTGGCGTCACCGGGAAAGGTTGCGACGACCGCGGAGCCCGGTTGATCTCGTTGTAGCACCCGATCGCACCGTCACACCGGCGGCGTGCCGTCCGGCGGACGGCTCTGTCCGGGCGCTTTCCCGCGGGGCGATCGTTCTCGGTGCCCCTCGTGCGCCGGGCCCGTCTGCGGGGTCCTCCCGGGGCGGTGGGCCGGTCCTCCGCGGGCGTGCGACGGAGCGGCCCGATGGAGCGGCCCCATGGAGCGGCGCGGTGGAACGGCCCGTGAGCCTGTCGGGCCGTTCCTTCATATGGCCGTCATATCCGCCGCGACCGTCTTGCGCGTCCCGAGGAACTCGAAGTCGTAGACGGTGTTGTTCACCTGAAGCCCGTCGATCGCCCCGATGAAAGGGCCGTCCGTGCTGGCGAACCCCAGGCTGAAAGTGATCACCGCGTCCGGCAGCCTGGCCTTGAGCTCGTCGAACGTGCACGGGGTGGCCTGCGTGCAGCCGATCAGGGTGCCCGTCGCTCCGGTGGCGTACCAGGCGCTGCCGGCGGCACCGGCGTCGTACTGCTGCCAGGTGTTGACCGTCGGCGTCGCCGGAGCCGACGGGGCGGTGGACGCCTCCGGCAGGTAGATCAGCTTGGTGACGTCCGTCGTCCCCACGTTGGGGTCGGCCTCGATGGTGAGGGAGGGCAGCGACACGTCCGCCATGGAGTCGGTGCCCGCGAACACCCAGTAGCTCAGGGTGGTGATGTCCCCGACCGGCAGCTCCGCGAAGTCGGTCTCGTTCCCGAAGGCGATCTCGTCGGGTTCGTCGTCGACGATGATGCCGATGCTGCCGCTGCCGTAGGGCGGTGGCACGTCGGCGGCGGAAACGGTGGGATCCGTGCGGGCGTACGGGCCGGTGCGGTAGACCGCGCTCGGGTCCCCCAGCGTCTCGCGACCGATGATGCCCCACGTGTCGTCGGCGCACACCGTCTCTCCCACCGGGCCGATGGGTCCCGCGGGTCCCGCGGGCCCGGTCAGGCCGATCGGTCCCTGGGGTCCGGTCGGTCCTTCGGGTCCTACGGGTCCGGTCAGGCCGGTCGCTCCCTGGGGGCCGGTGGCTCCTTCGGGTCCTGCCGGTCCGGTGAGGCCGGTGGCTCCTGCGGGTCCTTCGGGTCCGGTCGGTCCTTCGGGTCCTACGGGTCCGGTCAGGCCGGTCGCTCCCTGGGGGCCGGTGGCTCCTTCGGCTCCTGCGGGTCCGGTGAGGCCGGTGGCTCCTGCGGGTCCTTCGGGTCCGGTCGGTCCTTCGGGTCCTACGGGTCCGGTCAGGCCGATCGGTCCCCGAAGGCCGGTGGCACCTGCCGGTCCCGTCGCTCCCGTCAGGCCTGTGGCTCCTGTCGTCCCCGCGGGTCCGGTCAGGCCCCTCGGCCCCTGGAGACCGGTGGCACCTGCCGGTCCTGTCAGGCCGGTGGTGCCCGCCGGTCCTGCAGGTCCCGCGGGCCCGGTCAAGCCCGTCGCCCCTGTCAGACCCGTCGGTCCCGCCGGGCCGGTGGCACCCGTCGTCCCCGCGGGTCCGGTCAGGCCCCTCGGCCCCTGGAGGCCGGTGGCGCCCACCGGGCCCTGCGAGCCGGTCGCGCCCGTGGCACCCACCGGTCCTCGAAGGCCGGTGGGTCCTGTCGCTCCCACCGGGCCTCGCAGGCCCGCCGGTCCCGTCGCACCGGTCGCACCCGCGGGTCCGGTCGCACCTATGGGCCCGGTCGCACCCGTGGCACCTCTCGCTCCCGTCGCTCCCGCCGGGCCTCGCAGACCCGTGGCGCCGGTGGCACCTGCCGGTCCCGCCGGTCCCGCCGGACCGGCAGGACCGGTCGGACCGATGGTGCCCACCGCCCCCTTCGGGCCGACCGGACCCATGGGGCCGCTGTGGCCCCGCTCACCCCGGTCGCCACCGCCCGGCATCATCCTGCCCGCCGGTCCTGTCCTGCCGGCAGGTCCGGGCTTGCCCAAGGGACCGGTGGGACCCATACGCCCGGTGGGTCCCATACGGCCGGTGGGCCCCATCGGACCCGGCGGTCCCATCAGGGCAGCCCCCGGTCCTGCCGGGCCCACGGGACCGGCAGGACCGGCAGGACCGGTGGGGCCTACCGGTCCTGTCGGACCGGTAGGCCCCACGGGCCCCGGCGCGCCGTCCGAACCCGCGGGGCCGACGGGGCCCGCAGGGCCCGTCTCGCCTCGTGGCCCACGTCGTTCGGGCGTCCGGCGCGGACGGCATGAATCACAGACACGCGGGCCGCGTGCGCACACGCAGCACTTTCTTCCGCATCGACGAGGACCACAGCACCGCTTCCGGCAGTGGCCCTTCACAACCGCCTGAGGATGGTACGGGTGGAATCCTCGCCCGCACGCCGCGGTCGTTCTTCCGGAGCCGTCGAACCGGCCGAAACCGATGATGCCCGCTTTTTCGCCGGAGGAGTTCGCCGCCGCCGTTTCCGGTGCGGCGAGAAAGGCCCCGATCGCGGCGACCGCGATGCCCAGGAGCCGAGCGCCCCTGCCGGGCCGCGAGCCCGTGATGAATCTGTCTCGATGAGAATTCATTTCGTTTCCATGTTGCTCGGCGGCTCGCGGAGACGATGTCCGCGATGCCTGATCGGTGGCCACCGGGGAGCCACCCGCAGAGGCTTTGAAATGCGTCGTCCCGGTCAGGACCGGAGCGCTCGCCCGGGGCACGGAAGCCGCGGCGGACGCACGGACAGGGCCGTGTCGATCCCGGTCAGACGTTTCGTCGGGGAACGGACGACCTCGTCTGGAGGCCGCGGCGGACCGCCTGCCCGCACGCCGGTACCAGGCAGAAACCGTCGGCGTCCACGTCCTGCGTGAACACCGCCGACGTGCTCGGGTCGAGCGCGTCCGTGCCCGGGAAGACGGCCGTGATCTGCCGTGCGCCCTCGGTGAGGCCGCTCACGGTCAGGTCGGCGTGACCCGTGGCGTCGAGCTGGGCGGTGCCGAGGCTGACCCCGTCGGCGAAGAACTCGACCGGCCCGGAGGGAACGACCGAGCTCGAGGACCTCACCGTCGCGGTGAAGGTGATCGGACCCTGCTGCGTCATCGCGCACGACGAGTTCACCGTGGTGGTGGTCGTCCTCGGCGGATCGACCGCGCACTGCGACACGGTGACGGTGTCGGAGTCGAGGGTGACGGCTCCGTTGCGGGCCAGCAGGCGGCCGTCGACGGTCACGTCGGCGCCGGCGGTGATCGAGGCCAGGGCGAGGACGGTGCCCGCGAGGTCGGAGCTCGCGCCCAGCGTGGCCGAGCTGCCCACCAGCCAGAACACGTTGCACGCCTGCGCGCCGCCGGTGAGGGTCACCGTGCTGGCGGCGGCGGTGATGAGGGTGGACGCGGCCTTGAAGATGAAGACCGCGTCCGGGTCGCCCTGGGCGTCGAGGATCACCTCTCCGGTGATGCCGAAGGTGCCCGCGGCGGAGGTGTAGGTGCCGGGGGTGACGGTGGTGCCGCCCAGTTCGGTGGGGATGACGGCGTCGGAGGGCTGGGCGGCGGCGTCGTCGTAGGCGATGGTGAGGTCGCTCTGGGCCTGGGCGGCGGCCGTGTCACCGGCGTGGACGGTACCGCTGACGGTGCCGGGCGGGAAACCGGTGATGGCCGTGCCCGGGCTCACCCCGAGATCGCCGGTGAGCACGGTGGCGCCGGTGTTGGTGACCGTGCTGCCGCCCAGGACCGCGAACGCGCCGGCCGTCCCCAGCTCCACCGGCTCCGCCGCGTACGCGGCGTGCGGTGCCGCCACCAGGGTTCCCATCGCGACGATGATCGCGACGGTCCCGTTCCGCCAGGGGGACAGGCTCTTTCGTGGTACGGAGAAGAAAGGTCTTCTGTCTACCATGATTCTGTTCTTTTCTCTTGATATTTCCCGTCCACGCGCATTGCCGACGATGCGCAATTAATTCGGATCCTACTGATGGGTGGCGCCGTTTCCGTCATACGACATGCGCGGAGAACCGATGTGCGCATCTGTTCGTTGCATATCTGGTAATGAGGGAAGTGGAGGGATCAATCGCAGAATTTCGTGTTTTTGGCGTCCCGCCGTGAGGGCTCGGAATCACGGTTCCGGGGATGATCGTTCATCGGGATCCGGGACGGGAGGGTCACCCAGGGAGCCTCGCCGTAGCCGTAGCCGTAGCCGTAGCCGCAACCGCAGTCGTGGCCGTGGGGACACGGCGGCCGCTGCCTCCACCGCCACGTTCGGAACGGCGGGAACGGCGCGGAAAGCGGCGGGGGGGGGGGGGGGGGGGGGGGGGGGGGGGGGGGGGGGGGGGGGGGGGGGGGGGGGGGGGGGGGGGGGGGGGGGGCCCCCGGCCCCCCCCCCCCCCCCCCACGGTGGAAGGGGAAGCCCGCTATCGGGCCGTGAGCGCCCGTACGTCCAGGATCTCGCCGAGCAGGTCCGTGAGGCTCACCATGCCGATCACCTCGCCGCCGCCGTCGGTGACGAGTCCCAGGTGGGCGCGGGCGTCCTGGAGGGCCGAGACCGCGTCGGGAATCGTGGTGCCCGCCTCCAGGCGGGGCACCGGGCGGGCGAGCTCGGCGGGAGTCGCCTCGGGACGGACCAGGACGTCCCTGACGTGCACCACGCCCAGCACGTCGCCCGGACGACCGGAGGTGACGAGCATGCGCAGGTGCCCGTCGCGCGCGGCGACCTCGCGCATGTGCGCCCCGGTCGCGTCGGCGGGCACCGAGGTGGTCTCCGCCAGCGGCAGCATCAGCCGTTCGACGGGCTGCTGGTGGACCCGCAGGGCCCGGGTGAGCAGGTCGTGCTCGTCGCGGTCGAGCAGGCCCATCCGGCCCGACTCCCCGACCAGCATCGCCAGCTGGACCGGGGTCCTGGTGGTGGCCAGCTCGTCCTTGGGATGGACCCCGAACAGCCTCAGGATCTGGTTGGTCAGGCCGTTCAGCGTGGCGAGCACCGGGCGGACGACCCAGGTGAACCCCCGGAACGGCAGGGCCAGGGCCATCGCCGCGGTCTCCGGGTGGGTCAGCGCCCACGACTTGGGCGCCATCTCGCCGACGACCATGTGCAGGAAGGTGACGAGGGCCAGTGCGATCACCAGCGAGATGGGGACCTGGAGCGACTCGGGTACGCCGACCGCGGCGAAGACCGGCTCCAGCAGGTGCTCGATGGCGGGCTCGGTCACCATGCCCAGCCCGAGCGAGCAGAGCGTGATGCCGAGCTGCGCCCCCGCCAGCATCAGCGAGAGCTCCCTGCCGCCGCGTACGGCGGCGCGGGCCGTGATCCGGGTCAGACGGCCCCCCTTGGCCGCCAGCTCCTCCAGGCGGTGCCTGCGGGCCGAGATGACCGCGAACTCGGCGGCCACGAAGAAGGCGTTGCCGATCAGCAGGGCCACGCCCAGCAGCAGTGCCGCCGTGGTGCTCATCGTCGCCTCCCCCCGCTCCGCTCGATCATGGGCGCCTCGGGACCGCGTTCGATCATCCGTGGCTCGGGTGTCATCGTCTCGCCGTCTCTCCCGGCGTCCGTCGCCGTTCCCTCCGCCGCGTCCGTCCCGGCGCCGTCGTCCCCCGGGGGGGTGGCCAGCGAGAGCCGTACCCACTCGGGGACCCTGCGGTGCACCGACAGGACCGTCAGCACCGCGTCCTGCTCGTCGGCGCGGTCGTTCTCCAGCGGGTCGTTCTGCAGGGTCAGCGTCACGGTCACCCGGTCGCCAGGCTCGGCCATCCGGCCGAGGGTGGCGAGCACCAGGCCCGCGGCGGTGTCGTAGTCGTCGCTCTCGGGCAGCTGCAGGCCGATGGCCCGCTCGATCTCGTCCAGCCGGAGCGTCCCGGGCAGATCCCAGGTGCCCTCCTCACCGGCCACGACCCCGGCCGGTTCGGGATCGTTCTCGTCGATGAGCTCGCCGACGAGCTCCTCGGCGAGGTCCTCGACGGTGACCACTCCGGCCAGGCCGCCGTACTCGTCGATGACGCACGCCAGGTCGTCGCGGGCGACGCGCATGCGCTCCAGCACGACGGGCAGCGGCAGGGAGGTGGGCACCAGGAGCGCGGATCGGGTGATCTTCTCCAGCGTGCCCTCGGTCAGCCCGGACCTGAGCAGCTCGCGTACGCCGGTCACCCCCACCACGTCGTCGCCGTTCCGGCTGCACAGCACCGGGTAGCGCGAGTGGCCGTGGGTGCGCACGGCCTCGATCAGGTCGGAGATGGGCCGCTCGTCCCTCAGCAGCACGACGCGCGGGCGGGGCACCATCACGTCCTCCGCGGTGCGGTCGCCGAACTCCAGCGCGCGCTTCAGCAGGTCCGACAGCCGCGGCGGCAGGTCACCGGCCATTGCGGAGTCGGAGATGATCCGGGAGAGCTCCTCGGGGCTGGCACCGTGCTCGATCTCCTCCACCGGCTCCACGCCGACCAGGCGCAGCAGGCCGGTGGCGGCGGAGTCGAACAGCCGGATGACCGGCCCGGCGATCCGCAGGTAGATCATCGTCGAGCGGGCGAGGAACTTCGCCACCGGCTCCGGACGGGCGATGCCGAGGTTCTTGGGGGCCAGCTCGCCCAGGACCATCTGGATGACGGTGGCGACCGCGACCGCCAGCGCCACGGCGATGCCGGGTACGGCTCCCGGCGGCACGCCGGCGCTCTCCAGCCAGGGGCGGATGACGGTGGCGATCGCGGGTTCGGCGATGAAGCCGACCAGCAGGGCGGTGACGGTGATGCCGAGCTGCGCGCCGGACAGCATGAAGGACAGGCGCCCGGTCACCGCCAGTGCCCGCTCGGCGGCGGCGTCCCCGGCGTCGGCCTGCTCGCGGAGCACGCCGCGGTCCGCCGCGACGAAGGCGAACTCCTGGGCGACGAAGTAACCGGTGGCGAGAGTGAGGAGAAGTACGGCCAGCAGGCCCAGAGCCGTGTTCACCGGGGGATGCTCCCGACCGGTTCAGCGGGTCCCGTGCGCGTGCACGGGCAGGTACTCCACGGGTCCGCAGTGGACACGATCATCCTTTCGAGCAGAGGTAGTCCTCTACCGTAACGATCCGGGTGGGGCTTGATGTTTCCGGATCGGCCGTCGAGCGCATTATTGGTGGCTAACCACCCCTATGAGTACTTTTGCATAAGGAAACCTTGGTGACCCGGCGGCATGCGCGTGAGCCACGACGTAGCGTCGATAATGACGTTTTCACCAAAGATCGAGAAGTGGCGGGACACGACGTGGCTGACAGGCCCGAAGACGACGATCGCACTCGTGCGCTGCGATCGCCCACGCCGGGGTCCGTGCCGCAGGGAGCGGCCGGACGGCCCGCCCCTCCCTCGCGAGGCGGGCCGGCGTCGCCCCTTCAGGAGGTGACGGCGCCGCGGCGCGGGGCCTCCGCCCGTGAGGCGTCCACCGGGCAGGAGGCGCCCGGGGAGGTGCCGCGCCCCCGGGGAAGCTCGCGGGTGTACGGCAAGGCCAGGCCGGGTTCCAGCCCGGTCAGGCCGTTGAAGGCGTCCTCGGCCCCGGCCCCCGGCGTTCCGGCGCCCGCGGGCCCGCGGGCGGGAGGCCCGGGGGGTCCGGAAGGTCCGGCAGGTCCGACAGGTCAGGGAGGATCGCGCGTGTCAGGCTGGCGGCCCAAGCGTCCCGGACGGCTCGCGGTACGGATCCTGGCCGGTGTGGTCGTCGTGTTGCTGGTCCTGGCCGTCGGCGGGTACTTCGTGGTCAGCTCGCGGCTGGTCACGATCGACGCGCTCGGCGACTACGAGGGACGTCCCGCCGACACCCCGGGCACCAACTGGCTGCTGGTCGGCTCCGACAGCCGGGCCGGTCTGACCGCGGCCCAGCGCAAGAAGCTCGCCACCGGCAAGGCGGTGGGGCGCCGTACCGACACGATGATGCTGCTGCACATCCCCGACGGCGACGGCCGCCCGACCCTGGTCAGCCTGCCCCGGGACTCCTACGTGCCGATCGACGGCCACGGCAGCGACAAGCTCAACGCGGCCTACGCCTTCCAGGACGGCGGGCCCAAGCTGCTGGCCAGGACCGTGGAGAAGGTCACCGGGCTGCGGCTCGACCACTACATGGAGATCGGCTTCGGCGGCTTCGTCGGCATCGTCGACGCCATCGGCGGCGTGGAGATCGACGTCAAGCAGGCCATCAAGGACCCCAAGGCCGGGATCAACCTGAAGAAGGGCCGGCAGGTCATGGACGGCGGGACGGCCCTGGGCTACGTCCGCACCCGCGCCACCGGCAACATCCCCGACCTGGACAGGACCCAGCGCCAGCGCCAGTTCTTCTCGGCGGTGGTGAAGAAGGCCGCCAGCCCGGGTGTCCTGATCAACCCCTTCACGTCCGTCCCGCTCGCGCTGAGCGCCGCCGACTCGGTGTCCGTGGACGAAGGGACAGGGGTGTTCAACCTGCTCTCCCTGGGCCTGGCCATGGGCGACAACCCGGTCACCACGGTCGTCCCGGTCGGCTCCCTGCCCACCATCAACGGCCAGTCCGTCGTCAAGTGGGACCGGGAGAAGGCCCTGCGCATGTTCGAGGCGCTGGCCCAGGACAAGGCGGTCCCCAAGGACGTCCTGGCCAAGTAGGCGCTCCGCCGGGCGGGACGTCCGGCGGATGAGGCCGAGCCGGTGAGGGGCCGGTGAGGGGCCGGTGGGAGGGCGGTCGAGGGGCCGGTCTCAGCTGGTCGTGGTGGTGACCACGGCACCGGCGATCACGGCCGTCATCACGGCGGCGTTGACGGCTGCGATGGTGTCGGAGACCGCCTTGCCGGCCCATCCGCCCTCGACGATCTCCTTGATCCGCTCCTTGCTCGCGTCGGGGAACGCCTTACGGTCGATCTTGGCCGCGTGCAGGATCGCGATCAGCACCGTGACCCGCTCGTCCGGGACGGCACCCGACAGCACGCCCTGCACCCGCTCGCGGATCTCCAGCTCGACACGCGGGTCACGCTCGGGGTAACGCGTGCTCGGAAAGATCCCCAGCACCTTGTGCCGCTCCTCGTCCAGCACGCCCCGCTCCGCCAGGCGGGACAGCAGGCGCCTGCGGAGCTTGTCGGTCTGAAGCTTCTGCACCCACCACTCGGGCTTGCGCGCCTTGGTCTCCGCCGCCATCCGCGCGAGCGGCCCGTCCAGCTCCTCGTCGCCCAGGGGGGTCGTGTCGCGGACGGTGACCTTCTTGTCGGCGAGGTCGATCCGTCCGGCGACGGTGAGCTCGCCCAGCAGCGCGCCACCGAGCGCGGCGTTCAGCTCCGTGGAGCCGATGAGCTGCTTTCCGTCCTGCTCGCCGTACGCGAGCAGAAGCACTTCCTCTGCGATCGTCGTCATGGCCCAGACACTACGTCGCGGCTCCGGGGCGGGCGTAAGCACTCCGTAAGCGATGGGCGTCCCCGTCGGCGATAGCGTCGCCCCGAGGTCGCGGGAACGCCCGTCGGCCTCGTTCCCGGGCCGAGGCCGGGGGCTCGACGCTGGAGGTGTCCGATGAGGGTCAAGAGGTTGCTCCGGCATCCCGTCACCCGGGTCGTGCTGGTGATCGGCGCGGTGGCGGTCGGTGTCGCCCTGTACCTGTTCCAGCCCTGGCGGCTGTTCACCGTCGTGGAGGTGAACGAGGCGCTGCCGGTCGCGGAGGCGCCATCCTCCCCGGCGTCCCCGGGGGCCTCGGCGTCACCGGAGTCCGAAGCGTCCCCGGCGTCTCCGGAGTCCCCGGCGGACGGCGGGACGGGCGAGCCCACCCGCCCCGCCGAGACCTCCTCGGCGCCGAAGAGCCTGGCCACGGGCACGTTCGTCTCCCACGAGCACGACACCGCCGGTACGGCGAAGGTGCTGGAGCTGCCCGACGGGAGACGGATCCTGCGGATCGAGGACCTGAACACCTCCGACGGCCCGGACCTGAGGGTCTGGCTGAGCGACCAGCCCGTCAAGCAGGGAAGGGCCGGTTGGTTCAACCTGGACGACGGCAGGCACCTCGAACTGGGCGACCTGAAGGGGAACAGGGGGAACGCCAACTACGCCATCCCGGCCGGGGCCGACCTCGACGACCTGAAGAGCGTGACCATCTGGTGCAAACGCTTCAGCGTCTCCTTCGGCGCCGCCGCCCTGAGGTGACCGCGTCCGGGGGACGTCCCGAGGCGATCCGCGCCTCCGGGAGCGAGGGTCGGGACCGTCCGAAGCGTCTTGCGCCTTCGGGAAGCGGAGGCCGGGACCGTCTCGGCGCGGCCGGACGCCCGCCTGGCACAATGCCCGGACTATGAGCGTTTCCGAGGAACTGCATGTCATAGGCCGCCCGCTCGTCGAGGCGCAGCTGGCCCACCCGACGGTGGCGGGCATCGCGCGGGGGGACCTGCCCGAGCCGGTGTTCCGGTCCTGGCTGGAGCAGGACTACCTCTTCCTGCTCGACTACGTGCGCGTCTTCTCGCGGCTGGCCTGGCAGGCCCCCGACGGGCATCTGGGCGACCTCGTGGACCTGGCCCACTCCACCTTCCACGACGAGCTGAACCTGCACCGGTCCCTGTCGGCCGGGTTCGGCGCCGACCTCGACGGGGCGACGAAGGGACCGGCCTGCGCGGCCTACACCGCCTTCCTGCTCGACTCCGCCGCGGTCTACGCCGACGGCCTGGCCGCGCTCTATCCCTGCATGTGGGGCTACTCCACCCTCGGCAGGAGGCTGGCCGAGAACCCGCCCGAGGAGCCTCGCTACCGCGCCTGGGTCGACACCTACGCCCACCCGGGCTTCGCCGAGCTGACCGGGAGGATCGCGGTGATGATCGACGAGGCGGCACCGGACCCGGACCGGGCCCGGAGGCTGTTCACCGAGGGGATGGCCCATGAGATGGCCTTCTGGGACGTGCCCTGATCTCGTTCCCGTCCGTCCTCCGGCTTTGTGGCACCGGATGACCGACCGTGCCGGTTCGTCCTTCGCCGGGGAGGATCGAAGGTCCGGATGAGGGCGTCCGAGTGGCTTTGCGCCCCATCGGGTGGCGGAGTTGGAACAATGAGCGCATGAATGTTCCTGAGGTCGAGGTGCAGGCCGTGCCGGATGACGCGTTCCTGCTCGACGTACGCGAGAACGACGAGTGGCGCGCCGGGCACGCGCCGGGAGCCGTCCACATCCCGCTGGGAGAGTTGCAGTCCCGGGTCGGTGAGGTGCCCAAGGACGCTCCCGTCTACGTGGTCTGCCGGGTCGGCGGCCGTTCGGCGAGCGCCACCGCCTGGCTCAACCACGGCGGCTGGAACGCGATCAACGTGGAGGGCGGAATGCGGTCCTGGGACTTCGCCGGCCGCCCGATGGTCGCCGACGGTGGTCACGACCCGTTCGTCGCCTGAGCCGTCCTGGTCGCGGAGCCGTCCGGGTCGTGAGGCCGCCGGTTGGACGTCCGCGCGGACCCGGTACTGGCCGAACACGGACCTATGGTGCATCATGATGGGCGCGAGCTGGGGTGACCCCGGCTTCGCGTACCACCCGACGCGGGAGCTTGGGGCAACCAGGCTGAGAGGGCAGCTACAGCTGCTGCCGACCGCATGAACCTGTCCGGGTAATGCCGGCGTAGGGAGCATGTGATGGCGTCTGCCGCCGTTGACTCTGCGAGTTCCACGAATCCGGGGGCGGCCGAGGCCCCCCTCACCCTCGACGAGGCTCCTCCCCGGGCGCTCGGCGTGCTCGACCAGGGCGCGCTCTGGGCCAACCTGGGCGTCAGCCTGCTCGGCTTCTCCGGCGCGATCGCGCTGATCGACCCGCTCGGCGACCGGCCGCTGAGCTTCGTGGCCGCGATCGTGGCCGCGGTGGTGGGCAGCCTCGTCGGCACCGCGATGGTGGGCCTGGCCGCCATCCCCGGGCAGCGGACCGGCGCCCCGGCGATGGTGCTGCTGCGCGGGTTGTTCGGGGCGAGGCTGTCCTACCTGCCGACCGTGCTGAACATCGTCCAGATGCTCGGCTGGGGCGCCTTCGAGCTCTGGGTCATCGCCCAGGGCGCGCAGGCCATCGCCGGATCCTTCGGGGTCGAGGTGCCCTACCCGGTCTGGGTGGTCATCGCGGGGGTGATCACCACCGCGCTGACCATCCGGCCGCTGGGAGCGGTCCGCCTGCTCCGCCGGTACGTCACCGCCGCCGTGGTGGTCTCGATGATCTGGTTCCTGGTCGCCCTGTTCCAGCGCGGACCGGCGATCGGCGGCGGATCGTGGGAGGCGTTCGCCCCCTCGGTGGACTACGTGATCGCGCTGTCGGTCTCCTGGGTGCCGGTCGCGGCCGACTTCGCCCGGTTCTCCCGCTCGGGCAGGGCCTCCTTCGCGGGCGTCGTCGGCGGCTACACGATCGCCCAGGTGGCCTGCCTGGTGCTGGGCATCGCGGCGCTCGCGCTGGTCGGCAACGACCCGGACAGGGTGTGGGAGCCCTTCGTGGCCGCGGCGCTCGGCCCGCTGTTCTTCGGCGTCCTGGTGCTGCGCGAGACCGACCAGTCGTTCGTGAACGTCTACTCCACCGCGACCTCGCTGCAGAACCTGCTGCCCCGGCTGGACCGCAGGATCATCTCCGGGGCCATCGGCGTGCTGGTCACGCTGCTCGCGATCTTCGTCGAGGCGGACACCTACACCGGTTTCCTGGGCATCATCGGTGCGGTCTTCGTCCCGATGTTCGCGGTGCTCGTGGTCGACTACTTCCTGCTCGGCGGCGCCGCGCACTGGGACACCTCCGCCACCGCGCCCTCGCGCGGGCTCATGATCGTCCCCTGGGTGCTCGGCTTCGCGGCCTGGTGGATGCTCACCGCGCTGCCGGTCGCCCCGGAACTGGCGTGGTGGACCTCGTTCTGGACCGGTGTCCGCGACCTGGTCGGGTTCGTCCGGCAGCCGTGGATGAGCGCGGCCGTCGGCGCGTTCCTGGTCGCCGGGCTCGTGACCCTGGCCGTCGGCGCGCTCCAGCGCCGCTTCCGGGGCGCCGGACGAGGCGGGAGGCTCTGACCGTACGGGAACGAGGGCGACGGGGGGCTTCCGGCCGTGCGGGCGGGAGCCTCCGGCGTGCGCGGGCGGAGGGCTCCGGCCGTGCGCGAGCGGGATCTCCGACGGTGCGGGCGAGGCTGCGGGAAGCCGGTCGTGCGGGACGGGCGAGGGCTACAGGACGCCGGATCCGCGGGCGGCCGCGGTGGACTCGATGTGCAGCAGCCGCTCCTTGGCCGCCGAACCCCCGGCGTACCCGCCGAGGACGCCCTCGCTCTCGACCACCCGGTGGCACGGCACGATGACGCAGACCGGGTTGCTGCCCAGCGCGTTGCCCACCGCGCGCAGCGCCCGGGGCCTGCCGATCCGCTCGGCGATCTCGCGGTAGGTGGTCACGGTCCCGTACGGTACCGAGAGCATCATCTGCAGTACGGTCCTGGAGAACTGGGTGGCAAGGCGCAGGTCGACCGGTGTCGCGAAGGCGCGGAGCCGGGCGGAGAAGTAGGCGTCCAGCTCCCGGCGGACGGGGTCGAGGCGCCGGGCGTCCGGTCCGATGAAGGTGCCGACCTCGCGGCTGACCCGCTCGAAGACGACGTTCTCGTCCTCGTAGCTGCAGGCCACCACACCCCGGGCGGTGACGGCCAGGGTGAGACGCCCCAGCGGCCCGTCGAGCGTGCCGAACGCGATGTCGGGATGACTCGTCCCGACATAGTCGGGCGAGGTCACCCGTAGCAATGCATCGATGTCGCCGGATGACATGGCCCCACCCTTTCGTATCCAGGTGTGTGGTGACCGCAGAGTATCGGACGGATCGCCCGGCCAGTGGCAACACGTGCGGGCCGAAAGTGCCAAGATCAGACCGGTCGAGGCGGCACTATGGGTGGGTGGTGGACTACAGGGCCGGGATCGCCGGGGGCATCGGCCGGGAGGTCGTCGCCGCCGCGCCCAACGCGATCGTGGCCATCGACCGCGAGCAGACGGTCCTGGCGTGGAATCCCGCGGCCGAGCGGCTGTTCGGCTGGCCGGCCGGGGAGATGATCGGCCGCCGGGCGCCGGTGGTCCCCGAGGAGCTGACGGCCGAGCACAACGCGGTCCTGGAGAAGGTCCGGATCGACGGCCAGGTGTCGCTGCGGACCAGGAGGTTCCGCCGCGACGGCAGCCTGCTCGACGTGCGGGTCGACACCGGCGCGCTCTGCGGGCACGACGGCACCCTGCTGGGGTACGTCAGCGTCTACCACCTGGCCCAGGACGACGAGAGCGCCAACGACCGCAACGCGCGCCGCGGCCGGCTGGTGCGCCGCCTCACCGACGTGGTCGCCGACATCAACGCCGAGCTGGAGCTGCCCGCGGTGCTCGACCGGATCGCGGCCAGCCTCGCGGAGCTGACCGGCGCCGACGCCGGTGGCTTCGTGCTCATCGAGGGCGACCGGCTCCGCCTGGTGGCCCGGCACAACCTTCCCGACGCGCTGCGCGACTCCACCGCCGACCTGCGCACCAGCCTGGTCGGCAGGCTGCTGCGCGAGGGCAGGACCCTCATGCTGGAGACCGGCGACCAGGCCCGGCTGGACGAGCTCATCTGGTCGCGGCTGCCCGGCCTGCACACCGTCGCGCTCGGGCTCGCGTCCATGGGCGGGCGGCCGTACGGCGCGCTGTACGCGTTGTTCGCCAAGCGCAAGGCGGGCCACCTGGAGCTGGAGCTGCTGGAGCTGCTGGCCGGTCACGCGGGCATCGCCGTGGGCAACGCCATGGCCTACCAGGAGGCCCTGCGGCAGCGCGCCCACGAGCGGGCGGTCTTCGACGCCAGCGCCGACGGCATCGCGGTCCTCGACGACCTGGGGCGGGTCGTGCAGTGGAACCCGGCCGCGAGCGAGCTGACCGGCTTCCACGCGGCCGAGGTGATCGGCGGGCCGCCGCCCTTCCGGCTGCCCGCGCCGGGGGAGAAGCTCACCATCCAGCTCCCCTCGGGGACCTGGCTGGACGTGCTCTGCGCGGAGATCGTGGAGACCGGCGAGATCGTGGTCGACTTCCGCGACGTCACCCGCGCCAAGGAGCTGGAGGAGGCCAAGGACCTCTTCCTGGCCACCACCAGCCACGAGCTGCGCACCCCGATCACCGTGGTCCGGGGGTTCGCCGCCACGCTCGACGCGCGCTGGGACGGCATGACCGACGGCGAGCGCCGCGCCGCCGTGCACACCATCGCCGAGCGGGCCCGCTCCCTCGGACAGCTCATGGACCACCTGCTGCTGGGCGCGCGGGCGGGCGCGGGCGAGCTCACCCTGCGGATCGAGGGCTTCGACCTGGCCGAGTCGGTGCGCTCGGCCACGCTGGGGCTGCCGGTCCTGTCCGACCTGCACCGGGTGGAGGTGGACGTGCCCGGCGACCTTCCCCGGGTCTCCGGCGACGCGCTGGCCACCGACATCCTGCTGGGCCAGCTTCTGGAGAACGCCTTCAAGTACTCCCCGGACGGCGGCCTGATCAGGGTCCAGGCGTGGGTGGAGGGCGAGCGGGTGGTGCTGGTGGTCGACGACGAGGGCGTGGGCATCGCGCACGCCAGCCGGGAGCGGGTCTTCGAGCGTTTCGTCCAGGCCGACAGCGGTGACCGCCGCAGGTTCGGCGGGGTCGGTCTCGGCCTGTACATCGTGCGCAGCCTGGCGCGGGCCCAGGGAGGAGAGGTCTCCGCCCATCCCCGGCCCTCGGGAGGGACTCGGATGAGGCTCGCCCTGCGGATCGACGACACGCCCGGCGCCCTTACCTGATCGACACGCCGAAGCGGTAACGAGACCGTAACGGATGTGCTGATCTATTGTCGAATGTGCACAAGCTGTAGTTGACACTCGGTTTCCATGGCTGCGTAACGGGGCATTTCGGTCGTACTGGGGTGAGTTCCTCAGGGGGGTTCAGGGATACGGGGAGGTGAGTGCGTCGAGCGTCGTGTTGTTGCCGTATGCACCGTCCAGCGTCGCTGTCGCACGCCAACGCCTCTGCTCTGACCTGCAGGAACGGGGCGTGTACAAGGACGCGGTGGAGGACGCGGTGCTCGTGGTCAGCGAACTGCTGAGCAACGCGCTGCGTCACGCACACCCGTTGCCGTCGGGGCAGATCAGGGTGTCTTGGGAATGGAACGAAGAACACGTCGAGGTCGCTGTGAGTGACGGCGGCGCGGCGACCGAACCGAGGGCCGGGCGCCCGGCACTCTCCTCCCTGGGAGGACGGGGTCTCGGAATCGTCGAGTATCTGGCCTCCACATGGGGGGTCAGACACGAAGGGGGCGTGACCACGGTGTGGGCGGTGGTCACGGTGGCCGACACGTTGGGTAACGGCCGTGTCTCCACTCCCGAGCCCGCGCTCAGAGAGTGCGGCTGACCCCTTCACCGGATCCGCCCGCGATCTCCGTCCCGTCCCACCTGTCATGGGACGGGACGGAACCCCCACCGGCCCCTCCGGATCACCCGCCCAGACCACCGGCCCCCTGCCGCGTGCCCGCTTCCTCGGAGACCACCGGGCCCCTGCCCGCTGGCCGGGCCCGGGTAGCGGTGGCCGTTCGGCTGGCCGGGCCCGGGTACCGGTGACCGTTCAGCCCGCGGTGAGCGCGGGACGGTGCAGCACCGCCCGCTCCCCGGCCGTCCACGCCGTGCTGACCAGCAGGTAGATCCCGGCCGCGAGCGGCAGCACCATCGCGGCGAGGACGGTTCCGTACGGGAGCAGGGGCATCAGCCGGCGCAGTGCCGCGGGCTGGACGTCCGGGCTCATCGTGCGCCGGATCCTCCGGGAGGTGATCCACGCCACGGCCACGAGCAGCACGAACAGGCCGGCGAAGACCAGGGTCGGGCCGCTGAGCAGCCCGAAACCGGCCACCGTACCGGCGAACTGCTGCCCGAGCGGCACCCCGAGAAGCCCGTGGGTGAGCAGCGCGTTGGCCTGCCCGGCGATCGTCGAGGAGATGAAGACCTGGTAGGTGACCAGCAGGAAGGGCGCCTGGGCCAGGGACGGCAGGCAGCCGGCGAGCGGGGAGGTGCCCTCCTTGGCGTAGAGGGCGGACAGTTCCCTGCGGAGCCGCTCGGGGTCGCGCTCGTGGCGCTTCCTGAGCCGCTGCACCTGCGGTGCGAGGCGGGTCCGGGCCCGCTCCCCCCGCGCCTGCATGACGCTCAGCGGCAGCAGCAGGAGGCGGACGAGGACGGTGAACACGATGATCGCCAGAGGGGTGGAACCCAGCGGCTCGGCGAGCGAGGCGATCAGACCGGCGGTGAACCCGATGACGGGGTCGAACATGACGGAACCCTTCTGAGCGGAGTGGAGACGGCACAGAAGGCGCCCGCGAGCCACGGGGGATCTTTCCGGTACGCGTGCGCGCAGCGCGCCGACGGGGCACGCTCACGGCGCGGTGCTCACATGAGAACGACGGTTCCCGTACGAGACCGGCGGTGCACGTACGAGGACGGTGACGCCCACATGGGGACGACGGCGCTCATGCGACGGCGCTCATACGACGGCGCTCATACGACGGCGACGGCTCGTGCGAGAACGACGGCTCGCGCGGGATCACACGCGTATGCGGAAGGAAGAGGGGTCACGCGGGCGCCGGGCCCGCCGAGGGCGCACGGGGCCGGGGCCTGCCGGCCGCGTCGGGGTCGAGCTGCCGGACGAACATCGTCCGCCTCGCCCGGTCGCGCCGGGACAGCAGCGACCGTGGCCCCGCGTCGGAGGAGACGGGCGCGGGGCGCAGTGCCCAGGCGAGCAGGAGCACGCCCAGCCCGACCACGGCGGCCGCCGCCGGCGCACCGCCTCCGTCGAGCATCCAGACGGCCAGCGTCTGGAGGGCGAGCAGCAGGTTCACCTCGTGAACCTGGCCACCACCGTGACCATGGCGACGACGGCCAGGGCCACCAGCGCCAGCACGAGCGCGAGCTTCAGCAACCCGAACAGGGCGGGCAGCACGAACCCGAACACCACGTAGAGCGCGAGCAGGACGCCCAGAACCGCCATCACGATACGACCCATGCGCTCCACCGTACGTCGGCCGAGCAGGCCGTGAGCGGCTTGATCATAACGATCGGGGCGCGCCTGGACCGGCGGCGGGATCGAGGACCGGTCCCGGCGGGCCTACCGTGGTGGCCATGAGCGCGCGGATTCTGGTGGTCGACGACGATCCGATGGTGGCCGAGGTCGTGGCCCGCTATCTGGAACGTGACGGTCACACGGTCGAGTGCGTCGGCGACGGTGCCGAGGCGCTCAGGCGCGCGCTGGCGGACCCTCCCGACCTGATGGTGCTCGACCTGATGCTCCCCGGGCTGGACGGCCTGCAGGTGTGCAGGAAGCTCAGGGAGCGCCGGCCGGTGCCGGTGATCATGCTGACCGCGCTGGGCGAGGAGATGGACCGGGTCGTCGGCCTGGAGACCGGCGCCGACGACTACGTGACCAAGCCCTTCAGCCCCCGGGAGCTGGCTCTGCGCGTGCAGTCCGTCCTGCGCCGGGCCCGCGGCGCCTCGCTGCCGGCCGGTACCGGGGTGCTCAGGGACGGCGACCTGACCGTCGACGTGGGCGCCCACGAGGTGAGGTTCCGCGGCGAGGAGATCATGCTGACCGCCCGCGAGTTCGACCTGCTGGCCCACCTGATGCGCAACCCCCGGCAGGCCTTCAGCCGTTCCGCCCTGCTCGACCAGGTCTGGGGCTGGTCCTTCGGTGACTCCTCCACGGTGACCGTCCACGTCCGCCGGCTCCGCGAGAAGATCGAACCCGACCCGACCGTGCCGCGGCGGATCGTCACCGTCTGGGGCGTCGGCTACCGCTACGAGCCGCTGGCGGAGTCATGATCAACGAGATGGCGCTGATCGTCGCGGTCACCGCCGGGCTCGGCCTGCTGGTCGCGCTGGCGGGACTGGGCGCGATGTGGCTGCTGCGCGAACGGTCGATCGGCGCCATGCTCACGGTGGTCGCGGTGGTGACCGTCGTGGCGACGCTGGGCGGCGTGGTCGCCATCACCCTGAAAATGATCATCGAGGGTACGCCGAGGGACATCGTGCTCAGCGTGGTCGCGGTGGGCGGCCTGGTCGGGCTGGGCGTCGCGACGGTGCTGGCCCGGCGGGTGGTGGCGGCCAGCCGCAGGCTCGTCGACGCGGTGCACGCGGTACCGGCCTCGGGGGAGTTCACGCCGCCCACCGGCCTGCCCGCCGAGCTCGGCACCATCGCCGTGAGCCTGGACCGCGCCTACCGGCGGCTGCGCCTGGCAGGCGAGCGGGAGCGGGCCCTGGAGAGCGCCCGCCGCGAGCTGGTCGCCTGGGTGAGCCACGACCTGCGCACCCCCCTGGCGGGCATGCGGGCCATGGCCGAGGCCCTGGAGGACGGGGTGGTCTCCGACCCCGGGACGACCGGCCGCTACCACCGACAGATCCGCCTGGAGGTGGACCGGCTGTCGGGCATGGTGGACGACCTGTTCGAGCTGTCCCGGATCCACGCCGGGGCGCTGCGCCTGTCACGCGGCAGGATCGGCCTCGGCGACCTGGTCGCCGACGCCCTGGCCGGGGTGGAGGAGCTGGCCAGGGCCAAGGGGGTACGGCTGACCGGCGAGGTCGACCCGGTGATCCCGGTCCAGGCCGACGCGGCCGAGCTCTCCCGGGCGCTGCGCAACCTGGTGGTCAACGCGATCAGGCACACGCCCGGGGACGGCACCGTCGTGGTCCGCGCCTCGGCCGGGGACGGGGTCGCCCGGCTGTCCGTCACCGACTGCTGCGGCGGCATACCCGCGGACGACCTGCCCCGCGTCTTCGACGTGGCCTTCCGCGGCGAGGCGGCCCGTACCCCCACCGCCGACGGCACCGGGGCGGGGCTCGGCCTGGCGATCGCGCGCGGCATCGTCGAGGCCCACGAGGGAGAGATCGGTGTCGTCAACTCCGGCCCGGGCTGCCGTTTCGAGATCAGGCTGCCCCTGTCGGCGTGAACGTTGCGGTCGTCCTCACGTCCCGCCGGAACCGAAGCCGGTGTCGCTCGCGTCGCCGGACCCGGGACCGTCCACCCCACCGGATCCGCCTCCGGCCTCGGAGCCCGGCCCGCTCCCGAGACCGGACCCGGCCTCGCCGCTCCCGAAGCCGGACCCGGACCCGGCGGACCCGGGCCCGGACACGGACCCGTTCCCGGAGCCCGACCCCGACCCGTTCGTGGACCCCGGCCCCGATCCGAGGCCGAGGGCACCTCGGTCGCCGGTGGCCCCGGATCCGGCCGCGGATCCGGTCCCGTTGGCGGCCGGTGCGGACGTGACCTCGCCGTCGGGCCGTACGGAGACCATGAGGGTCATCTGCGCGCACTCGCCGTCGGTGTCCGGCTCGACGTGCTGGCAGGAGGTCAGCCTTCTGGTGGTGCCGAGGGACTCCACCATCGCCCGGAACGTCGGGCACGGCCACCGCCACATGCAGCTGCGGCAGCGCAGGATCGGATGGGCCGCGTCGCTGGTGATGCCGCCCGCGTCCCGTGGCTGGTGCAGGTCGAGCAGCCGGACGCCCAGCGTGGCGAAGTCCAGGAGCTCCTCGCGGGCCCCTTCGAGGAAGTCGAGGTCCTCGACGGACAGACGGGTCCTGATCGGCACGTGTCCCTCGTGGTTCACCAGGCTGCGCAGCGAACTCGCCGCATCGCGCCACGAGGTGGCCTTGCCGGTACGTGTGATCATGGACTCCAGGTGCTCCTGGAGCCGCTGCCGCTGGAGGTCCTCGGGTAGGTCGGTGTTCATGGGTGGTTCGAGCCCGTTTCTCGTGACTCAACGGCCACCGCTGCGGTAGCGCAGCGGCGATCGGGAGGTGGCGGGTCCCCTCCCTGTTTCCGGCCAAGCCGGTGTCGCGCAGTGTCAAGCTTCGCGCACTCAGGGTTTCCGTGCGGCGGAAACGGGGGACAAAGGGCGGACGACTCGGGTTGTTCAAGAGAACGTGACCCGTGGCTCTCGCGCCGCTAGTGTGCCCGCTGTGGAGCTAAAAGTCTCAAGTCGATCTCATGCCGGGCACACCGTCGTGACCATCATTGGCGAAATCGACCTATATACCGCGCCTCGCCTGCAGGCCGAGTTCACCCGGCTGCTTGGCCAGAACCAGACCATGCTCGTGGTCCTCGACATGTCCGCCGTGGAGTTCTGCGACTCCACCGGCATGAACGTGCTCCTCTCGGCGCTCAAGCGGCTGCGTGAGCGCGGCGGCACGCTGGAGGTGGCGGCGCCCCGCCCTGCCGTGCGTAAGATCCTTCAGGTCACCGGACTGGACTCGGTCTTCGTCGTGCACGAGACCATGCCGGAGAAGCTGCTGAGTTCCGAATCCCAGGGATGACGCCCCGCCCGCGGCCGAGGCCCGGGATCTGCACGCTGGAGGTGCTCGATGACCGGCACGGCGGCGATCATCCCCGCCAAGGACGAGGCCGACCGGATCGGGGCCACGGTGGCCGCGGCCCTGGCGCTGCCCGGCGTCGACCTCGTCGTGGTCGTGGACGACGGCTCGGCCGACCGGACGGGGAGGATCGCCAAGGCGGCCGGGGCCCGGGTCGTGCGGCACAGCCGCAACCGGGGCAAGGCCGCCGCCATGGAGAGCGGTGCCGAGGCCGTCCGCCTGCTCGACGGCCCGCAGCCCCGGCACCTGCTCTTCCTCGACGCCGACCTGGGGGAGACCGCCCGTACGGCCGCGCCGTTGATCGAGCCCGTCGCCTCGGGAGAGGCCGACATGACGATCGCCGTGTTCGTCACGCGCGTGAAGCTCGGCGGGCACGGGTTCGTGGTGAAACTGGCCCGGCAGGGGGTCGAGCGCGCCACCGGCTGGACGCCGGCCCAGCCGCTCAACGGCCAGCGCTGCCTGACCAGGGCGGCCTTCGAGGCGGCCCGGCCGCTGGCCCGCGGTTTCGGCGTGGAGACGGGGCTCACGATCGACCTGCTGCGCAAGGGCTTCCGGGTGCGTGAGGTCCAGGTGGAGATGGCCCACCGGGCCACCGGCACCGACTGGAGGGCCCAGCTCCACCGGGCCAGGCAGTTCCGCGACGTCGCCCGCGCCCTGCTGGCCCGCCGCTGACCCTGTCCCGGCCCTGCGCCGCCTCCCGGCATCCGCGGTCGATCACGCGGCCGTCACGGTGTCCCGTCGCCGCTCGGCGTGCCGTCGCGTGATCGGTGGCGCGGGCGGACCCCGCGGTCGCGGCCGGAGGCGGCACGCCCGGCACCGCTCGGGATGTGGTGGAATTTGCCGGTGACCCGGGACGCGTCGGTCGTCGACGAGAGGCGGAGTCCCGCCGGCGACGCGCCGCGCGGGCCGGACGTCGCCGCGTTCGGCCTCCTGGCGCTCTCGGTGGCGATCACGGTCTCGATCGGCCTGCTGGGCCCGTCCGCGATGGTCCCCGGGCTGCCCGGCCCCTCCTGGCAGCCCCCGTACGCGCTGGACGCCCGTCCCGGCCCCCACCTGGTCATCGCCATGGGCCTCGCCGCGATCGTGCTGGGCGGGCTCGGTCTCGCCGGCGCGCTCCGGTCCCGGTGGAGTCCTCCCGCGCGCCTGCTGCTCGTGGCCGGTTGCGCCGCGGCGGGCCTGATCGCCCTCCTGCCGCCCTCCGGGTCGGCCGACCACCTCAACTACGCCGCCTACGGCCGCCTGGCCGTGCTCGGCCACGACCCCTACGCGATCGCCCCCTCGGCCGTGCCCGGTGACCCGGTCACCGGCGCGGTCGAGGAGTGGGCCGGGGTGACCAGCGTCTACGGCCCGGTGGCCACCGCCGTGCAGGCGCTGGCGAGCCTGGTGGGCGGCGACTCGGTCAGGCTGACGGTCTTCGCCATGGCCGTGGTCAACGCCGCGGCGTTCATCGGCACGGCGCTGCTGCTGCACCGGTTCGCCGCCGGGGACGAGCGCCTGCGGAGACGGGCCGCGCTGCTCTGGGCGGCCAACCCGTTGCTGCTCTACCACCTGGCCGCCGGGATGCACGTCGACACCCTCGCCATCGCCTGCATGGTCGCCGCGCTCGTGGTGCGCGGGGCCGCCTCCGGGGTGCTGCTGGGGGTGGGCATCGGGGTCAAGCTCAACGCCGGGCTGGTGGCGCTCGGCCCGGCGTGGGAGCTGCGCCGCTCTCCCGGCCGGCTCGCCGTGGTGGCCGGGACCGCGACGGTGACCGTGCTTGCCGTCTACGCCGTCGCCGGGCCGCACGTGCTGGACCAGGTGAGTGCCGCGAGCAGAAGGGTCTCCCTGGCCACCCCCTGGCAGCTGGTCAAGACCGGCCTTCAGGAGGTGTTCGGGCCGGGCGCGTACTCGGCCTGGATCCAGGCCGGTTCCCTGGCCCTGATGGTCTTCCTGGCCTGGCTGCTGCTGCGGGTCATGCCCTCCGGGGACGCGCCCGCGGTCGCCGCCGCGGTGGTGGTCGCCTGGCTGTTCGCCGCCCCGTACGCGCTGCCCTGGTACGACGGGCTGGCCTTCGCGCTGCTGGCGATGGTCTCCTGGCCCGCGCTGGAGGGCTTCATGGTGGCCAGGGTCACGGTGCTCTCGCTGGGCTACCTCCCGGCCAGGGAGGCGCTGCGGCCCGAGGACCTGCTCTGGCTGAAGACCCTGGTCAGGGAGCGGGTGGTGCCGTGGACGCTGCTGGCCGTGACGGCCGCCCTGGCGTACTGGGCGGTGCGGAGCGCACGGCGCGCACCGAGGCGGCCAGTGTCAGCGGAACCGCGACCGTGAGCGCCATCGCCGGGATCGCGATGCCCGAGTCGTTCATCAGGAACCCGATCAGCGCGCACGTCAGCGCCCCGATCAGCCCGGCGCGCAGCGCGGGCGCCTGCGCGTAGGCCCGGCCCAGGGCCGAGGCCCCCCACCGCGACGGGCGGTCCAGCACCAGGAACAGGAACGCCAGCGCGACCAGGGTGAGCAGCGAGAGCGACCAGTTGCCGACCGTGACCCCGATCATCGCCGAGAACTTCCGGCCGACCACGGTCCACGCCTGCCCGTCCAGCACCTGCTGGACGAAGGCGCCCAGGTGGGTACGGCTCGCCGGGGGCCTGCTCCAGTCGGCCACCGCGATGGCACCGACCAGCAGGCCGCCCGCCAGACCGGCCAGGCCCAGCCGGACCGGTGAGAGCCGGCCACCGGCCAGCAGGATCAAAAAGACCGTGACCCCCACCAGGAACGCCGGGACCCCGCCGAAGTCGGCACCCCAGGCCGGCCAGCCGTCGGCGAACACCGCGAGCCCCCCGTACGCCGCGCAGACCGCGAGCGCGAGGCCGCGCCGGCCCCGCGAGATCAGCCACTGGCCGACCCCGGCCAGGGCCAGGATCGTCCCGGCCGAGTAGACGGCGAAGGCGATGTTGCCGAAGCCGTAGAAGCGCCCGCCGGTGACCGGCTCGTAGCCGGTGACCGCGTTCACCTGCAGCGCCGAGCCGGTCATCACGTCGGCCAGCAGCGTCACCGACGTGACGCCGGCGACCACGGTGAGCGGGCCCAGCGGATGTGCCCGCCAGGGCCGGGCGAACGCCACCGCGGTGATCGCGCAGGCGAGTCCGAGGATCGTCGCGATCACCGAGACCATCGGGACGGGCAGGGTCCACCACGGGACGAGCTGCGCCAGGAAGGTGGAGACCGGGACGGCCCCGCTGACCACGGCGACGACCTGGACGGCCCTCAGGGCCCGCGCCCCGCCCCGGCCGCGCCGGATCGCCAGGGCGGCCAGCAGGTAGAACAGGATCTGCACCGTCACGAGCACCGCGAAGAAGGGCCCCCGCACCGTGACGAGCACCTGGCTCGCCAGGTCGTCGTCGGCCAGCTTCCCGGCCGTGGCCGTGACCGGTTCCCCGCTCGGCCCGATGCCCTGCCAGGTCCGGCCCACGACCCCGTCCGGGGTCGGCAGGCCCAGCAGCCCGATCGCGGTGGCGGTCAGGTCGGTGTTGGTGACCAGCCCGTCCTGCCGGGTGGAGGCCGCGCCGAGGTACCCGCGGGGGTAGGGCGTGCCAGCGGGGGACGGGCCGTGGGCGATCGCCACGTGCAGGTGCGGCGCGGGTGAGGTGTCGGCCAGGCCGGCGACCAGGACCGTGGTGCCCGCGGGTCCGGCGTCCGCCGCGCCCGGCCGTGGCAGGCGGTCGAGGACCTGGCCCACCACGCGGTCGGCCCCGGCAACCGCCTCCCGCCTGACCCGGTCCGTCATCGCGCCGGGGATCGCGTCCCGCGTGGCGTCCGGGGAGGTGCCCGGTGCGGGCCCGCCGCCGGTCCAGGCCCGGGTGAGGTCACCGGCCTCCACCACGACCAGCCCGTACGGGGACAGGTCGCCGAGTCCCGCCACGTCGGCCGCGTACCGCGCGACCCTTCCCGACGCGTCGGCGGCGCCCAGGGCGGCTCCCGGCCCGGCCGCGGCCACCTTCAGCCCGGCCTCCGTCACGGTCCGCCCGAGCCGCCCGGGGACGGCGCGGAAGGCGGTGGTGGCGTTGAAGGCGGACAGGGCGGCCCAGCCCGGCACGCTCGCCCCGCCGCCGGGTGTGGCCTGCGGGACGGGCGGGGCGGCGCAGCCCGCGCCGGGCGCCCCGGCCCGCTGGCCCGCCGAGACGGTCAGCCAGCCCGCCGCCGGGCAGGTGATCGCCCGCTCCGGCGGGGGGACCGCCCGGGTGGACATGGACGCGGACCCGCCCTCGCCGGCGAGCCGCCACAGGTTCGGGGTCCTGGCCGGATCGAGGTCGCTCCAGAGCAGGCCCGGCACCCCGACGATCACGACCCGGCCGGCGGGGGCCCGGGACGCCGAGGCGGCCTCCGGGGCACCGGCACCGGCGAGCACCGGGACGGCCAGGAGCGCGCAGACCAGGACGAACAGCGGCGCGAGCGGCGCGGGGACGATCCCCGCGGGCCCGCGGCCGTGCTGCGTCGAAACCATCGGGTTCCCCCTGTCCGTACCCGCCGGGCGGCCGTTTTCCCGGCCCCACGGTAACCTGCCTGGTCGTGAGGACTGGCGAGACGACCGCGACCCGACGGAGCCCGTGGGCGCGGTGGTCGTCGTACCTGCTCGCGCTGCTGCTCGTCGCCGTGGCGGTGGCCCCGCTGGTGCTCCACTGGCTGGGCAACGTGGACGACCAGCGCCTGGTCGACCTGGATGTGTACCGTACCGGCGGAGAGGCCGTGCTGCAGGGGCGGCCCGTCTACGACTTCGTGACGCCCGCGCCGCAACTGCTGCCGTTCACCTACCCGCCGGTGGCCGCGCTGCTGGCCACGCCGCTGGCGGCGATCTCGTGGCCGACGGCGCAGTGGGCGTGGACGGCGCTGATCTTCCTGACCCTCGCGGTCACCGTCGCGCTCTCCTTCCGCGCGGTGCTCGACGGCGGCGCCGGGTCCGCGGGGAACGCCGGGAGCGCCGGGAGCGCCGGGTCCGCGGGGAACGCCGGGTCCGCCGCGTCCTCCGGGAGTGCCGATGCCGTCGGGAGGGACGATCCGGCGCGGGCGGCCGTGCCCGGTGCCCCGGGCGGGTGGCGCGCCGTGGGCCGGTTCCGGTGGCCGCTGCTGTTCGCCGCGCTGATGATCGGCTGCACCTACCTGATGCCGATCAGGGACCAGGTGCGCTTCGGCCAGGTGGACATCCTGCTCGTCGCGCTCTGCCTGGCCGACTGCACGGTCCGGCGGCCGGTGTGGCCGCGCGGCATGCTGATCGGCCTGGCCGTCGCGGTCAAGCTCACCCCGGGCGTCTTCCTCGTCTACCTTCTCGTCACCGCCCTGGGGCCGGGCGGAAGGCGTGAGCAGCGAGAGACCTTCCTGACGGCCGCGCTCACCGCCGCGCTGCTGACCCTGCTGCCGTTCCTGGTGATCCCGTCGGACGCCGCCGACTTCTGGTTCCGCGCGCTGCTCGACCCCGAGCGGCTCGGCGCCAACGCCGCGACCACCAACCAGTCGATGCGCGGCATGCTCATCCGGCTCTACCTGCCCGACACCCTGACGACCCTCCTGTGGATCGCGCTGGTGGCCGTGGTCGCCTGGTACGGCTTCCGGTACGCCCGCAGGGCCCTGCTCGACGGCCACCCGGTGACCGGGGCCGCCCTGGTGGGCCTGATGGCCGTGCTGCTCTCGCCGGTCGCCTGGATCCACCACCTGGCCTGGGTGGTCGTGGTGATCGGCGCCCTGGCCGGCGACGGGCGCGACCCGGTCAGGACCAGGGTGGCCGCGGGGGTCTGGCTCTACTACGTGCTGCCGATCCCCTGGTGGGGGGTGACGATCAAGGCGGCCGGGATCCCGGTGCTCAGCCCGGTGCTGGGGAAGATCGTCCAGAACGGGTTCGGGCTGGGCGCGCTGGCCCTGGTCTGGCTGCTCGGGGTGTGGCTGCCCCGGCGACGAGAGGCGTTCCGGGCCGTCACGCCGGGCGGCCATGAGAACGGGCCCGCCCGGAAAGCGGGTCCGTCCCCGGGGAAGACCACCCTCTGAGACGGGGCGGCCACATGGCGGGACGGCCCACGCGGCCGAGGGAATGATCCGAGTATGTAATCCTGCGCGCATCTTCCGGTGGGTCCCGGCTAACCTGGGGACATGCCGAAACTCGCTTACCTGGGACCGGAGGGGACCTTCACCGAGGAGGCCCTGCGCATCCTGGCGCCCGGGGCCGAGCGCCTGCCCAGCACGAACGTCCCCGCGGCCCTGGAGGCCGTCCGGCGCGGCCAGGCCGACGGAGCCGTCGTTCCGCTGGAGAACTCGCTCGAGGGCGCCATCACCACGACCCTGGACGAGCTCGCCCGGGGCGAGTCGTTGCTGATCAACGCCGAGCTGCTGCTGCCCGTCGAGTTCTCGCTCCTGGCGCGCCCCGGCACCGAGATCGCCCACATCAAGAGGGTCTTCACCCACCCGGCGGCCATCACCCAGTGCCGCAACTTCATCGCCCGCGAGCTGCCCGACGCGGTGGTGGTCGCCGCGCCGTCGACCGCGGCCGCGGCGCAGGAGGTCGCGCTCCCCGGCTCGCCGTACGACGCGGCCATCGCCGCGCGGATCGCCGGTGAGCACTACGGCCTGGTCGAGCTGGCCGGTGGGATCGGCGACCGTCCCGACACCGTGACCCGGTTCGTCCAGGTCTCCCGTCCCGGGCCGCTGCCCGAGCCGACCGGTGCGGACCGGACGTCCCTGGTCGCCTTTCTGGCCGACGACCACCCGGGCGCGCTGCTGGAGATGCTGACCGAGTTCTCCGTCCGCGGCGTCAACCTCTCCCGCATCGAGTCGCGGCCGACCGGCGACGGCATCGGACGCTATTTCTTCCACTTCGACTTCGAGGGGCACGTCGCCGACGCCCGCGTCGGCGAGGCCGTCTCCGGCCTGCACCGGATCTGCTCCCGGGTGCGCTTCCTGGGCAGCTACCCGCGTGCCGACGCCCTGTCCCCGCAGATCAAGCGCGGCACCCGGGACGACGACTTCGCCGAGGCCGCGAGCTGGCTGGACAGGATCCGCACCGGCCGGGTCTGACCCGGGCCCGATCGCCTGTTCCGAGCCTGTTCCGAGCCTGTCGCCGGGCCCGGGATCCCCGGTCCCGGGCCGGTCCGAGAGGCGGCCCAGGTACGCTCCCCGCCGTCCCGCGCCGTCTTCGGACGGGTCCGGGACGGCGCACGGATCAATCCGGGCGCGGAGCGCGGCCGTCCATCGGTAGCCTTATGCGTGTGATTGACCTGCGTACCCTTCGTGAGGATCCCGACCGGCTACGGGCGTCGCAGCGTGCCCGCGGTGAGGACGACTCTGTCGTCGAAACGCTGCTCGACCTCGACGAGCGCCGCCGTGGCGCGCTGAGCCGCTTCGAGACGCTCCGCGCCGAGCAGAAGACCGTCGGCAAGTCGGTCTCCCGTGCCTCCGGCGAGGAGAAGGCGGCCCTGCTGGAGCGGGCGAAGGATCTCTCCTCGCAGGTCAAGTCGGCCGAGGCCGAGGCCGAGAAGCTCGGCGTCGAGCTCGACGAGCTGCTCTACACGGTGCCCAACCTGGTCGAGGAGGGCGCTCCGGCGGGCGGCGAGGACGACTACGTCGTGCTGGAGCAGGTCGGTGAGAAGCCGTCCTTCGACTTCGAGCCCAGGGACCACCTGGCGCTGGGCGAGCTGCTCGGCGCGATCGACATGGAACGCGGCGCCAAGGTCTCGGGATCGCGGTTCTTCTTCCTGAGGGGCGTCGGCGCCCGGCTCCAGCTCGGGCTGCTCAACATGGCCATGCAGCAGGCGATCGAGGCGGGCTTCGTCCCGATGATCACGCCGGTGCTGGTCAAGCCGGAGTCGATGAAGGGCACCGGTTTCCTCGGGGCGCACGCCTCGGAGGTCTACCACCTGCCCGGCGACGACCTGTTCCTGGTCGGCACGAGCGAGGTGCCGATGGCGGCCTACCACGCCGACGAGATCCTCGACGACTCCGCGCTGCCGTACCGCTACGCGGGATGGTCCTCGTGTTTCCGCCGCGAGGCCGGGTCGTACGGCAAGGACACCCGGGGCATCATCCGGGTCCACCAGTTCGACAAGGTGGAGATGTTCTCCTACGTCCGTCCCGAGGACGCCTACGACGAGCACCGGCGCCTGCTCGACTGGGAGAAGGAGATGCTGGCCAAGGTCGAGCTGCCCTACCGCGTGATCGACACCGCGGCCGGAGACCTCGGCACGTCGGCCGCGCGGAAGTTCGACTGCGAGGCGTGGGTGCCCAGCCAGAACCGCTACCTCGAACTCACCTCGACCTCCAACTGCACCGACTTCCAGGCCCGCAGGCTCGGCGTCCGGTTCCGTGAGGCTGGGGGCAAGCCCCGGCACGTGGCCACCCTGAACGGCACGCTGGCCACCACCCGGTGGATCGTCGCCATCCTGGAGAACCACCAGCGGGCGGACGGCTCGGTCGTGCTCCCCGAGGCGCTGCGTCCCTACGTCGGCCTCGACGTGCTCGAACCCGTCAGGTAGCCGGTTCCGAGGCACCCCCGTTCACCACGTCACCACGTCACCACGTCACCACTTCACCGCGAGGACCCCGCCCACGGCGGGGTCCTCGCGCGTTCCCCCGCCGTCCCCACCGCCCCCCGTCCCCGCCGGCCGCCTCGCCGCCGCCCGGCCCACCGGGACGGACGCCGTCATGCCGAGACCGGCGACGACCCGGCCGGGGAAGCCCGCCGGGGCCCGGGTCACTCCGTGAGGTAGCGCTGCAGGGTGGGGCCGAGCCAGTCGACGATCTCCTCGCGGGACATCCCGGCCACCGGTGGCAGGCGGAGGATGTAGCGGCACAGGGCCATGCCGAGGACCTGCGTGGCGGCCAGCCCGGCCCGTACGGGGGCCTGGGCCGGGTCGGCGATGAGGCGGGCGGTCAGGGAGCCGAGCTGGGTGGCGAAGATGCCGCGCATGCGCTCGGCGACGGCCTCGTCGGTGACACCGGTGCGGAGCAGGATCATCATGCCCTCGTCCTCCTCCCAGCGGTCGAGGAAGTGGGTGATCAGCGCCCTGCCCACGGTGTGGCGGGGGACGGCCGTCAGGTCCGGGAACCTGAGGTCGACGTCGGCGGCGGCGGCGAAGAGCCCGTCCTTGCTGCCGTAGTAGCGCATGACCATGGACGGGTCGATGCCCGCGTCCGCGGCGATGGCCCGGATGGTCGCGCGCTGGTAGCCGTCCGAGGCGAAGCGCTCGCGTGCCGCGGTCAGGATCGCCGCCTTGGTGTCGTCCGAGGTTCTCCGCACGTCACCGACTGTAGGCCAACACGTGTTGACATGGCCAGCCCGAAGGCGCACAGTTATGCCAACACCCGTTGACCAACAAGCGTTGGCATACGAGAGGGAGAACGACATGCTTCCCGTCACCACGGACGTTCTCGTCATCGGCGCGGGCCCGACCGGCCTGGTCGTCGCCGCAGCCCTCGCCGCGCACGGGATCGGCGTCACCGTCGTCGACGACCAGGCGGCCGGTGACAACACCTCCCGCGCCGCCGTCATCCACGCCAGGACCCTGGAGGTCCTGGAGGGCATCGGCGTCTCCGGGCGGCTGACCCCCCTGGGCATCCACGCGCCGCGCTTCACCATCAGGGACCGCGACAGGACGCTCGTGCCGGTCGAGTTCGACAGGCTCCCCACCCGCTACCCGTACACGCTGATGATCTCCCAGGCCGTCACCGAGCGGATCCTGCTGGAACGCCTCGTCGAGCTGGGCGGCCACGTCGCCAGGCCGTACCGGCTGGAGAGCCTCGTCCAGGACACCGACGGGGTGACCGCGAGGCTGTCCGGCGGCGCGGTCGTCACCGCGAAGTACCTGGTCGGCGCGGACGGCATGCGCAGCACGGTCCGCGAGCAGGCGGGGATCGCCTTCGAGGGCAAGGAGTACCGGGAGTCGTTCAGCCTGGCGGACGTGCGGCTCACCGGCGGCGTCCCCGACGACGAGGTGGTGCTGTTCTTCTCACCCGCCGGGCTGGTCGTGGTCGCGCCGCTGCCCGACGGCAGCCACCGGATCGTCTCCACGGTCGACGAGGCGCCCGAGCACCCCGACGTGGCCTTCGTCCAGGGCCTGCTGGACGGCCGGGGCCCGAAGAGGGAGCGGGCCGTGGTGAACGAGGTCGTCTGGGGGTCGCGCTTCCGGGTCCACCACCGCGTGGCCCGCACCTTCCGCGCCGGACGGGTCCTGCTCGCCGGTGACGCCGCGCACGTGCACAGCCCGGCCGGAGGGCAGGGGATGAACACCGGCATCCAGGACGCCGTCGTGCTCGGGGAGGCGCTCCTGGTCGCGCTCAAGGGCGATCAGGGGGCACTGGACCGCTACGCGGACGCCCGCCGCCCCGTGGCCCTGCAGGTGGCCACCTTCGCCGGGCTGCTCTCCCGGCTGGCCAACGTCGACAGGCGCCTGCGGCCGTTCAGGAACGTCGTCCTGGGGACGCTGGCGCGCGTCCCCGCCTTCCGCCGCCGGCTCGCCTGGCGGCTCTCCGGCCTTGTCTACCGGTGAGGGGGCCCAACCCGAGGGGGTGGGCGGTTCCCGGGGCCGGATCCTTCACGGGCGGCCGTTTCCGGTGAGGATCGCGTCCACCGCGTGAAGGACCCCGCGCGAAGTCCCGCGCGGGGTCCTTCGCCGGTGTGATTCGACCCCGATGAAGGGCCCGCCGGCCGGTGAGAACCTCACCCGCCGGTAAGGTTCCCGGTCCTTGTCCGCGGATGGGAATCACCCTCCGGTAAGGGCCGCCGGGTGCCCGAACCGGTCACGCGGACATCCAAGGACCGAACGGACGTGACAGCCGACCGGTGACGGCCCCAACAAAGGCGACGTCTGGCACGTTCCATATCGCCCCGGACGTGGAGCACGGACATGAAGAAGGCGGGGTTCGCGTGAAGCGAACCCCGCCTTCCGGTTCAACCAAGAGGTCTATGCGTCAGACGGCGCGGACCTGCGAGGCCTGCGGGCCCTTCTGGCCCTGGGTGATCTCGAACTCGACCCGCTGGCCGTCTTCGAGGCTACGGTAGCCGTTGCCCTGGATCTCGGAGAAGTGCACGAACACGTCCGGTGCACCGCCGTCCGGTGCGATGAAGCCGAAGCCCTTTTCAGCGTTGAACCACTTGACGGTTCCCTGAGCCATTAAAGCTCTCCCTCAGGATTTGAAACTTCGGGATTCACACCTCATGAACCCCATGTGTCGTACAGCGGGCCCCGGGTGGTTCAGTAAAACTGGTTTTCACAACGGGATTCAGCTAATACAACGCCATCACATCTAACACTATCCGGCCCGGCCGTGTTCCCGCCACGAGGAAGATTCCTTCGACGGGATCCCGGGGGCCGACAGACCGCCCATCACAGTGCAGACTGGGACGTGTTATGCAAAGCCCCAGGCTGGTCGCCACCGACCTCGACGGCACCGTGCTGCGCTCGGACGGCACCGTCTCCTCCCGTACGGTCGCCGCTTTTTCGCTTGTGGAGAACGCCGGGGCCACCCTGGTCTTCGTGACCGGCAGGCCGCCCCGCTGGATGCACCCGGTCGCCGGGGCCGTACGCCACCGCGGCCTGGCCATCTGCGCCAACGGCGCCCTGGTCTACGACCTGCACACCGAGCGCATCGTCGACTCCCACCTCATCCACCCCGACGTGCTCGAGGAGGTCGTCCGGCGCCTGCGGGAGAAGGTGCCCGACCTCTCCTTCTCCGTGGAGTACGAGAGCGGGTTCGCCCACGAGTCGGACTTCCTCCTCGGAGGATGGGACAGCAGGGAGGTCGCCGGGCTCCAGGTCGGCACGAACACCCTCACCTCGCGGCCCTGCGCCAAACTGCTGGCCCTGCACCCCACGATGGATCCGGACATCCTCCACGCGGCCGTCCACGGCCTGGTCGGCGATCTCGTCACCGCCACCCACTCCAGCGGGCGGGCGCTGGTCGAGATGAGCGCGCACGGCGTGACGAAGGCCACGGCGCTGGCCCACCTCGCGACGACCCGCGACATCGGGTCGCACGAGGTGATCGCCTTCGGCGACATGCCCAACGACCTTCCGATGCTCCGCTGGGCCGGTACCGCGTACGCCGTCGCCAACGCCCACCCCGAGGTGCTGGCATCGGTCGATCACGTGACCGGGACCAACAACGAGGACGGGGTCGCCGAGGTGCTGGAGAAGCTCTACGCCTCTTGAGGGGCCCGGTGCCCGTCACGGGTACCGGGCCGGAGCCGCTACGGGCAGGGAGCCGCTACAGGCAGGGCGCTACGGGCAGGGACCCGCTACAGGTAGGGGCCCGAGGTGGCCGAACCGCCCTCCTGCTGCTGCTGGAGGGACGACATGCCCCCGGGCAGTGCCCTGCGCATGTTCTCCAGCTGGGCACGGGCCGCCATCTGCTGGGCGAAGAGCGTGGTCTGGATGCCGTGGAACAACCCCTCCAGCCAGCCGACCAGCTGCGCGTGCGCGACCCGGAGCTCCGCCTCGCTGGGCGGGGTGCCGTTGACGTCCTCGGTGAACGGCAGCGACAGCCGCTCCAGCTCGTCGACGAGCTCCGGCGCGAGCCCGTCCTCGAGTTCCTTGATGGAGCTCTCGTGGATCTCCTTGAGCCGCTTGCGGCTGGCCTCGTCCAGGGGAGCCGCCCGCACCTCCTCCAGGAGCTGACGGATCATGCTTCCGATGCGCATCACCTTCGCGGGCTGCTCGACCAGGTCCGCGATCGACCGGCTCTCGCCGTCCGCCTCGGACTGGGAGCCCTGGGGACCCACGACCACGATGTGCGGGGTGTTCTCCTCAGCGTTCATAGCCTCAACTTACTAGCAGGATTTTCCCGATGTGTTCTCCGGTCTCCAGGATCCGGTGCGCCTCGGCCGCGTCGCTCATCGGCACCCGGGCGTGCACGACCGGCCGGATCGCCCCCGCGTCGACCAGCGGCCAGACGTTCTGCACCACCCCGCGCACGATCGCCCCCTTCTCGTCGACCGGACGGGCACGCAGCGTGGTGGCGTGCACCGAGGCCCGCTTCGCCAGCAGGGCCCCCAGGTTCAGCTCGCCCTTCGCGCCGCCCTGCAGCCCGATCACGACCAGCCGCCCGCCCGTCTCCAGCGCCTTGACGTTGCCCGCGAGGTAGGCGCCGCCCATGATGTCGAGGATCACGTCGGCCCTTACCCTCTCGGAGAAGTCCTCCCGCCGGTAGTCGATCCCCTCGTCGGCCCCGAGCTCCAGGCAGCGGGCGATCTTCTCGGGAGATCCGGCGGTGACGACCACGCGGGAGCCGAACGCCTTGGCCAGCTGCACCGCCATGGTGCCGATCCCGCTGGCGCCCCCGTGGACCAGGAGGGTCTCCCCCTTGCGCAGGCGCGCGGTCATGAAGACGTTGGACCACACCGTGCACGCCACCTCGGGCAGGCCGGCCGCCTCGTCCAGGCCGACGCCCTCGGGCACCCGCATGACCTGCTGCCAGGGCACGGCCACCCGCTCGGCGTACCCGCCGCCGCTGAGCAGCGCGCACACCCGGTCACCCGGGGCGAACCCCTCGACGTCGCGCCCCACCGCGCCGACCACACCGGAACACTCCAGCCCCGGGTACGGCGACGCGCCGGGCGGCGGATCGTAGGCGCCCTGTCTCTGCAGCGTGTCGGCCCTGTTGACGGCCGAGGCGGTCACCTCGATCAGGACGTCACCGGGCCCGACGGCCGGGTCGGGGACCTGCCGCCAGGCCAGGACTTCCGGTCCGCCGGGTTTATCGATCACGATGGCGCGCATGGAACAAAGGTATCCGCTGAGCTTCAACTTGGTGGTTGCTCGCGTTGACAAGAACACAGGGCGTTAACCTGCTATGTGTTTGCTGCCCTTTTATGCCCATCCCGAGGGGGAACACGGTGGCAAGACACGATCGTGAGGAATCTCTCGAGGAACAGCTCGCCTGGCTCGACGCCATCAAGGAGCAGGAGGAGGCGCCCGCCCTGGCGGTGACGTCCACCACGGTGGACGACGCCGTCATCTCGCCGTACCCCAAGGATCCTTGGAGCCTGGTCCCGACCGAGCCCGACACGACCTCCTCGCCGTTGTTCCGCGCGGCCGTCGACTCGGCCCACCCGGCCGCGGGTACGCCCGAGGTCGTGGCCGAACCGCCGGTCGAGGACGCCGACGCGGCCGAGTGGCTGGAGGCCTCCGAGACGGCGAGTTCCTTCACCGTGCCCGCGCCAGCCTCCGGCAGGCAGGACGACGGCTTCCTCGCCCCGCTCAAGCCGCTGCCGCGCCAGGAGCCCGACGAGCCCGGCGACTTCACCGAGCCGCACATCCGCACCCCGTTCGCGGCGCCCGCCCAGGAGCCGTCCCGCGGTCTCTTCGAACAGCCCCGGCGTCCGGCCGAGCAGGTCGAGCCCTTCACCCCCGCCGTGCCCCCGGGCGGATCCTTCGATCCCGAGCCCGCACGGCCCGCCGCCCCTGAGACCGAGCGGTTCGCCTTCGGCGGCAAGGACCCGGCGGACGCGGACACCGGAAGGTTCTCCTTCGGCCGTACCGAGGCGGAGCGTACGAGCTCCACCCCGG
This sequence comes from Streptosporangium sp. NPDC050855, assembly GCF_044456585.1. Classification (NCBI taxonomy): domain Bacteria; kingdom Bacillati; phylum Actinomycetota; class Actinomycetes; order Streptosporangiales; family Streptosporangiaceae; genus Streptosporangium; species Streptosporangium sp. NPDC050855. The sequence continues at coordinate 302,470 of NZ_JBITFY010000009.1, forward strand.
GGAGCGCGGACCGTCCCGCCGGTACCGGCCTTCCGGTCACCGGATCCGAGTCCGACCGGCCCGGCCGTCCCTCCGACGACGACCGGCCCGCCTCCGGCACGGCCGACGGTGGCCGTACCGTGACGGGGACGCCCAGGGAGGACCGTTTCGTCGCGGGTGCCCCGGCGGCCGAGCGCTTCCCCGCGACCGGTGCCGAGCACGACCGCGACCGGACGATCTTCGAATCCGCGTCGGGCGCGGCGAAGGAGGCACCCGAGCGTTTCCCGTCCTCCCCGTCCGCCGCCTCCCCGTCCATCCCCGACCGCGGCTCCGAGCGCGGGCCGGACCGCGGGACGGACCGTGGCTCCGATCGCGGCTCCGACCGTGGCTCTGATCGCGGCTCTGATCGCGGCGAGTCGTTCCGGGCGCCGGAGTCCTTCGGCACGGACCGGGCCGAGGCCCCGACCTCGCCGGAGCGTCCCCTCTCCGGTTCGTCGGGCGCGGAGCGTGCCGGTGCCGCGCCCGCCTCGTCCCCCTCCGCGTTCTCCGCCTTCGCACCCGGCCAGGACGCGCCGGCGGCGACGGAACGGGAGAACGTCCCGCCCACGGAGCGGGAGAACCCGTTCCGCACCGAACGGGAGACCCCCTTCGCGCCGACGAGGGAGACCCCCTTCGCGACCGAGCGCGAGACCTCTTTCGCACCCGAGCGTGAGACACCCTTCGCGTCCGAGCGCAAGACCCCCTTCGCACCCGAGCGTGAGAACCCCTTCGCGCCGGGAGGGGAGAACCCCTTCGCCCCGGGCACGGAGCCGGTCGAGCCGGCCCGCGAGCCCTACCAGCCGCGCCGCCGCCAGACGGCTCCGGCACCGGCCTTCGGCGCTCCCGCCAGGCAGCACACCCCCGGAACCGGCCCCCGGCAGTCGGCCGACAGCCTGGACCCGGAGTCCCTGCTCAGGGGACGCCGCAACGGCCCCTCCGGAGGCTGGCGGAAGCTGATCTTCAAGGCGTCCGCCGGGCTGATCAAGCCCGGTGAGTCCCCCGAGGTCCGCCGGCGCAGGGAACTGGTCGCGCGCGCCCGTACCCCGGTGGCCACCGGCCACCACCGCGTCGCCGTGCTCAGCCTCAAGGGCGGTGTCGGCAAGACCACCACGACGGTCGGCCTCGGCGCCACCCTCGCCCAGGTCCGCGGCGACCGGGTCATCGCGGTCGACGCCAACCCCGACCGGGGCACGCTGTCGGACAAGGTGGAACTGGAGACCTCCGCCACGGTCCGCGACCTGCTCAACGAGCGCCAGCAGATCAAGAGGTACGTCGACATAAGGGCCTTCACCTCGCAGGCCCCGTCACGCCTGGAGATCCTCGCCTCCGACCGTGACCCGTCGGTGTCGGAGGCGTTCAGCGCGTCCGACTACCAGTCGGTCTCCCAGGTCCTGGAGAACTTCTACTCGATCTGCATCACCGACTGCGGCACCGGCCTGCTCCACTCGGCCATGTCCGGTGTGCTGGGCCTGGCCGACCAGCTCGTCCTGGTCAGCTCCCCGTCCGTGGACGGCGCCCGCGCCGCATCGGCGACCCTCGACTGGCTGGAGGCCCACCACTACGAGGAGCTCGTACGCTCGGCCACCGTGGTGCTGTGCAGCGTCCGCCCGCGCTCGAAGTCGACCGTCGACCTCGACCGCCTGGAAGCCCACTTCGCGGCCCGCTGCCGGGCGGTCATCCGCGTTCCCTACGACCCGCACCTGGAGGAGGGGGCGGAGATCGACCTGGAGAGGCTCCAGGCCGCCACCCGCGACTCCTACCTCCGCCTGGCCGCCTCGGTCGGTGACGGTTTCGCCGGTCCCCAGCCCTGACCCGCACCCGGCGGCCGCCCCGTGCCCGAAAGGACGCGAGGCGCCCGCCGGGTCCCGGGCACCCCCGGGCCAATGAGAGACTAGGGTGCAATCTGACACGTTCTCCGGACGTGTCACCAGGAGAGCTCGCCTAGTGGACGATGGCGGCGGTCTTGAAAACCGCTAGGCCGGGTGACCGGTCTCGTGGGTTCGAATCCCACGCTCTCCGCTGAGCACGTAGAACGCCCGCTGTTCGCATCGGCGATCTTCGCCAGAGGATCGCCAATGTGGACGGCTCCGCGCGGCCAGGATCACGACCATGCGTCCCGCGCGCTCGTCGACCCGCTGCCGGATCTCCAGCGGCCCCCTCGCTTCCGCCGAGGCCATGAAGGCCGGCTGTGTCAGATCCGCGATCGGCATGAGCTCACGGGGCGCGGGCACCACCTCGTCGAGGGTGGCGTGCACGCGGGGAGCGGTGAAGGCGTCCAGCTCACCCAGGAGGCGAGGGATCCGCAGCGGCTCCGGCCGCCAGGTCCGTCCCTCCGGCAGCGCGTCAAGACCATCGGGTGTCGGACGTGGAGGCAAGGAGGAGGCGATCGGGTCGCGATACGTCAGGCGTCGACCTTCACGGACATGACGGAAGGAGGCCGCGTCTCCGGGCCCGGACCCCGCCTACCCGCCCTACCGGCGTGAGCACCACCACCGGCGTGTAAAGCTGGGAAGGTCACCGTGGGCACCTTGTACCCGTCGTCTGGACGTCTCGTCACCGGTGATCGTTGGGGTGTAACCCCGGGAATTCGCAGGCACGTCATGTCGTCGCCGCTCATCACCACCTCCGATCCCTCCTGGCCGGACCCGCTGTTGTCGCTGTTGTTGTCGACGCAGACCTTCGAGACGTTCTTGCACGAGCTGGCCGTGCTGACCGTCGAGGCCCTGCCGCAGGGCAGCATGTGCGGTATCACCGTCGCCCGCGCCTCGCATGCGGCGACCATCGCCGGCAGCGACGATCTCACCCTGGCCGTCGATGAGATCCAGTACCGCACCGGTCAGGGGCCGTGCCTGGACAGCCTGGCCGGCGGTGAGGTCTGCTACGTCGCCGACACCTCCGCCGAGTCGCGCTGGCCGGCCTTCTGCGCCGAGGCCTTCGCGCACGGGGTGCGCAGCTGCCTGTCGATCCCGATGCCGTTGGCGCTGCCGGAGCCGACCACGGTCAGGGGCGTCTACAACCTCTACAACCTTGGTCCCGACGCCTTCGACGAGGCCGCCCAGGCCCGGATGCACGTCCTGGCCGCCAATGCCGCCGGTGCGGTCTCCCTGGCGGTGCGCATCGCAGGCCAGGCGCGATCGAACGAGGACCTGCACGCCACGCTGGCCTCGCGCAGCGTCATCGACCAGGCGATCGGCATCGTGATGGAGCAGGGCTGCCCGCCCGATGACGCCTTCGCCCTGCTCAGCCGCGCCTCGCAGAACCGCAACCTCAAGATCCGCGTCCTGGCGGCCGAGATCGTCGCCACCGTCGGCGGCCAGGCCCCCCGACCTTGACACCTTCGACCTGCCCGGGTGACTCATCGCGCCCTGGCGTTTCTGCCTCTGCGTTCGGGGCGATCGTCCATGACCCCCGGGCCCCGATCCCCTGTCGGCAGGAGGGGCACGGGCGCAGGGCGCTGACCGCGGTGGACGGCGCAAGAGCCGGTCTTCGGTGCCGCCGGGGTCGCGGTAGGAGACGATGGCGGGACCTTGGGCAGCCGGGTGCCGGGGTTTCAATGGTTGCCGTCGAAGCGGGTCCCTCACGGGTTCCGGTCGCTGTCGCCGCGATGCGGGCAGTACAGCCGTTCGTCGTAGACCCCTGCCCATCGACCTGACGTCACAGCCGGGTGCGGGCAGAGGGCACCTACGGCATCTCGCCGGTCCCGCCCCGCCGGGCCAGGTCGCCCTCTGCCCGCTTCAGGACGCCTACCGCCTCTCGGAGGCTTTCTGCCACCTCGAAGTAATCCCTCATGCCGGTCAGGTCGAAAAGACGCCGGGGACTGCTGCCCGGGGCGAGGATCACGATCAGACGTCCCCCGCGCTCGCCGACCCGCCTGCGGATCTCCACCAGCAGTCCCACCCCTGCCGAGGCGATGAAGGTCAACTGCGTCAGATCCACGATCACCATGGGTTCATGGGGCGCGGACACCACCTTGTCGAGGATGGCGCGCACGCGGGGGGCGGTGGAGACGTCCAGCTCGCCCAGGAGGCGAAGAATCCGCAGCGACTCCAGCCGCCAGGTCCGTACCTCCAGCAGCGCGTCAAAATCATCGGTCGTCGGGCGCGGCGACAGGGAGGAGATGAACGGGTCGGAAGACATTAGGCGTTGACCTTCGCGGGCATGGCGGAAGGAGGCCGCGTCTCTGGACCGACCTCAACCATACCCACCCCATCGGCGTGAGCACCATCACCGGCGTGCAAAGCTGGGGAAGTCACCGCAGGCACTTCGCACACGTCGGCCAGACGTCTCGTCGCCGGTGACCGGTGGGGCGCAGCCCCAGAAAATCGCGGGCGAGCCATGTCTTCGCCGTTGACCTCCCCCTCGGGTCCCACCTGGTCGGACGGGTTGCTGTCGCTGCTGGTGGCGACCGACACCTTCGAGGGATTCCTGCACGAGTTGACCGTGGCCACCGTGGCCGCGCTGCCCGAGGGCAGCATGTGCGGCCTCACCGTCGTGCGAGGCGAGCGCGCCGTGACGATCGCCAGCAGCGACGATCTCACCTTGGCCGTCGATCAGATCCAGTACCGCACCGGCGAGGGCCCGTGCCTGGACACCCTGTCCAGCGGGCAGGCCAACCACATCACCGACACCTCCACCGAGCCGCGCTGGCGCTCGTTCTGCACCGAGGCATTCGTCCACGGCGTGCGCAGCTGCCTGTCGCTGCCGCTGATGGGCCCCAGCGGCCAGGTGGGCGGCTACAACCTCTACAACCCCCGCCCCGACGCCTTCGACGACGACGCCCTGGCGCGGATGAGAGTGTTCGCCGACACCGCCGCCGGCGCCGTCGCGCTGAGCCTGCGCATGGCCGACCAGTCCAAGCTGAACGCCGACCTGCGCGCCACCCTTGCCTCACGCAGCGTCATCGACCAGGCGATCGGCATCGTGATGGCCCAGCAGCGCTGCTCGGCCGAAGACGCCTTCGCCCTGCTCAGCCGCGCCTCCCAGAACCGCAACCTCAAGGTCCACGACCTGGCGGCCGAGATCGTCGCCACCGTCGGCGGCCGGACCCCCGGCCCCGACACCTTCCAACCGCACGAGTGACGAGCAGATCGTGCCGGTTCACGCTCGAAGGCGACGCCGGCGGTGATTCCTCAGCCGGCCCTGCACCGGCCACCGCGTCGAGCCTCGGCCGTCCGCCGGAACTCACGCACCGCACCCGGGTCCCGTCGGGAACGAAACGGCCATAGGAATTGCGCGGTGCCCTCGCCACCCCTGACGAGGGCACCGCACTCATCCCGCGGGCGGCCCTCCTGGCGGCGACCCGGCCGGCTGCGCGCCTCCGCCTGCGAGAGTGGAAGGCGTGACGGTACGGGAGGCCGGTCGCCGCACCGCCACGCTGCTCATGGAGCCGTCCTCGGCTCGGTGCGGTGCTCGCCGAGCAGTTCGGCGATCCGGCGTGCGACCCGTGCCGGGTCGTCGGCCGGGGCGTGGTCGACGGCTTCCTCGGTGAAGGAGGGGCCCCAGGAGAAGACGGTCCCGGCGCGGTCGGCCCACACGGTCAGCTCGTCGCTGACCACGAGGCGCGGCTGCCCGCCGTCGTAGGTGATCGCCGGACAGGTCCGGTAGGCGTGCAGCTCGGTGCGGAGCCGCTGCAGGACGGTGACGGCGGTGGGCCGCCAGGTGGCCGCGCTCAGCCGGTCGGCCACCGGCGTGCCGTTGGGCGGGATCACAGCCGAGCTCCTTCCCGCGAGGGGTGACGTGGCCCCGGGACTCGTGCCGGCCGGCCCGGGGGCAGGCCGGCCGAGGGGGTGAGTCCCGGGGCCACCGGAAGTGGCGGACCCGGGCGATCGGCCACAACGGGCGTGGGCGGCCGATCGCCTTGAGGCCGGGTCCGCCACAGGTCAAGGTTCACCTGCTGCATCAGGTCCCACAGTTCACCGGCGTCGGTGGCGTGGACGATGCGGCAGCGGGCCGGGTCGGTGAGTTCCCACGCCTCGAAGCGCTGGTTGTGCAGGCTCCAGAAGACCAGCCAGGTCGGCGCGTGCTCCTGTACCTGCCGGGCGGCTCGCGCCGCCAGGGCGTCATCGCGGGACGACATGGTCGGCTGTGAGGACGTCGGCGAGCAGCGGCAGTTCGCTGCCCAGCACGTCGGTGAGCGGGCGGGAACGCAGGATCCGGTGGTCGCGGACGAGCCGGTCGACCGCGGCGGCCATCGTCGCCTCCGCGACGGATACCGGCCTGCCCCGGTAGGAGGGTTTCGGGGAGGTCCACCGGATCTCCTGGCCGTCGGTGAAGGCGATCAGCCCGTAGTAGATCGACACCGCGGCCCGGCCGGAGGCGAGCTCGTGGACGTCGGCCGAGATGTCGTGACGGGCCAGCTCGATGGCCAGCTCTTCGGCGCGGCGCAGGGCGGCGAACCGCTGTGCCGCGGCCTGGGCGATGGTCGAGGGCGCGGCGGCGTCCGCGTGGGAAGCATGACCGCCGCCGCGCCTGCTCATGGAGGTGCCGTCTGGGGACAGGGTCGCGTTCATGCCGCGGCTCCCTGCCGGGAGGGCTCGTACCGTCGGGGCGGGATGCTGTCCGGGAGGTGGCTCCGGCCGAGGGCGACGGCGTGCCCAGGCCGGAGGGGCTGGTGCCGGTGCTCGGGCGGGAGCGGCAACAGGGTGAGCGGCGGCCGGTCGAGTGGCTCCCCGGGGCGCGGGGGCGGAGTGCCGGCGCCGGTCGGGTGGAGCGTGAGGGCCGCGGCGCGGGCCCGTCGCCGGGCGAGGGCCAGGCGGAGCGCACGGTCGGCGCGTGTCTCGACCGGCCGGTGCGGGCGTACGCCGCCGGGAGCGGCCGGGCGGCGGAGGTCGGTGCGGCCGACGGACCGGGTGCGCGACGGTGCCGCCTCGGGCTCGGCCCGGCGAGGAGCGGGAACGAGCGTCGGCCGCGCGGTGACCTCGCGGACGGGCCCGAACGTCGGCAGGGCCCGGCCGAGGCCGAGCCGGCGGCGCGCGTCGAGGCGCTCGTCCATCAGCTCGGCGGACGGCTGGAGGTACTCGTGATCGGCGGCCTGGCCGGGGCAGCCGTGCGCGTAGGGAGCGTGCCCGCAGACGGCGCACCCCATCGGCATGGGCGGCGCGTCGGCGAAGCAGCTACATGCTGTAGTCCGGTCGAGAACCGGAGCACTATGGTGAATCACGGGTCAGGACTCGCTTCCTGATCAAGGAGCCCGTACGGTGTGTCAGCACTTGCGGGCTCCGCTTTTGCGCATGGCGACGGACTGTCACCGCTCGCCTACGCTCTGGCTCGGACGGTCCCATGGTGCTTCGCGGAGAATCAGTGAAGTGCCACACCTTGTGTCACTGGAGTGGTTGTCAGATCACGCCGACCCATTCGGCGAAACCGACCAGGGTTTCGCTGCCGGCGCGGTGCAGGCGTAGCAGCGTCTCGGCATCCTCGCGAACCCACGGATGCTCTCGGGTGTGCTGCGGCGCGATTCGGCGGGCCGTCCTCAACGATTCGAACGCCGCGTCCTTCAGGCCGGCCCACAGCTGCGCTCTGGCCAGGTCGATAAAGAAGCCGCTGCGGCGTTCGGCCGGCATGCTCAGAGGCGGCGACCAGGTGGCGCCCAAGGTGAGGGCGAGGTGGAGGTGACGGTCTCCGAGGCCCAATGCGACGGATATCTCGTGGACGCGGACCGAGCAAGGGCCGAACGCGGTGCCGTAGTAGATGTCCTCGGGAATCAGATCGCCGAGTCGCCGTGCCTCGCCCAGGTGGGTCACGGCAGCGTCGGCGTCGGCTGCTCGCGCCGCGACGACGGCCGCTCGCATGTGCAGGGCCCCCAGGACGCCAAGGCGTGAGCGCTCCGCCTTTTCCGGCAGGCGGTCAATCGCCGACTCGATGGCACGCAGACCCGCCTGGTACGCATGGGCGGCGAAGAAAATCTCGGTACGAACATACGCTGTCGAGGCGCTCAGAAGAGGGTCCTCTGCGGTGGCCGAGGCTTGACGCATCAACTCGATCAGCCGGGCCGACAAATCCAGGTAGCCGTATTTGTAAGCGACCGCGTCAGAAGCTCGGTAAGCGGCGACGAGTAGCGTTGCGAACTTGTCAGGATCAGCCGCCGTGTGAGCCCCGCGGATGAGTTCGCCGAGTAGCTCGGGAAGGTTCTGTGACAGCAGTACATATTGAGCACTCAGACGTTTCTGAACTGCGTCGGCAACAGACGCGCGGAGCGCGGGCAAGGGACGCACCGGTCCCTTGTCGGGGACGTCGTAGGCGGCTATGACCTCGCGTAGGGCAGGGATCGCGTCATGGACGCGGCTGTCGAGGCGACCAGAATCCCCCAGTAGGCGCGATGGATCAACACCCAGGGCTGCGGCGATGGCGTCCAGCATGTGATCGCTGGGTACGCGCGTGCCTTGCTCGATCTTTCGGAGCATGCTGATGGAGACGTTGGCCGCCCGAGCGAGATCGGCCTGATACATGCGGCGCGCGCTGCGAATCGCAGCGATGCGCTCTCCGACGCTGCTTCTAAGAGCTGGGCGAGCCATCTCTGCGCTTACTTCCGGCTAGTAGCGGAGGGAGTTGCGTAATGCTGTCGATCTGCCAGTCCGCTGCATCCAGGGTGGTCATGTCGTTTCCCCACAAGTGCCCCCAGGGGCCGCGTCGAATTAGACATGTGCGTAGACCGAATGCTTTCGCGGGAATGATGTCGTTCGCAGGGTGGTCACCTACGTACACGGTTTCATGAGCAGGTGCGTCGGCAAGCCGAAGAACTTTCTCAAAGAACTCGGGAGCAGGTTTCGCGACGCCCCATTCCTCCGAGGTGACAATGATGTCGGCAGGAATCGACAGCGCTCTCAGAAGATCGCCGGCTCTGCGCGTCTGGTTCCCCGCGACACAGACGCGAAGTCCCGCGTCACGCAGGGCCTGCAGCCCCTGCCGCACGTCGGGGTACAGATCGGTCTCATCGAGGTGCTCACCGCGGCCGGCCTCTTCGCGAGCCTGGCGCTCCGCGCGCAGGTCGATACCGGGCCGAAGGATGCGGATCGCCTCTGCGTTGTCCATGCCAAGCGCTGTCACCGCGCCGACCAGGGCGGACATGGTGTGGCGAGGAACATTCAACCAGTCTGCCCAAGACCCCCAGTAGCGGTCATCACGAACCAACGTCTCACCTATGTCGAACACCACAGTCGCGACCACACTCCGGAGAGTAAATCAGCGGGGCGGCGTCCGCCTGGGATGGGCGACATGTCGCAGGGAGACCGGCCTCCTGCCAGAACCGATCTCGCTGGAAGTCTTTCGCCCAGCTCGCGAGCCGTAGGATCCGAGATCGAACCGATGTGCAAGCAGGACGCCAGGAGTTCGAACCGCTCACTTTCCCGGTGCTCTCCATCGATCAGCGGCTCGTGGACGCAGGGACGACCCCTTTCCGCGAATGCCGGACGGCGACACCCCGATCGATCAGGATCGCCGCGCCGACGAGCACGGTCACCACTCCCGACAGCTCGGCGAACGCCGCCATGACGTACTCGCCGTCCGGATCGCCGACCCCGTCAGGTGAGCCGTTGAGCCAACGTGACGCGGCCATCGCCTGCGACAGGACCAGGGCTCCGAACGCGACGGTGACCCCTCCCAGGACGAAGCCCGGAGGTGCCGGGCGGCGCCGCCTGCTGAAAAAGCTGACCCTCCAGGCTCCGATCACCAGTGAGACCGGGACCGTGAGAAACCAGCCGATCTCCAGGCTCACGATCGCATCCAGGCGCAGATGCTCGAATCCGTCGCCCCGTGGGGAGTGCAGGAGCGGGATCATCACGGTCCCGCCGAGGAGCCCGATGGCGAGGAAGCGGAGGAACCACATGATCGACATGGTCTCGGACGGCCTAGGGAGCGGGTCAAGAGGGGGAAGGAAGAAACTTCCGCCGGCGGGAAAGGGCTGATCTGCGACACGAGCCGCGCTGATCGGGGATCGAGAAGCTGTGGGCAGGGGTCCCGGAACCTCTTCGATGCATGATCGATCGTACGGTCCGCGCATCACCGGTCCTGCGGTCGGTGATCTCGGCGTCTCCACGGACGCGGTGCGTGGACCCTGGGCGTCACGTCCGCTCCAGGCCCGCCGGGTGGATCACCTGACGGGCCTTCGTCGTGGTGGGGCCACGGTGTTTCGGGCCCCGTATCCTTCGATCCGGCCGTCCCGGCCCGGCCTCGCCAGGGTCCGGCCGGCCGGTACGGCGGGGAGATCAGCCCGTGAACGACACGGTGGCGAACCGGTACCAGGTCTTGCCGTTCTCGTCCCCGTAGTGGGCGCGACCGGTCATGACCTTGCCGTCATCCGCCAGCCAGGTGTGGCTGCTCTCCGTGTACGCACCGGTGCTGTCCCCGTTGATCAGCATCACCTGCCGTCCCTGCCAGTACAGCGCGGCGGTGCGGTACCTCGTGTCGCCGTTCTCGTCGTCGTCGTGCCACCTGCCGACGATCACCTGGTTGTTGGGGGCGCTGAAGTCGGACCTGGCCTCCCACTGACGGCGGGTCCAGTCTCCGGAATGCACCTCGACCTGCTCTTCGTTGATCAGAATCCGGCTGCAGTGGTAGGTGGTCTGCCTGCTCTCGTCGCCGTAGTGCGAGCGGCCGGTCATCACCATGTTCGGCGGGCAGGTGAACTGGGCGCCGTCCTCCCAGACGGTCTCGTTGTAGGTGCGTTCCGTCCTGATCGTCGCCGCCGAGGCGGGGGAGGCCATGGTGGTGGCCGACAGGACGGCGGCCACGGCGGCGACGGACAGGGCTTTGCCGTACGTTCTCATCGTCTTCTTTTCCTTTCGAAGTGTGCTCACGCGCGGGGCGGCGAGGATCGAAGAGAGTCCGGCCGTTCCCCGGGGTGTCGAAGGACGAGAGCCGCGTCGGGAACGGCCTGGCCTGGCCGGTTGTACCGCCCGGCGTGATGGTCAGGGGATCGCCGCCGTTCGATGCCGGCGGCGGCCGGTGGGTCAGCCCGTGACGGTTACGGTGGCGAACCGGTAGTAGGTCGTGCCGTTCTCGTCCCCGGTGTGCTTGCGGCCGGTCATGACGGTGTTGCCCACGGCCTGCCAGATGTGACCGCTCTCCTTGTACGGAACGCTGATGTCCCCGTTGGCCAGCAGCACCTGCTTGCCCCGCCAGGACATGGTGGCGGTGCGGTACTTCGTGTCGCCGTTCTCGTCGCCTTCGTGCCACCTGCCGACGACCGCCTGGTGGTCGGGGGCGCTGAAGTCGGACCTGTTCTCCTTCTGAGGACGGGTCCAGTCGCTCATGTACACCCTGGCCTGCTCACCCTCGATGAGGATGAAGCTGCAGTAGTAGGTGGTGCGGCCTCCCTCGTCGCCGTAGTGCGAGCGGCCGGTGAGCACCATGTTCGTCGGGCAGGTGAACGACGCCTCGAAGTCCTCCCATACGCTCCCGCTGTGGGCGGGCACGATCTCGATCTTCACGGCCGCGGCGGACGCGGGTGCGGGAGCCGCCACGCCCATGGCCGCCAGGGCGGTCAGGGCGGCCGCCGCGGCGGACAAGGTCTTCTTCTTCCTCATATGCGTGTCTCCTGCGATGCGTTTTCGCTTACCTGGCGGAGCATCACAGGGCTCACTGGCGATCCACTTGTGTCTCGGTTGGAACGACGGCGGGGCGTGTCCGCGATCGCCGGCACGCGTCGTGAGCCGTGTCCGTTGCGCCGTGGACGATCTCCTCGAAGGGGGCGCCGCGACGCGGAGTGGACGGCCACGACGGTCGGCCACGGTGTGCCCGCGGATCGGGCGGACATGCTGCTCGGCATGTTCCACGCGGCACGCCGCGGGGAGTTCTCCACCACCGGACCGGACCTGGAGGACCTTCTCCGGCGCCCGGCCACGCCGGTCCGTTCGGTGCTGGAGGGGCACATCGCCCGGCCGTGAGCCCTCCCCGACAAGGCGGCCACATCGCTCCCGTCTCCGCATGGGCGGACGCGACGGATGCGACGGCCGGGCCCGTTCGTGCACGGACGGCCGGGATCCGGCCGGTACGCGAGCAGGACGTCAGGAGGGAACAGGCGTCAGGTCCAGCACCCCGACCGTCTCGCCCTCGCTCTTCTCCCCGGTGAGCCGGAACCCGAGCCTCCGGTAGAAGCCCTCGGGGCCGTCCTCTCCCGGCTCCCACGTGACGTACATCCTCGTGCCGCCGCGGTGCCTGATCTCGGTGGCCACCGACTCGACGGCGAAGCGGCCGACGCCGCGTCCCTGCGCGTCGGAGGCCACGTTGAGGCGCCACAGGCCGGACCGGAAGTCCACGCCCTCACCGTCCCAGTCGATGTCCAGGAAGGCCATGAGGAAGCCCACGGGACGGTCGCCGTCGAGGACGAGGCGCGGCCAGGCCGTCGTGGGGTGGACGTAGGCATCGGCCAGCGACCTCACCACCGGTGAGACGAAGCGCTCCTGGTCGGGGCGGACCTTCACCGCGACGGTACGCGGCGTCGGCCAGGTGCGCGGCACCCGCCCGGTCGTGTCGCCCGTTCGGTTGACCCTGCCGTTACGTCACCCTTTAGCGTCGGGCGCATGACCATCACCGTTCTCGACACCTACTCCGCCATGAAGCGGATCCTGCGGGCCCCGGCCGCGGATCGTGTCGCCCTGCTGTGCTCGATGCTGGAGCCCGTCAGGGGCATGTACCGCTACTTCCCCGGGGACGTCGACCTGGCGGCGATGCACCGGATGGCGTCCGGATTGCCCCTCGACCGCGACGAGGAGCGCTGCCTCGACGCGCTCGAGACGCTGGCGGCGGCCGGGGCGTGGGAGCGGATGCAGCGTGCCCTCGACGACGCCCTCGCCCTGCAGTCGGCGGCGACGCCGGGGCTGGAGGTCCCGGACATCACCGTGCTGTTCGTGCTCGGCGATCCCGAGGACGCCCACTTCATGGGCCCCTGCCTGGGAGTCACCGGGAACGGCGGGTTCTCGGGCTACATCATGATCACGTTGTGGCCCTTCCCGGAGAACGTGGAACGGCTGGAGGCCACCGCCGTGCACGAGCTCAACCACAACCTGCGCTACGGCCCCGGTGGGGTCGTGTGGAACCCGATGACCGTCACGGTCGGCGAGCACGTGGTCTCGGAGGGCCTGGCCGACGCGTTCGCCCGCGGGATCTACGGCGACGAGCTCGGCCACACCCGCATCGGCGTGCCGCACCTGCGCGACGAGGCGGTCTTCGACAAGGTGGTGTCCGGACTCGGCGTGACCGGCATGGAGAACTTCACGGCCTGGGTGCACGGCGACGCCAGCGCGGAGCGCTTCGGCGCCACCCCGGTGGGCCTGCCGACCGGGGCCGGATACGCCGTCGGCAACAGGCTGGTCGACACCTACCTGGCGGTGACGGGGCGGACGGCGGCACAGGCCCTGCACGCCGACAGCTCGGAGATCATCACCACGGCGCTCCGTCACAGGGGCTGACCGGCGGCCGGACGCGGAGATGGGGGACACTCGATCGGCAGACCGTGACGAGGAGAGCGGACGATGGAGTGGATGATCCACGAGCTGGCGGTCAGGGCGGGCGTCACGCGCCGTACCCTGCGTCACTACGACCGCATCGGGCTTCTGCCCCCCTCCCGGGTGGGCGAGAACGGGTACCGGTTCTACGGTCCCGGAGCGGTCGCCCGGCTGCAGCGGATCCTGCTGATGCGCAGGCTGGGCCTGGGCCTGCCGGCCATCGCCGAGGTGCTGGCCGAGGAGGTGGACGAGCGTGACGGGCTGCGGGCGCACATCGCCGCGCTGGAGGGCGAGCGGGACCGGATCGAGCGGCAGATCAGGGCGGCGCGCCACACCCTTGAGGCCATGCTGGCCGGTACCGAGCCGGGCGCGGACGTGATGCTCGCCGGGTTCAACGACCTCTACCGGGACGAGGTCGTCTCGCGCTGGGGCGAGCACGCCTTCCAGGCGAGCAACGACTGGTGGCACGGCAAGAGCCTCGACGAGCAGCTGGCCTGGAAACGGTCCGGCGACGACCTCGTGGCCGCGTGGGTCGCCGCGTGGAAGGCCGGGGCCCGTCCGGCGTCGGAACGCGCGCAGTCGATGGCCGCCCGGCACGTGGAGTGGCTGAGCGAGATCCCCGGCACCCCCACGGCCGAGGGGGACCGGGAGCGGTCGATCGAGATGGTCCGGTGCCTGGGTCACATGTACGTCGACGATCCCCGCTTCGCCGCCATGTACGACGGCGTCGAGGGGGCGGCGTTCGTCCGCGACGCGCTGCACGAGTACGCGCGGACACGGATGTAATCCTCACCTCGACGGAGACGGACGGCGCCGCGTCACGAGCCGGACCCGGGAAAGCAGAAGAGGCCCCGGTGGCTCCGGAGCCTCTTCGGCGCATGAACGGTCATGCGGTTCGGGAGTCAGGGCTCACCGGGTCGGAACTCCCGGTGGCCCGACGGCGGTGCCTCCGTGTTGCTGCGGTCCACGCGACACCCTGCCGGCGACTACGGCGTCGGCAGCCAGCGCAGCGTGAACGGGAGGTTCGGCTGCTGACCGGTCTGGAGCCGCGGGATCTGACCCTCGGCCACGTAGATCCCGTGCCGGGCCCTCACCACGGAGCTGGGCTGGTCGAGGGTGGCGTCCACCGCCTTCACGGTGCGGGCGCGCACGTCGACCACGCTCAGCGGCCCCGGGTTCTCCGTGACCAGCAGCCGGTTGCGGTCGAGCATCCGGATGCCGTCCGGGGTGACGAATCGCCTGCCCAGGTCGATGACCTCGGCCGGAAGCGCCGATCCGTCGGCGGCGATGCCGACCTTGATCAGCTCTCCGCTGCTGTAGTTGGTCGTGTAGAACGAGCGCGCGCCGTCGAAGGCGATGCCGTTGATCTGCAGTCCGGCTCCGTTCGTGAGGGCGGGGTCCTTCGACCACACCGACAGCGTGCCCCCGGTCGCCCTCCTCGGGCTGGGCGTCGTCAGCTTGAGGATGCGACCGGGCGGCTGCGGGGTGGCCGTCGGGTTGGTCGTGTCGGTGATGTAGACGGCGTTCCTCGCCAGGGTGATGTCGGCGCAGACGCCACCGTCCGGCAGGGTGTACGCGGCCTTCAGGGCCCCGGACGACAGGTCGAACGCCTGCAGGAGGGTGGGGGTCTGGAACGACAGGTCGATCCCGCACGCCCACAGGACGCCGCGGTCGTCGTCGGCGAGCACCCCGGCGGTCCCGAGGTTCACGTCGGCCGGGACGAACGTCCGGGCGGTGGTGGATCCGGCGGGGAACCGGACGATCTCGCCGGTCACGATGCTGGCGGCGAACACCGTGCCCTCCCGCGTCGCCGCGACGCTCTCGGGGTGGAAGTCGTCACCGGGGACGACGAGGTCGGCCGGCCGGTGCCACGAGGCGGTCGTGTCCAGGTCGTGCCGCTGGTCGGCCAGGGCCGCGGGAGCCGAACCGACGGCGACCGCGGCACCCAGGCACAGGGTGAGGATGAGATTGCGAGACAAGGGCTTCGTGCCCCTTTCTGAAGGCGATGGCGGTGCCATCCGGTACCGCCCGGAGTTGATCATAAGTATTCAAACGACTCCGGAAAGGGGCTTTCGGGCAGACCGGGTGAAGACGGCGCCCGCGTCGGCGAGCGGCCGTCCGGCCGGTGAGGAACCGGCGGAGGGCGGCGCATGCGGCGGGCTCCGGTCCGCCCGCGTCGAGTTCGATCAGCGCCGCCTCGCCGTCCGCGGCCGGTCCGATCAGGACTGCTGCGTCGCCAGCCGCAGACCGAATCCGATCACGATGACGCCCGTGAGCCGGTCCAGGCCACGCTTGATCGACGGCCTGCGCAACCAGTCGCGCACCAGGCCGGCGAACCCGATGAGCAGGACGCTCCACACCAGCCCCTCGGCCACGTGGACGCTCGCCAGCAGGACGCCCATCGCGGCGTGGGGCACGTCGTCCGGGATGAACTGGGGGAGCATCGCGACGTAGAAGGCGCCCACCTTCGGGTTGAGCGCGTTGGTCAGCAGGCCGCGGCGGAATGCCTGCCACCACCCGTCGGCCCGGGGCTCGGGTGCGGCCGCGTCGCCGGCATGACCTCTGCGGCTCTGCCAGAGCATCTGGCCCCCCATCCACAGCAGGTAGGCGACACCCGCCCAGCGCAGCGTCTCGTAGGCGAGGCGGGAGGTCGCGAGGAGGGCGGACAGGCCGGCGGCCGTCAGAAGACCCCACAGGAGCGTGCCGGCCTGGATGCCGAGCACCACGGCCCAGGCCGACCTCCTGCCGGCGAGAAGCGAGGTGCGCAGGATCAGGGCCGTGTCCAGACCGGGCGTGATCGTGAGCAGTCCCACTATCAGGGCGAACGAGAGAACAGACCCCTGTACGTCCATGGACGTCACCATAGTGATCGCCGCGAGAGCCGACGAGGCCGACCTCTCGATGTCCTCCACACCGAACCGGACCGAAATGCGTCGAACCGCGCTGAACCTCGCTGGGCCGGGTCGAACCGCACTGAGCCCCTCCGAATCACGCCGGACCTCGCCGCAGCGTGCCGGACCCCGTCGTGGGCCGGTGCCCGGTGAGGCGTCCGGGGCTCAGGCGAGGTAGCCGCCGTCGATGTCCAGCACGGCGCCGGTGATGAAGGAGGCGCCGGGACCCGCGAGGAAGGCGATGCCCGCGGCGACCTCTTCGGGACGGCCGTAGCGTCCCATGGCGTTGGCGGCGCGCTGGGCGTCGGAGTAGGGGCCGTCGGCGGGATTCATGTCCGTCTCGATCGAACCGGGCTGGACGACGTTGACCGTGATCCCGCGGGGTGCCAGGTCGCGGGCGGCGGCCTTGCTGTAGGCGGTGACCGCGGCCTTGGCCGCGGCGTAGTCGGCGACGCCCTGGTAACCGGCGCGGGCGGCCAGCACCGAGCCGACGGTGATGATGCGGCCGTCGGCGCGCAGGACCGTGGCGGCGGCACGGATCGTGGCCAGTACGCCACCGGCGTTGACGGTGAACTGCCGGTCGAGGGCGCGGTGGTCGGTGGAGGGGTCGTCGATCAGGCCACCGGCGGGAGTGCCGGCGTTGTTCACCAGGATGTCGAGGTGCCCGAAGTCGGCGACGACGTCGCCGATCAGAGCGGCGACCTGGTCGACGTCCCCCTGGTCGGCACGGTAGGCGCCGGTACGGACCCCGGTGGCCTTGAGGTCGCCGGCGATCCGCTGCGCCCTGTCGGCCGAACCGAGGTAGCTGATGGCGACGTCGGCGCCGGCCTCGGCGAGGGCGTGGGCGGTGGCGGCACCGATGCCGCGTGATCCACCGGTGACGAGGGCGACTTTTCCGGTGAGGGGTCCGGGCATGACTGCTCCGTTCTGGTCGGCGAGCGCGACCTTCGGAAACGCGGTCCGATGAAGGGACGCGGTCCGGTGAAGGGTCGCGGATCGGTGAAGGGACGCGCTCCGGTGAAGGGACGCGCTCCGGTACGGGGACGCGCTCCGGCACCGGGGACGCGGCCCGGTGAGCGCGCGGATCGGGGAGAGGACGCAGCCCAGTAAAAGGCGTGCGCCCGGCGGCACATACCCCTACGAGCCCTTGAACTCCCGCGTACTTCCCGGTGACCACCCGCCGTGGGCCCGCGCGGGAGGCGTGACGCTCACGGGGCGGTGACGCCGTGCGGCTTCACCGCCGCTCCGATCCCTCCCGAATTCAGGTGGCCCCTGTGTCACGGCCGCCCGGCGGTCCTGTGCTCGATGAACGCGGCCACCCCGTCGAGGTAGAGGCCCAGCGCGAACGCCCTCTCGGTCTCCTCGTCGTAGTGAACCTCGCCCGCGAAGATCCCGGAGGCGATCGCCCTGCTCAGCGCGGGGAAGCGCCGCGCGTCCACCACGCGGGCGAGTGCCGCGCCGTACTGGCGGCCGAAGGCCTCGGGGTTCTCCGTGTAGCCCGCGGACAGGTCGATGCTCAGCCGGAGCTCGCCGTGCAGGAAGGTCAGCAGGCCCATCACGATCCCGACCTTGTCCTCCTCCTCCAGGCCGGTGCCGCCGAGCGCGTGCAGCGCGCGGTCGAACCACCAGAGGTTGTTCGGTCCCATCGGCGGCGCGCTGATCGGGATCTGCGCGGCCCAGGGGTGCCGGCGCAGCACCGTCAGCGCGCCCTTGACCCACAGGGTCAGCCCGGTCCGCCAGTCCACGTCGTCCGGCAGGTCCGGGGGGTCGTCCAGGGCCGCGTCCGCCATCAGCAGGAGCAACTCGTCCTTGCTCTTCACGTAGCGGTACAGCGCCATCGTGGAGTTGCCGAGCTGGGCGGCGATCCTGGACATCGACACCGCGGCCAGCCCTTCGGCGTCCGCCACCTCGACCGCGGCCCGGGTGATGTCGGCGATCGTGAGGGACGGCCTGCGCCCCCGCCGTACCGTCTCGCGCAGCCCCCACAGCAGGGTCACCTCGGCGGACAGTTCGATGTCGTCGGTCATCCGGTCCCTCTCGTCACGAGCACGGAAACAGTCTAGGAACACCCTTCCACTCTCCTATGCGTATGGTCTACGCTTTTAGGCGTATGAGATACGCAATACCGTCATCGTACCCGAGGAGTGAGAGTGATCGTCGAGGCGACCGGCCTGCACAAGGCCTTCGGATCCACCAAGGTCCTGAACGGGGTGGACCTGCACGTCGAGGAGGGCACGGTCTTCGCGCTGCTGGGCCCGAACGGCGCGGGGAAGACCACCGCCGTCCGCATCCTGACCACGCTCCTGCGGCCCGACCTGGGCAGCGTGCGGATCGCCGGGTACGACGTCGTGCGCGAGGCGACCGGGGTGCGCGGCGTCATCAGCCTGACCGGCCAGTCCGCCGCCGTGGACGATGAGCAGACCGGCCGGGAGAACCTGGTCATGATCGGCCGGTTGATGCACCTGGGCGCCCCCGCCGCCCGCCGCCGCGCCACGGAGCTCCTGGAGCGGTTCGAGCTGGTGGACGCCATGAACCGGCGGGTCAAGACCTACTCCGGCGGCATGCGCCGCCGGCTGGACCTGGCGATGAGCCTGGTCTCCCAGCCGAAGGTGATCTTCCTCGACGAGCCGACCACCGGTCTCGACCCGTCCAGCCGGACGACGATGTGGGACGCCATCAAGGACATGGTCGCGTCGGGGACGACGATCGTCCTCACCACGCAGTACCTGGAGGAGGCGGACCGGCTGGCCGACCGGATCGTGCTGATCAACGGTGGCAAGGTCGTCGCGTCCGGTACGGCCGACGCGCTGAAGTCCCAGGTGGGCGGGGACCGGCTCGACCTGCGGTTCGCCGCGGAGGCCGACGCGGCCCGTGCCGCCGCGCTGTTCGACGTGCCGCGCGGCACCGACCCGCTCGTGCTGGGCGTCCCGTCCGACGGCGGTGCCGAGCACCTGTACCGGGTGCTGGACGACCTGCGGATCGCGGGCGTGCCGCCCGTCACGGTGTCCTCCCACCGGCCGACGCTGGACGACGTCTTCCTCTCCCTGACCGCCACCGGCCGGACCCCCGCCCAGGTCTGACCGGCTCCCGAAAGGACCACCACCATGACCGTCACCACCGTGCACGGCGGCACCCGCAACGCCGTGAGCGACTCCCTGACCATGATCGGCCGTAGTGTCCGGCTCAGCCGCCGCAACGTCGACACGCTGATCATGTCGATCGTCCTGCCGCTGCTGATGATGGCGCTGTTCGTCAACGTCTTCGGCGGGGCCATCAACACCGGCACCGAGTACATCAACTACGTCGTGCCCGGCATCATCCTGCTGTGCACCGGTTACGGGGCCTCGGCCACCGCGATGTCCGTCGCGCACGACATGACCAGCGGCATGGTCGACCGGCTGCGCTCGCTGCCGATCCGCAGCTCGGCCGTCCTGACCGGGCACGTCGTCGCCAGCGTCGCGCGGAACCTGCTGTCCACCACCGTGGTCGTCGGCGCCGCCGTCGTGATGGGCTTCCGCCCCGACGCGACGGTCGCCGACTGGGCGATGGCGGCCGGCCTGCTCCTGCTCTACGTGCTCGCGCTGTCCTGGCTGGCGGCGGGGCTCGGCGTGATCGCCAAATCCGTCGAGTCGGCCAGCACGCTGAGCTTCCTCATGCTGTTCCTGCCCTATCTCAGCAGCGCGTTCGTGCCGACGCACACCATGCCGTCGTTCCTGCACGCGGTGAGCGAGAACCAGCCGATCACCCCGGTGATCGAGACCGTCCGGGGCCTGCTGACCGGGACCCCGATCGGCGGCACCGGCCAGATCGCGCTCGCCTGGTGCGTCGGCCTGCTGGTCTGCTCGTTCACCTTCGCCGTCTGGCTGTTCCGCCGCCGTACCCACGGCTGAGGACGTGGTCCGCGCGAGGACCGGATGGCCGTCACGTCGCCGGGACGCGTCCCGGAGGTCGTCCTCGGCCTCATCGCGGGGCCGTTCCTCCCGCCGGGCTCGACGAACACGACAGGCAAGTTTCCACTTGCCTCTTGTTAGGCAAGTGGTGACTTGCCTATGCTGGGGGTGTGGCGGAAGACCTTTTCAAGGCGCTGTCCGATCCCACCCGCCGGCACATCCTCGACGAGCTGGTGGAACGGGACGGCCAGACTCTCTTCGAGATCTGCACACGGCTGGTGAGCAGGCACGGCCTGAGCCTGACCCGTCAGGCGATCAGTCAGCACCTGGCGGTACTGGAATCCGCAGGCCTGGTCCGTTCGCGACGCCAGGGCCGCTACAAGTTCCACGACCTGAACACCGAACCGCTTGAGCACATCGTGAACCGGTGGCTCAGGCCGGGCACACCGGAAGGCACCTCATGAGGATCCATCTGTCCAGCGTCTTCGTCGACGACCAGGACAAGGCCCTGCGCTTCTACACCGACGTACTGGGCTTCGTGAAGAAGACCGAGGTCCCGCTGGGCGAGCACCGGTGGCTGACCGTCGTCTCACCGGACGACCCCGACGGGACCGAACTGGTGCTGGAGCCCGACGAGCACCCCGCGGTGAGGCCGTTCAAGACGGCGCTGGTCGAGGACGGCATCCCGGTCACCTCCTTCGCCGTGGACGACGTGCACGCCGAGTTCGAACGGCTGCGCGGGCTCGGGGTGCGCTTCACCCAGGAGCCGCTGGACATGGGCCCGGTCACCACCGCGGTCCTGGACGACACCTGCGGCAACCTCATCCAGATCGCGCACCACAAGTAGGCGTCCGTGCCTCCGCGTCCCGTCCACGGGGGCCGGACCCACGGGGGTACGAGAAAGGTAGGGCTCCAGGTTCTCCGGCCGATGGCAGGAGATGGGGACTAACCGCGTCGCCGACCGGATCGACCGTACCCTCCGGGGTCGGGCCGGTTCCTCCCGGCAGAGTGTGGCCCGAAGGGGAACGCGCGTTCGGCACATAGCGGAAGCCGTCTCCCCTCCCGGTCCGGGCCGGACAGCTGCGGAAATGCCCCGAACACGGTCGCCTGCCCGGATGGTTCCCCGAGTTGAACAGGGCCGCTCCAGGTAGTCGTATGAGTGCCCACAGCAATGGGGAGGCGACCCGCAGCGGGCCGCCCTCGTCCGAAGGAGAAGACCGCGATGAACCGCACCACGATCGCCGCCGGGTTGATCGCTCTCGGCGCCGTCCTGGCCGCGCCGCTGCTGGCCGCCGGTCCGGCTCACGCGACGACGTCCCCCTGCGACCCCTGGGACGGGCTGGGGATCGGGATCGGGGACGGAACGGGAAGCGGGATCGGGGACGGGGTGGGGAGCGGGATGTTCCTCGACTACGGCAACATCGGCATCCTCTAGGGGCGATCGCACCGCTCCGAACGCCGTCGGCCTCGCCCTTTTCCCGGGTGAGGCGGGCGGCGTCGCCGTCGGGGCGCCCGCTACGGCGTCCCGGTGACGTCCGGGGGCGGGGCCGCCGACGGCTCGGGGGCCGGCGGTCGCCGAGCCATCCCGCGGGGCATCAGCAGGAACACCTTGGGCGACAGGCGGTCCATGTCCCCGCCCCTGCCGAACACCAGGCCGGCGGCGAAGTCGACGAACTGCTTGGCCTCACCGTCCGGCACTCCGGTCAGGTCCATCACCACGGGCACACCGGTGCGGAAGTAGTGCCCGACGTGGAGCACCTCGTTGTAGTCCTGGGGACACAGCGTCTTGAACACCGCATCAGTCTCCACCGTCCGCGCCGTCCGTCAAGACCTCTCCCGCCGGACAGGCCGGGACGCTTCGAGGCCGGGACGGTTCAGAGCCGGGATGGTTCGAACGGGCCGGGACGGTTCGGACGACCGGGGCGGTTCGAGCAGGCCCGGATGGTTCGAGCGGGCCGGGACGCCCGCGCGGGCCGACGGTCAGCCGAACAGGCAGTAGGCGGCCGTCGCGTCGTCGTGGACCTTCGTCCGGGGCCAGCGGGACCCCAGGGGGTCGGTGCGTTCGGCCTCGCGGACGCGGTGGATCAGCTCGCCGGGACCGGGCCCCTCCAGGATGTCGAGGACCTCGCGCCAGGTGGCCAGGCCGAACCGGTCCACCAGCCGGGAGGCGCCGTCGCTCAGCAGGGCGATCGCGCGTACCCGGTCGGCAGGGAGCGTGCCGGTGAGCGCCCGCTCGGCGGTGAGCGGATCGACGGCGGCGACCCAGAAGCCGCCCTCGCGGTTGCGGTGGCCGCGCATGGTCTCCACGTACTCGCGGTGCGCGGTGACGTGGTCGGGGCTTCCGTGGGCGAGCGTGTCCAGGACCGACCGGTGCGTCCTGCCGACCAGCGCCTCCCGGTCGTCGCAGACGACCGTCGGCTCGGCCTCGCCGACCAGGTCCAGGAGGAGCACGGAGTCGGCCAGGACGAGGTACTCCAGCTCGTCACCGGTACGGCGGACCATGACCACCGTGGCCGACGGCGAACCGGGGTGGGTCAGGTCGCAGACGAAGTCGTGGAGGGAGGCGACGGCCTTGATGCCGTTTCCCAGGATCTCCGTGAGCGTTCCGTTGTCCTGGACCATGCCCGCCAGAAGGGTCGAGCCGAGGGAACGGACGTACCAGCCGACGCCGTGGATGCACCCGGAGCCCGATCCGTCCGGGGTGCCGGCGCCGTCGAGGAGCACGAAGACCTCGGGTGTCGTGCCGACGAAGTCCTCGTTCCGCCGGCCTGGAGCGGCCTCGGTGGCGAAGGTGATGCGCATCGGGTCGGTGCTCCTCGTGCTGGACGGCCTGATCCGGGTGGACTTGAGGGAGATGCGTGTTTCCCTCACCAGGTTCCCCCGTCGGGAGCGGCGTACTCCCTCCGCCTCCCCCCGCCTCCCTCCGCGCGAGGACGCCGCTGTCGCGCGGGAGGACCGGTGCGGGGCCGGTGCGGCGGGGCGGGAACCGCGGTCAGTACGAGGGTTCGGAAATGGACTCGGCCCGGTAGACGTCCATCGGCCCCTCATCGTCCTCGTCCACCCCCACCTTTCTCAGCAGCAATGTCCGGCTGCCGATTTTCAGCGAGCGTTCGCCGTTGATCTCCGTGGACGCGAAGACGGTGACGACGTGGCCGTGCATATCGCGTACCTGGTCGTATTCCGATTGATCAGGAATGTCTAACTTGATGCGCCTGGTCTCGAATGTCACTCTTCCAGTGTGAAGCCGCCGGGCCGGGAATCACCCTGCGGACGTGATGTTTCCATCGTTTTCCCGAAGAAATCACGATCATCGACCGTCAGGGCAGCGGATCGATCTCGATGTGCCGGTCGTACTGGACGAGTTCCGACCCGCGGTCGGTGAGGATGGGCCACCTGGTGGCCCGGGCGCACCAGACCACGTGCCCGGCCGTGACGTCGCGCGATCCGTCGAGGATCTCCGCGATGTCCCCGACCTTCCCGTGGGTGAAGTCGTCGATCCTCACGCCGGGGGTGGTGACGAGTTCGAACAGCTCGACCTGGGTGGAGATGGGGGAGATGGACAGCACGGCCGCGAGGCTGGTCGCCGGGACGCATATCCCGCCGCCGCGGAAGAGGCACATGGCGGCGACGCTCCTGGAGTACTCGGTCTTCGCCACCGCGATGTCGACCAGGGCGCTCACGTCGAGCACTCGACCGGGAAGCATGGTTCAGCCCCTCCGGAAGCCACGGACGCCGATCTGGTCCCACTCCCTCTCGGAGAGCGGATCGACCCCGAGAGAGCCGGCCGCCCTGTCGAGGTCCTCGCGGTGCAGGTTCCACCGGTGCATCAACGTGATCACGTGGGGCTTGTTGCCGATCTCCCGCTGGACGGCGGCGTGGATCACGTCGGCGACCCGGCTTCCGGTCAGCCGTGCCTTACGGGAAAGTGCCTCATAATCTGCTTTATCCAACTCTATGGTGATAGAGGTTTCGGAGGCCGCCGTGCCGTTCGCCTTCCGTTCCTCACCGAGCCGGAGATGGGCCAGCCAGAGCGGGATCGGACCGGATTCCTGTCCGGTCGCCGCACGATCATTCGCCGATGGTCTTTCCGATCCTGTGCCGTCTCGCCAGGCCGGCATGGAGTGGGCCATGCGTTCGACAGTAGCCGTGAATCGCCGATCATGACAGCACTTCTCCGTGACTTCGACGGCCGGTACGGCAAGGCTTCCCGTCGCTTTTCCCCGGCCTTTCCGGGACCGGCCCTTCACCTTCCGCCTTTTCCCGGCCTCGCCACGTCCTGTGATCCGTCCCGGCGTTCCGGAGGCGGTCGTGCCCGTCCGCCGGCCCGGACACGGACACGGACACGGACATGGACACGGACATGGACACGGACACGGACATGGACGGGACCGTCATCGCGGGAACCCCATGGGCCGGCCGGGGACCCCCTGGCCGGGATCGAGCGGGGGCGCGGACGTGGGTGCGGACGTGGTTCCCGAGGTGGGCCCGGAGGTGGGCCCGGAGGTGGGCACGGTCCCGGGATCCTGGGGGGCGGAGGTGGGCACGGTCCCCGGATCCTGAGGAGGGGTGGTGGACGTGGTCCCGGGGTCCGGGAGGGCGGTGCCGCAGAATCCGGCGGTCCGCCGCTCCGCGGCGAGCTGGTCGACCGGTTTGCGGTACTCCTCGCGTTCCTGCCGCGGCGGTTCGTATCGCCAGGAGTCGCCCTCGAAGACGAAGCCGAACTCCGTGGTGCCACCGGCCCTGGTGGCCTGGACCAGGGCGGTGTCACCGGTGACCGCCACGGACGCGATGGTGAACGGGGAGTCGGCCACGATCGGCGGGCAGAGCGTGAACAGCCGCACGTACTCCTCCCGGGAGATCAGCTGCTGCGCCCCCGCGGTCCACAGGTCCCAGAAGTCACCGTAGGAGCCGCTGCCGTAGGCGTCGAGCGCGGGCTGCACGGCCTGGCGGACCGAGGTCTCCGAGTGGTCGGCGCCCTGCGCCGAAGGCCGGGCCGGGGGTGAGGAGGGAGGGTTGAGCACCATGAACATGGTCACGACGGCTCCGATGGCCACGCCGAGGGCCAGAACGAGTATCACGGCCAGTCCCCGCCCCGTCTCGCCCCGGGAGGGCTTGCCGTACTGCGGCGAAAAGCCCACGTGCGGTCTCCGGGGGCGGGTGAGAGCGGATGAAAGTGATCATAACGCCCGTGGCGTGAGGGTGGCCACGGCGCCGTCCGGTCACAGGGCAACATACCCGGTCACCGATCGGCGAGGAGGACGGCACGTCTGATCCCCGGAGACCGGGCCGCGCGGGGTGTCCGGCCCTCGGGGGCGACGGGACCCGGTCGCCGGGACAGGCGACATAATGCGCCCGTGATCTCAACGATCGGTACGGCCGTCGCCGTCTTCGCGGGCACCAACGTGGACGACCTCGTCATCCTGACGGTGCTCTTCCTGGCGTCCCGGGCGGGCGGCGTCCCCCGTCCCGCGCAGATCGTCACCGGTCAGTACGCGGGCATCGCGGCCCTGGTGGCCGTCTCGGCCGCGGCCGCGCTCGGGCTGGCGGTCGTACCGGACCGCTGGGTGGGGCTGCTCGGCCTGGTGCCGTTCGGCCTGGGGGTGCGCGGGCTGGTCAGGGCCGCGCGGAGCGACGGGGACGAGGCGCCCCGGGTCGCCTCCGGGGTGATCTCGATCGCGGGGGTGACCATCGCCAACGGGGCCGACAACATCTCCGTCTACACCCCGCTGTTCCGTACGATCGGGACGACGGCGACCGCCGTCACGATCGCCGTGTTCGCGGTGCTCGTGGCGGTCTGGTGCGCGGCGGCCTCCTGGCTCGGGTCGCACGAGAGGGTCATCGCGCTGGTGGAGCGGTGGGGCAGGTGGCTGGTGCCCGTGGTGTTCATGGCCATCGGCGCGTTCATCGTCGCGGAGTCGGTATTTAGATAAACATGGACAATTCGCCCGAATCCAGGGTATATGGATCGGGGAACTACCTGTCATGCGAGACCACTTACGCTTCTACCGTCATCGATGGTTCAAGGCGTGGATCGCCATGATCGTTCTTTCCTTCTCGCTCATCGCCGTGATGCAGGCCGCCGGGAACGAGGCGTTGCTCCCCGCGGCGTTCTTCTACGGGGCCGCGGCCGGGCCCGTCGCCCTCCTGCTCGCCACCCACGACCGGACCCGGATCGGCGTCAGCCTGCCGGCCATGACGCTGATGGGGATGTTCCTGTTCGGCGGGGGCGTCGCCCTCCTGCTCGGTGGCTGCCTCGACTCGCTGTTCATCTCCCCGAAGAACGACGTCTCGATCCTGCGGGTCGGGTGGATCGAGGAGTCCGCCAAGCTCGTCCCGCCCCTCGCGGTCGCCCTCACCGGCCGCCACCTGACCAAGGCCGCCGGGGTCGCCCTCGGCCTGTCCTGCGCGACCGGATTCGCGATCATGGAGTCGATGGCCTACGCCTGGAAGAACGTCGCGGGCGAGGGCGGGGTGGTCGGTGCGGGCACGATCCTCTTCCTGCGCGGCCTGACCACCCCGTTCAGCCACCTCGTCTGGACCGGCCTGATCTGCGCGGTGGCGTTCGGGACCTGGCAGGCGCGCGGGCGCGTCGTGGTGACCCTTCCCGTCGTCGCCGCCTTCGTGACGGCGGCCGTGCTGCACTCGCTCAGCGACGGCCTGCTCGTCCTGGACATCCCCCGCCCGGCGCGGCTGCTCTTCCTCGTCGTCGCGGTGGTGAGCTACTGGCTCTTCCACCGGGCCACCCGCGACCTGAAACCGCCCGTGGTGCCACCGGATCCCCTCCCAAACCTGACCCGCACACCCTGACCCGCGCACCCTGACGCGAGCACCCTTACCCGTCCGCGCACCCGGAACCGTGCGCACGCCCGAGGCGCACGCCCACCGGACCCCGGCGCCGGGACCCGGCCCCGCCACCGGGCCCGCGCGTACGGCCGGGAGTCCCGCGGCGAGCCGGGCCGGTCTACTCGTACGGCTCGGCGGGGGCCTTCACCGGGGTGATGCTCTCCCCGGTCAGCTGCGGGTACACCACGCCGTTGGGCATGTCCCCGAACGTCTGCGGGATCCAGGTGCCCGTGACCGCGACCCAGGTGTCGGGCGGCGGCGCGTCCAGCCCCTTGACCGCGACCTTCAGCGGGAAGGCGTCCGCGGCGCAGCAGGCGATCTGCATGCGGGTGACGTACCACTGCCCCTTCTTCTTGGCCGGGGAGACGAAGCCGGTCAGCCTGACCTTGCGGCCGGTGAGGGACTTCTTGTCGTCGTCCCAGGCCCGGCCGATGAACTCGCCGACGGTCATGTCCACCGGGCCGGTGCCACCGGTCAGCGGGGTGAAGGAGCTCAGGGTCTGGTCGCGGGGCGGTGGGGTGTCCTCCCGGGAGGCGGCGAACGAGCCGAGCGCGGGCGGTGCGATCAGGAAGATCGCGAACACCGGCAGGCACAGCAGCCAGGCGACCCGGGGCCCGCCACCGGCGTGATCGTGCCCCCCGTGCGAGGCGTGCGGGCCGTCCTCCCCGTGCGAGCCGTCGCGGCCGTGCGGGCCGTGTTCCTCGTGCGAGCCGTCGCGGCCGTGTCCGGACGCAGGCTCCTCCGCCGCGCCCGGATCGCGCGAGAGGTGGCCGTGCCCGGCCGGCACGGGCTCCTCGGCGGTACGGTTCTCCGTCCGGGACGCCTGGAGCAACCCGGCGACCCCGAGGATCACCAGCACCGCTCCGGCACCGACCAGGAAGGGCTGGAAGCCCGGTTTGACGTAGTTGAGGTAGGTGGTGGAGAACGCCGAGATCCGCAGCACGGCGCAGCCCAGCAGGGTCAGGACCAGGTTCTGTGTCACACGGTTCATCGGGGGCCGCGGACTCCTTCCGGACTCGCGAACGCGGTGGACGGGACGGACGGGGTGAGGAAGGCGCCGGGCATGCCGGGCGCGGTGGGCGCGACGGTCTCCCGGGCGGTATGACCGGCGACCCACGAGCGGGAGGACGCAACTCTCCGCGCCGAGCCGGTCCGCGGGGACGCCGGGGGTGTCTCACAGGAGCCACCAGCCGAACAGGACGCTCACCCCGACGGCCAGGACGAAGGTGAGCGGGACGAACCTGAGCGCGAACGCCTTGC
>NZ_JBITFY010000010.1:0-16261 GCF_044456585.1 Streptosporangium sp. NPDC050855
GCCCCGCGGGGCGGGGCCCCGAACCGTATCCCCCCCCCTCTCCCAGCCCGCGGTCCCCCCGGCGGGCGGCCGGCCCCCCCCCAACCCCCCGCCCGCCCCCCCCCCGGGGGGGGGGGCCCCGGGGGCCCCCCACGCCCGGGGAGGGTTCCGGGTCCGCCGGTCGTCAGCCGGCCGCGCGGGCCCGCTCCTGCTCCTGATCCGGCTCGGGGTCGGTGGACAGGGAGTCGACCAGCACGTCGCGGTCCTCGCGGTTCTCCGGCTTGAGCAGCCCGATCGCCACGTACAGCACCAGCGAGGTCACCAGGGGCACTCCCACCACCATCGCGGTGTCCTTGGACTCGATGATCCACTTGATGTACGCCCAGACGCTCAGGCCCGCGGCCCAGGAGACGATGGCGGCGGTCGGCCCGCTCCTGCGGAACCAGGGCAGCATGCCCAGCATCAGCGGGATGGAGATCGGTCCCATCGTCGCCGCGACCAGGTCGACGACGATCTTCAGCACCACGCCCTGTCCCTCGGTGGAGATCGCGATCGCCATGCTGATCAGCACGAAGGTGAACGTGGTCACCCGGGCGAAGGTCAGCTCGGCGCGCGCCGACAGGTCGCGTACCTTGCGGACCAGCACCGGGGCGATGTCCCTGGTGATGACCGAGGAGATCACGTTGGCGTCGGAGGCCACCATGGCCATGGTGTGCGAGAAGAAGCCGGCGAGGACCAGGCCGATCACGCCCTGCGGCAGCAGGGTCTGCGCCAGCCGTACGTAGGCCTCCTCGGCGTTGGCCAGGCCCGGCACGATGAGCGGGGCGGCGAACATCGGGATGAACAGGATCAGCGGCCAGACCAGCCACAGCGCGCTGGACAGCAGGGCCGAGCGCTTGGCGGCCGAGCCCGAGGGGGAGGCCATGTAGCGCTGGGCCAGGTTCCACATGCCGCCGTTGTACTCGAAGGTCTTGATGAAGAGCAGGGCGAGGAAGAACGTCGTGGTGTACGGCCCGGAGAAGGGGTCGCCGTGGCCCGGCGGCAGCTTGTCCCACATGGTCCACAGGGTGGCGACGCCGTCCAGGTGGGCCATGATCGCGACGAACATGGCGATGCCCGCCACGCCCTGGATGACGAACTGCCCGAAGTCGGTGAGCACGTCCGCCCACAGGCCGCCCGCGGTGATGTAGATCAGCGTGACGGCCCCGGTGATCAGGATGCCCCACAGGATGGGGATGCCGGCGAAGCCCTTGAGCAGGATGGCGATCGCCACCCACTTGGCCGCGATGTCCACCACCTTCAGCAGCGCGCCGCTGTAGGCCAGCACCTGCTGGGTGGGCAGGTTGTAGCGCCGGGCGAGGTACTCCAGGGGGGAGACCACGCCGTGCTTGGAGCGGAGCCGGTTCCACCGGGCCGCCCAGACGAAGGCGCCGATGCCGACGCCGATGCCGATCGTCAGCGCCCACCAGACGTACATGGCGAGCCCGTAGTTGTACGCGACGGCCGCGAACGCCACGAACATGATCGCGCTGTAGCCCGACATGTGATGCGAGATGCCTGACAGCCACCAGGGGATACGTCCCCCGGCGGTGAAGAAGTCGGCCACGTTCCTGATGCGCTTCTTCGACCACACGCCGATGGCGATCATGACAAGGAAGTACGCGCCCAGAACGGACCAGTCGAGTGCGGACATATGTCTCCTCCCAACGCCCTATTGGTGAGGAGGTTCTACTACATGAAACGTAATGTCAATACATAGAATGGATGGCGCTTTCCATGGGGTGATTGTCATGTTATGAGTGATTAGTCGCTGTTCACGGGGTATCAACCGGTTCTGTGAAGGGCGGGGCCGCCTCCCGCGGCTTCCGGCGCGTCGTCGCGCAATTCACCACCCGTCTCGTTAACCTCCCTAACATGGCCACCCGTACGTCTAAAGGCGCCTCAGGAAAGCCCTCCGGCAGAGGATCCTCCGGCCGTTCGGGCGCCTCCTCGTCCCGTACGACCTCCGCCAGGCGGGGGCCCGCGACCCGGACGAGGAGTGCGGCACCGACCCGGAGCACGGCGTCCCGCGGTTCCGCGTCCCGTCCCCCCTCGCCGCGGCACGATCCGATCAGCTGGGTCCTCACCCTGGTCGGCAGGCTGTTCATGGGCGTCTGGATGCTGGTGGCCGGCGGCATCGGCGGCGCGGCGCGGGCCCTGGGGCAGAACGCGCGCGAGCTCGACCCCGTCCACCGCCGCGACGGCCTCGGCCTGGCCGTGTTCTCCGGGGCGATCGTGCTGGCCTCCATGACCTGGCGGCTGAGCACCGGGACGGTCTCCACCGTGGTCGACGGGGTCATGCGCGGGATCTTCGGGTCCCTGGCCTGGCTGATCCCGATCCTGCTGGTGCTGCTCGCCTGGCGGCTGATGCGCCACCCCGACCAGAACGCCGACACCGGCCGGATGATCATCGGCTGGTCGGCGCTCACCGTCGGCGTGCTCGGCATCGTGCACCTCGTCCACGACACGCCGTACCCCTCGGGGGGCGGCACGGACGGCATGGACAAGGTGTCGGCCGCCGGGGGCATGGTCGGCTTCATCGTCTCGGCGCCCCCGGCGAGCATCCTGCCCGCCTTCATCACCGTGCCGCTGCTGCTGATCCTGTCGGGCTTCGGCGTGCTGGTGATCACCGCCACGCCGGTGCACCGGGTCCCGGAACGGCTGTCGGAGATCCGGCACATGCTCTTCCACCGCGACCTGCCCCCGATGCCGCGGGTGTCCGGCAAGCGCCCGGCCACGCGCAAGAGGTCCGCGGCCGGGGGCGGCGGGCCGGGGGAGCCCGGGGAGCCCGGGGCCCCCGGGGACCACGTCAAGCCCTACGACACGCCCGTGATCGCCGAGACGCCGGGCAGGCCGGGGCACTCCCCGGAGATCGTGCCCGGCCTGGCCGAGGAGGCCGGTCCGCCCGAGGCCGAGAACCCGCTGGTCAGGGTCGATCCGCCCGAGCCGACCCCGGCGCCGCGCAAGGTCGAGCAGCTCGTGCTGTCCCCGCAGGCCGGGCCGTACACGCTGCCCGAGTCGCAGCTGCTGCGTCCCGGCACCGCGCCCAAGCCGCAGACCAAGGCCAACACCATCGTGGTCAACGCGCTGACCAGCGTGATGGAGCAGTTCGCGATCGACGCCCAGGTGATCGGCTTCACCCGGGGGCCGACGGTGACGCGCTACGAGATCGAGCTCGGCCCGGCGGTCAAGGTCGAGAAGGTCACCGCGCTCACCAAGAACATCGCCTACGCCGTCAAGTCGGCCGACGTGCGGATCCTGTCCCCGATCCCCGGCAAGTCCGCGATCGGGGTGGAGATCCCCAACACCGACAAGGACCTCGTCTCGCTCGGCGACATCCTGCGCTCCCCGGTCGCGCAGGCCGACCACCACCCGATGATCGTCGGGCTCGGCAAGGACGTCGAGGGGCGCACGATAGTGGCCAACCTCGCCAAGATGCCGCACCTGCTCATCGCGGGCGCCACCGGCGCCGGAAAGTCGGTCTGCGTCAACGGCCTGATCACCTCGATCCTGATGCGCGCCACGCCCGACGAGGTGCGCATGGTCCTGGTCGACCCCAAACGCGTCGAGCTCAGCGTGTACGAGGGCATCCCCCACCTCATCACGCCGATCATCACCAACCCCAAGAAGGCCGCCGAGGCGCTGGAATGGGTCGTCGGCGAGATGGACCGCCGCTACGACGACCTGGCGGCCAGCGGCTTCCGGCACGTCGACGACTTCAACAAGGCGGTGCGCACCGGCAAGCTGGTGCCGCCGCCGGGCAGCGAGCGCGTCTACCAGCCCTACCCGTACCTGCTGGTCATCGTCGACGAGCTCGCCGACCTGATGATGGTCGCCCCGCGCGACGTCGAGGACTCCATCGTCCGCATCACCCAGCTGGCCCGCGCCGCCGGCATCCACCTGGTCATCGCCACCCAGCGGCCCAGCGTGGACGTGGTCACCGGCCTGATCAAGGCCAACGTGCCCTCCCGGCTGGCGTTCGCCACCTCCTCGCTGGCCGACTCCCGGGTCATCCTGGACCAGCCGGGCGCCGAGAAGCTGGTCGGCCAGGGAGACTCCCTCTTCCTGCCGATGGGCGCCAGCAAGCCCATGCGGCTGCAGAACGCCTTCGTCTCCGAGAAGGAGATCGGCGAGATCGTCGGGCACTGCAAGGCCCAGATGGCGGTCGAGTACCGCGAGGACGTGGCCGCCTCGACCGCGGCCAAGAAGGAGATCGACGAGGACATCGGCGACGACCTCGACCTGCTGGTCCAGGCGGCCGAGCTGATCGTGACCACCCAGTTCGGCTCGACCTCGATGCTCCAGCGCAAGCTCCGGGTGGGCTTCGCCAAGGCGGGCCGGCTGATGGACCTGCTGGAGAGCAGGAACGTGGTCGGGCCGAGCGAGGGCTCCAAGGCGCGGGAGGTCATGGTCAAACCCGACGAACTCCCCGGCCTGCTGGCGGACCTGCGCGGACAATGACCCCCCTGCCCGTGGCGTTCTCCCCGGTTACTGGTTGAATGGAGGTCACTACGCAGCGTCGGGGGGCGGGGGGCGTGCGCCATGGGCATTGGCAGCGATCTGGCGGATGCACGGCGGTCCATGGGGATGACCGTCGGGCAGTTGAGCGCGCGGACACGGATCCGCGAGGTGCTGATCCAGGCGATCGAGCGGAACGACTTCTCCCAGTGCGGGGGTGACTTCTACGCGCGGGGCCACATCAGGAACATCGCCAAGGTCGTCGGGCTCGACCCGGAGGCGGTGGTGCACCGCTACGACGAGCAGCACGGGGGCGTGGCGCTCCCGGTAAGGGCCTCCACGGTCTTCCAGGCCGACATGCCGTTGAAGATCCGCGAGCGCCGCTCGCCGAACTGGACGACGGCCATGGCCCTGGCCCTGGGCGTCGTGGTGATCTTCGGCGTGGTGCGCACCATGGAGGGGGGCGACACCCCGATCGCGGACGTCCGCTCCGCCCCGGTGCCGGCCGCCTCGGCCCCGCCGCCGTCCGCCGCGGCGCCGGGCTCGCCGCGCCGGGCCGCGTCGCTGGCGAAGGAGAAGCGGAGCGACACGGTCGTCCTGCAGGTGAAGGCCAAGCGCACCTGCTGGCTCGACGTGGAGGACGCGGCCGGCCGGAAGATCTTCTCCGGGACGCTCAAGGCCGGGAAGACCTCGACCTGGAAGGCCAAGGACAGGGTGAGGGTCGTCTTCGACGACGCCGGGGCCGTCTCGCTGAAGGTGAACGGCAAGACCATGGGCACCCCGGGCAAGCGGGGGCAGACCGTCGACCGGTCCTTCGCCGCGCCCGCCGCGAACCGGCGCTAGCCCACCCGGCCCGCGCCCGCCGCGCACCGGCCCCGTCCCCGGGGCCGGTCCCGGTGCGCGACGGCCGGTGACGGCGCCGGGAGCGGTGGGAACGTGACGGCCCCGGCGCGGGACCGGCCCCGGTGCGCGACGGCCGGGGCCGCGAGGGCACCCGGGGGACGGGTCCACCGGCGGGGCCGGGCGGCCGCGCCGACCTGTGCGGCGGTGCCGGAATGGGGGGAGGTGCATCGGGTGGTGGCCAACTCCCGATACCGTAGTGTTCACCATGTCATCCCGCCGAACCGCATCGCTGATCACACTTGGCTGCGCCCGCAACGAGGTCGACTCCGAGGAGCTCGCCGCTCGTCTTGAGGCTGCCGGCTGGCAGCTGGACGACGACGAGCCCGACGTCGTCGTCGTCAACACGTGCGGCTTCATCGACTCAGCGAAAAAGGACTCCATCGACACGCTGCTCGCCGCGGCCGACTCCGGGGCCAAGGTGGTCGCCGCTGGCTGCATGGCGGAACGCTACGGGGACCAGCTCGCCGACGCGCTGCCCGAGGCCTCGGCCGTGGTCTCCTTCGACGACTACACCGAGATCGGCGCGCGCCTGGACGACGTGCTGGCGGGCAGGCCGCTCGTCCCGCACACGCCGCGCGACCGCAGGACCCTGCTGCCCATCTCGCCCGTGGACCGTGCCGCGGCCCCCAGGACCGCCATTCCCGGCCACGGCGAGCTGCCCCGGGGTGTCGCCCCCGCCAGCGGTCCCCGGCCGCTCCGCAAGCGTCTGGGCGACGGGCCGGTGGCCTCGCTGAAGCTGGCCTCCGGCTGCGACCGGCGCTGCACGTTCTGCGCCATCCCGGCCTTCCGCGGGGCGTACGTCTCGCGCGGCGCCGAGGAGCTGCTGGGCGAGGCCGCCTGGCTGGCCGGGGAGGGCGTCAAGGAGCTGGTCCTGGTCAGCGAGAACTCCACCTCCTACGGCAAGGACCTGGGGGACCTGCGGGCGTTGGAGAAGCTGCTGCCCTCCCTGGCCGCGATCGACGGGATCGAGCGGGTCCGAGTCAGCTACCTGCAGCCCGCCGAGCTCCGCCCGGGGCTACTGGAGATCATCTCCTCCACCGAGGGCGTCGCCCCCTACTTCGACCTGTCCTTCCAGCACGCGTCCGGCCCGGTGCTGCGCCGGATGCGGCGCTTCGGCGACCCCGCGCGCTTCCTCGACCTGCTGGCGTCGATCCGCCGCCTCGCCCCCGAGGCGGGGGTGCGGTCCAACTTCATCGTGGGCTTCCCGGGCGAGACCGAGCAGGAGTTCGCCGACCTGACCGGTTTCCTGCAGGAGGCCAGGCTCGACGTCATCGGCGTCTTCGGCTACTCCGACGAGGACGGCACCGAGGCGGCCTCGCTGCCGGGCAAGCTCGATCAGGAGGTCGTGGACGCCCGCGTCTCCGCCCTCACCGAGCTGGCCGAGGAGCTGATGGCCCAGCGGGCCGAGGAGCGGATCGGCACCGAGGTCGACGTCCTGATCGAGGAGGACCTCGGCGACGGCGGCTACGAGGGCCGTGCCGCGCACCAGGGGCCCGAGGTGGACGGCTCGGTGACGGTCCAGGGCATCGGGCTGGTGCCCGGGCAGATCGTCCGGGCGGTCGTGGTCGACTCGGAGGGGGTCGACCTGATCGCCCGTATCAAGGCGGCCTCGTGAGCGTGCCGCCGGGCCGGGAGGGCGTATGACCAACACGCCAGAGACCGGCACCGATTCGACCGCGGCGTCCGCGCGCCCCCCGGTGAGCGCGTGGAACATCGCCAACGTCGTGACGGTGATACGGCTGGCGTTGGTCCCGTTCTTCGTGGCCTGCCTGTTCCTGCCCGGATCGGGCTGGCGGGCCGCCGCGCTGGTGGTCTTCGTGGTTGCCTCGTTCACCGACCTGCTCGACGGTGAGCTGGCCCGCCGCTACGGGCTGATCACCGACTTCGGGAAGATCGCCGACCCGATCGCCGACAAGGCGCTCATCGGTGCCGCGCTGATCGGCCTGTCGGTGCTGGGGGAGCTGCCCTGGTGGGTCACCGTGGTGATCCTGGGCCGGGAGCTGGGGGTCACCGCGCTGAGGTTCGCGGTCATCCGGCACGGCGTCATCCCGGCCAGCTACGGCGGGAAGGTCAAGACCGTCCTGCAGATCGGCGCGATCGTCTGCTACATCTGGCCCGGGGTGCCCGGGCCGGTCCGCTGGGTCGTGATGGGCGCGGCGGCCCTGGTCACCGTGGTCACCGGCGTCGACTACGTGATCCGGGCGATCAAGCTTCGCCAGGTCGCGAAACGGGCGAGGGCCGTATGAGCGGCGTGGGCGAGGACCGGGTGGGCGGGCGCCTGCTCGCGAGCACCGCGGTGATCTCCCTGCTCGTCCGCCGGGGAGAGACGGTGGCGGTGGCCGAGTCGCTGACCGCCGGGCTGATCGGCGCGGCCCTCACCGCCCCGCCCGGGGCCTCCGCGGCCTTCGTGGGCGGGGTCGTCTCCTACGCCACCGAACTCAAGCACCGCCTGCTGGGCGTCCCCGCCGATCTCCTGGAGCGCGAGGGGGCCGTGCATCCGCACGTCGCCGCCGCCATGGCGCAGGGGGTGCGCCTGCTGACCGGCTCCACGTACGGCCTGGCCGCCACCGGGGTGGCCGGTCCCGACCCGCAGGACGGCAAAGCTCCCGGTACCGTCCACCTGGCCGTTAGCGGTCCCGATGGGCGGGTATGGCATCGGGATCCACGACCGACCGGGACGCGCGAGCGTATCCGGGAGGCGACGGTGAATGAGGCTGTGGACCTTCTCAGAGGTGTGCTGGAGGCGAACGTGGGGGAACATTCCGGGTGATTACCGCGTTACGTCCCCAGCGAACATGCTCCGCTTGGTCTGCCGCGGCATCGGTTGATACAGGTACGGTGGAACCGTGAGTGAGGTAAAGGTCAAGCGATGATGACGGCGAGGAGTATGTACCAAGGGTCGCGTTCGAAGAACGGGCGGCACGAACCGATTGCGCGGAGTGTCGTGAAGACATCCGCGCCGGGGAGGGAGCGACAGATGGTCCTGCTGCGTCAGCTGCTCGGTGACGTGCTGCGGCGGCTGAGGGTGCGGCAGAGTCGCACCCTTCGTGAGGTGTCCACATTGGCTCGTGTTTCTCTCGGCTATCTGTCCGAGGTGGAGCGTGGCCAGAAGGAGGCCTCGTCGGAGCTGCTCGCGTCGATCTGCGGTGCCTTGGGCGTGCCGCTTTCACAGGTGCTCCGTGAGGTTTCCGACCAGTTCGCATTGGCCGAGCTTCAGCACGCTCCGGTGCTGGCGGGCGATGTCCCCGAGCGGGAGCGTCTGCCGATTCCCGAGACCGTGCCCGAGTCCGTTTTCCCCGAGGTCAACGACATGGTCGCCGCCTAGCCGGTCGGCCGTTCCGGCTGGCAGTGACGACACCAGACGATGAGCCGCTCCTGCGGCTCCGCCCCCATCTCCCCACGACTGATCCGATGCCCGCAGCGTAGGCACGGCCGTCCGGCCCTGCCGTAGACCCAGGTGCCCCGTCCCGGACGGGAGTCGCCGGTGGTCGTCCTGTCCGGGCGATCCCTGTTGCCGTCCATCAGCCTCCGCGCGAGCGACACGATCGCTCCCAGATCCTCGACCGCCCCCACCGGCCGCCAGGGCGACACCCCGGCCAGGAAGAGCGTCTCGGCGCGGTAGATGGTGCCGATCCCCGCGAGGTTGCGCTGATCGAGCAGCGCGACCCCGATGCTCGTCTCCGGCCGCCGTGCCAGCCGTCGCAGCGCCTCGGCCTCGTCCCAGTCCGCCCCGAGCAGGTCCGGTCCCAGATGGCCGACGAGCCGATCCTCCTGCCCGGTCGCGACCAGGTCGACCATGCCCAGCCGCACCCCCGCCGCCTGCCAGGTGTCGTTGGCCAGCACCAGACGGACCACGTCCCCGCGCGGCAGCCCACGCCCGGCCGGCGAGACCTGCCAGCTCCCCTCCATCCGCAGGTGGGTGTGGACGGTCAGATCCCCCTCGACCCTGGTGAGCAGGTGCTTGCCGCGCGCGACGGTCTCCAGCACCGTGCGGCCGGTCAGGTCCGCCGTGGCGTACCGCGGCACGCGGAAGTCCGAACGGACCAGGATTCTCCCGTCGAGCGCCCGGCCGAGCCGCACGGCGGCGCGGTGGACGACGTCACCCTCGGGCACGGTCCCCGCCGCGGGCCGGGAGGCGGATCGGCGTCCGCGGCACGCTCAGCCCCAGGCCGCGGGGTCGGCGGACAGGCTGCGGACCCGCTCGGGCAGGGCCCCGGTGGCGACGTTCTCGAGCGTGACCTCCTCAAGGATGGCCCGCTCGCTGGCACGCAGGGCGATCCAGACCTGCTGCAGGGACTCGGCGGGACCCCGGTAGCCGACGTGCTCGGGGCGTTCCCCCCGGACGTTGGCCAGCGGGCCGTCGACGGCGCGGATCACGTCGGCGAGGCTGATCTCGGCGGGCGGCCGGGCCAGCACGTAGCCCCCCTCGGGGCCGCGCTGGCCGCGGACCAGCCCGGCCCGGCGCATCTGGAGCAGGATGTTCTCGAGGTACTTCGGGGGCATGTCCTGCTCCTTGGCGAGCTCGCCCACCGTGGTGGGGCCGTCACCCGCGGCGGCGAGTTCGGCGGCGGCACGGAGGGCATAGTCGACACGAGCGGATAGGCGCATGTAACCGATTATCCCGCCTGCTATTGGTTCCTTACGCGCGCGGGGCCCCGTGAGCCGTCGCGCGGCCCGTCACCCTGGGTCACGACGGGCTCCTGCGGTGACGCGCCGTCACCGGCGCGGCCGCGCGCGATGCGCCCTCGCGACGGTCCGTTCCGACGGGCGGACGGGCGGGCCGCGCGCGGTCCCCCGGGCGCGTCGCCGGTGACAGGGCAGGTCAGCCGTTCCGCGGGGAGCGCTCCGGGCGGCACGGCCGGTCGGTGACGGCCTCGGCGACGGGGCGGTCCGGCGCGGCGGGACCCACCCGGCGGGAGCCGGTACGCCCCCCTCCGGGACCGCGCTCCGCAGCGGATATTACGGATATTTCGGGAATGTCGGGAGTTCGGAACACCGTGGCGGGCGATCGAGGGACGCGCGGGCCCCCGCCGGAACGCCGCCCGCCCCCGCCCCCGGCCGCTCGGGACGACCGGCCCGTTCCCCTGCCCGGCGCCGGGGCCCTCCGATCCCCGGGAATCGTCGTCCCGGTGGGCCGGCGCGACGTGGAGCGGCCCGGGACGCGGGCGGGGTCCGAGTGGGGCCCGGCTGGGGCCCGGGTGGGGGGCTCGGGCGGGCGTGGCGCGGGCGGGCGTGGCGCGGGCGCGTCCGGGGTCGGCCGGGCTAAACTACAGGAAGCCTTATTAATGAATGGGACAGCTATTCTCGGGCCGATGTGATTAACACGGGGAAACGGCGAGCAAGAGAGCATGCACATGGAGCGACGTCCTGGCGTGCCCAGGCTGTTGAGGGAGATCAACGACAGGGCCGCCCTGGAGTTGCTGCTCGCCTCCGGTCCCCTGACGCGGGGGCAGATCGGCGAGCTCACCGGCCTGTCCAAGGTGACGGCGTCGCAAACGCTCGCCCGGCTGGAGGGGCGCGGCCTGGTGGAGGTCGCCGGGGAACAGGCGGGTGGCCGCGGGCCCAATGCCGCGCTTTACGGGATCATTTCCTCTTCCGCCTATGTGGCGGGTCTGGACGTCGGCCCG
This sequence comes from Streptosporangium sp. NPDC050855, assembly GCF_044456585.1. Taxonomy (NCBI): domain Bacteria; kingdom Bacillati; phylum Actinomycetota; class Actinomycetes; order Streptosporangiales; family Streptosporangiaceae; genus Streptosporangium; species Streptosporangium sp. NPDC050855. The sequence goes on from NZ_JBITFY010000010.1 coordinate 11,007, forward strand.
GAATTCGTCACCACCGCCATCGCCGATATCCACGGTGAGATCGTGGCCGAGGTGCGGGTCGCGCCGGACGGGCACGACGACCCGGTGGCACTCGTGCACAGCTCGGTGGTCAAGGCCTGCCGGTCGGCGAAGGTGGCGCTGTCCAAGCTGCGCTCGGTCGTCATCGGCACCCCCGGCGTGGTCGACCCCCGTACCGGTGACGTGCGGTTCTCCTTCGACCTGCCCGGCTGGCACGAGGGCATCCACGAGGCGCTCGCCCGTGACCTGCGGCGCGACATCAGGATCGAGAACGACGTGAACCTCGTCGCCATCGCCGAGCGCACCCTGGGCGCGGCCCGCGAGGCCGACGACTTCGTGCTCCTGTGGGTGGGCCGGGGCATCGGCCTCGGCGTCGTGCTCGGCGGGCGCCTGCACCGCGGCCGCTCCGGCAGCGCGGGGGAGATCGGCTACCTGCCGGTCCCCGGCGTGCCGCTGGCCGAGGACGTACGGGCCGTGCCGGGCAGGTTGCCCTCGCTCGCCGGGGGCCTGCAGTCCCTGGTCAGCGCGGAGGCCGTGGCCGAGCTCGCCGGGACGTACGGGTTCGAGGGCGACAGCGCCGCCGAGTGCGTGGCGGCGGCGGTCGCGGCGGGGGAGCGCGGAGAGGCCCTGATCAACGAGATCGCCGGGCGGCTGGCCCTGGGCGTGGCGTCGGTCTGCGTCGTGCTCGACCCCGGCCTCGTGGTGCTCGCGGGAGAGGTCAGCACGGCCGGGGGTGACGCGCTCACCTCCAGGATCGAGGAGGCGGTGGCGCGCAGCTGCCCGATCAGGCCGCAGGTGGTGGCCAGCGAGGTCACCGGCAACCCGGTGCTGCGCGGGGCCGTCATCGCCGCACTGGAACAGGCCAGGGAAGAGATCTTCGCCTCCTGACACCCCGGCGACACTTCGGGATCATGGCCGGTCGGCACGCGTGTCGACGACGTTCCGCGCCGACCTCTCCTGAGCGTCGAGAAGCTCGTCGCCGTGCTCGGCCGCCCAGCGTCCGAGGGCTTTCATCGGGCCGTCGACCAGGCTCTGTCCCAAGGCCGTCAGGGCGTACTCGACACGCGGCGGGGCTTCGGCATGTGCGCGGCGGTCGATCAGCCCGTTCGCGAGCAGGCGATGCAACGCGTCCGTCAGCACCTTGTCACTGATGCCGCCGATGGCGTCGCGTAGTTCGCGCCGTCGGCACGGCCCGGAGGCAAGAGCCGCCAGGACCACGGAATCCCACGTGTGGGCGAACAGATCGGTGGCCGCACGCACACGGCAGTCCGCCACGAACTCGTCTCGGTCCATGTCCTGATCGCTCCTCTCACCGAAGCATGATCGCCTGTTCGTTGCGCACCGATCGGTGCGCAACGGCTTCTCTACCGTGGCCACCGGACGATCGGCGCTCGACGCGAGTGCGCGAGTGCGCGAGTGCATGAGAGGGGTACGCGGATGCGCATCGGAATTCTGGGCACGGGAATGCTGGCGACGGCACTCGGCGAGGGCTGGGCCCGCGCCGGACACGAGCTGACCGTCGCCGGGCGATCTCCGGCCAAGGCGCAGGAGCTCGCTGACCGGCTGGGCAGGAGGGCGCGCGCCCTCACGCCGCGCCAGGCCGTCGCGGATCGCGATGCCGTGCTGCTCGCGGTGTCGTGGCAGGGCGCCGAGGACATGCTGTGCAGCGCGGGCGCGGCTGACGGCTCGCTGGAGGGAACTGCGTTGATCGACCCGACGAACGCCGTCGAGCACGGCGTGGGTGTGGTGCTGACCGGACCCGGCGAGGCGATGGCCCGGCGGATCGCCAGGCTGTCTCCGGGCGCGCACGTCGTGAAAGCCTTCCACCTGTTCCCCTCCGATCGGTGGACGAGGCCTCGCGCCACCGGCGAACCCCCCGTCACGGTGGCGATGTGCGGTGACGATCCGGAAGCGTTGCGCGTTGTCGGCGAACTGGTCCGCGATGTCGGCGGAGTCCCGGCGGTGCTGGGGTCGCTGGATCGCGTTCGCCAGCTTGAGGAGGTCGCGGGTTTCGTCATCGGGCTGGCCTTCGCCGGTACCGACCCCAGCTCCGCGATTCCACGCGTCCCGTCAGCGGCCGGGTGACACCCGCGCCGACAGTCGCGATCTCGGCGTGGCGGTCGCACGATGAAGGCCGTCGCGTGATCGCCCGGTGACCCGTCGTCGCTTGTCTCGCGCGTTCCGCGTCTGTAGCATTCGAGGTGAAAAATAAACAAGAAAGTTTCCTAATAATTGCTTGCCGGGGGTCGCGTGCCCCGGCGCCTGCCCGGGGAAGCCGCCTGCGAGGGAGACGGACAGGATGTCGTACGGCCCCTTCGACCTGCGGGGGATCCCGCTGGCGCTGCACCTGAACGGCCCGGTCGACGTCCCGGCGCTGCTGGGCGCGTGCGCGGCCGTGGGCCGGCTGCACCCGGTGCTCGGCCGGGTCAGGGTCACCCGTACCGAGACGGCGCCCGAGCGCTACCCCGCGCTGGCCGAGGCCGAGGTCGCGCGCCCGTTCGACCTGGACCGCGGCCCGCTCGCCCGGTTCACCCTCGTGACCGTGGGACCCGGGCGCGTCCGGCTGCTCTTCGTGGCGCACCCGACGGTGTTCGACGCCGCCTCCAAGGACGTCCTGCTCGGGGAGCTGGCCGACGTCTACTTCTCGCGGGCCGCCCCGGCCCGCACCGCGGTCCCGGCACGGCGGCCCGCCCCCTCCCGAGCGAACGCCCCGTCCGTTACGGACGCGTCCGGGGACGCCGAGGCGTTCTGGGCGGAACGCCACCGCGAGCCCGCCGAGCCCGTCCTGCCGGGCCTGCGGGCCGTCCCGGACGGCACCGGCCCCGGTGAGATCGTGGAGATGGTGCTCGGCGCCGCGGAGTCGGGCGCGCTGACCGAGGCCGCCACGGTCCTGGGCGCGACCAGGTTCGAGCTGCTGCTGGCGGCCCTGGGCGCGCTGCTGCGCCACTACGGCACCGCGGCCTCGCCGCTCGCCCTCGACCTCGGCACCCGTACTCCGGAGACGCGCGAGCGCATCGGGCCGTTCACGGCGCGGGTGCCGTTCGTCCCGCATCCCGGGCCGGAGGAGGAGTTCCCGGCGCACGTGCGCGCGGTCCGGGCCGAGCTGCGGGCCATGTACCGCTTCCGGCACGCGCCGCCCGAGCCCTCCCGCGCGCCGGTGCTGCTCAGCTACCGCAGGCGGGCGGAGGTCCCGGAGTTCGCCGGGGTGGCGGCGGGGGTGGAGTGGACGGTCTTCAACGGGACCGCCCGCGGCGCGCTGCACGTCCAGGCGGTGGACGCCGGGCGGAGTCTCACCCTGGGACTGCGCTTCAACCCCGCGGCGATCGATCGTGAGGACGTCTCCAGGATCGCCGGGGACCTGCGGGCGCTGCTGCGCGCCGTCCCGGCCGCGCCCCGCTCCTCGATCGCGGACCTGACGCGGACGTCCGCTCCCGTCGCGGAGAGCGTCCCGGGGTGACCGGCGGCGACCGGCGGCGACAGGTGGTGGCCGACGGCGACCGGTGGTGCCCGGCACGGCCAGGGCGTCGGCCCCGGAGGCCGGGTCCCGCCGCCGCGGGGGAGGACGGGAGCGGGACGCCGGCGGGGAGGGCGGCCTCAGACGCCGAGGAGTTCGGCCGCGGCCTGGGCGTTGGCGCGGGCGGCGCCGTAGGTGGCCAGGTAGGTGACGCCCTCGGGACGCCAGATCGGCAGGCCCATCTCCACCACCGTGGCGTCGGGGCGGGCGGCCAGCAGCGCGGAGACCACCGACTTGCTGGTCTCGTAGCGGTGGGCGTCCTTGACGACCACGACCAGGGAGCGGCCCGAGGCGCGCTCCAGGATGGCCTGCACGTCGGCGGCCTCCGGCTTGACCCGCAGCACCTCCGCCTGCGGCAGCAGCGGCGTGAAGCCCCAGGGCACGTCGCCGACCGCGATGGTCGGCGGGGTGTCCACCTCGACCACCAGCGGGTCGACCAGCGGGGACGCCGAACCGGTGAGGCTGACCGCGCGGCGGGCGGCGGTCAGGCCGATGACCTCCTGCTCGGCCTCGCCGGTGCGCGGCGTGCCGAACCAGGCGCGCAGCGCGGCCACCCGCTCGGCGGCGGCCTCCAGCCGGGCCACGGGCAGCCGCCCGTCCTGGACGGCGGCGACGATCTCGTCCACGATCCGGCGGACGTCGTTCTCGTCGGGGATCGGGCCGAGGCAGAGCAGGTCGGCCCCGGCGGCCAGCGAGAGCACCGCGCCGCCCGCCAGGCCGTAGGTGTCGGTGACGGCCCGCATGTCCAGGGCGTCGGTGACGATCACGCCGTCGTAGGCCAGCTCGCCGCGCAGCAGGCCGGTCAGCGCGGCCGGGGAGAGCGTCGCGGGCAGGTCGCCGGTCAGGGCGGGGACGCGCACGTGGGCGGTCATCACGGACCTGGTCCCGGCGCCGATCGCGGCGCGGAAGGGGACGAGCTCTCGCTCGCGCAGCAGGTCCACCGAGGCGTCGACGAGCGGGACCTCCAGGTGGGAGTCCTGCCGGGTCGCGCCGTGGCCGGGGAAGTGCTTGACGCAGGCGGCCACCCCGGCCGACTGCAGGCCGTCGACCGCGGCCACGGTGTGCCGGGCCACCAGCGCGGTCTCGGCCCCGAACGAGCGGGTGCCGATCACCGGGTTGTCCTCGGCGGTGTTGACGTCCGCGGACGGGGCCATGTCCAGGTTGACGCCGCAGCGCGCCAGGTCGTCGCCGATGGACCGGTAGACGCGGCGGGTGAGCTCGACGTCGTCCACCGCGCCGAGGGCGGCGTTGCCCGGGTACGGGCTGCCCACGTGGTAGGCGAGCCTGGTGACGTCGCCGCCCTCCTCGTCCAGCGAGACGACCGGGTCGGCGGCCTCACGCAGGCGGGTGGTGAGGGCGGAGAGCTGCGCGGCGTCGGCGACGTTGAAGCCGAAGAGCGTGACGCCGCCGAGACCGTTCTCCAGCTCCCGCAGGACCCACTCGGGTGCCTCGGTGCCCTGGAACGCGGCGAGCAGGGTGCCGGACGCCAGGCGGCGCAGCCCTCGGTCTCCACGGTCCGCGATGAGCTCAGACATGGCGGTAGGGGTTCCTAACCTGTGATGGGGAGGATGTCGGACAGTGCGTGGCAGGCAGGGGTGGGGCCGGGGGGGGGGGGGGGGGGGGGGGGGGGGGCGGGGCGCGGGGGGGCGGGGGGGGGGGGGGGGGGGGGGGGGGGGGGGGGGGGGGGGGGGGGGGGGGGGGGGGGGGGGGGGGGGGGGGGTTA
>NZ_JBITFY010000010.1:16269-257144 GCF_044456585.1 Streptosporangium sp. NPDC050855
CTTATTAGTTGTTTTGCTTTCTCTGTCCGGGGCGGCGGGGCGGGGGGGGGGGCCGCCCCCCCCCCCCCCCCCCCCCCCCCCCCCCCCCCCCCCCCCCGCGCCTGCGGGGATCAGCCCTTGACGGCGCCCGCGACGAGGCCGGAGACCATCCGCCGCTGCACCAGGAGGAAGAAGACGATGACCGGGATGGTCATCAGGGTGGAGGCGGCCATGATGCCGCCCCAGTCCACCGACCGCTGGCTGACGAAGAAGCGCAACGCCACCGGCATGGTGTAGCTGCCCTGGTCGCCGATCAGCGTCAGCGCGAACACGAACTCGTTCCACGCGGTGATGAACGAGAAGATGCTCGTCGCCACCAGCCCGGGGGCCACCAGCGGGAACAGCACCCGCCAGAAGGTGGAGAACCGGCTCGCGCCGTCGATCCAGGCGGCCTCCTCCAGCTCCTTGGGCACCGCCGCGACGAAGGTGCGCAGCATCCAGATGGCGAACGGCAGCGTCATCGCCACGTTCACCACGACGAGGCCGAGGAGCTGGTCGTACAGCCCGGCCCGCCGGACCATCAGGAACAGCGGGATGAGCAGCGCCTCGCCGGGGACCATCTGCACGATGAGCAGCAGGATCAGGAACGAGGTCCGCCCGCGGAAGCGGAAGCGGGCCACCGCGGTGGCCGCCAGCAGGGCGAAGACCGCGCCGATGAGCACGGTGCCGAGGGCCACGATGGAGCTGTTGAGCAGGTAGCGCCAGATGGAGTGGCCCGCGATGCCCTCGGTGAAGACCCGCTGCACGTGCTCCAGCGTGGGGTCGGTGGGGAACGGGATGAAGTCCGTCGTGAAGATCTGCTCGCGGCTCTTGAAGGCCGTGGACACCATCCAGTAGACGGGGAACACGGCGAACATGAACACCGCGACGGCCGCGGTGTTGAGCGCGAACCGCCCGCGCCGCTTGCGCTTCTTCGGGGCCTTCCTCGTCACGGGCCGTAGGCGCGGGGCCTCGTGGGTGGTGGTCATCGGACGTCCTCCGTCTTCACGATCTGGCGGACGTAGAAGAAGGTGATGACGAGCAGGATCAGCGTCAGCACCACCGCGACGGCCGCACCCATGCCCATCTTGGGCGGCGCGCTGAACGCCTGGGTGAAGGCGAACAGCGACAGGTTGAACGCCTCCCGGTTGGACGTGCCCCCGGCCAGGACGAACAGCTGGGTGAAGACCTTGAAGTCCCAGATCACCGAGAGCACCGTCAGCACCGCGAAGACCGGCTTGAGCAGCGGGAAGGTGATCTGCCAGAAGATCCGCCACGAACGGGCGCCGTCGACCCTGGCCGCCTCGTACAGCTCCTGGGAGATGCTCTTGAGCCCGGCGAGGACCGAGACCGCGATGAACGGGAACGACGCCCAGACCACCGCGATGATGAGCACCATGTAGATGGTGAACGCGTCGTTCAGCCAGGGCTCGCCGGTCCAGTCGGAGCGGCCGAACAGCAGCGAGGACAGCCAGTCGGGCAGCGCGTTGAGCGCCCAGTTGATGACGCCCGACTCGGCGTCGAACAGCCAGCGCCAGATGATCGCGGTGGCGATCTGCGGGGTGGCCCAGGCCGCCATGATGCCGACGATCAGGAAGGTCGACATCTTCTTGCCCAGGTTGTGCAGGAGCAGGCCGACCAGCGTGCCGAGGATCAGGGTGAGCGCCACGGTGACGACGGCGAAGACGACGGTGTTGCGGAGCGAGGTCCAGAACAGCTCGGACTCGAAGAGCCTGGTGTAGTTCTCCATGCCGACCGACTCGGCCGGTACGCCCCGGATCTGCCGCAGCCCCACGTTCTGGAAGGACATGACGACCATCTGGAACAGCGGGTAGAGCAGCAGTCCGGCGATGACCAGCAGGCCGGGTACGAGCAGCGCGTAGGGGAGGACCCAGGTGGGCAGTCCCTTGGACCGGCGCGGGGGCGTGGTGCCTCGGTGCCCCCGCGCCGGGACGGGGGGTGAGCCCCCGTCCCGGGCGATGGTTGAGGTGTTCGCCATGGCTACTGGTTCAGGATCTCTTCGAGTTCCTTGTTGGCGTCGGCCAGCGCGGTGTCGACGTCCTTCTTGCCCTCGATGACCGAGCGGGCCGCGCTCTGCAGGACGGCCTTGGTGTCGTTGGCCTCGGCCCAGTTGGTGTCGTTCGGGAAGCCCTTGGCGACCTTGAAGGTCTCGGCGAACGGCGCCTGCACCGGGTCGGACGCGTACTCGCTCAGCGCCTCGGGGTAGAGCGGCAGCAGGCCGCCCTCCTTGGCGTAGCGGGTGCCGAACTCCTTGCCGGCGGCGAGCTTGACGTACTCGGCCGACAGCTCGACGTTCTTGGTGTCCTTCCAGACGGCGATGTCGTTGCCGCCCTGGAACGCGGGGGCCGGGCCGCTGCCGTCCTTGGCCGGGAGCGAGAAGAAGGCCATCTTCTTCTCGTCGACCTTGCCGCCGCTCTGCTCGGTGATGGTGGTGATGTCCCAGCCACCGGTCACGTACATGCCGACCTTGCCGTTGGCGAAGCGGGTCGCGATGTCCACCGAGTTCTGGGTGAGCGCGGACTTGCGCGAGACGCCGTGCTTGGTCACCAGGTCGGTGTAGTACTGGAAGCCCTCCTTGAAGCCGGGCTCGGTCAGCTTGCCGACCCACTTGCCGCCCTCGGACGCGGCGAAGTCGCCACCGGCCGACCAGACGAACGGGGAGAGCGACATGTTGGCGTCGGAGCCGCCGTTGAAGGCGAAGCCGTCGACGTCCTTGCCCTTCTCGGCGACGATCTTCTTGCCCGCCGCGACGAGGTCGTCCCAGTTCTTGGGGATCTCGATCTTCAGGTCCTCGAACCAGTCCTTGCGGTAGAGGACCGCGCGGGTGCCGCCGCCCCACGGGGCGGCGTAGATCTTGCCGTCCACGGTCTCGTAGCCCCAGAGGTTCTGCGGGATCTGCTGGAAGTCGGGGGTGGCCTTGACGACGTCGGTGATGTCGACGAGCGCGTCCTGCGCGACCCAGGCGGCGACCTGGTCGTTGCCGAACTCGGTGACGTCGGGGCCCTCGCCGCCGGCGAGCGCCGCGGTCCACTTGGCCTGCGCGTCGGGCCAGGGCACCCACTGGAGCTTGACGTCGGCGCCGGTGGTCTCCTTGAACTTGGCGTTCAGGTCGGCCATCAGCTTGTTCTGCTTCTCGTCCGGAGCGCCGAGGCGCCAGACGGTCAGGGTCTGGCCCGCGAACTTGGGACCGGAGGCGGCGGGCGCCGACGCCGCGCCGGTACCGGCGGCCGGGGCGGGCTCGCTGCTGCCACACGCGGCGAGGCCCAGGGCGAGGGCGGCGGTGGTTGCCGTCGTGGTGGCGATTCTCGCGAACTTCACTGGAGTTCTCCCTTTCAGGCTTTCGCCGGGGTTTGCGCTCATCTGTTATGGCCGGGGTCCCCCGAGACCCTCCGCACTGTGCATTCGACTGGGAGCGGCCGGAACTGTCGTGACCCGCGGTTCCGATCACTTGCCTGCGGGCCGGCTGGGGCTAAACTAACAAGAAACTTTCTTAAAAGAAACGATCGTTAGCGGATCGTGACGGGGAGGGAAACCTTGTCCACACGCCCGGGGACACCCCGGTTGCTGCGCCAGCTCAACGACCGCGCGGCACTGGAACTCCTGCTGGCCGGCGGCCCGTTGACCAGGGCCGAACTGGGAGAACACACCGGGCTCTCCAAGGTGACCGCGGGACAGCTGCTCGCACGGCTGGAGGAACGCGCCCTCGTCACCGTGGTCGGCGAGCAGGCCGGCGGGCGCGGTCCCAACGCCGCGCTCTACGGGGTGGTGCCCTCGTGCGCGTACGTGGTCGGGCTGGACGTCCTTCCCGGCCGGATCGCCGCCGGGATCGCCGACATCACCGGCACACTGGTCGCCGAGGTCTCGGCCGAGTTCGGCGAGCACGACGACCCGGTACGGCTGGTGCGCGGCGCGGTCGGCCGGGCCTGCGCGTCCGCGGGCGTCGGCGCCGAGCGGCTGCGCGCCTTCGTGATCGGCACCCGGGGCGTCGTCGACCCCGCCACGGGCGACCTGCGCTTCTCCCTGGACCTGCCCTCCTGGCACAACGGGGTGCTCGCCGAGCTCCGCCGCGGCCTCGGCGTCCCGGTCACGATCGAGAACGACGTGAACCTGGCCGCGCTGGCCGAGCGCGCGCACGGCGCGGCCCGCGACGTCGACGACTTCGTGCTGGTGTGGGCCGGGGTCGGCCAGGGACTCGGCGTCATGCTGGGCGGGCGGCTGCACCGCGGCTTCACCGGAGGCGCGGGCGAGATCGGCTGGCTCCCGGTGCCCGGCGAGCCGCTCCCCACCGACGTGAGCGAGCCCCAGTCGGGGTCGTTCCAGCGCCTGGTCGGCGGCGACGCCGTGGCCGGGCTGGCCGGCGCCCACGGCATCGGTTCCGCCCCCACCCGGGACCCGGACGGCTCGCTGGGCGAGTACGTCCGCGCTGCCGTCGAGGAGGGCGCCGAGGCGTTCCTGGACGAGCTGGCCGGGCGGCTGGCGGTCGGCGTCGCCGCGGTCACCGTGATCCTGGACCCCGGCCTGATCGTGCTCAGCGGCGACGTCGGCAGGGCCGGGGGAGAGGCGCTCGCCGCCCGGGTGCAGGAGTGCGTGGCCCGGGTCTGCCCCAGCCGGCCCAGGGTCGTGGTCTCTCGGGTCGAGGGCAACCCCGTGCTGCGCGGCGCCCTGGTCTCGGCCCTGCAGCAGGCTCGGGAGCAGGTCTTCTCCGACACGGTGTGAGAATTGCCGTCATGCGTGACATCGTTCTGATCTCCGATGCCAGAGTCGTCGCGATCCCGGTCGAGGAGTCCGGCGAGCGGCTGGTCGACGTACGCGGGCGGCTGCGGACCGACGACCGGCTCGCCGACCCCGCGGGAGCCTTCGCCCACCTGCGGCTCGGGCTGCTGACCCGGCTGGAGGCGGCGCAGGCGCAGCTGCCCGCGGGGTACCGGCTGCTGGTGGTCGAGGGCTACCGGCCCCCGGCCACGCAGAAGGAGATCTTCGACGGGTACTCGGCCGAGCTCAAGGCCCTGTACCCGGACCTGTCACCCGAACGGCTGCGGGCGGCGGCGAGCCGCTACGTCTCGCCCGTCGAGATCGCCCCGCACACGGCCGGGGCCGCGGTGGACCTGACCCTGTGCGCCGAGGACGGGACCGAGCTCGACATGGGCACCCCGCTCAACGCCACCCCCGAGCAGAGCGGCGGCGCCTGCTACACCGACGCCCCGGGCCTGTCCCCCGAGGCCCGCCACCACCGCAAGCTCCTCGGCACCGCCCTGGAGACGGCCGGGCTGGTCAACTACCCCACCGAATGGTGGCACTGGTCCTACGGCGACCGCTACTGGGCCATGACCGTCGGCGCCCCGGCCGCCCTCTACGGTCCCCGCGCCCTGTGACCTCTCCGTACCGGGGGCCCGTGGGGGACAATCGGGGCCATGCGGTTCGGTGTCCTGGGCCCCCTGCAGGTGCGGTCCCCCACCGGGGAGGAGCTCTCCGTGGGCGGGCCCCGGCCGCGCGCCCTGCTCGTGCTGCTGCTGCTCGACGCGGGCCGCGTGGTCGGCCTCCGGCGCCTGATCGACGGCCTGTACGGTGACGATCCCCCCGCGGCCGCCGCCAACGCGGTGCAGGCCCAGGTCTCCCGGCTCCGCCGCAGCCTGCCCGCGGAGGTGATCGAGTTCCACGGGACCGGGTACCGGCTCGCGGCCGACCCCGACGACGTCGACGCCCACCGGTTCGAACGGCTGGCCCGCGAGGGGCGGCGGCTGCTGGCGGAGGGCCGTCACGCGGTCGCGGCGGGTCCGCTGCGCGAGGCGCTCGGCCTGTGGCGCGGGCCCGCGCTGGCCGACCTGCCCCACGGGCGGGCACGGGCGGCCCGGCTGGAGGAGCTCCGGCTGACGGCGACGGAGGACCTCGCCGAGGCGGAGTCCGCCCTTCCCGGAGGCGGTTCGGTGGCCGAGCTGCAGCGGCTGGTGACCGCGCACCCGCTGCGGGAACGGCTCAGGGGGCAGCTGATGCTCGCCCTGCGGGCGGCCGGACGGCAGGCCGAGGCACTGGCCGTGTTCGAGGAGACCAGGCGGCTGCTCGCCGAGGAGTTCGGCGCCGATCCCTCACCCGAGCTCGCCGCGATCCACCTGGCCGTGCTGCGCGCCGAACGGCCCGCGCCGCCACGGCGAGGGCTCGCGGCCCAGCTCACCAGCTTCGTGGGACGCGAACGCGAGCTGGAACGGATCGGCGCGCTGCACGGCTCGCGGCTGATCACGATCACCGGGCCCGGCGGCACGGGCAAGACCCGGCTGGCGATCGAGGCGGCCGGGCGCGGGCGGCGCGAGGTGTGCTTCGTCGACCTCTCCCCGCTCGACGGCTCCGCGTCGCCCGCCGGCCCTCGCCCGTCCGGCGGTCACGTCCCGCCCGGTGGTGGCGGTGACCGGGTGGCGAGGGCGGTGCTCGGCGCGCTCGGGCTGCGCGAGCCCGGGTTCCACCCGCCGCGCCCGGCCGACCTCACCGAGCACCTGGTCGCGGCGCTCGCCGGGCAGGAGCTGCTGCTGGTCCTCGACAACTGCGAGCACGTGAACGACGACGCCGCCACCCTGGCCCGCAGGCTGCTCGGGGAGTGCCCCGGGCTGACCGTCCTGGCCACCGGACGCGAACCGCTCGGCATCACCGGCGAGACGCTGGTGCCGCTGGCACCGCTGGAGACCCCGCCCCCGGACTCCTCGCCCTCCGAGGCCCTGGCCTGCCCGGCCGTGCGGCTGTTCGCCGACCGGGCGGCGGCCGTACGGCCGGGATTCGAGGTACGGCCGGCCAACGTGGAGACGGTCGTCCGGATCTGCGCCACGCTGGACGGGCTGCCGCTGGCCATCGAACTGGCGGCCGCGCGGCTGCGCTCCTTCACCGTCGAGGAGATCGCCACGCGGCTGGCGGAGCACGGCCGGTTCCGGCTGCTGTCGCGCGGCGACCCCACGGCCGCGGCCCGCCACCGGACCCTGCGCGCGGTGGTGGAGTGGAGCTGGGACCTCCTGGCGCCCGACGAGCAGGTGCTGGCCAGGCGGTTCTCCGTGTTCGCCGGGGACGCGTCCCTGGAGGCGGTCGAGGCGGTCTGCGAGGTGGAGGACGCCGCCGGGCTGCTGGCCGACCTGGTGGACAGGTCGCTGGTCGAGACGGACGGCGACCGCTACCGGATGCTCGACACGATCAGGCTGTTCTGCGCCGAACGGCTGGCCGAGGCCGGGGAGGAGGACCGCATGCGCGGCGGCCACGCCCGCCACCTCCTCGACCTGGCCGGGCGCGCCGATCCTCACCTGCGCCGGGCCGGGCAGCTCCGGTGGCTGGCCAGGCTCTCGGCCGAGCACGCCGACCTGACGGCCGCGCTGCGCTGGGCCGCGCGCTCCGACAGGGAGACGGGGCTGCGGCTGGTCGCCGCGCTGGCGGCGTACTGGTGGCTGGGCGGCCGTCGCGGCGACGCGGGAGAGGCGGCGGCCGAGCTGCTGGACGCGACCGGCCGTCCTCTCGCCGGGCTGGAGGAGGAGTACGTCATGTGCGTGGCGCACGCCGTGCCGCGGGCGCTTCCCGAGCACTGGGAACGGGCCGGGGAGATCATGCGGTCGCGGGACCGGCCGCTGCGGTACCCCTTCGTCCAGGCACTGTGGGGCATGTCCGCGGGGCCGCCGGAGACGGCGCCGCCTCCGGGGCCCGAGACCGACCGGCTGTTCGGTTCCGATCCCTGGGGCCTGGCCCTGGCCGGGCTGGGCCGCGCCCTGCTGAGGATGCTCGGCGGTGATCCGGCCGGGGGCGAGCGGGAGCTGGCGGAGGTGCTGGCCCGCTTCAGGGCCCTGGGGGAGCGCTGGGGGACGGCCCAGGGGCTCGACTGGCTGGCCCTGGCCGCGGGGTGGCGCGGGGAAGCGGAGGCGTTCGCGTCGGCGTACGCCCGGGGTGCCGCGATGCGCCGCGAGGAGGTGCTCGCGGAGTTCGCGGAGCCCGTGGAGCCCCGGTACTGACGGGACCCGGTATGGGGGGCGTCCGGCCGTCAGCCGACGGTAGGCGATCCGTCAGCGCCTCCCTGAAAGCTCGTGGCCATGAAGAACACCACCGTCCTCATCTCCGGCGCGAGCATCGCCGGGCCCGCGCTCGCCTACTGGCTGAGCCGCTCCGGCCACGCCGTCACCGTCGTCGAGAAGGCGCCCGCGCTCCGTCCCGGCGGCCAGGCCGTCGACTTCAAGGGCGAGACCCAGCTCCTCGTACTGAAGCGGATGGGGATCCTCGACGAGGTGCGGCGGCGCCAGACCGGCGGGACCGACCAGACCATCGTCGACGCGAACGGCAGGCCGCTGGCGGTCCTGCCCGCCGCGTTCACCGGCGGCGACGTCGAGATCCTCCGCGGTGACCTCTCCGCCCTGCTGTACGAGCGTACCGAGGCGGACTGCGAGTACGTCTTCGGTGACTCCGTCACCTCGCTGACCGACACGGCGGGCGGCGTGCACGTCACCTTCGAGGGCGGCGCGCCGCGTACCTTCGACCTGGTGGTGGGAGCCGACGGCATCCACTCCGCCGTGCGGAGGCTGGCCTTCGGCCCCGAGTCCGCCTACGTGCGCTTCCTCGGGTACCACTACGCGCTGGCCGACCTCGGCGTCGATCTCGGCGCAGGGATGTACAACGAGCCCGGCCGGATGGTGGCGCTCGGCGGATCCGCGTCGTCGGCGTCGTCGGTGTCGTCGGCGTTCCTCGTCTTCGCCTCCGGACGGCTCGACCACGACCGCTACGACACGCAGCAGCACAGGCGCATCCTGACCGACGCCTACCGCGGCATGGGCTGGCGGGTCCCCGAGATCGTGGCCGCGCTGCCGGAGGCGTGTGACGTCCACCTCGACTCGATCAGCCAGGTCAGGATCGACCACTACGCCAGGGGCAGGACGGTGCTGCTCGGCGACGCCGCCTACGGCAACACCCTGGGCGGTTTCGGCACCGGCCTGGCCGTCGTGGGCGCGTACGTGCTGGCCGGGGAGCTGGCGGAGGCCGGCGGCGACCACCGGACGGCGTTCCGCGCGTACGAGGAGGCCTTCCGCGGCTACGCCAGGGTGGCTCGGCAGGGCGGCGCCGGCTCCTTCCTGGCCCCCGCGACACGGCGGGGGATCCGGATGCGGAACCTGCTGTTCAGGAGCCGGTTCCTGCTGTGGGCGATGCTCAGGACGACGGACATGTTCGCCACCGACATCAGGCTCAAGGACTACCCGGCGCTCGTCGGTACCTCCGCCGCGCCGTGAGGAACGGGTTCCTCGGGATCGGCCGGGACGTGCAGGAGGGCGAGGAGACGGCGGCGGAGGTCGCCGAAACCGGGGACGTCGACGGCGCGGGGATGACCGAGGCCGACCTCGATCTCCTCGGCGATGCGGCCCCGGTCCAGCACCAGGAGCCGGTCGGCGAGAAGGATCGCCTCCTCCACGTCGTGCGTCACCAGCAGGGCGGCGAAGCCGTGCCTGGCGCGGAGCCCGCCGAACAGGGCCTGCATCTTCAGCCTGGTCAGCGCGTCGAGCGCGCCGAACGGCTCGTCGAGCAGGAGCAGGTCCGGTTCGCGGACCAGGGCCCGGGCGAACGCCACGCGCTGGGCCTGCCCGCCGGACAGCTCCGACGGCCAGGCGTCGCCCCGGTCGGCCAGCCCGACCTCCCCGAGCGCCTTCGCCGCGCGCTCCCGGGCGTCCCGGCCGCGCACCCCCAGCGCCACGTTGTCGGCCACCCGTTTCCACGGCAGCAGCCGGTGCTCCTGGAACACCACGGCCTTGGACCCGGAGGTGGTGAGCTCACCGGACGCCTCCCCGTCGAGCCCCGCCAGGATCCGCAGGAGCGTGCTCTTGCCCGACCCGCTCTCCCCGAGCAGGGCGACGACCTCGCCCCGCCCGATCCGCAGGTCGACACCGTCCAGGACCGTCGTGCCGCCGAAGACCCGGCTGACCCCGGTGGCGGCTACGACGCCCGCAGGCCGCGACGCCATGACAGCGTCCTCCTTTCCGCCATGCGCAGTCCCAGGTCGGACAGCAGGCCCAGGGTCGCGTACACGACCAGGCCCAGTACGACGATCTCGGTCTGGCTGAAGTCGCGGGCCTCCATCATCATGAAGCCCAGCCCGCTCTGCCCGTTGACCTGCTCGCCGACGACGAGGCTGAGCCAGCCCGCGGCGAACGCCAGCCGCAGGCCGATGAACAGCGACGGCATCGCGCCCGGGAGCACCAGGTGCCGGATCCGCTCCAGCGGGGTGAGACCGCAGGTCCGGGCGGCCTCGACCAGCCTCTCGTCGATGTCGCGGATGCCCGCGTAGGTGTTGAGGTAGATCGGGAAGAACGCGCCCAGCGCCACCAGGGTGACCTTCAGCGACTCCCCGATGCCCACCCAGATGATGAGCAGCGGGACGAGCCCGAGATGCGGCAGCATCCGGGCGGCCTGGATGGGCGGGTCCACCAGGTCGTCGCCGTTCCTGAGCAGTCCGGCGACCGCACCCAGGACGAGGGCGAGCGAGCCGCCGATGAGCAGCCCCAGGGCGGCCCGCTGCACCGACTCCAGCAGGTGCGCGCCGAGGGACCCGTCCAGGGACAGCCGCCAGGCCGCCGCCGCGACCACGCTCGGCGCGGGAAGCTTGTCGGGCGGAAGGACGCCGGCCTGCGCGGCGCCCTCCCACGCGGCGACGAGCGCGATCGGGGTGATCAGCCGCCGTGGTCTGAACGTCACTTCAGGACGTCCGAGAAGGCCGGGTCGATGAGGCTCTTCACGTCGACCTTGCGGGGGATGAGCGCGAGGTCGGTGAACCCGTCCGCGATCTGCTGCAGCTCCTCGCCGATCGAGGCGTCCACCGGTGCGAGCGGCTGGGCGCTGCGGGCCAGGGCGCGGCGGGCGACGTCCTCGGAGATCTTCAGCTCGGGGGCGAGGATCTTCACGCGCTCCTCGGGGTCGGCGATGCCCCAGTCGGTGACCTCGCGGTAGACCTTCAGGTAGTCGCGGACCAGGCCGGGCTTGTTCTTCAGGGCCTCGGGGGACACCAGCAGGTACTCGCGGTTGTTGGCCAGGCCGGTGGCGTCGGCGAGGACCTTCACGCCCGGCCGTTCGGCGAGGGAGAAGTACGGGTCCCAGATGATCCAGGCGTCGACCTGGTCGTTGTCGAACGCGGGACGTGCCTCGGCCGGCTTGAGGTACTGCACCTGGATGTCGGTGATCTTCATGTCGTTGGCCTCGAGCAGCTTGACCAGCAGCCAGTTGACGTTCGAGCCCTTGTTGAGCGCGACCTTCTTGCCCCTGAGGTCCTTGAAGGAGGTGAAGCCCCTGTCCTCCTTGACCAGGACGGCCTCGCCCTTGGGTACCGGCTCGGAGGTAGCGATGATCTTGAACGTGATGCCGCCGGCCGCGGCGAAGATCGGCGGGGCCTCGCCGGTCTGACCGATGTCGATGGCGCCCGCCTTGAACGCCTCGGTCGGCGCGGGACCGCTCTCGAACAGCGACCAGGTGGCGTTCTCGGCCAGACCCCTGGCCTTGAGCAGGCTCTGCCCGCCGAACCGCTGGTAGCCGACGCGCAGCTGCTCCTTGTCGGCCTTGGCCTCACCTCCCCCGCAGGCGCTGAGGTTGCCGACGAGGACGAGGATGCCGAGAAGGGCGATGACGCGGCGCACGGGGGGACTTCTTGAGTGGAACATGACGAGCGCCCGCAAGTATCCCTAAATTCCTACCTTTTGTATAGGTTTAGTGGGGATCGGAGCCGCATGTCATGAGCGCGGGACCCGCCCGTTACGGGTCACCGCGCGGGCGGGCCCTCCTCCAGGAAGGACACCCGCCGCAGCAGGGGGCGGCCGGGGCCGGTGCCGATCAGCGTGCCCGCGTGCCCGGTCAGCACGGTGCAGCCGCCCGCGTCGCACAGATCGGCCCATCCGGCCGGGGACGCCACCGGCAGCCGGGTACGGATCCGGCCGCCGGCGTCGGCCAGGTACAGCCGGCCGTTCATCGCGGTCAGCGCCACGGCCCCGGTGCCGGGCTCGACCAGGCTCCAGGTGGAGGACTCCGCGTCGAGCAGCCACAGGCCGTCCGCGGCGGCGGCGAACAGCTCGCCGTTCACCATGCCCAGGCCGACCCCGCCGCGCGGCGCGCCGGCGAGGGTGATCCAGCCGCGCCCGGACTCGTGCCGGACGAGCCGGTCGTCGGCGGTGAGCCCGTACAGGCCGATCGGATGGGTGACGGTCGCCTCCCTGGGGGTGGCCAGGGCGACCAGCGCGGGGCCGGCGCCCGCGCCGGTGCCCCCGCCGGTGCCCTGGGGGGAGGCCGCGCGCCAGCGCAGGTTCTGGCCGGAGACCGCGCGGGTGAGCAGCGAGCCGTCCGGGGCGGCGCCGTACAGCAGGGAGTCGAACACGGTCAGCGCGCGCACCTCGTCCGCGTCGCCGACGCTCTCCCAGCCGCCCGTGCGCACCGACAGGCGGTCCAGCACGTTGCGGGTGATCCGGTCCACCGTCGGGTCGTGCAGGGTGTTGCCCCAGTTGACGGTGGAGGCGGTGAAGACCGTCCCGGCGCCCAGGCCGAGGACGCCCATGGTGGCCATGCCGCCCTGGCCGTAGCGGTGCCAGTGCCGCAGGTCGGCGGTGGCCAGGATGACGAAGGAGGGCGGGGTGCCGTCGCGGCCGGTGGCCACCGGGACGCCGTCCTCCTCGACGAAGTCGCAGGCGTCGGTCTCGTAGCCGAGCGCGCCCCGCCCGAACGCGTCCCCCTCGGCCAGCCCGGTGCCCTCGAACGCCCAGTGCCCGGGGAAGCGGGCGACGTAGGACTCCTCGTGCATGAGGTGCATGTACGGCCCCCAGGTCCCGGCGCCGCGCCGGAAGCTGACCCCGATCAGGGCGTTCTCCGGCCGGTTCACCGGCGCGCTGGACCACTCGACCGTGGTCAGGGCGGGGTCGCGGGCGGCCATCGGGTCGGTGACCGCGTCGCGGTGGCAGACCATGGTGCGCCCGCCGTCCTCCAGGCGGAACTGCCACCAGCAGGTGTTGCCGGAGAAGACGGCCAGGTTGCCGCCCCGGCGGACGAACTCCTCGACGCTGTCGCGCATCCCGGCCGACCAGTACTCGTCGTGGCCGTTGACCACCAGCAGCCGGTAGCCCGACAGCAGCTCGCGCCCCTCGTGCAGGTCCAGGGCCGAGCAGTAGTCGACGTCGTAGCCGGCCGGGCCCAGCCAGCGGATCATGCCCTCCTCCCAGCGCTCGGGCGGCGGGCCGCCACCGGGCCGGTCGAAGGAGACGCGCGCGGCCCGGGTCGGCTCCTCGGTCCAGTAGATGGACTCGCCCGGGATGCCCGCCAGGTTGTACGCCTGCCAGGTCGGGAACGGGATCGACAGCAGGATCGGCGAGCGGGGCCGGGCGGCCCGTACGGCGAAGTGGACCTCGCCGTCCTCCTCGTCGGCGGTGAAGACCGCGCGGTAGAGCGAGCTGGACCAGGACTCGGGGACGTCGAGCGTCCACAGCGGGCCGGTGAACGCCGCGTCGAGCACGGGCAGGCCCGTGGCCACGTCCTCGACCAGCACCGAGCCGCGCAGCGGGGCACGGGAGCCGCGGGCCAGGTGGAAGCGGAGCGCGCCGCCCTGCACGCAGGACGTCGACTCGGCGTAGGCGTGGACGGTCATCGGTCATCTCCGGCGTGCGGTCCGCGGGGCAGGGGCCCGGTCCCGGTCCTGCGCTCGGGCGCGGTCGTGGTTCCGGTCACGGTCCCGGTCGCGGGACGGGCGTCCGGCCGGCCGGTCCCGGATCGCGGAGGGGCGCTCGGCGGGAAGGCGCTCAACCGACCGGCTCCAGTACCTCGCGGAACGCCGCCTCGACCAGCAGGGACTCCAGGTCCAGCAGGTAGCGCTCCATGGCCGGGCGCGGCAGGTGACGGGTGTCGGCGGTGAGCGAGACGCCCAGCCCGCCGGGCTCGCCGGTCACGTGCAGGCAGAACCTGCAGTTGAGCCGTTCCTGGCTGAGCGGCCAGGTGAGGGTCGTCTCCTCCAGCGCCCGCCGCACCGTCGCTTCGTCCGGGGAGGCGTCCACCCGGTCGGCGAAGCGCATGTCGTTGAAGCAGCAGTAGGGGTGGATCGTCGCGCCCCGCTCCCGGCCGACCCGCCCGGCTATCCGGTCCCGGTCGCGGGGGTCGTGGTAGGCGGACCGGTAGGCGCGCAGCGCGGCGGGCCGGGCGGCGCGCAGCAGGTCGGTGAAACCGCCCCCGTGCAGGTCCAGCACGAACAGGCCCTCCTGGGAGAGCGTGGTGACCGCGGTGGCGGTGTCACCGCGGAACCGGTTGCCCACGATCGGCAGCATCGCGCACACGTCGTGACCGGTCACGCTCCCGGCCAGCGCGGAGGCGGCGGTCAGCAGCACGGTCGAGGTGCTGGTGCCGTACACGGCCGCGATCCGCTGCACGGCCAGGTCCATCGCCCGGGAGACGAGCCGGGCCCGCCAGATCGGAGGGCCGGCAGGCCCGGGGGGTGCGGCCACCCGCCGGTCGAACATCGTCGGCGGGATGCGCCGGTACCCGCTCTCCCAGTGCTCTGCGGCGGCGTCCGCGACCTTCCGGCCCGCCTCCGAGCACTGCCAGCGGGCCAGGTCCAGCGGGGAGGGCGGCGGGGGCCCCGCCAGGGATCCGCGCAGCAGGAGCAGCCGCAGGTCCCTGACGGCCGCCTCGGCGCCCAGGCCGTCGGCGGCCAGGTGGCAGAAGACGAGCACGATGTGGGCGACCTCGCCGTTCTCGACGACGAGCCCCACCCTGAGGGGCCACTCGCGTTCGTAGTCGAAGGCGGTCTCCGCCAGCGCGTCGCGCAGCCGCTCGGGGTCGCCGTCCGAGACCGTGACCGGGACGGCGCCCGCGGTCGAGAGCACCTGCCACGGCTCCGCGCCGTCAGCTCCCGCGCCGCCCGGCCGCCCGTCGTCCGTCCCGGGCGTCCCGTACGGGGCCCGGCCCAGCCGGGTCCGCAGCGATCCGTGCCGCTCGACCAGCGCGCCCAGCACCTCGGCGGCCCGCGCCACGGTCAGCGGCCGGGCCCGGCGGGGCACGGCGAGCACGCGGCCGAAGTTGAAGTAGCGGTCGTCCGGTGCCGTCTTCCGGATCGTGTCCCAGATGGCCCGCTGCCCCCAGGTCAGCGGTGCCGTGTCCGGCCGGCTCCCCGAGAACCGGATCTCCATGTCGTCTCCCCGTTCAGGAATGAGGATCAGGGGCGCGCGCCCCGCGCGCCCCGTGCCTCGTTGATGTGGCGTTCCAGGGCGTCCAGGTCGTCGAGCAGGTCGAGCCCGTCACCCGACAGGTCGATCTCCACGCCGAACTCGGTCTCCACCGCGTCGATCAGCCGCATCTGCGCCAGGGACGTGAACCCCAGCGCGGACAGCGGGACCGTGGTGGTCAGCGCCTCCCCGGCCGTGACCGCGCCGTCGGACGCCGAGGCCACCATCGCCGCCAGCCGTTCCCTGACCATCGCCAACCCCTCTCGTTGCGTCCCGTACGCCGTTCGCCGGGACTGCGGTCCGGCCGCTCGGCGGCCGGAAGGCTCGGGTGCCGCTCCTCGTGGCGGCCCACGACGCGGCGCCCCCTATCGGTTCCCGGTCTCCACCAGGTGTTCGGCCTCCTCGTCGGAGAGCCCGGCGAGTTCGGCGACGAGCAGTTCCTCCACCGCGGCCGCGAGCCCGGCCACGGTGCTCCGCGCGAACAGGGTACGGATCGGCACGTCCACCTCGACGGCGGCGCGGATCCTGGCGACGGCGCGGGTGGCCAGCAGCGAGTGCCCGCCGAGGGCGAAGAAGTCGTCGAAGGCGCCGACCCCCTCGATGCCCAGCACCTCGCCGAAGATCTCGGCGACCAGTTCCTCGGCGTCGCCGCGCGGGGCGGTCCTGGTCAGCGGCCCGAGTTCGGGCGCGGGCAGCGCGGCCCGGTCGAGCTTGCCGTTCGCGGTCAGCGGCAGGCCCGGCAGGCTCACCCAGAGCGCGGGGACCATGTGGGCGGGCAGCACGGCGGCCAGCCGCGCGGCGAGTTCCTCACCGGTGGGTGCGTCCTCGCCGACGACGTAACCGACCAGCGTCTCCCGGTGGACGGCCACCGCGGCCTGGCCGACGCCCGGACAGGTCAGCAGCCGCGCCTCGATCTCGCCCGGCTCGATCCGGAAACCGCGGACCTTGACCTGGTCGTCGAGGCGGCCGAGGAACTCCAGCCGCCCGTCGGCCCGCCAGCGCGCCCGGTCGCCGGTCCGGTAGATCCGCTCCCCGCCGAGCACGGTGAAGCGCTCGGCGGTCAGGTCCGGCCTGTCGAGGTAGCCGACGGCCACCCCGGCCCCGCCGACGCACAGCTCGCCCGGCGCCCCCGGCGGCACCGCCTCGTCGCCGTCCAGGATCAGGACGGAGGTGTCGCCGATCGGGGTGCCGATCGGCGGGCGCCCGGGGGAGCCGTCCAGCTCGGCGGTGGTCGCGATGATCGTCGTCTCGGTCGGGCCGTAGGTGTTGACCAGCCGGACCCGGTCGCCGAAGCGCTCCCGCCAGCGGGCCACGGCCGCCTCGTGCACCTGCTCGCCGCCCAGGATCACCAGGCGCAGGGACGGCGGCCAGCCGATCTCGTCGATCTCGTCCACCAGCGCGTGCCAGTACGCGGTGGGCAGGTCGAGCACGGTGACCCCGCCGAGATGGTCGGGCAGGCTGACCCCGCCGTCGGGCAGCAGCTCCAGCCGGGCCCCGGAGGCCAGGGTCGGGTAGATCTCCTCGGCGTGGGTGTCGAAGCTCAGCGAGGCGAACTGGACGACCCGGTCGTCCGGCCGCAGATCGTACGCCTCGCGCATCCAGGCGACGCGGGCGGCCAGGTTGCGATGCGAGACCACGACGCCCTTGGGGGACCCGGTGGAACCCGACGTGTAGATCACGTAGGCGGCGTCGTCCGGCGCGGTCCGGCCGCTCACCGGGACGTGGCCGTTCACGGAAGCGGAAGCGGGAGCGGGAGCGGTGGCGGCGTTCAAGGGAGCGGTGGCGGTGGCGTCCACGTGGGCGAGCCGGGCGGTGCCGGGCAGCCGGTGGGCCAGGTCGGCCGAGGTGAGGACCAGGCGGGCGGCACTGTCCTCCAGCACGAAGGCGAGCCGCTCGGCCGGATGGTCGGGGTCGAGCGGCAGGTACGCCGCCCCGGCCCGCCAGGTCGCGAGCAGCGCCGCCACGACGTCGGGCGACCTGCCCAGGCAGACGCCGACCACGTCACCGGGGACGACCCCGCGCTCGCGCAGCAGCGCGGCCAGCTCGCCGGCGCGGGCGTCCAGGCGCGCGTAGTCGAGCGTGGCGTCCCCGCACCCGATCGCGACCGCGTCCGGCCGGGCGCGCGCGGCCGTCGCGAACAGCTCGGGGACGAGGGGGGCGACCGGCCCGGCCGGGCCCCGGGACAGGCGCGCGAGCAGGGCGTCGTCGGCCGCGGTGCGCAGCGGCAGCGCCGAGACACGCTCGCCGGACGCCGCGGGCAGCGCGGTGAGCAGCAGGCGGAACCGGGCCGCCATCGCCTCGACCGTGGCCCGTTCGAAGAGCCCGGCGTCGTAGACGAAGGTGATCAGCAGTTCGCGCTCGTCCTGCCACGCCTCCAGCATGAGTTCGAGCTTGGCCTGCCGCATGCCGTGCTCGAACACGCTCGTGGTCAGCCCGGTGAAGGTGTCGCGGGTCCGGCCGGAGTCCTGGCTGTGCAGGATGAGCATGGTCTGGAACAGCGGCGTGCGGGTGAGGTCGCGTTCGACCCTGAGCGCGGCCACCAGCTCCTCGAACGGCACGCCCCGGTGGGAGAAGGCGTCCAGGACCTCTCCCCGGGCCGCGCCGAGCAGGTCGGTGAAGACGGGGTCGGCCGACAGGTCGCCGCACAGCACCAGGGTGTCGCTGAGGTACCCGACGACCGCTTCGAGCCCCATCCGGTCCCGGCCCGCGTCGGCCGTGCCGACCAGGATGTCCTTCTGGCCGGTGTGCCGCGCGAGCAGCACCTGGTAGGCGGCGAGCAGCACCATGAACACGGTGGCGCCGTGCTCCCTGCCCAGCCGCGTCAGGGCGGCGGCCTCGGCCGCGTCCAGCCGGACCTCCACCACGTCGCCGCGCCTGGCGGTCCCCGGCGTACGAGGCCGGTCGACCGGCAGCTCCAGCGGGGTGGGGTCGGCCAGCCGCTCGCGCCAGTGGCCGATCAGGCCCTCCAGGTCGCGTCCGCGCTGCCAGAGGGCGACGTCGCCGAACTGCAGGGGGACCGGGGGCAGGGCGGTGTCACCGGAGTACAGGCGCGCGACCTCGTCCAGGACGAGGTTGAGCGACCAACCGTCGCCCAGGATGTGGTGGAGCACGACGCACAGCACGTGGTCGTCCTCGGCGAGCCCGATCAGCGTGACGCGCAGGGGCGGCCTGCCGGCGAGCTCCAGGGGCGTGTTGGTCAGCGTCGCGACCAGCTCCAGCGCCCGGGCCTCGGCGGACGGCGCGGCCCCGGTGGACGCCTCGTCGACGGTCACCTCGTCGACGGTCACCGGGCCCGGCGGGTCGACGACCACGACCGGTACGCCGTCCACCTCGGGGAAGCGGGTGCGCAGGCTCTCGTGCCGGGCGACCACGCCGGACAGGGCCCCGGCCAGGGCGTGCCGGTCCAGCGGCCCGCGCAACCGCCTGACCAGGCACATGTTGTACGACGCGTCGTCCGGGTCGAGCCGGTTGAGGAACCAGAGCCGCTCCTGGCCGTGCGAGAGCGGCGGGACCGTCCCCTCGGGGCGGGGGCGCGGCCCGGCCGTCGCGCCGGTGACCGGGACCTCGGATCCTTCCCGCGTCCCGTCCGGCGATCCGGTGGGCGACCCCTCCAGCCACTCCGCCAGCCCCGCGACCGTCGGGTGCGTGAACACCTCCCTGACCGGCACCTCGCGCCCGGACAGCGCCGTCAGCCGCGCGGTGACCATGGTCGCCAGCAGCGAGTGCCCGCCCAGGGAGAAGAAGTCGTCGTACGCGCCGACCCCGTCCGTGCCGAGCACCTCGGCGAAGACCCGGGCGACCGTCCGCTCGGCGGGGGTGCGGGGAGCGGTCGCGTCCCGCTCGGGCGCGTGGTCCACCTCCGGGAGCGCCTTGCGGTCGACCTTCCCGTTGGGGGTCAGCGGCAGCGCCTCCACCTGGGCGAACACGCCGGGGACCATGTAGCCGGGCAGCTGGAGGGCGGCGTGCTCGCGAAGGCCGCCGAGCGCCTCGCCGTCCCCGGACGGGCCCGCACCCGGGCGGCCCTGCGCGGCCGGTACGACGAAGGCCACCAGCCGGTCCCCGCGCACCGCGACGACCGACTGCCGCACGCCGGGGTGGGCGTCCAGCACGGCCTCGATCTCGCCCAGCTCGATGCGGTGACCGCGCAGCTTGATCTGGCCGTCGGTACGGCCGAGGAACTCCAGGGCGCCGTCGGCGCGGTGGCGGACGCGGTCACCCGTCCGGTAGTGCCGCGAGCCGTCCGGGCCGGGGACGAAGCGCTCGGCGGTCAGGGCCGGGCGGCCCAGGTAGCCGGTGGCGACCCCGGCGCCCCCGATGAGCAGTTCCCCGGCCACGCCGATCGGGCACGGCCCGCCGGAGGCGTCCGCGACGTGCACGACGGTGTTGGCGATCGGGTGACCGATGACGATCTCGGCCGGGTCCTCGGGGACCTCCCAGGCCGTCGACCAGATGGTGGTCTCGGTCGGCCCGTAGACGTTGACGAGCCGGTCCAGGCGCGGGCGCAGCTCGCGGGCGAGCCGCACGGGGAGCGGTTCGCCGCCGGTCAGCCCCGTCACGCGCGGCAGGTCCCCGGTGAGCAGGACCCGCCACCCCGAGGGCGTCGCCTGGACGTGGGTGACGCCCTCGTCCCGGACCAGGCGGGCGAGCCGGGCGCCGTCGCGGGCCGTCTCGGCGTCGGCGACGACCACCCTGCCGCCCGTCACCAGCGGCAGGTACAGCTCCAGGGCGGAGATGTCGAACGAGAGCGACGTCAGCGCCAGCCACACGTCCTCGGGCGAGGACCGCACCAGCGCGCGCATCGCCAGCAGGAAGTTGGTCAGCGCGCGGTGGGGCACCACCACGCCCTTGGGGCGCCCGGTGGAACCCGAGGTGTAGAGCACGTACGCGGTGTCATCGGGGAGCGGCCGGTCCTCCGGCCGGGGCGCGGTCGCCGCGCCGGCCGGGGGAAGGTCGTCCAGGCCGGTCAGCACCAGGACCGCGGCGGAGTCCTCGATCACGTACGAGACGCGGGCCTCGGGGTAGTCGGGGTCGACGGGCAGGTAGGCCGCGCCGCTCATCGCCACCCCCAGCAGCGCGACGAGCATGTCGGCGCCGCGTTCCATCCGGACCGCGACCAGCGAGCCGCGCCCGATCCCGGCCGCGCGCAACCTCCCGGCCAGCTCGGCCGCGCGCCCGGCCAGCTCCGCGTACGTCAGCCCGGCGTGCCCGGCGCGTACCGCGACCGCGCCGGGGGTGGCCGCGGCCTGCTCCAGCAGCAGGTCGACCAGCGTGACCTCCGGCAGCTCGGCCGCGGTGTCGTTCCACCGCCGCAGCAGGGCGAGCTCGGCGTCCGGCAGCATCGGCAGGGCGCTCACCGGCGAGCCGGGATCGGCCACGACGGCGGCGAGCAGCTCCTGGAAGCGGGCGACCAGGCGTTCCACGGTCTCGTGGTCGAACAGGTCGGTGCTGTAGATGACCACGCCCGTCAGCAGGCCGTCGGCGTCGGGATAGATGTCCATCGACAGGTCGAGCCGGGCCCGGGACCAGCCGTTGGGGAAGGGGACGGCCTCCAGGCCGGGCAACGGGTCGGCCTCGTCGCCGTGGGTGTGCAGGGCGAACAGCGTCTGGAACAGCGGGGTGCGGCTGAGGTCCCGCTCCACGTCGAGGTCGGCCACCAGGCGCTCGAACGGGACCTCCTGCCGCGAGAGCCCGTCCAGCACGACCCGGCGGGTGCGCCTGAGCAGCTCGTCGAAGGCCGGGTCGCCGGACAGGTCGCAGCGCAGGGCCAGCGTGGTCGAGAGGAAACCGATCATGTTCTCCAGCTCGGTACGGCCGCGGCCCGCCGAGGGGATGCCCACGCAGAAGTCGCTCTGCCCGGTGTGCCGGTGGAGCAGCACCTGGTAGGCGGAGAACAGCACCATGAAGGGGGTGCAGCGGGCGCGGCGGGCCAGGGCGCCGATCGCGGCGGCCGTCCCGGGCTCGATGCGGAACTCGACCTCGGCGCCGGCTCCGCTCCGCCGGGAGGGACGGGGCCGGTCCGTGGGGAGCTCCAGGACCGGCACCCCGGACAGCCGCTCGGTCCACCAGCGCAGGTCGTCCTCGGAGACGCGCAGGGAACGCGCGTACTCGCCGTACTGCAGCGGCGCCTCGGGCAGCGGGGCGGTTCCCCGGCTGCCGTAGTGGGCGGCGACCTCGGACCGGAGCACGTTCAGCGACCAGCCGTCGCCGTTGATGTGGTGCAGGACCACGCAGAGCACGTGCTCGCCGGGGCCGAGCTCGATCAGCGAGACCCGGAACGGCGGTGCCGCGGCCAGGTCGAAGGCCGTGTTGGACAGGGCGGAGACCAGCGTGGCGGCCTCGGCGTCGTCCCGGGCGCGCAGGCGCTCGACGGTGACCGGCGCGGGCGGCTCGACGATCGCCACCGGCCGTCCGTCCACCTCGGCGAAGCGGGTCCGCAGGCTCTCGTGCCGGGCCGACACCGTGGTGAACGCCGCCGCCAGGGCGTCCCTGTCAAGACGACCTTTCAATCTGTAAACATAGGAGGTGTTGTAGCCGGAGTCCTCCGGATCGAGCCGGTGCAGGAACCAGAGCCGCCGCTGACCGTGCGAGAGGGGGTATTCGGTCCCCGGCTGGCCGGTCGGAACGGTCTCTGATTGGAACACTCTGGGGCTCCTCTACCGGCCGCGGGTCCATGACGCACGCGATCGCACGGGGAATGAGATAGAAAAGCCCGCTCCGTGCATATATGCCCAGTTGGGCGGGCGCAGAGAAAGGTCTCTTTCTGGAAAGAAACCTTTCAGTTAGTTCTGGGTCGTCAGTGTTACACCTCCCTGACGGGGGCGCAAGGCCCTCTTTCAGGACGATTTCGTCACGCTATCGAACCCCGCCGAAGGGCTTGCGCGGCTGTTGCGATCATGTAAGACTGACGCTCGCTTTTGAATAGTAAAGATTCTTTCCTGTAGCGCCTTCGGCGCCCTCGCGCTTCGAGCGCATATACATCCGATCTTTAGTGGGAGGTTCACCCGGTGAACCTGACCGTCTCCCAGCTGCTCCACGACCGGGCCCTCGCCGACCCCGACGGGGCCGCGATGATCGTGCACGGCTCGGATCCGCTCACCTACCGCCGGTGGCACGAGCGCTCCACCGAACTCGCGAACCGCCTGGTCGGACGCGGTGTGGGCCGGGGCGACAGGGTGGGGCTGGTCTTCGGCGCCGCCGACTGGACCGACTACGCGGTGGCGTTCTGCGGGGTCCTGGCGGCAGGCGCCGTGGCCGTACCGCTCTCCGACCGCCTCGCCCCCGGTGACCTGCGCCTCATGCTGGAGAACTGCGGCGCGGCCGGGGTCGTGCACGGTGCCGGGCTCGCCGTGCCCGACGTCGGCTGGAGCGCCACGATCGAGGACCTGCGGGCCGAAACGTCCTATGAGAAGGCCGCTCCCGAGCCTCCGGCGCCCGGCGATCCGGCCCAGATCCTCTACACCTCCGGCACCACCGGCCGTCCCAAGGGGGTCACGGCCACCCATGCCAACCTGACCTACGGCTGCGGGGGCAGGCGCCGTCCGTTCGCGCACTCCCGGCACCTGGCGCACGCCTTCCCGATCGGCACCAACGCCGGGCAGACCATGCTGGTCAACGCGCTGGACGCGCATCCGGCCGTGGTGACGCTGCCGCGCTTCACCCCGGGGCGCTTCGCCGCGCTGATCGAGTCCTACCGCGCCGGGACGGTCTTCCTGGTCCCCGCGATGGCCATCGAACTGATCAACGCCGGGGTGGGGGAGCGGCACGACCTCTCCAGCGTGCTGCTGCTCGGCTCGGCCGCCGCGCCGCTGCCCTCGGCCGTCGCGACGGCCCTCACCGCGACCTTCCCCAACGCGACGATCACCAACTACTACACCTCGACCGAGGCCGCACCGGCCCAGACGGTCATGATGTTCGACCCGGACCGCCCCGGGAGCGTCGGCCGCGCCATCGCCGGGGGACGGGTCAGGATCGCCACCCCCGAGGGCGAGCCGCTGCCCGCGGGGGAGGTCGGGGAGGTCTGGATGCGCTCCCCGGCCGCACCGCGCGCCTACTACGGCGACCCGGAGAGCACGACCTTCCGCGACGGCTGGGTGCGGATGGGCGATCTGGGCCGGATCGACGACGAGGGGTACCTGTACCTCGTCGACAGGGAGAGCGACGTGGTGAAGTCGGGGGCCTTCAAGGTGTCCACGATCCACGTCGAGGAGGCCGTCCACGCGCATCCGGCCGTGATCGAGGCCGCCGCGTTCGGGGTGCCCCACCCGGTGCTCGGGACCGTCGTCGCCGTCGCCCTCGCCGCCAGGGAACCGCTCGCCCCCGAGGAACTGCGGATCTTCCTCAAGGACCGCCTGGCCCCGCACGAACTGCCCGCGCACGTCCTGACGGTCGACGCGCTGCCGCGCAACGACGGCGGCAAGGTCGACAAGAGGGCCCTGCGCGGAAGGGTGGAGAGCAGATGAGGCCCGCTTCCGTACCCGGGAGCGCGTCCGCGCCGATGTCCGCATCCACCGACCCCGCGTCCGTGTCCGTGTCCGGGGCCGGGTCCACTCCCGGTCCCGTGTCCGGGAGCATGCCCGAGGTCACGTTCACCCAGCAGGGCATGTGGGTGACCGAGCAGGCGGGCGGCGGGGGCGCCGCGTACCACATGCCGTTGCTCGTCCACCTCGACGGCGACCTGGACACCGGGGCGCTGCTGGCCGCCTGCGCGGCGGTGGCGGACCGGCACCCGATGCTGGGCGACGTGGTGGCCGAGGTGGACGGCGAGCTGCGGCTCGTACCCGGCGCCGAGGTTCCGGTACGCCACGTGGAGGACGCGGGTCCCGCCCTCGGGGAGGAGACGTGGGAGCGGGCCGTGCGCGAGGAGATCCTGCGCCCGTTCGACCTGGACACCGGGCCGCTGGCCAGGTTCACCTTGTTCCGCACCGGCCCCCGCCGGCACCTGCTCGTCTTCGTCGCCCACCACCTGGTCTTCGACGGCGGCTCCAAGGACGTCCTGGTACGCGACCTGGCGGCCTTCTACAACGGGGGGACGCCGCTCCCGCTGCCCAGGGTCGACCACGGCCGCGCCGAACGCGACCGGGTGGCCGCCCTGCTGCCGGCCGCCCGGGAGTTCTGGAGGCCCCGCTGGCGCGACCCGGGCGAGACCGTCGTGCTCGGCCGGCCGCTGAGGTCCCGGCGGGCGGGCGAGGGCCGGGTCCTGAGGTTCGCCCTCGGCGCGCCGGTCACCCCGGTCCCCGGCCTGACCGGGTTCGAGGTGCTGCTCGCCGCGCTGCACACCCTGCTCCTCGGCTACGGCAACGCGGCGGTGACCACCGCCGTGGACCTGTCCACCCGTCCCGCCGAGGCCGCGGACCACGTGGGACCGTTCGTCAACGAGCTCCCGGTCGCCTCCGCCCCCTCGCCCCGGCAGACCTTCCGCGAGTTCGCCACCGCGCTCCGCGGCGAGCTGCGGGAGATCTACCGCTTCCGTCAGGTGCCGTTCTCCCGGGCGATGCCCCGGGTACGGCCGCACGCCGCGCTGGTGCCCGTCTCGGTCAGCTACCGGACCCGACGCGAGGCCGATCCGGTCTTCGCCGGCCTGGACGCCACGGTGGAGTGGACCGCCTTCAACCACGCGGTCCGCGGCGCGCTGCACCTGCAGTGCGTGGCCGGGCCCGGCGGGCTGGAGATCAGCATGCGGTACGACCCCGAGACGGTTCCCGACGCCGCCCGGGTGGCCGGCGACCTGCGGCGCGTCCTGGAACGCGCCACCCGCCACCCCGACCTGTCACTGCACGACATCCTGGAGAACGAGATGGGTTCCGTCACCACGCTGACCGACCAGATACGCGAGATCTGGGAGGAGGTCCTGGGCATCTCGCCGATCGACGACCACGACGACATCTTCGACCTGGGCGGTCACTCGCTGACCATCACGCAGATCATCGCCCGCATGCGCAAGCGCCTGGACATCGAGGTCTCCCTGGACGCCTTCTTCGACACCCCGACGATCGCCGGGATCGTGGACTCCCTCGGCGATGACTGAGACCACCGCGGCCACCGCGGCCACCGCCGCCACCGACGCCACCGCGACCACCGCCGCCGCTCCCTCGACCGCCGCCGGCACGCCGACCACCGCGACCACCGCGACCACGGGCACCGCCGGACCCCGCCTCTCCCGCCTGGCCGACGAGGACCTGCGCCTGCTGCTGACGATCCGGCACTTCGAGCTGAAGCTCCTGGAGCTGTACGCCAGGGGCGACCTCAACGGCACCACGCACACCTGCCTCGGCCAGGAGTACGTCCCGGTCGCGCTGCGGCCCCTGCTCGGCCCGGCCGACCACGTCTTCAGCAACCACCGGGGGCACGGCCACTACCTGGCCCGCTTCCGCGACCCGCACGGCCTGCTCGCCGAGATCATGGGCAGGCAGGGCGCGATCTGCGGCGGCGTGGGCGGCAGCCAGCACATCCGGCGCGACCGCTACCTGTCCACCGGCGTGCAGGGCGAGAGCATGCCGGTCGCCGCGGGGGTGGCGCTGCACCTCAAGCGCGCCGAGCCCGGTGCCCTGGCCTGCGTGCACATCGGCGACGGCACCTGGGGCGAGGGCGCGGTCTACGAGGCGCTGAACCTCGCCGCGCTCTGGCGGCTCCCGCTGCTGGTCGTGGTGGAGAACAACGGGGTGGCCCAGTCCACCCCGACCGCGTCGCAGATGGCGGGCACGGTGGCCGGACGCGCGGCCGCGTTCGGCGTCCCGCACCGCCTGGTCGTCTCCGCCGACGTCAACGAGATCCGCATGGCGCTGGAGGCCGACGTGGCGCGGGTGCGCGAGGGCGTCCCGCTGGTGGTCGAGTTCGTCACCCATCGCCTCGGGCCGCACAGCAAGGGCGACGACGTCCGCCCGGCCGAGATCGTGCGGGCCGCCAGGGAGAGCGACTGGTACGGCCGCTACGCCCACGACCACCCCGAGCACTTCCACCGGTTCGACGAGGCGGTCAGGGACGAGATCCGGGCCGTCGCCGACGAGGTCGCGGCCCGGCCGCCGTCCCGCTGGGAGGGACCGTGCGCGTAGCCGAGAACCTCAACGCGGCCCTGCACGACCTGCTGGAGGACGACCCCACGGCCTACCTGCTCGGCGAGGACGTCCTCGACCCGTACGGCGGCGCCTTCAAGATCACCAAAGGGCTGTCCACCCGGTTCCCCGGGCGCGTGATCGGCACCCCGATCAGCGAGGGCGCGCTGACCGGCGTCGCGGCGGGCCTGGCACTGACCGGCAACACGGCCGTGGCCGAGATCATGTTCGGTGACTTCGTGACGCTCGCCTTCGACCAGCTGTGCAACTTCGCCAGCAAGTCCGTGTCGATGTACGGCGAGCGGGTGCCGCTGCGGATGGTGGTGCGCTGCCCGACAGGGGGAGGCCGCGGCTACGGTCCCACGCACAGCCAGAGCCTGCAGAAGCACTTCATCGGCATGCCCGGCCTCTCGCTGTACGAGATGTCCCCCTTCCACGACAACCGCGCGGTGTTCGCGGCGATGCTGGAGGCGGGCGAGCCCTGCGTGTTCTTCGAGGACAAGGTCCTCTACACCCGGCAGATGGGACGGGTCGACCCGCTGTTCGCGGTGCGCCGTGACGGCGACCTGGCCGTGGTGGACGTCCGGGACGCCGGTGAGCGTCCCGACTGCGTGGTCATCGCCCCCGGCGGGATGGCCCACCGGGCGCTGGGCGCGATGCGCTCCCTGATGATGGAGCAGGAGATCGTCACCCGGCTGCTGGTGCCCTCCCGGCTCTACCCGCTGGACGCGGACGCGCTGCTGCCCCACCTGACCGACGTCGTGGTGGTCGCCGAGGAGAGCACCCCCGGGGGCACCTGGGGCAGCGAGGTCGCCCACCTGCTGCACGCCCGCCTGTGGGGACGCCTGCGCAGGCCGGTCCGCCTGGTCCACTCGCGCGACGCGGTGATCCCCACCGCCGCGCACCTGGAGGACGAGGTCCTGGCCGGGGAGTCCACGATCCACCACGCCGTACGGGAGGCCCTGCGTGGCTGACATCCGCGTCCCCAAGCTCAACGACAACGACACCGAGTACCTGGTCGTCGCCTGGCTGGTGGGGGACGGCAAGCCCGTCGCGGCCGGGGAGGCGATCGCCGTGCTGGAGACCTCCAAGGCCGCCGACGAGCTGGAGGCGCCCGAGGCGGGGTACCTGCACCACGCCGCCGCCCTCGACACCTGGGTCGCCCCGGGATCGCTCCTGGCCCGCGTCACCGCCGAGGCGGCCCCGCCGCCCGCCCCGGCGTCCGACGCGGTGCCCGGCGCGGTGCCCGGTACGTCCGGCGCGGTGTCCGGTCTGTCCGGCGCGGTGCCCGGTACGGTGTCCGGTCTGTCCGGTCTGTCCGGCGCGGCCGGGCCGGCGGTGCCCGGTGACTTCTGGGAGGACGGGGGAGCCGGGGAGTCCCGGGACGCGGCCGGGCGCCGGGAGGCTCCGGCCGTCGAGCCGGTCGTCACCGACCCCGCCCGCGCCGCCATGGACGACCTCGGGGTCTCCGAGGCCGAGATCGCCTCGCTGGGCCTGGCCGTCGTCCGCCGGACCGACGTGGAGGCCCTGGCCGCCCGCCGCGCCGACGCGCAGGCGCAGGCCGGACCCGGTGGCGACGCACAGGCGCCGACCGGACCCCGTACCGGATCGGCGTCGTCCGAGACGTCCGAGATATCCGCACTTTCCGGGACGTCCGCGATGTCCGAGGCCACGGAGGCCACGGAGGCCACGGGGGGCGGGGCCGGGTCGCAGGCGGGCACGCACCGCCTGTCGCGGGTGCAGCGCGCCGTCGCGCGCGCCGTCACCGTCTCGCACGACACGATCCCGGCCGCCTACACCGCGGTGAAGTTCGACGTGGGCCCGCTGCTGGAGCGCGCCAGGGGACTCACCCGGGAGGTCCGCAGGCCGGTCGGCCTGGCCGAGCTGTTCGTCCAGGCCGTGGCCGCCCTGCACCCGGCGTTCCCGCTCTTCTTCTCCTCGCTCGACGGGGACCGGGTCCGCCCCGCCGACGCCCCGCACGTCGGCGTGACGTTCGACATGGGCGAGGGCCTGTACGTGCCGGTCGTCCACGACACGAGCTCGCTCAAGGCGATCGCCGACACGCTCATGCGCCACCGGCTCGCCGCCGTCGAGGGCGACTTCCGGGAGCGGGACCTCACCGGCGCCACCATCGCCGTCACCCTGCACACCGAGGCCGACGTCGTCCTGGCGATCCCCTTCATCTTCCCCGGTACGGTCTGCGCGCTCGCGATCACCTCGCCGCAGCGCGAACCGGCCTTCGCCGAGGACGGCACGGTGACGTCGAGGACCGTCGCCTGCATCGGCCTCGCCTACGACCACCGACTGATCAACGGCCGGGACGCCGCGCTCTTCCTCGCGGCCCTCCGGATGGAGCTGAACGCATGACCGAGACCACGCTGTCGGACGCGAAGAAGGCGCTGCTCGCCCAGCGGCTCCGGCGCAGGGGGGAGTCGCGGGCCGTCGTCGCCCGCGCGCCCGGAACCGTCCCGCCCCTGTCGCACGCCCAGGAACGCCTGTGGTTCCTGGAGCAGTACCGGCCGGGCACCACCGTCTACACCGTGCCCGTCGCGGTGCGGCTGCGCGGGACCCTGGACGCGGACGCGCTGCGCCGCGCGCTGGACGAGGTCGTCGCCCGCCACGAGGCCCTGCGGATGCGCTTCCTCACCACTGAGGACGGCACCCCCGAGCTCGTCGTGGACGATCCCCGTCCCGCGGAGCTGCGCGTCGTCGAGGCGGCCGGTGTCGACGACGCGATCGAGCTGTTCGACGCCGACCTGGCCGTCCCCTTCGACCTGGAGCACGGCCCGCTCCTGCGCGCCGTGCTGGCGCGGATCGCACCCGAGGACCACGTCCTGCTGCTGGCCGCCCACCACACCGTCATCGACGGCTGGTCCAGCGACCTGATCATCCGCGAGCTGCTCGCCCTGCACGACGGCGACCCCCTGCCGCCCGTGCCGGTCGGCTACGGCGACTACGCCCTGTGGCAGCGGGGCCGCGACCACACCCGCGAGATCGCCCACTGGCGCGACCGGCTGGCCGGGCTGCCCGCCCTGGAGCTGCCCACCGACCGGCCGCGACCGGCCGAGCAGCGCCACGAGGGCGCCGCGCTGGACGTCCGGATCGACGCCGACCTCACCCGGCGGCTGACCGAGCTGGGCGCCGCGGCCGGGGCCACGCCTTACATGACGCTGCTGGCCGCCTTCCAGGTCCTGCTGTACCGCTACTCCGGGCAGACGGACTTCGCGGTCGGCTCGCCGGTCGCCGGGCGCGGGCTGCCCGAGCTGGACGGGGTCGCCGGCATGTTCGTCAACACCCTCGTCCTGCGCGCCGACCTGGCCGACGACCCGCCGTTCACCACCTTCCTGGACCGCACCCGCGAGGCCGCGCTGGACGCCTTCGCGCACCAGGAGCTCCCGTTCGACCGGCTGGTCACCGAGCTGAACGTGACCCGCGACGTGAGCAGGTCCCCGCTGGCGCAGGTCACGTTCGCGCTGCAGAACTTCAAGGCGGGCCAGGAGGACGGGCGCGTCTCCTACCTGACGCTCCCGGCCAGGACCACCCGGTTCGACCTGGGCCTGTACCTGTTCGAGAGCCCGGACGGGCTGCTCGGCCACCTCTCCTACGGCACCGCCCTGTTCGACGCGGAGACCGTGGAGCTGATGGCCGCGCGGTTCGAGACGCTGCTGCGCTCGATCGTGGCCGACCCGCGGGCACGGGTGGGGGAGCTGTCGCTGCTCTCCGCCGAGGAGCGCGAGCTGGTCCTGGGTTTCGCGACGGGACCGGCCGTGAGGCCGTCCGGCCACGGGCTGCTGCACGACCTGGTCACCGCGCAGGCCGCGCTGACCCCCGGCGCGACGGCCGTGGTCCACGAGGTCTCGCCCTCCGCAGGCGCCGCGCCCACCGGCGCGCCCTCCCCGGCCGGTGGCTCGCTGACCTACGCCGAGCTGGACGAGCGCTCCACCCGGATCGCCGCCCTGCTGAGGAACCACCACGGCGTGGGCCCGGACACCAGGGTCGGCGTCTTCCTGGAGCAGTCCACCGACCTGGCGGCGGCCGTCATCGGCGTGCTGAAGGCCGGTGGCGCCTACGTGCCCCTCGACCCCAAGCAGCCGCGCGACCGGCTGGCGTACATGCTCGCCGACGCCGGGGCGGTCGCCGTCCTGACCACCTCGGCCCTGCGCGACGTCGTGTCCGACGTGCCCGGGGTGCGGGCCGTCCTGCTGGACGCCGAGCCGCTGGAGGAGACCGGGTTCGCGCCCCCCGGCCTCTCCCCGGACCACCTGGCGTACGTGATCTACACCTCGGGGACCACCGGGCGGCCGAAGGGCGTCGGCGTGCAGCACCGGCAGGTGCTCACCTACCTCGCCGGGGTCGGGGAGCGCTTCGCGGTCGAGCCCGGCGCGGTGTACACGCTGCTGCAGTCGCTCTCGTTCGACTTCGGGGTGACGATCTTCTACCTGTCGCTCATGACCGGCGGCGAGCTGCACCTGGCCGATCCGCAGGCCCCCGTCGAGGAGCTCGCCGGGCTGCTGAACCGCACCGACTACCTGAAGATGACCCCCTCCCACCTGGCCTCGCTGCTGGCCGGGGTGGACGAGCCGGCCGAGGTGCTCCCGCGCAGGCTGCTCATCCTCGGCGGCGAGGCCTCCCGGTGGGGCTGGGCCCGCGAGCTGGCCGCGTACACCCCGGTGGTCAACCACTACGGTCCCACCGAGGCCACGGTCGGCATCTCCACCCACGTCGTCACCGGCGAGGACGAGCGGTCGTCGAACCTGCCGATCGGCAGGCCGCTGCCGGGAGCCGCGGTCTACGTGCTCGACGAGCACCGGCGGCCGGTCCCGCCCGGCATGACCGGGGAGATCTACCTCGGCGGCGACCGGCTCGCCCGCGGATACCTCGGACGGCCCGGCCTGACGGCCGAGCGGTTCCTGCCCGATCCCTACGGCGGGCCCGGCGCCCGCATGTACCGGACCGGTGACCTCGGCCGCTGGCTGCCCTCCGGTGACCTGTG
The DNA here is from genome assembly GCF_044456585.1 of Streptosporangium sp. NPDC050855. Classification (NCBI taxonomy): domain Bacteria; kingdom Bacillati; phylum Actinomycetota; class Actinomycetes; order Streptosporangiales; family Streptosporangiaceae; genus Streptosporangium; species Streptosporangium sp. NPDC050855. The sequence continues at coordinate 47,526 of NZ_JBITFY010000010.1, forward strand.
CTTCCTCGGCCGCCGCGACCTGCAGGTGAAGGTCAGGGGCTACCGGGTCGAGCTGCCGGAGATCGAGTCGGTGCTCGCCGGCCAGCCGGAGATCGCCCAGGCCGTCGTCGAGCTGCGCGCCGACCGGCTGGTCGCCTACGTCGTCGCCGAGCACGCCGGGGAGCAGGTCGCCGTGGGGGAGCTGCGGGCCCGGCTCGGCGAGCACCTGCCCGAGTACATGATCCCGGGACGGTTCGTCTGGCTGGACGAGCTGCCCCTGAAGTCGCACGGCAAGGTCGACCGGGCGAGCCTGCCCGAACCCGACGAGGCGCGCCCCGACCAGGAGGCCGGTTTCGTCCCGCCGGAGACGCCCCTGGAGGAGGCCGTCGCCGAGGTGTGGGCGACGGTCCTCGGACTGGTCCAGGTCGGCGTGCTGGACGACTTCTTCGACCTGGGCGGGCACTCGCTGCTCGCCGCGCAGGTGGTCGCCCGCCTGCGGAAGGTCATCCCCGCCGGCGGGCGCCAGGTCACCATCCTGGACCTGTTCAAGCACCGCACCGTCCGCGCGCTCGCGCGGCTCGTCGAGGCGGGCGACGACGGCCCGCGCATGCTCCTGCACCGGCTCACCCCCACCCGCGCCGCCACCTCGACCCTGGTCTGCGTCCCGTACGGGGGAGGCAGCGCGGCCATCTACCAGCCGCTGGCCGACACGCTGCCGAAGAACTGGGCGCTGCACGCGGTCGCCGTCCCCGGTCAGGAGATGGGCCTGATCGAGGAGACCCGGCCGGTGGCGGAGGTCGCGCAGGGGTGCGTCGAGGAGATCCTCAAGGACGTCCGGGGACCGCTGACCCTGTACGGGCACTGCGGGCTCGGCGTCATGCTGACCGTGGAGATCGCCCGGCGCCTGGAGGCCGCGGGACGGCCGGTCGAGGCCATCTACCTGGGCGGCATCTTCCCGTTCGCGCGACCCTCGTCGGTATTGGCCAGGCTGTCGAACCTGACCGACCGCCTCCGCAGCGACCAGGTCTGGGCCAACGCCCTGCAGGCCGCCGGTCTCGACGTGGAGGACCTGGAACGCGACCAGCTCAAGCTGATGATCGACAACCGCCGCAAGGGGACGAAGGAGGCCGAGCGCTACTTCACCCGCCTCTTCGAGGAGGGGGTCGAGCCGCTCAAGGCGCCGATCATCTCCGTGGCGGGCGACCGCGACCCGGCCACCGAGTTCTACCAGGAGCGCTACCGCGAGTGGCACCTGCTGACCGACGCGACGGCCGTGGTCGTCCTCGACGAAGCCGGACACTTTTTCCTGAAATATCGGGCGGAGGAGCTGGCCGACATCGTCACCGGCACCCACCGGGCCATCGCCTCCGGCGACACGGCGAAGCTGGCCCGTACCGACAGGTCCACCTGGTGGCTCGGCGGCGTCTCCACCCAGGACGCCGTCGCGGAGATCTCCCCGGTGACGATGGCACCCGCGGTCACCGGCGCGGGACCGCTCGCCCCCGCGGCCGCTCCCCCCGGTACGGGACCGGCCGCGTCCGCCTCCACCGGCACGGGCGGGGCGCCACCGGGAACGGGACACCCGGTCACGACGGGTCCTCCGGCGCGGTCCGGCCCACCGCCCAGCATGAAGCGGTTCGCCGCCGTGGCGGCCGGACAGCTCGTCTCGATCATCGGGTCGTCGCTGACCGAGTTCGCCATCCCGCTGTGGATCTACATCACCACCGACTCGCTGGCCAGGTTCGCCCTGTTCTCCGTGCTCGCGCTGGTCCCCGGCATGCTGGTGTCCCCCCTGGCCGGAGCCCTCGTCGACCGCTACGACCGGCGCAGGGTCATGCTCGCCGGGGACGTCGGCGCGTTCGGCACCCAGCTGGCGCTGGGCGTCCTGCTGTGGACCGGCAACCTGCAGATCTGGCACGTCTACCCGCTCCTGGTCGTGCTGTCGATCGCGCTGACCTTCCAGCGCCTCGCCTACAACTCCGCCATCCCGCAGCTGGTCCCCAAGCGCTTCCTCGGCCACGCCAACGGCGTGGTCCAGATGGTCACCGGCACCGCCCAGCTGGTCGTCCCGCTGGTCGCGGTCGGCCTGATGTCGGTGATCGGGCTGGAGGGCATCCTCGTCCTGGACGTCGTCTCGTACGCCTTCGCCATCGGGGTGCTGCTGTTCGTCCGCTTCCCGCGGACCATGGCGTGGAAGCGCAGGGAGTCGCTGGTCGCCGAGATGGTCGAGGGCTGGAGGTTCTCCTGGGGCAACCGCGGATTCCGCGGCATGCTCTTCTTCTTCGCGGTGCTGAACATCTTCCTGTCCCCGCTGTTCCTGCTCATCTCGCCGCTGGTCCTGGGGTTCGCCACGCTGGAGGACGTCGGCCGGATCTCCTTCTTCGGCGGCCTGGGGGTCTTCCTCGGCGGCCTGACCATGACCGTCTGGGGAGGACCGCGCCGGCGCAGGCTGCGCGGCGTCATGCTCTCCACCCTCGCCCTGAGCGTGTTCTGCCTGGTCACCGGACTGCAGCAGAACCTGATCCTGATCGCGGTCGGCGCCTTCGGGATGTCGTTCTGGCTGACCATGCTCAACGGCGTCTACGCCACGATCATCCAGGTCAAGGTGCCGCAGCGCTTCCACGGCCGGGTCATCGCGCTCAACACGCTCGTCGCCTGGTCCACCCTGCCCATCGGCTTCGGACTGGTCGCGCCGTACGGCAGCGCCATGTTCGAGCCGCTGCTGGTCCCCGGCGGGCCGCTGGCCGACACGGTCGGCCTCGTGCTCGGCACCGGCGAGGGCCGGGGCGTCGGCCTGATGTACGTGCTGTTCGCGGTCGCCATCGCGGTCACCGCGCTGGTCGCGATGCGGACCCGCACGCTGTCCCGGTTCGACGTGGACGTCCCCGACGCGCTCCCGGACGACCTGGTCGGTTTCCAGGCCATCCAGAGGCGCCGGGAGCGGGACGGCGAGGTGGTCACCGTCGGGAGCTGAGGCGACCGTCGTGAGGACGGCCCTCGTGAGAACGGTGGTCGTGAGGACGGCGAAGGGGCGGGGAGGGCAGGTGGTCCCGTGACCACCTGCCCCCTATGCCCGAAGGCGCAGCCCCCTGGGGGTCGGATGGAAGCCCGCCGACTCCAGGGCCGCGCCCAGCGGGGAGTCGTTGATGGCGGTGCCGTCCGCGCGCTCGACGGTCAGCTTCCCGAGGGCGCCGTCGCGCACCGCGAGCGCGAGGGCGTCCACGGCCGGTTGCAGGCGGTCGTCGGCGGAGAAGGAGAGCAGGGTCTTGCCGCCGCGCTCGACGTAGAGGATCAGGTGCCCGTCGACGAGCACGACCAGGGACCCGGCCTTCCTGCCCGGCTTGTGGGACGCCTGCTCGGGCCGGGCCGGCCACGCCAGGGCCGCCCCGTAGGGGTTGGCGGGATCGGCCGCCGCCAGCACCACCGCCCGCCGGACGTCCCCTGCGTGCCGCCGCTCCGGTCTCCGCGTCTCCCACGGGGCGGGTGCCGGGGCCGCGCCCCACGGCTCGGACTCGGGCGCCGGGCCCCGCTGCTCGGAGGGAGAGGCGGCGCGCATCCGGTCCACGGCACCGGGAAGGGCGAACTGGGCGCCGCCCAGACCCTCCACGAAGTACCCCCTGCGGCACCTGCCGCTCTCCTCGAAGGCGCGGAGAACCTGGTAGACGGCGGCGAAGCCACCCGGCAGCCGCTCGGCCGTCACCGCGCCCCTGGTCACCACACCGTGCCGTTCCAGCAGCACCTCCACCTGGGCGTGGGCACGCTGGGTGCTCTCCGGCGAGAGATCGGGCAGTGCCCACCAGCGCCCGCTCACCGTGGGCGGGCCGCTCCTGGTCGGCAGCACCGCGCGCCTGCGCCGGGTCGGGGCCGGGCGATGCGCAGGACGCCCCGTCCCGAGCGTGGACCGCAGCGGGGCCAGGGTGTCCCCGGTGATCCGGCCCGACCACACCAGGTCCCACACGGCGGCCGAGAGCGTCCGGTCGTCCGGCACGGAACCGTCGAGCAGCGTGCCGACCCGGTTGGTCAGCTCGCGGAAGAACAGCGCGCCCCCGCCGCCCAGCACCTCCAGCACGGCCTCGTGCACCGGGGTCAGCGTGATGTCGGCCGGAGCGGGGATCAGCAGCGGCGCGGTGTCGGCGAAGTAGAGCGACACCCACCCGTCACCGCCCGGCAGGGACCCCTGCCCGGCCCAGATCACCTCGCCGGAGGCGGTCAGCTCGTCCAGCAGCGACGGATCGTAGCCGGGCACCCGCGCGGGCAGGATCAGTGTCTCCAGCGCCGACGCGGGCACCGCCGCGCCCTGCAACTGCTCGATCGCGCCCACCAGCGCGTCGATCGGCGGCCTGCCGCGCTGCGGGGAGCCGGTGATGCCGTGCCAGGCGGGGGAGAAGGCGGCCAGCGTCTCCGCCGGAACCGGCTCCACCTCCTTGCGGAGCCTGGCCAGCGACCTGCGGCGCAGCGTCCGCAGCACCCCGGCGTCGCACCACTCCTCGCCCCGGCCACCCGGCCGGAACTCCCCGCTCACCACCCGCCCGGAGGCGGCCAGCCTGCGCAGCGCGTCGACGACGACCGCCGGGCCGAGGCCGAACCGGGTCGCCGCCGTGCTCGCCGGGAAGGAGGCGCGGGTGCGGGCGTGCCGGGCGAGCAGGTCGCCCAGCGGGTCGTCGACCGGCTCCAGGAAGGCGTGCGGCACCCCCACCGGCAGCGGCACACCGAGCGCGTCGCGCAGCCGGGCCGCGTCCTCGATCGCGGCCCACCGCTCCTGCCCGGCCACCCGCACCCTGATCGCCCGGCGGGAGCCCTCCAGCTCGGCCAGCCACGCGGGGTCGCCCTCGCGCACGCTCACGTCCTCGGCCAGCAGGGGCCCGTGGGAGCGGAGCAGGTCGGCCAGGTCCTCTGCGTCGCGCAGCGGGCGATCCAGCCGGGCCAGCTCCCGTTCGGTGTCGGCGATCACATCGGGGTCGAGCAGCTCACGCAGGTCCGCCTGGCCCAGCAGCTCGGCCAGCAGGCTCGTGTCGAGCGCGAGCGCCTGGGCGCGACGCTCGGCCAGCGGGGCGTCCCCCTCGTACATGAACGCGCCGATGTAGTTGAACAGCAGCGACGCGGCGAACGGGGAGGCCTTCTCGGTCTCGACCTCCACCAGCCGGATCCGCCGCGCCTCGACGTCGCGCATCAGCCGGACCAGCCCCGGCACGTCGAAGACGTCCTGGAGGCACTCGCGCATCGTCTCCAGCACCACCGGGAACGACCCGTACCGGCCGGCCACCCCGAGCAGGTGGGACGCGCGCTGCCGCTGCTGCCAGAGCGGCGACCGCCTGCCCGGCGTACGACGCGGCAGCAGCAGGGAGCGCCCGGCGCACTCGCGGAACCGCGCCGCGAACAGCGCCGAGCCGCCCAGCTCCTCGGTGACGATCCGCTCGATCTCGTCCGCGTCGAAGATCGCGATGTCCGAGGGGGGATCGGAGAGCGTGTCGGGGATGCGCAGCACGATCCCGTCGTCGGAGTGCACCGCCTGCACGTCGACGCCGTAACGCTCGCGCAGCCTCCGCCCGATCGCCAGCGCCCACGGCGCGTGCACCCGCGCCCCGTACGGGGAGTGGACCACCACCCGCCAGTCGCCCAGTTCGTCGTGGAACCGCTCGACCACCAGCGTCCGGTCGTCGGGCACGTACCCCGTGGCCTGCCGCTGCTCGGCCAGGTAGGCGAGCAGGTTGGCCGCGGCGAACTCGTCCAGCCCCGCCGCCCTGATCCTGCCCAGGGCGTCGTCCCGGGTGAGGTCCTCGGCGCCGCGCTTCCCCGCCCGCGCCTTCCCGGAGCCGCCCTTGACGGTGCTCGCAGCGGTGGTCGCGGCGGTGGCGCCCGTCGCGGCGGTGGCCGTGGTGGCCGTGGTGGCCGCGCCGCCGGTCGTGGTGCCGGTCGCGGTGCCGACTGCGGGATCCGTCGAGGCGTCGTCTTCGGCAGGGTCCGTCGTGGCACCCGTCACCATGCTCGTCGCGCCACCCGTGGCGCCGTCCGCCGCACCGCTCGTCCTGGTCCCGGTCTTGGTCTTGGTTCCGGTGCCGTTCCCGGTGCCGGAGCCCGCGGTGCCCGTGCCCGCGGTGCCCGTGCCCGCGGTGCCCGTGCCCGCGGTGCCCGTGCCCGCGGTGCCCGTGCCCGAGGTGCTCGCGCCTGCTGTGCCCGTGCCCGTGGTGCCCGCCGTGTCCGCGCCCGCCGTCGACATCTCGCGGAGGAACGCGCCGATGGCCCTGCCCAGCTCGGCCGGGCGGCCCGCGGTGTCACCGTGCCAGAACGGGAGCTTGCCGGGCTGTCCCGGAGCGGGCGTGACCAGCACCCGGTCGGCGGTGATCTCCTCGATCCGCCAGGAGGTCGCGCCCAGCACGAACACGTCCCCGGCGCGCGACTCGTAGACCATCTCCTCGTCCAGCTCGCCCACCCGGGAGGACTTCTCCCCGACCAGGAAGACACCGAACAGGCCGCGGTCGGGGATCGTGCCGCCGTTGGTGACCGCCAGGCGCTGAGCCCCCGGACGGCCCCGCAGGGTGCCGGTCACCCTGTCCCAGACGATGCGCGGGCGCAGCTCGGCGAACTCCTCGCTCGGGTAGCGCCCCGCGAGCATGTCGAGCGTGGCCTCCAGCGCGCTCCTGGGCAGCGTCCGGTAGGGGGCGGCCCGGCGCACGACCTCCTCGAGCTCGTCGACCGTCCACTCGTCCAGCGCGGTCATCGCCACGATCTGCTGGGCGAGGACGTCGAGCGGGTTGCGCGGATAGCGGAGGTCCTCGATCTCGCCGCTTCGCATCCGCTCGGCCACCACGGCCGTCTGGACCAGATCGCCCCGGTACTTGGGGAAGATCACACCGCGTGAGACGGCTCCCACCTGGTGCCCGGCCCGGCCGATCCGCTGCAGGCCGCTCGCCACGCTCGGCGGGGCCCCCACGCAGGCCACCAGGTCCACCGCCCCCATGTCGATGCCGAGCTCCAGGCTGGAGGTCGCGACCACGGCGGGCAGCCGGCCGGACTTGAGCGCCTCCTCGATCTGCGAGCGCTCCTCCTTCGACACCGACCCGTGGTGAGCCCGGACGATCTCCGGGACGACCCCCTTGGCCGCTCCTGCCTGCGCCATCATGGCCGCCGGGGTGGAGGTGGACGCCGGAGGGGACCCCGCGGCCGGACGCGCCCGCCCCGCCGTCCCGCCCGCCTTTGTGTGATCCGCCTCTTCGGGATCGGACCGATCGTGACCGGCCCGTCCGGAGCCGACCCCTCCGGGTCCGGTTCCTCCGGGGCCGGTCCGGTCGGTGTGGTCCTGCCCGGCGTCCTCTGCGGCCCCTTCCGTGCCCTCGGACCGTCGCTCCCACGCCAGCTCGTTGAGGCGGGTGCAGAGCCGCTCGGCCAGTCTGCGCGAGTTGGCGAACACGATCGTGGAGCGGTGGGCTCCGATCAGGTCGAGGAGCCGCTCCTCCACGTGCGGCCAGATCGACCGCCTGGCGGGGGTCTCGGTCAGCCAGCGGTCATCGTCCTGGGGTGGTGGGGCGGGGGCGGTGTCGAGCTCGGTCATGTCCTCGATCGGGACGACCACCTCGACCTCGATCCGCTTCTCGGAGGGCGGCTGGACCACGGTCGCCGGGCGTGAACCGCCCAGGAAGGCGGCCACCTCGCTCACCGGCCGCACGGTCGCCGACAGGCCGATGCGCTGCGCGGGCCGTTCGAGCAGGGCGTCGAGCCGCTCCAGGCTGAGGGCCAGGTGCGCGCCGCGCTTGGTCGCCGCCACCGCGTGCACCTCGTCGACGATGACCGTCTCCACGCCGCGCAGTGCCTCGCGAGCCTGGCTGGTGAGCAGCAGGAACAGCGACTCGGGGGTGGTGATCAGGATGTCGGACGGTTTGGTCGCGAACCGGCGCCGCTCCTCGGCCGGGGTGTCCCCGGAGCGGATCGACACCGAGATCCGCGGCACCGGGAGACCGAGCCTCCGCGCGGTCTGCTCCAGCCCGGCCAGCGGCGCCCTGAGGTTGCGCTCGACGTCGACCGCGAGGGCCTTGAGCGGGGACACGTACAGGACCCGGCAGAGCCTGGGAGGCTCGCCGTCCCCGCGCGGGCGCCGCCCGCCACCGGCCCTTACGCCGCTCGCCCGCTCGCCACCGGTGGGGTCACCGGCGGTCCCGTCACCCGTCCGCCCGGTGCCGACCTTGCCGGTGAGGGGCCGCCCGTCACCCGTCCGTGCGGCGGCCTGCCCGGCGTCGGTGGCCGAGTGCTCGGCCGCCAGCCGGTCGAGAGACCACAGGAACGCGGCCAACGTCTTGCCGGAACCGGTCGGCGCGACCACCAGGGTGTTGTCGCCCCGGGCGATCGCCGACCAGGCCCCCTCCTGGGCGGCTGTCGGCGCGGCGAACGCCCCGGTGAACCACTCCCTGGTCATCGGGGTGAAGTGCCCGAGCGCCCCGTCCGTCCCGCTGGTCTCGCTCATCGACTGCCCCCTAGCTCCGGCTCGGCCGACCTGCCGGGTCCGTCATCCATACTGCCCGGCCCCACCGACAGAATCCGTCCCCGCCGACCAGGCCGGAAAGGTGGCCGGCGGGCCGGTCCGCGACCTGCGGGCAGGGACGCCACGATCCGATGGACCCACCGCGAGGCCGCACCGGACCTCGGCGGATCCCCGGAGGCCCGGACCCCTCGAGGTCCCCCGAGGTCCCCCGAGGTCCCGCGAATCGCGACTGGTCCCGACTGGTCCCGACCGGTCCCGACCGGTCCTGAAGAAGCCCCGGCAGGCCCCCGGTACGTCCTCGGCGGATCCCGGTGGGCTCGCGACGGATCCGGGCTCGCGACGAATCCCGGCAGATCCCGGTGGGTCTCCGGCGCGCCTCTCGTGGGCTCCTGCGGTCCCGCCCCGCGGAGACCCGGTGAAGCCCGGCAACCCCGGCGGGGGAACGCGGGGGCTCTCCCGGCGTCCCGTGACACCCGTACGGGCTCCGCGATGCCCGTGCCCGTGCCGGTTCGCCGTCCCGATCCCGTCCGCCGGCCGAGGCACCGTCCTGATCCCGTCCGCCGGCCGAGGTGTCGTCCCGGTCGCGTGGCGTCCGGGATAGGTTGGCCCCCTGTCGTCACGGACATGACCCTGACGGACGTACAACGCATTGAGTGGTGAGCTAGCGGTGAGCATCGACCATCAGGCCGTCCGGGCGGCACGCGAGCGGATCAAGGCGGAGCACCTCAGGGCGCACCGGCCGCCGAGCAGCGCGAGGGGGCTGCACCACTTCGCGCTGATCTCCTCCGACGTCGAGGCGACCATCGCGTTCTACCAGGAGCTCCTGGAGTTCCCGCTCACGGAGATCATCGAGAACCGTGACTACCCGGGCTCGAACCACTTCTTCTTCGACATCGGCAACGGCAACCTCCTGGCCTTCTTCGACTTTCCCGGCCTGGACCTGGGGCCCTACCGGGAGGTTCTCGGCGGGCTCCACCACATCGCCATCTCGGTGGACCCCTCCACCTGGGAGCGCCTGTGCGGCAAGCTGGAGGCGGAGGGCGTACCGCACCAGGTCGAGAGCGGCGCCTCCGTCTACTTCGCCGACCCCGACGGGGCGCGGCTGGAACTGCTCGCCGACCCGCTGGGGGAGATGTACGGCTCCCGCGTGCTCTGAGCCCGGTCCCGCCGCGCCGGACCGCGCCCGTGCCCATCGCCGGCGCGCCGGTACGGGACCCGGCATCCCCGGCCCGGACGCATACTTGGGGGCATGCGCCTGTCGGATTTCTGGAAGCGGATGAAGCTGCACTTCGGTGACCAGTACGCCGAGTCGTGGGCCCAGGACTACATCATCGCCGACCTGGGGGGCCGGACCGTGATCCAGGCGCTGGCCGAGGGTGTCGGGGCCAAGGAGGTCTGGCACGCCGTGTGCGGGGTCACCGACGTCTCCCCGCGCCTGCGCTGACGGGGGCCCGGCGGGGTGCCGGTCCCGTTCAGGACGCATCCGGCCCCGCGGGCGGGCCCAGAAGCCTCCCCACCGCCTCGGCCGTGCGCGAGGGGTCGTCGGCGCTCTGCTGACCGTCCGGCGACCACACGAACAGCCAGCCGTCCCTGGCGGGGGTGGCGAAGACGATCGTCTGCCTGCCGTTGTCCGGATGCCACACCCACAGCACCGGAGTGGCGCCACCCAGGGTGCGGCTCGCCAGCCCTCGCCGCCTGAGCTCGGCGGCCAGGGAGTCGAGATGGACTAGGCGTTGCTGCGTGAACGCGTCGGGCACGTCGGGCACCTCGGATCGTTTCTCTCAGGATCACTCCAGGTCAGCCCGGTGACAACAAGGCCATGGCAATTCCCGTGAATGTCTCCGCCAGGAGGGGGCGCGGCGCTCCCCGTCGGGACGGTGAGACCCTGACGGCGAGGTCCGGCTACCCGGGCACCGGGCCCGGAGACGACCCGGGACGTACGGGGAGGGCCCATGCCGCTCCCACCGGGAGGAGGGGCGTCGTCCGCGGGGACGCCGACGGAGGGGGCCGGGATTCGGCCCCCTCCTGCGGACACCGGTCCGATGGACGTCGCCCCGACGGACAGCGGTCCGGCGGGTCCCGCGCCCGCCGCGAACCGTCGTCCAGTGCTTCCCGCGACGGCCGCCGCGGGGCGTACCGGGGCTTCCGCGACGCGTGTTGCCGACGGGCAGCGATCGAACAATCGTTCGGCTATATTGAACAGGCCGAGACTCCTGGCGTGCCCTCCCGAAATTGTCGGCGGCACCCCGTAGCTTGCTGGCAACCGATCCAACCCGCGACCCTCCAGGGGGGCTCCCATGGCAGCTAACGACCGCGAGAAGGCGCTCGAGACCGCGCTCGCTCAGATCGAGCGGCAGTTCGGCAAGGGCTCCATCATGCGCCTGGGCGACGAGACCCGGGCGCCCATCGAGGTGATCCCCACCGGCTCCATCGCGCTGGACGTGGCCCTCGGCATCGGCGGCTTCCCGCGCGGCCGCATCGTCGAGGTCTACGGTCCCGAGTCCTCGGGAAAGACCACCGTCGCCCTGCACGCGGTGGCCAACGCCCAGCGCGCCGGCGGCATCGCCGCGTTCATCGACGCCGAGCACGCGCTCGACCCGGAGTACGCCCAGAAGCTGGGCGTCGACACCGACGCTCTCCTCGTCTCCCAGCCCGACACGGGTGAGCAGGCGCTGGAGATCGCCGACATGCTGATCCGGTCCGGCGCCGTCGACCTGCTGGTCATCGACTCGGTCGCGGCCCTGGTGCCCAAGGCCGAGATCGAGGGCGAGATGGGCGACAGCCACGTCGGCCTCCAGGCCCGCCTGATGTCCCAGGCGCTGCGCAAGGTCGCCGGCGCGCTCAACAACACCGGCACCACCGCGATCTTCATCAACCAGCTCCGCGAGAAGATCGGCGTCATGTTCGGCTCGCCCGAGACCACGACCGGTGGAAAGGCGCTGAAGTTCTACGCCTCGGTCCGTCTCGACATCCGCCGCATCGAGACGCTCAAGGACGGCACCGAGGCGGTCGGCAACCGCACCCGGGTGAAGGTCGTCAAGAACAAGATGGCCCCGCCCTTCCGGGTGGCCGACTTCGACATCCTGTACGGCGTCGGCATCTCCCGCGAGGGTGGCCTGATCGACATGGGCGTCGAGCACGGTTTCGTCCGGAAGTCCGGCGCTTGGTACACCTACGAGGGTGACCAGCTCGGTCAGGGCAAGGAGAACGCCCGGAACTTCCTCAAGACCCACCCCGACATGTCCAACGAGATCGAGAAGAAGATCAAGGAGAAGCTCGGTGTCGGCCCGCGCGTCGACAGCCCGGCGACTCCGGCGCCGGCCGCCGCCGCCGCTCCGGCTTCGGCTCCCTCCGGCCGGAGTGCCGCTCCGACCCCGGTCGCGGCCGGAGCCGGCAGGGGGGCCAAGGCAGCCGCCGCCCCCAAGCCGGGTGACGCCTGACCCGGGCCTGACCGATGACGACGGGACCTGACTCCGGTCCGGCCGACGCGGCCGGGCCGAGAGACTGGGGAGCCTGGCCCGACGTGACCCGGGACGACTCGTCGCCCGGGAGCGGACGCGGGCGGGACGGCGACCCGCCCGTGTCCGAGAACCTCTGGGACGGTGACCCGTCCGCCTCAGGACGCCCGGGACGCCCGGGGCGTCCGGGAGGGCGCCGTGGCGGCGGCTCGTCCGCCTCCGGGCGCGGGCGACGGGCCGGTTCGTCCGGCTCGGAGACCGATCGGCAGGACGGCTCGGACGCCTCCCCGAGCGGCTGGGAGGCCGATTCTCCTCCTCCGGCCATGTTCGGAGAAGACAGCGGTTTCGGCGATTCCGAGAACGGCTCGTCGGGCGGGAAACGTCGCGGTTCACGCGGTGCCTCGCGCCGTGGTGAACGCGACGGTGAGCGTACCGGTGGGGGAAAAGGCCGGCGGGGCGGCGGGGGGTGGGGCGGACGACGCTCCTCGGGAGGCCGATCCTCGGGGCTTTTCCCGGACACCTCGGCTCGTGAGGCCGGTGGGGCGGGCGATGACGCGACCGGCGGATCCGGTGCCACCGGATGGGGCGCGGCGGGTCCGGACGACCCGCGTCCGGGTGCCGCTGGTTCGGGCCCGGGGGGTTCGGGTGCCGCTGGTTCGGGCGCCTGGGGTTCGGGCTCCGCGGGATTCGGCGGCAGGACGCCGGCGAGCCGCAGGGCCGACGCCGATCCGCAGGCGGTGGCACGGGGGATCTGCCTGCGGCTGCTGACCATGGCGCCGCGTACCCGGGCACAGCTCGCGGAGGCGCTGCGCAAGCGTGAGGTGCCCCAGGAGGCGGCGGACGCCGTGCTGGACCGCTTCTCTGAGGTCGGGCTCATCGACGACGAGGCGTTCGCCGCGGCCTGGGTGAGTTCGCGCCATGCCGGTCGCGGCCTGGCCCGCAAGGCGCTCGCCTCCGAGCTCCGCCACCGGGGCGTGGACGAGGAGACCGTGAAGGACGCGGTGGAGCAGCTCGACCCCGAGCAGGAGGCCGAGACCGCCCGCGCCCTGGTGCGGCGCAAGCTCTCCTCCACGCGCTCCCTGGAGCCCGCGGTGAGGACCCGCAGGCTGGCGGGGATGCTCGCCCGAAAAGGGTACGGTCCCGGGCTGGCGTTCCGCGTGATCCGCGAAGTGCTGGAGGAGGCGGAGACGGAGGCGTCCTCGTTCCCGGAGGACCCGGACTATCCCCTCGATTAGTTCAAAGCGCCTTGACAGCCTGTCTTTGCTTGCTCGTTACCTCTCTGACGCTTAATCTCAACGCAGTGAGGAGTTACTCCGTGCAGTACGGATTGTCATAGCGGTTTATTACGGACGAGCAGGCTTGGCGGATGGGAACGCGACGACGGAACCGGTGGGAAAAACCGGGTGCCGTTTCTCCGCGGGTTCATCGTCGTTTCGATGGCGCCGAGGCTTGAGCTTTCCGTGCCGTGCGTGTGACGCCTCGTGTGCCTGATATTTGCGACGCGAGGAAGGTGAGGCGCGCATGGATCCGGTCGTGGTCGTCATGTTGACGGTGGCGGTTGTGGCTCTTGCCGTGATGACAGCCGTGCTTGTCGTGTTGCTGCGTCGCATCGGTGGAGCCGGGGCCGCGCCGAAGCGTCCCACCCCCGAGCAGGAGGCCGAGGTCGAGGCCGAGCTGGAGGAGGCCAGACGTCAGGCCGCCGGGATCCGGGCCAAGGCCGAGAACGACGCCGGAGAGCTGCTGCGCAGGTCGGAGATGGCGGTCGAGGCCGCGGCCGAGATGCGCAAGGAGGCCGAGGCCGAGGGCAAGGTCCTGAAGTACGAGCTCAAGGAGCTCCGGGCCGACCTCGAACGCCGGGAGAACCGGCTGGCCGAGCGGGAGCAGCGCCTCGACGAGGAGGCCAGGCGGCAGGCCGAGCGGGCCCGCAAGCTCGCCGAGACCGAGACCGAGCTGGCAGACCGGCGTGAGGACCTCGAAAGGGTCGCCGAGGAACGCAGGGCCGTCCTGGAGCGGGTGGCCGGGCTCACCGGCGAGCAGGCCAGGGCCGAACTGGTCCGGGAGATCGAGAACCAGGCGAAGCGCGAGGCCGCGCTGATCGTCAGGGAGATCGAGGGGGAGGCCCGCAGGGAGGGCGAGAAGCGGGCCACCAAGATCGTCACTCTGGCGGTCCAGCGGGTGGCCACCGAGCAGACCGCCGAGTCCGTGGTGAGCGTCCTGCACCTGCCGGGTGACGAGATGAAGGGCCGCATCATCGGCCGTGAGGGCCGTAACATCCGCGCCTTCGAGTCGACCACGGGCGTCAATCTGATCATCGACGACACGCCGGAAGCCGTGCTGCTCTCCTGCTTCGACCCGGTCCGCCGCGAGACCGCGCGGCTCACCCTGGAGAAGCTCGTCCTCGACGGCCGCATCCACCCCCAGCGCATCGAGGAGGCGCACGAGCGCAGCAAGGCCGAGGTCCAGGAGCTCTGCGTGCGCGCCGGTGAGGACGCCCTGGTGGAGCTCGGCATCACCGACATGCATCCCGAGCTGGTGACCCTCCTCGGCCAGCTCCGCTACCGCACCTCCTACGGGCAGAACGTCCTCGGCCACCTCATCGAGTCCGCGCACATCGCCGGGATCATGGCGGCCGAGCTGCGGCTCGACACCACGCTGCTCAAGCGCTGCACCCTCCTGCACGACATCGGCAAGGCCCTCACCCACGAGGTCGAGGGCAGCCACGCCCTGATCGGCGCCGAGATCGCCAGGCGGTACGGGGAGCACGAGGACGTCGTGCACGCCATCGAGGCCCACCACAACGAGGTCGAGGTCAAGACCGTCGAGGCCGTCCTCACCCAGGCCGCCGACGCGATCAGCGGGAGCAGGCCGGGCGCCCGCCGGGAGTCGCTGGAGGCCTACGTCAAGCGGCTGGAGAGGCTGGAGGAGATCGCGACCTCCTACGAGGGCGTCGAGAAGGTCTTCGCGATGCAGGCCGGTCGCGAGATCAGGGTCATGGTGAAGCCCGACGCGGTCGACGACATCCAGGCCCAGGTGATCGCCCGCGACGTCGCCAAGCAGGTCGAGGAGGAGCTCACCTACCCCGGCCAGATCCGCATCACGGTCGTCCGCGAGTCACGGGCCACCGAGTTCGCCCGCTGACCCCGCCTGGCCGGCCTTCGCGACACCGCCTTCGCGACACCGCCGATCCGTGTCCCGGCCGTCCACCGGGCGCGGGCCGAGAGCAGTTCTCCACCGGGTGCGGGTCGAGCAGCCCTTTCCCGGGCGCGGGCCGGGAACAATCCTCCCTCGGGTACGGGCCGGGAGCCGCCCGTCTCGCCCGCCCCGGGACCGACCGGCCGGGCGATGCCCGGGCCGACCCGGCGGGCGGTGGCGTACGGCTTCGGGGCCCGCGTCACGGTCGTCCGTGAGCCGTCCGGTCGACGGGTCGGGTGCACGGGGAACGGGTCGCCGTGCGGGGGCGCGGGGAAGTGGGTCGCCGTGCGGGGGGCGGTGCGCGGGGTGCCGTACCGGGATCCGCGGGCCCGTGCCCGGTCGCCCTCAGACGTGGAAGATCTGCTGGTAGAAGGCGAGCTCGGTGGCCAGGGCCGCGCTGCGGGTCTCGGCGCGGCGGAAACCGTGCGCCTCGCCCTCGAACGTCAGGTACGTGCACGGGACACCGCGCTCGGCCAGCGCGTCGGCGAAGGCCTGTGACTGCTCCGGGGGGACGACCGGGTCCGACAGGCCCTGCATCAGCAGCATGGGGCAGCTCACCCCGGCCACCAGGGCGAGGGGCTCGCGCGAGGCGTACAGGACCGGGTCCTGCGGTCCGATGAGCCAGTCGACGTAACGCGACTCGAAGTCGTGGGTGGTCGCGCTGAACGCGGCGAGCGAGCTGACCCCGTAGTAGGAGACGCCGCCGGCGAACGCGTCGGACCCGCAGCAGGCGGCCATCACCGTCCAGCCGCCCGCGCTGCCACCCCGGATCGCGATCCGCGCCGGGTCGGCCAGTCCCTCACCGGCCAGCCACTCGGCCGCGGCGATCGAGTCCTCGACGTCCACCACACCCCACTGCCCGCGCAGCCGTTCGCGGTAGGCGCGGCCGTAACCGGTGGAACCGCCGTAGTTGAGGTCGAGCACGCCGATGCCCCGGCTGGTGAAGAACACCTTCTCCAGGTCGAGCGCGCCCATGCTGTGCCCGGTCGGCCCGCCGTGCACGAACACGATGTACGGGGCGGGGCCCTCGCCGCGCGCCTGGGGGTTGGCCGGAGGATAGAGGAACGCGTGCGCCTCCCGCCCGAACCGGCCCGGGATCTCCACGGCCCGGACGGAGGGCAGGTAGGCCGGAGCGGGTGTCTCACCGGCGTCGCGGCGGAGCTCCTGGGTCTGTCCGGTCGAGGTGTCGACCCGGACGATCGCCCGGGGCAGCGCCGGGCCGTACCCGATGCCGACCACGGCCCGCCCGTCGGTGGCCAGCACCGCGTCCCAGCCGTCGTAGGGCACGTCCAAGTCCGTCAGCGTCCCGCCGACCGGGTCCAGGACGCCCAGCCGCAGGTCACCCCGCCCGTGCAGGATCGCGAGGCTCCCGTCGGCCAGCGGCGCGTACGGCATGGCGCCGAGCTGCCAGAGCGGGCCCGCGAACTCCTGGTCGGCGCGGTGGAGCGGCCAGGGCCTTCCACCGTGGATCTCGGCCAGGTAGAGGTTCCACCAGCCCGAGGAGTCGGAGATCAGGTAGAGGTTCTGCTCGTCACGCCAGTACGGGGCGAGCACCGACTCCTCGGGGCCACCCGCCACCGTCCAGCAGGTGCCGTCGGCCAGCCGGCAGACCCGCAGCTCGGTGCCGTTCCACGGCATCCGGGGATGGTCCCAGCAGACGAAGGCCAGGTGCTCGCCGTCGGGGGAGAGCGTGGGGAAGGCGTAGAAGTCGTGCCCGGTGATCCACTCGCGGGGCTCGTCCCCACCGGTCCCCGAGCCGATCGGTGAGCCGCCGGCCGGGTCGCTGGTCGAGCCGCCGGCCGGGCCGGTCAGCGGGACGGACACGATGGACCGGCGCACCCGGTCGCCGTCGTGCCGCTCCCGGACGCACCAGA
Source organism: Streptosporangium sp. NPDC050855 (assembly GCF_044456585.1). Lineage (NCBI taxonomy): Bacteria > Bacillati > Actinomycetota > Actinomycetes > Streptosporangiales > Streptosporangiaceae > Streptosporangium > Streptosporangium sp. NPDC050855. The sequence goes on from NZ_JBITFY010000010.1 coordinate 64,502, forward strand.
CCTGCCCGTCGTGGACGACCAGGTCGGCGTAGCGCAGCGCCGAGGGCCGCTCGGGCTCGGGGGTGAGCGGCCGGGGCTCGCCGCCGGTGGGCAGCAGGTAGAGCCGCTGGTCGGTGAAGTTCGCGAACACCACGCCCTGGCCGGGCACCACCGCGTACGACCGCCCGCCGTACTCGTGGACCCGGGTCCTGGCGCTCCACGGGGCGCTCAGCAGCTCGCGCCGCACACCGCCGGCGTCCCGGTGCACGATGGTGGTCCGCCCGCCCTCGGCGGGACGGTCTTCGGTCCACCAGACCTCCTCGCCGAGCACCGTCGGGAATCCGAGGCGCAGACCGGAGCGTGCGACGTCGGAGGTGGAGACCGGCGAGGGCCAGGTGGCATACGGCAGGACGACCTGCTCGGGGGACATGGCGACATCCTGCCCGATAACCGGCCGCGTGTCGCCGGTATCACGTCCGCGTCCCGCCCCAGGTGTCGCCGATGACCGGCGCCGCGGGAGAGATGGGCGGGGATGAAGGGGTTGGGGTGATCGGCCCGGAACATCCGTACACCGGCAGGAAGTGTGCGTTCCGAAACCACCGGGTCCGCCGCGTCCCGTCCCGGAACGCGCGGCGACCGTCCACGCGTGACCGTCGCGCTCGTGACCGTCGCATCGCGAGGCGTCACGCGCGACCGCCACACGACGTGTCACATACGCGAGCACCTCAGGCACGACCGCCGACGACGGTCACACGCGTGAGCACCTCAGGCACGACCGCCGACGACGGTCACACGCGTGAGCACCTCATGCGCGAGGGGGCGGCCACCCGGATCCGGTGACCGCCCCCTCGCGTCGTGCTTCCCGCTCCGGCAGGGAGCCCTGCCCCGCTAGGGGGCGGGGGTCCTCACCGGCTCGGCCACGGTGGACGCGTCGGGGGGCGCGACCGGCTGGACGATCGACTTCCGGCTGCGCCGGCTCCGCTTCTCCAGCCAGGTGGCGATGGCGCCCACCGCCACGTTGATGATGATGTAGATGATCGCGATGACGATCACCGCGGGGATGATGTTGTTGAAGTTGGAGGGCAGCACGCGCGCCCCCGCGTTCAGCAGGTCCTCGAACGCCACGATGAAGCCCAGGGCGGTGTCCTTCAGGAGCACCACCAGCTGGGCGACGATCGCCGGCATCATGGCCGTGACCGCCTGCGGCAGCAGGATCATCCGCATCACCTGGCTGCGGCGCAGGCCGATCGCCAGCGCGGCCTCGCTCTGTCCCCGGGGGATGGACAGGATGCCGGCGCGTACGATCTCCGCCAGCACCGAGCCGTTGTACAGGACGAGGCCGACCACCACGGCGGCGAACGGCGTCACGGTGAGCCCGAAGACCGCGCTCCCGCCGAACATCACCGCGAAGATCATGATCAGCAGGGGGATGGCCCGGAAGAACTCGACCACCGCACCGGCCGCGATGCGGATCCACGCGTGCTCGGAGAGCCTGCCGATACCGAACACGAAGCCGAACGGCACCGCGATCACGGCGGCCACCAGGGCCGCGCTGAGCGTGTTCACCAGACCCGGCAGGATCAGGTTGATCCACACGTCACCGCGGAGGAACGGCGTCCACAGGTCGGCGTTGAGCTGGTTCTTCTCGCCGAGCTTGGTCACCATCCAGTACAGCGCGAGCAGCACGAGCACGATGACCAGCACCGTGAGCGCGGTGTTGCGCGTCCGGGCCTTGGGTCCGGGGATGTCGTACAGGACGCTGACCCGCTCGGAGCTCGCGGCCAGCTTGCGCGCCTGGCGCCGCTCGGTGGCGGTCGCGGTCATCGGACCACCGCCAGGCGCTTGGCGAGCCAGCCGAACAGCAGTCCGGTCGGCAGGGTCAGGATCAGGAAGCCCAGCGCGAATCCGGCGAAGATCTGCACGACCGCGTCACCGTGCGCCTCGAACAACGTCTTCATCGTCAGGGACGCCTCGCCCACCCCGATCGCCGCGGCGATCGTGGTGTTCTTGATCAGTGCTATCAGGATGCTGCCCAGGGGGGCGATCACGGCGCGGAACGCCTGGGGCAGCACGATCAATCTCAGGTTCTGGCCGAACGTGAGCCCGATGGCCCGCGCCGCCTCCGCCTGGCCGACCGGCACCGTGTTGATGCCGGACCGGATCGCCTCGCAGACGAACGCCGCCGTGTAGGCGGACAGCCCGATGATGGAGAGCCACATGTAGTTGGTGGACAGGCTCTCGGAGAACGAGACGTTCAGGACCAGGCCGAGGCCGAGCCCGCAGAACACGATGACCAGGGTCAGCGGGGTGTTGCGCAGGACGTTCACGTACGCCGTGCCGATCCCGCGCAGGATGGGCAGCGGGCTGACCCGCATCCCGGCCAGGACGGTGCCGAGCACGAGCGCCACCAGCCCGCTGGCGACGGCGAGGCGGATCGTCAACCAGAAAGCGTCCCGGATCATCGGGAATTCATCGAAGAGTGCCTGCACTCATCCCTCCAGTGCCACAGGCCGGGACGACGCGCGCCCCGGCCGAAACGTGACCGATCAGTAACGCTCGACGGCCGGGGGGGTGGTGAAGAACTTTCCGAACTCGCCGAAGTTGGCCTCGACGGCCTTCTTCCAGCTGCCGTCGGAGAACATCTTCTCCACGGCCGTGTTGACCTTGTCGCGGGTCTCCTTGTCGTCCACCTTCAGGCCGATGCCGTACTTCTCCTCGGAGAAGGGCTTGCCGACGAGGCGGAACTTGCCGGGGGACTGGGCGGCGAAGCCGGCCAGGATCGTCGCGTCCGTGGAGATCGCGTCGACCTGCTTGTTCTCCAGCAGCGGCAGGCAGGCGCCGTAGCCCTGCTGCTCGGTGAGGTACTGGGCCTTCCACTCGGCGCCGAACTTGTCGGCCAGGCGCTTCGGCGAGGAGGAGCCCTGGGCACCGCAGACCTTCTTGGCCTTGAGGTCCTCGACACTGTTGATCGTGGTGTCGTCGGCGCGGGTCAGGATGTCCTGTCCGGTGACGAGGTACGGACCGGCGAAGGAGACCTTCTTCTTGCGGTCGTCGGTGATCGAGTAGGTCGCGATCACGGCGTTGACCTGGCCCTGCTGGATGAAGGACTCACGGTTGGCCGAGATGGCCTCCTTGAACTCGATCTTGTCCGCCGCATAGCCGAGTTCCTTGGCGATGTACCGGGCGACGTCGACGTCGAAACCCTTGAAGGAGCCGTCGGGCTGCTTCTGGCCGAGACCGGGCTGGTCGACCTTGATTCCCACCACGAACTTGTCGCTGGCACCGCCGCTGTCGCCGCACGCGGTCAGACCGGCCATCGCCGCAGCGGCTGCGATCACCACGGCTCCAATACGCCGTACACGCATTCTTGCTACCTCGTCTTTCATCAGGGTTGAGCAGAGCCGTCAGTGGGTGAGGATCTTGGAGAGGAAGTCCTTCGCCCGGTCGGTCCGGGGGGTGGTGAAGAACTCCTCGGGGGTGTTCTCCTCCACGATCTGACCCTCGGCCATGAACACCACGCGGTTCGCCGCGCGGCGGGCGAAGCCCATCTCGTGGGTGACGACCATCATCGTCATGCCCTCCTGGGCAAGACCGATCATGACATCGAGCACTTCCTGGACCATCTCGGGGTCCAGCGCCGAGGTCGGCTCGTCGAACAGGATCATCTTGGGGTCCATGGCCAGGGCGCGGGCGATGGCCACGCGCTGCTGCTGGCCTCCGGACAGCTGCGCAGGGTACTTCGACGCCTGAGCGCCGATGCCGACCCGCTCCAGCAGCTCCATGCCACGCCGCTCGGCCTGGGCGGCGGGGATGCCGCGGACCTTGATGGGCCCGAGCGTGACGTTCTCGAGGATCGTCTTGTGGGCGAACAGGTTGAAGGACTGGAACACCATGCCGACCTCGGACCTGAGCCTGGCCAGGGTCTTCCCCTCCACCGCGAGCGGCTGCCCGTCGAAGGTGATGGTGCCCTCGTCGATGTTCTCCAGTCTGTTGATCGTCCTGCAGAGCGTCGACTTGCCGCCGCCCGAGGGGCCGATGACGACGAGGACCTCGCCGCGGGAGATCGTCAGATTGATGTCCCGAAGGACGTGCAGGCTGCCGAAGTGCTTGTTGACGCCTTCGAGCACGACCAGGGGGGTCTTGTCCCCGTTCTCCGTCATGGGGGACAACGTAATTCTGTGAAGGGCACCTCGGGCTAACCCTGCGGTACCGATCAGATCACGGCCTTCTCACGCCTTGGTCAGCGTACGCCGCCCAGTGTGGCGAGGTCCAGAGCGACGGTGTAGGGAATCGGCCGTCCCTGCGGCCTTGTGGGCCGCGACGCGGTGGACCGCCCGGTGCGGCGCCGCTCCCACCGGCGGCGTCGCCCCGCGCCGGAGCGGGATGTGTGACGCGTCACACCGCTCACGTACCGCGACCGGCCGCCCGCGCACGGTCACGCGGGCGAAGGCGCGTACCCGAAGGTCCGGTGAGCGCCTACCCTTGTCGTGAGATGACTGCCACCGTGGAGAGCGCCCGCACGTACGAGGTCCGTACCTACGGGTGCCAGATGAACGTGCACGACTCCGAGCGCCTCTCGGGCCTGCTGGAGGACGCCGGATACGTCCCGGCCCCGCAGGGCGAGACGGCCGACGTGGTCGTGTTCAACACCTGTGCCGTACGGGAGAACGCCGACAACAAGCTGTACGGCAACCTCGGGCACCTGCGCCCCTCGAAGGTGGGCAACCCCGGCATGCAGATCGCCGTGGGCGGCTGCCTGGCGCAGAAGGACCAGGGGGAGATCGTCCGCAGGGCGCCCTGGGTGGACGTGGTGTTCGGCACCCACAACATCGGCTCCCTGCCGGTGCTGCTGGAGCGGGCGCGCGTGCAGCAGGAGGCCCAGGTCGAGATCAGGGAATCCCTGGAGACCTTCCCGAGCACGCTGCCCACCAAGCGCGAGTCGGCCTACGCCGCCTGGGTGTCGGTCTCGGTCGGGTGCAACAACACCTGCACGTTCTGCATCGTGCCCGCCCTGCGCGGCAAGGAGAAGGACCGCCGTCCCGGCGACGTCCTCAATGAGGTGCGCACCCTGGTCGACCAGGGCGTGCTGGAGATCACCCTGCTGGGCCAGAACGTCAACACCTACGGTGTGGAGTTCGGCGACCGGCTGGCCTTCGGCAAGCTGCTGCGGGCCTGCGGCGACATCGAGGGCCTGGAGCGGGTCCGCTTCACCAGCCCGCACCCGGCGGCCTTCACCGACGACGTGATCGCGGCCATGGCCGAGACCCCCAACGTGATGCACCAGCTCCACATGCCGCTGCAGTCGGGGTCGGACCGTGTCCTGAAGGCGATGCGCCGCTCCTACCGGGCCGAGCGCTTCCTGGGCATCATCGAGCGGGTCCGCGCCGCCATGCCGGACGCGGCGATCTCCACCGACATCATCGTCGGCTTCCCCGGCGAGACCGAGGAGGACTTCCAGGGCACCCTGGACGTGGTGCGCGCCTCCCGCTTCGCCAACGCCTTCACCTTCCAGTACTCGATCCGTCCCGGCACCCCGGCGGCCACCATGGACCACCAGGTCCCCAAGGAGGTCGTGCAGGAGCGCTACGAGCGGCTCGTGGCGCTGCAGACCGAGATCTCCTGGGCGGAGAACAAGAGGCAGGTCGGCCGGACGCTCGAGGTGCTGGTGGCCGAGGGCGAGGGCCGCAAGGACGAGGCGACCCACCGCATGTCCGGGCGGGCCCCGGACAACCGGCTCGTGCACTTCGCCCCGGGCGCCGAGATCCCGCGCCCCGGCGACGTGGTGAGCGCCCGGGTGACGTACGCGGCCCCGCACCACCTGGTCGCCGACGGTCCCGTCCTGAGGCTGCGCCGCACCCGGGCGGGCGACGCCTGGCAGGCCCGGCAGGGAGCCCCGGCCGGTTCCGGCCCCGGGGTCATGCTCGGCATGCCCTCGATCGGCCGTCCCGCCCCGCTCCCGCAGACCTCGGGCTGCTCGGTCTCCTGAGATTTTTCAGCACGGTCCCACCGGGTCGCGTACCGGCCCGGGAGGGTCCGGCGCGCCCGTGATCGAAGCGGCCGGGACCGCCGACGGGAACGGCGATCCCGGCTCTCTCAACGCTCCCGCGGGGGAGGACGTCCACGGCGGTGCCGCCCATGTCGTAACAGATGATATCTCGTGATTCATCAGTGATTGATGTGCGAGCATTTCTCTGCTGTGGCTACTGTGGTTCGGCACCCTCGGAAGCCGTGGAGGTTTCCCCCCGAGAACCGCAGGGAGTTTTCCCATGCACGTCCCTCCATCGTCCGGCCCGCACGGGGACTCCCCGGGCACTCCCGGAGAGCCGGAGATCCTCACCGGCCCCGCGGACGAGCCGAAGAAGCCCCGGAGATCCCGGAAGTCCCCCCGCAGAAGCGGCGCGGCCATCGCCGTCTTCTCCGTCCTCGCCGTCGCCCTGCTGGGCGGGGGCGCCGCCTTCGCCCTGCTGAACGGCACCGACGACGGCGGCACGCCGGGACGCTCGCCCGACAGCGCCCAGCAGGCGTCCCGAAGCCCCGTCGACGAGCCAGGACAGGCCCGGAAACCCGCGCACCAGGAACCCGGTGACACCGGAGACGCCGACGGCACCGACGGCACCGACGACGCCGGTGACACCGGTGACGCGGGCGGCGCCGACGACGCCGGCACCGCTTCCGGGGGCGACGACACGTCCACCGGCTCCGGCGGATCGGACACGGGCGAGTCGGGATCCGACACCGATCCCGACTCCGCCGCGGGCACCCCGTCGCGGGAGAGGCCGGCCAAGGAGGCTCCGGCCAGGCAGCGGCAGAACGCCCCGGCGTCACCCCCCGCCCAGGAGAACCCGTGGTCGGACGGCGACACCGGCTACGTGCACCCCCAGGGACCCGCCGGTCGCTGACCCGGGCCCGCGAACGCCGTGGCGGCCCCGGCCCCGCACCCGCGAAGGCCGTGACACCGGGTTCGCACGGTTCACCCGCCGGGCACGCGCCCGCACGGTTCACCCCCCGGGCACGCGCCCGCGCCGTTCACCCGCCGGGCACGCGCCCGCGCGCGCCGGGCGTCCGCCGGACACCGTTAGTCTGGCCGGATGCTCGTCGCCGCGGCCGTGTGCCCGCATCCCCCGCTGCTCGTCCCGGAGCTGGCCGGAGCCGCCGCCGCGGAACTCGACGACCTCAGGGCGGCCTGCGCGGCCGCGGTGGGGTCGCTGCGCGACGCCGGGGCCGACGCGATCACGGTGGTGGGCGGCGCGAACGGGACCGCAGCGTACGGTGCGGACGCCGCGGGCTGCCTCGCCCCCTGGGGCGCCGACGTCCGGACCGGCGGGGGAGAGCCCGTCCTGCCGCTCTCGCTGACGATCGGCCGATGGCTCCTGGAGCGGGAGCGCGTGGAGGCGACGGGGTTCCAGGCGATCGCCTTCGACGCGCCCTCGCGGGAGTGCGCGGCCCTGGGGCGGCGGCTCGCGGACGAGGCCGGGCGGACGGCGCTGCTCGTCATGGCCGACGGCTCGGCCCGCCTCACCGAGAAGTCCCCCGGTCACCTCGACCCCCGCGCCGAGCCGTACGACCGCATGATCGTCGAGGCGCTCGCCCGCGCCGAGGTGCCGGAGCTCGACGCCGCCGAGGCCGCGGAGCTCTGGGTGCAGGGCCGCGCGGCCCTGCAGGTGCTCCGCGGCCTCGGGAAGGGCCTGCGCGCCGAGGTCCTCTACGACGACGCGCCGTACGGCGTCGGCTACTTCGTCGCCCGCTGGACGGTGTGATCCCGGCTCAGCGGCCGTTCTCGTCCCGTCCGGGGGACGGGCTCGGCGACGGCTTCTTCTTCCCGGGGGCCGGGCTCGACGTGGAGCCGCCCTTGGGATCGGGGCTCTCCGACCGGCGGTAGGTCTGGTCGCAGTTCTCCCAGTGGCTGAAGTCCCGGTTCTGGCTCCACAGCCGCCGGGCCGCCTGGATGTTCCACTCCGGGTCGAACGCCCGCAACGGGCTGCCGCCGAGCTCGGCCAGCCTCCGGTCGGAGATCTGGAAGACGCCCCAGTTGCGCGTGCCGTCGACGTTGGGCAGCGAGTAGTACTGGTCGAGGAACGACATGCACTTGGCGATGCCGACCGCGCGGTCGGGCTCCTCGGGGAAGACCTCCCTGATCCTGCCCTCGACCTTCGCCGGCGACCACCGGATCATCTTCACGGTGTTCTGGTACAGCATGCGCTTGGTGGCGTCGTCGACCAGGCCGTTGGGCTCCATCCCCGCCAGCACCTGGAACGCCACCACGTGCCGGAGGGTCCCCGGCCCGAAGTCGGCGTCGACCTGCACCAGCCCGCCCGCCTTCAGCAGGATCCTCTGCAGTTCCCGGACGCACTCGTCGTGCTCTCCCAGCGCCATGATCGGCGGGCAGGCCCGGGAGAGCAGCAGGCGCCCGTCCTCCGGCGACGCGGAGGGGGCCGGGGTGGTGGGGCCCGGCGCCGCGGCCGTCGTGCTCATGAGCGCCGCCGTGCCGACCGCGGCCGCGCCGGAACAGCTCAGCGCGACCACCGCCACGGTGAGCCAGCGCCGGACGAAGGGGATGGAGGAGAAACGGGCCGGACCGGCCGGCCGCTTCTCCGGCTCCTCGGAAGGCGGCGCGGGCGCCGCGGGATCGTCCTCCACCGGCTCGCCCCCCGTGGCGGCCGGTTCCTGCTCGGCGGACGGACCGGCGGACGAACCGGTGGGCTCCGCGCCGGCCGCGTCCCTCGGGACGGTCGGCGCGCCCTCGGCCTTGGCCCACGCCTGTGCCGCCTCCGCGCGGATCCAGCGGCGATGAAGTTCGAGCAGTTCGTCGGAGTGGGCCCCGCACACCTTGGCTATGCGCTCCACCGTGCCGAAGTCGGCCGGCAACCCTTTCCCGGAACAGTAACGGTGAATCGCCGAGCTGCTGATTCCCGCTCGTTTCGCGAGCGCCTCATAGCTCCGCCCCGTCCGCTCCTTCATGCCCCGTAGATAACCGGCGAACTCCTCAAGATCACGTTCGGTCACCGAGTGCCCCCTGTGGCGGTCTACCCACGGCGGCATCCCACCACAACGTCCCGCGAGTCCGCCACAACCGCAGTTCAGAGGGTGTTTTCTCATCCCGCCGTCCCTACCTCCGCGTCCCGTCTTGACGACGGGACCGGCAGGTCAGGATTCTTGATGCCACACCGTACCGCACGACCGGGAGAAGGGTTCGGCGGAGAATGGCCGGTCACGCTCGTTGAAAATGAGCGATCCGGCCGACCGTGTAAAGCATCCGGCCCGTGAGGGATGGGGCGGCTTCGGCATTCCATCCTGAAACTTTCATCACCGGAAGTCGAAACCTGCTGCAGCGTCGTCTCCGCCCCCAGCGCGGGGACGACGACAGGGGAGAGCAGGATTCGACGGGTTCCCGGCCATCGCCGTCGTCAGCGGCGGGGTCCGGACGGATGCACGGCCACGTTCTCCGGCGACGGCGTGATACGGCCGGGGGATGGGCGCGGTGTTCGCGTCCATCCCCTCCCATCTTCTGCCGGTCCTTCTCCGGATCCGTGCGGACGGGCCGGGGCACCCTCGGGGGCAGGCGCCCGGCCGCGTCGTCCGCGGATGCGGGAATCACCGGATCGGGAGGGCCCCGGGGGCGGGGAGAATGTCGTCCGTCGCGGCTACGGTGGCGGGCGGGCGTGGCCGAGGGGCGGGCACGACCGGCACACGGGGTGGCACGGGGTGACACGGAGGGACACGAGAGCGATGGCGGGAACCGTGGCGTCGACCGTGGCGTTCGGAAGCCTCCCCACGCCGCTGGGGGACATGGTCGTCGCCGTGACCGAGGAGGGGGTGGCGGGCACCGGCTGGGGTGATCCGTCCCGTCTCAGGGCCGGCCTGCTGGACCGCCTGGGGCTGGCGGAGACGGACGACCCCGGCAGGACCGCGGCCGTCCTGGACCAGCTGGGCGCCTACTACGCCGAGCGGCTGCGGGTCTTCGACGTCCCGCTGGACTGGCGGCTGACCTCGCCGGTGCAGCGCAGGGTGCTCGGCACCCTGTACGAGACCGTTCCCTACGGCCGGGCGGTGACCTACGGCGAGCTGGCCGCCCGCAGCGGGACGGGTGTCCCGGCGCGGGCCATCGGGTCGATCATGGGTGCCAACCCGATCCCCCTCATCGTGCCCTGCCACCGGGTGGTCGCGGGCAACGGGCTCGGCGGGTTCAGCGCGGGCGAGGGCGTGGAGTCCAAACGCCGGCTGCTCACCCTGGAGGGGTACCTGCAGCCGATGCTCGACTGGGACTGATCCCGGCCCGCGGCCGGGCCGTCCCCTCCGCGCCGGCCCGGTCGCCGACGCGGCCGTACGGGCCCGGCGGCCCGGGGGCGGGGGCCCGTCGCCCTCCGCGCGTCCGGGGAGTTGGCACACTTGCCCTGTGCCTCAGCTACCCGTCATCGCCGTCGTCGGCCCGACCGCGGCCGGTAAATCCGACCTGGCCGTGGACCTCGCCCTCGAACTCGGGGGCGAGGTGATCAACACCGACTCCATGCAGCTCTACCGGGGAATGGACATCGGGACGGCCAAGCTCTCCGTGGCGGAGCGCCGTGGCGTGCCGCACCATCTGCTGGACGTCTGGGACGTGACCACGACGGCCAGCGTGGCCGAGTACCAGGCGCTGGTCCGCCCGCTGATCGACGGGCTGCGTGCCGCCGGGACGGTGCCGATCCTGGTGGGCGGTTCCGGGCTGTACGTGCGGGCCGCCCTGGACGACCTGGAGTTCCCCGGCACCGACCCGCGCGTCCGTGCCCGGCTGGAGGAGGAACTGGCCCTGCACGGCCCCGACCCCCTCTACCGGAGGCTCCGCGAACGCGACCCGAAGGCGGCCGGGACGATCCTGCCCGGCAACGGCCGCAGGATCGTCCGCGCCCTGGAGGTCATCGAGATCTCCGGCCGGCCGTTCTCGGCCACCATGCCGTCGTACGACGCCGTCTACGACAGCGTCCAGCTCGGCGTGGAGGTGCCCAGGGACGTGCTGGACGCCCGGGTCGAGGCGCGGGTCGAGCGCATGTGGCGGGACGGGCTGGTGGCCGAGGTCAGGGAGCTCGCCGCGCGCGGGCTCGCCGAGGGGCGTACGGCCAGCCGGGCCCTGGGGTACGCGCAGGTGCTGCGCTTCCTCGGCGGGGAGTGCACCGAGGAGGAGGCCATGCAGGAGACGATCAGGGCCACGCGCAGGTTCGTCCGCCGCCAGGAGTCGTGGTTCCGCCGCGATCCCCGGGTGATCTGGCTGCCCCAGCGCGAACCCGATCTCCTGCGGCGCGCGCTCGCCGCGATCCACCGGGGCGACGGGGCCGGAAAGGCCCCGTAGGGCGGAGGCCCGACGGGTCACGGGAGGCCGGTGACGGGGGGTCGGGATGGGGCCGGGGAGGCCGGCTGGGACCGGGGAGGCCGGCGGGGCCGGGGATGCCCGATCCCGGAAGGGCGGGGGAGCCCGGTGGGGTGGAGCGTCTCCGGTGCGGGGGAGGGCTCCCGATAGAGTCGGGGCATGCGATTCGCGAAGGGGCACGGCACCGAGAACGACTTCGTCATCCTCCCGGATCCGGACGGTGAGCTGGAGTTGTCCGCCGCGTTCGTGGCGGCGGTGTGCGACCGCCGCGCCGGGATCGGCGCGGACGGCGTGCTCCGCGTGACGCGGACGAAGCTCAGCCCGGAGGTCGCCGCCCAGGCCGACGAGGCCGAATGGTTCATGGACTACCGCAACGCCGACGGCGGGATGGCCGAGATGTGCGGCAACGGGACGCGGGTCTTCGCCCGCTACCTGGTGGACACCGGGCTGGCCGCGCCCGGGGAGTTCGCCGTCGCCACCCGGGGCGGGGTCCGGCGCGTGCGGCTGGCGGAGACCGGTGACGTGACCGTGGACATGGGCCCGCCCCGCGTGCTGGGCACCAGCCGGGCGACCGTGGCCGGCCGCGGGTACGAGGGCATCCACGTCGACATGGGCAACCCGCACCTGGCGTGCGTCATCGGCGACCCGGTGGCGCAGCTCGACCTGAGCGGCGCTCCCGCGTTCGACCCCGAGGTGTTCCCCGCCGGGGTCAACGTCGAGCTGCTCAACCCGGTCGGGACGCGCAGGGTCGTCATGCGGGTCTTCGAACGCGGGTCGGGGGAGACGCGCTCCTGCGGCACCGGAGCCGTCGCCTCGGCCGTGGCGGCCGCGCGGCTGGCCGGTGAGACCACCGGCACCTGGGCGGTCGAGGTGCTCGGCGGCACCGTCACCGTCACCCTCGACGAGGACACCAGCTACCTGGCCGGGCCCGCCGTCCTGGTCGCGTCCGGCGAGCTCACGCTCTGAGCCTCGCGCTCCGGACCGTCCGGGCCGCCTCGGACCCTTCGCGCCGCTCGGACCGCTCGGACCGCTCGGGCCGCTCGGGCCGCTCGGGCCGGTCCGGTCGCTCCGGCCGTGACCGCGGGGCGTGGCCGGATGTGGTCGCGAGGTCGCGACCCGGGGCCCACGGAGACGCGCCCGGGCCCACGCGCACGGGCCACGCGCACCGGCCGTACCGACCGCTGCGGGAGCCCGCGCCGCGCGCCCGGCGGGTCCTCGCGGCTCCCCGGGACGCCATGTCGTTTGGGGCATCCTCCCCGACCTGGCAGACTGACGTCCCATGGACGTGGACATCTGGGCCTGGGTGGGCGACACCCAGCGGCAACTGCACGAAGCAGGTAACACCGGTCTGGCCATGGCGATCGGAGATGTTCCCGCGCAGGCCCTGGAGGGCCGGTACGCGCAGCTCGACGTGCTCGCGCCCGCGATCGCGCAGCAGGCGGAGAACCTGCAACTGCCCTGGCTGGAGTTCTACGCCCGCTACTGGCACCTGATCGGCCGCGTGGGCGACCGGGCGCAGGGGGCGGTCGCGCTCGCCGACGCCGAGACGCTCGTCGAGTTCACCGCGCGTGACGACGTCCGGGAGTGCCCGGCCACCCCCGGCGCCGTCGTGGCGCTGGCCGTCGCCCAGGCGAACACCGACGGGCCGGGGTACGCCACCGAGCGGCTGACCGCGCTGTCGGCGCTGGACGTCGAGCCCGCCTCCCCGGCGTTCTCCGCCGTGGCCGAGCACCACGTGGCGGCACTGATCGACGCGGGCCGCGCCCAGGAGGCCGTCCTGCACGCCGAGACCGCCGTGGAGACGCTGGGCGGCGCGGGACGCGAGGCGAGCTGGGAGCTGGGAGCGGCCTCGGCCCGCGCGCTGCTCGCCGCCGGTCGCGCCGAGGACGCGCTGACCGCGCTCGACGCCGCGGCCGGGTTCAAGCCCGACGACCCGGTGGCCAAGGCCCACCGCGAAGGCGTGCTCCGCGCGCTCGTGCTCGCCACCCTCGGCCGGGTGCAGGAGGCCGTCGACGCGCTGCCCGACCTCGACGTGGTCGGCGACCACCCCCGCGTCTGGGTCGAGTGGTCGCACGCCATCCGCCTGCTGGCCGGGTCCGCCCAGATCACCAACACCTGGCAGCTGGGCCGGGTGCTCAAGCAGTGGATCGACTACTTCGCCATGATGGGCGGCTACCGGGCCAGGGTCGAGCTGGCGCTCATCGCCGGTCACCTGGCCGTCGCCCGCCAGGGGATCTGGCAGGCCCGCCTCCTGGCCGACCTGGCCGACTCGGCGGCCGGGGAGCTCAAGAGCCCCGGTGACACGGCCGAGCGGATCGCCGCGCTGCGCGCCGCCGCCGACGAGGCCACCCCGCTCCCGGCCCCGGGACCTGAGGCGGAGCTGGTCGGCTACTTCGACGCCGCGGACGGCTTCAACGCCGACCCCGAGCGCTGGGTGGGCTGGCTGACCCCGCTGTCCGGCCGGGACCTGGAGGCGACCCGGCGCCACACCACCACGCTGGGCTTCCTCGGCTACCCGGCCAGGGGTGCCGACATCTACTGGAGCATGCTGGTCGAGTCCGGCGACATCGAGAACGCCGACCCGCAGGACTCCACGTACCTCAGCAGCCTGCTCATCGAGGCCCGCCAGGACGAGCGCCTGGAGCAGATGGCCGAGCGGCTCCCGGCCGGGCAGCGCCACATGGCCCTGGGCCGCCTGCACACCGCGCGGGAGCGCTGGGAGCAGGCCGCGGCCGAGGGCGAGGCCGCCGCGGCCGAGGGGATGGGCATCGAGGCGGCCCGCCTGTGGTCCGCGGCCGTGCAGCAGCTCGGCGACAACGCCAAGGGCGCGGCCATCCTGCGCGACCGCATCGACTCCGAGGACATCGAGCAGCAGGACGTCTGGCGGATGGTCGTCATGGCCTCGGCCGGCGAGGACTGGGAGACCGTGCGCCTGGGCGCCGCCAAGATCGGCATGCCGATCCAGTCCACCGAGGGGCCGATCGAGGAGGAGATGGGCCTGGTGCGCATCATCCTTCCCGCCCCCGACGGCAGCCAGCGCCAGGTGCTGAGCGTGCGCACCGGTCCCGCGACCGCGCGCCTGGCCATCCCGCAGCCTCCCGGCATGGAGTACAACGCCGGTGACCTGGTCGTGTTCGAGCCGCAGCTGCTGGAGCCGATCCCGGAGACGCCCGAGGAGCAGGAGAACTTCGTCCCGCCCTTCGCCGCGGTCAGCATGCTCCGTCCCGGTGGCTACACCAGCTGGTTCTTCGACGGCGCCGCCCCCAGCCAGGCCGACTGGACGGAGTTCAACGAGGTCCTGGCCGAGCGCGGCTGGCCGATGTGGGTCTACAGCGACGACGACTACACCGTCACCCACCCGACCTCGGGCGAGCCGCTGCCCGGCGTGTTCGGCTGGATCGCGGTGCCGCCGGACGTCAGCCCGGTCGAGGTCGACGCGCTGCTGGACGACGCGACCGAGCGCTGGGTGCACCCGCTGGCCTGGCTCGACCTGGCCAGGACCGTCGACGTCGAGGTGGAGCGGCACGAGCGGATCACCAAGGAGTACGGGCTGTAGGACGCGACGCGTCCCGGCTCCGAGCCGCGACGCGCGCCCGTGTGTCCGGCCGGTGTCCGAACCGCCCGTGAGGGATCCCCTCGCGGGCGGTTCGCCGTAGACCTCTAGAATCTCGTTCTGCACATCGGGTGGACGAGGGAGGAACGGAATGCTGGAACGGTTCCGGCTGGACGGCAAGGTCGCGATCGTCACCGGCGCCTCCTCGGGCCTGGGGGTGGCGTTCGCGAGGGGGCTGGCCGAGGCGGGCGCGGACATCGCGATCGGAGCGCGCCGCAAGGACCGGCTGGAGGAGACCCGCGCCCTGGTGGAGGAGACCGGCAGGCGGTGCGTGGCCGTCGTCACCGACGTGACCAGCCCGCAGGACTGCGAGGCCCTGGTCTCCGCGGCGGTCTCCGAGCTGGGCGCGGTGGACATCCTGATCAACAACGCCGGTGTGGGCACCGCGGTCCCGGCGCTCAGGGAGACCCCCGAGCAGTTCCGCCAGGTCGTGGAGGTCAACCTGCACGGCACCTACTGGATGGCCCAGGCCTGCGCCTGGGTCATGAGGCCGGGCTCCTCGATCGTCAACGTCGGCAGCGTCCTGGGGGAGACGACCGCGGGTCTGCCGCAGGCCGCCTACAGCGCCTCCAAGGCGGGGGTGGTCGGCCTCACCCGCGACCTCGCTCAGCAGTGGACGGGCCGCCGGGGCATCCGGGTCAACTGCGTCGAGCCCGGGTTCTTCGCCTCGGAGATGACCGAGCAGTACGCCGAGGGGTACCTGGCCCTGCAGCTGGAGCACCGGGTGCTGATGAAGCGCGCCGGCGACCCGGCCGAGCTCGTCGCCGCCGCGATCTTCCTCGCCTCGGACGCCGCCTCGTACGTCACCGGTGCGGTGATCCCGGTCGACGGCGGGATCCTGATCACCTGACCGGACGCCCGGAAACCTCCCGCCACCACCGGGGCGGCGGGAGGGCGGACGGTGCCGGTGGCCGTTCAGGAGAGCCAGTCGACGGCGTCGGCGGTGTCGTCGGTCTCGGGCGGTTCCTCCAGCGGGTGGCCGGGTGGGAGCGCGCGGTTCGTGCTGTCGCGGTCGATCAGCGAGACGGTGTAACCGGTGTTGTTGAACCAGGACGAGACGGCGTCGACGGCGGTCCCGCCCGGCATCCACAGGTCGATCAGCTCGACCGGGTGACCGGCCGGGACGCTGTACGCGGGCCCGCCGAAACCGTGGTCGCGGTAGAGGCAGAGGCTGTTGAACGGGCAGGCCGAGCCTTCGGGGAGCCAGGCCACCCCCGGCTGCCGGGCGTCGGGCGCCCGGCCCGGGGCCACCGCCGCGAAGGCGCCCGTACCGGTGCACAGCAGGGCGCTCGCGGCGACGGCGAGCCCGGCCGTGGCACGTGCGAGACGGGGACGACGCGCCGAGATCTCACGCATGTGAATCCTCTCCGTGTCCGATCACTCACCGACGGTGAGTGTTCTTTGTCATTAGAGCACCCTCGCTTTGGGCGGTCGATAGGGGCGCTGCGTGAAACTCCATGCGTCGGCGTCTTCGGTTCCCGGCGCACCATCGGTATAACGGCAGGTCAGGACAAAGATGCTGGAAAGAGATGAATGGGGTGGAGAATGGCTTCGGCGCTTTGGAAGAGCGCTTGAGGCTTTTACGATTAAGAGCTGGAATCTGGGATAATTTGCCACTTCAGAGATGGTGAACGCGGTGAGGGGTGGCATGGTGCGGGCTGCGCTGGCACGGGGTGTGGCCGTAGCGACGGTAGGGTTCGTGATCGCGGGCTGCGGCCCGGCACCCGGTGGGTCGGACGGTGGGGCGGGCTCCTCCGGAGACGGGAAGACCGCGTCCGCCACCCTCAAGGATCTGAAGAAGCTCCAGGTCAAGGGCCGTGCCCCGATGACCGGATACGACCGCGACAAGTTCGGGCCGGCGTGGTCGGACGTCGACGGGAACGGCTGCGACACCCGCAACGACATCCTCATCCGGGACCTGAAGGAGGAGACCTTCAGGAAGGGTGAGGACGGCTGCGTCGTGCAGTCCGGCGTCCTGGAGGACCCCTACAGCGGCAAGACCATAAAGTTCGAACGCGGGACCAGGAGCAGCATGGCGGTGCAGATCGACCACGTGATCGCGCTCGCCGACGCCTGGCAGAAGGGCGCCCAGCAGCTGAGCGCGTCCAAGCGCAGGGAACTGGCCAACGACCCGCTGAACCTGATGGCCGTGGACGGTCCGCTGAACGGCCAGAAGGGCGCGGGGGACGCGGCCACCTGGCTGCCGCCGCGCCGCGCCTACCGGTGCCCCTATGTCGAGCGCCAGATCCGGGTGAAGATCAAGTACGACCTCTGGGTGACGTCCGCGGAGAGGGACGCCATGGAGGGCGTGCTCAAGTCCTGCTGAGGCGGACGGGCCGGACCGCCCGCGACCGGGCCGGCGCGTTCAGGGTGCGGCCCGCCCCGGATCCCGCCCCGGGGCCCGGCCCGATCCCTCCGGACGCCCGGCTTCTTCGGCCCGCTCGGCCTCTTGGGGCCGTTCTGCGTCCTCGGTCCGCTCGGTGTCCCCGGTCCGCTCGGTGTCCTCGGCCCGTCCGGTGTCCTCGGCCCGTCCGGTTTCTCCGGCCCGCTCGGCCTCTCCCGCGCGCCCCGCCTCTTCGGCGCGTTCGGCACGCCGGGTGCGTCCGGTCGTGCCGGTCTGCTCGGCCATGGTCGCCCGGTGCTCGTCGGCTGCGGCCTTGTACAGGTGGTCCACGGCCCGGAGCCGGTGATCCTCCGCGTCGCCGCTCCCCGACGCCGCGGCCAGCTCGTGACCCTCGGCCGCGTCCCTGTGCGCTCGCGCGGCGGACCGGTAACCGGCCACCGCGCGCTCTCCGGCCTGGTCGGCACGAGAGCGCGCCTGTCGCAGCCGGGCGTCGGCGCGGGCCAGCCGTTCATCGGAACCGGGCGCGGGAGCGGACGCGTCGTCGAAGAGCTCGTCCCGGCGCCGGGCGGCCTGCTCGCCCCGCTCGGCGGCCTGCTCGACGCGCTCGCGGGCGCGCTCGCTCCGTCCCTCCCGGTCACGCTGCCCGCCGGAACCGCCGACCGGCTCGTCACGGGGGTGGGGGTCGGGACTGTCGCGGGGCTCGGGACCACTGGCCATGCCCTCATGCTTTCCGTTCCGGCCTCCGGTAACCCGCGCCGGGGGGCCCACTGCCGGACCGGGGCCCACTGCCGGGCCGCACGGCCCGTCATGCCCGGCGACATCGACCCCTACGGCGACCCGCGCCGAGAGGACCCGGACACCGTGCCGGACCGCGAGGACGGGCCACGGCCCGGCGGGCGTCGATCCCCGTCACGTCACGTCGCGCCATTTCCTGCCCTGTCCCGGCTCGCCCCGGCCCGTCTCCCGGCCCCTCCGGGCCTCCGGCACGGCCGAGGCGGTGAACTCGCGAACGGACCGCCTCATTTCGCGGGAGTCAGGTCGTCGCACGCCAGCCGTACCGCGGCGCGCGCTGCGATATGGGCTTCCCGCTCGGCTTTCATGGTGAGCCGGCGGTCGTGCATCTCGGCCAGCTTCAGTCCGGTCGTCCGGGTGCGGTGCTGCAGCGTCTCCAGGCGCGCCGCCGCCTCCCGCCTCAGCCGCGCCGCTCTCTCCAGGGCCGGGTGCGGCACGCGGCCGGTGTACGCGTCCTTCGGGAGCTCCGCCATCCCCAGGATCTCCGCGATCCGCGAGATCTCGTCCATGGACACCGATGCGCCGGAGGGAGCGGTGCTCTCGTCGGCGACGGGAGAGGAAGGGGGGACGGGGAGGGCCGGGGTGACCGGGGCGGACGTGCCGGACGTGGCGGGGTCCCTCGGGCCGGGGCGATCCGGGCCGTGATCGTCCGGGACACGATCCTTCGGGAAGGCGGTGGTCGGCGGGACGGGAGGGTCGGTCTCGCCATCGGACGTCTCCTGCAGGACGGCCGCGGCCGGTGGGACGGAGTTCCACCGCGCGCGGCGCTCGGTGCCGACGCGGCGCTCGGTGCCGACGCGGCGCTCGGTGCCGACGCGGCGCTCGGTGCCGACGCGGCGCTCGGTGCCGACGCGGCGTCCGGTGCCGACGCGGCGCAGGCTCGGGACGTGCCGCGAGGGAAGCGACGGGATGTCGGAGAACTCGCCCGGGTCGGGGGTGGACACCAGGCCGGGATGGCCGGGCTCCTGTGCTCCCCACAGGATGGTGAACAGCCGGCCGGTGGCCGGGGAGGGGACGACGAACAACTCCCCTCCGAGCGTGCGGAGACGCCGGTGTGCCCGCTCCAGCGCCCGGGCGCCGCTGACGTCGCAGAAGATCAGCTCGCTGGCGTCCACCAGGATGTGACGGGCGCCCTCCGCCATCAGGGACTCCAGCACCGAATCGAGGAGCGAACAGTTGAAGGCGTCCATCTCACCCAGCACGGCGATCAGGGCCGTGTCGCCGTACTGGTGAACGACATAGACCGACATGTCCATATGGTGGCCATACCCTTCACCGGGGTTTTCAGGCTCCGCCGATAATTTCGTGGTTCCCAGTATGAATGGACCCAGGCTGGATAGAGGCCGAACGTGGAAGCTTCGAACGGACGTGACCTGGTGGTCGTCGCCGCCTCGGCGGGCGGCGTGGAGGCGTTGCGCACCCTGATGGCGGAGCTTCCCGCCGACCTCGCCGCCACCGTGCTGGTGGTGCTCCATCTGCCCGCGCGCGGTGAGAGCGCGCTGGCCGGCATCCTGGACCGGGCCGGGCCGCTGCCCGTCACCGCGGCCCGGGACGGGGAGGCGCTGCTGCACGGCCGTGTCCATGTCGCGCCTCCCGACCGTCACCTTCTGGTCAAGGACGGGGCGATCAGGCTGGTGCGCGGCCCCCGTTACAACGGGCACCGGCCGGCCGCCGACCCGCTCTTCCTCAGCGCGGCGCTGGAGGGAGGTCCCCGCACGCTCGCCGTCGTGCTGAGCGGCACGCTCGACGACGGGGCCAGGGGATGTTCGGTCGTGGAGCGCCACGGCGGCGCCGTCGCCGTCCAGGACCCGGGGGAGAGCACGTTCGACGGCATGCCCCGGGCGGCCCTGGCCGCGACCGGGAACGTGGAGAGCCTCCCCGTACGGGAGATCGCCGGATGGATCGTGCGGCAGAGCCGCACCCCCGTCACCGGGGGCTTCGACAGGGACGAAAGCGTCGGGCAGGAGGTCTCCCGCTACCTGCTCGCCGCCGGGCACGAGGCGCACGAGGGGGATCTCACCGCGCTGAGCTGCCCCGAGTGCGGCGGCCCGGTGTACGAGGCGGCGACGGGACCCGAGACGTACTACGGGTGCCGGGTGGGCCACGCCTGGACCTCGCAGGGGCTCGCGGCGGGGCAGGCCGAGGCCGTGGAACGGGCGCTGTGGACGGCGATCCTGCGGCTGGAGGAGCGGTTGCGCCTGCTCGGCCGCATGGTGGAGCGTGCCGAGTCGCGGGGGAGGAGCCACTCGTCGCGGCGGCTGCGGCAGGACGCCGAGGAGACCGAGCGGGCACTGGTGACGATGCGGATGCTCCAGGGCCGCATCGACAGTGCCGGTGACGACCTTGTTTCACACGGCGTGTGACGGGCCTAGGCTGACACCGTGATGCCCGATGACGAACGTGAATTCGACGATCTGCTCGCCATGCTCAAGGAAACGCGCGGCTTCGACTTCACGGGATACAAGCGCACCACCCTCATGCGCCGTATCAGCAGGCGTTTGGAGGCGTTGAAACTCCACGATTATGGCGAATACAGGGATTATCTGGAGCTGGAGCCGGAGGAGTTCAATCAGCTCTTCGACAGCCTGCTGATCAACGTCACCGCCTTCCTCCGTGACCCGGCCGCCTGGCAGACGCTCCGCGAGAGCGTGATCCCGGACCTGCTGGCGAGCAAGAGGCAGGGCGCGGGGATCCGGGTGTGGAGCGCGGGCTGCGCCACCGGCGAGGAGGCGTACAGCCTGGCGATGGTGCTGGCCGAGGAGCTCGGCGTCGACGAGTTCCGCGAGCGGGTGAAGATCTACGCCACCGACCTGGACGAGAAGGCCCTGCAGACGGCGCGCGCGGCCGTCTACTCCGAGCGCCAGCTCGCCGAGCTGCCGGACGGGATGCGCGACACCTACTTCGAGCCGGTGGAGGCCGGGTTCGCGTTCCGGCGCGACCTGCGCCGTCAGCTGATCTTCGGCCGCAACGACCTCACCCGCGACGCGCCGATCTCCCGGGTGGACCTGCTGCTGGCCCGCAACACGCTGATGTACTTCAACGGCGAGACCCAGCTCAGCATCGTCCGCCGGTTCCACTTCGCGCTCGCCGACCCCGGCTACCTCTTCCTGGGCAAGGCCGAGATGCTGCTCAACCACGGTGACAGGTTCGAGCCGGTGAACCTCAGGATGAGGTTGTTCAAGAAGGTCGGCGCTCCCGTGGCCGCCGACCGCACCGCCTGGGCGGCCGGCGCGGAGAGCCCGCCGGCCCGCCCGTACGTGCGGCACACGGTGCTGCAGGCGGCGGCGCTGGCCACCGGCCCGGTCGCGCAGATCGCGCTCGACCGCTCCCGCAACCTCGCGCTGGCCAACACCCGCGCCGAGCTGCTGTTCAACCTCAACCCGCGCGACATCGGCCGTCCCTTCCAGGACCTGGAGGTGTCCTACCGGCCGGTCGAGCTCCGCTCGGTGATCGAGCAGGTGGAGCAGGACCTGCGCGTCGCCGAGCTGCAGGACGTGGCCTGGCACCGGCCGAACGCGCCCGAGACCAGCTTCTTCGACATCGCCGTCGTCCCCCTGACGGACCCGGGCGGCGAGCTGGTGGGCGTGGGCGTCAACTTCCACGACGTGACGCGCTACCGGCAGCTCCGCGACCGGCTGGAGCAGACCAACAGGGAGCTGGAGCACGCCTACGAGGAGCTGCAGTCGACCAACGAGGAGCTGGAGACCACCAACGAGGAACTCCAGTCCACCAACGAGGAACTGGAGACCACCAACGAGGAGCTCCAGTCCACCAACGAGGAACTGGAGACGATGAACGAGGAGCTCCAGTCGACCAACGACGAGCTCCAGCAGATCAACGACACCCTGAACGCGCGCAGTGACGAGCTCAGGCGGGCCACCGTCCTGGTCTCCTCGGTGGTGCGCAGCCTCGGTGACGCCGTGGCCGTGGTCGACACCGAGCTGCGGGTGCTGGTCTGGAGCCCGGGGGCCGAGGAGCTGTGGGGGCTGCGCGCGGACGAGGCGATCGGCTGCCGGCTGGCCGCCCTGGACATCGGCCTGCCGCTGGAGGGGATCCTCTCCCAGGTGCAGCGCACCCTGGACGAGACGCCGGCCACGGGGAACGGCAACGGCCGCCGCGAGGCCGTCGTCCTGGACGGCGTGAACCGCAGGGGCAGGCCCGCCCGGATCGGCGTCGTGCTCTCCCCGCTGTGCACCGACGACCAGGCGCCGCACGGCGTGATCATGGTGATGAACCTCCTCCCGCAGGAACCGGGCTGACCGGCCGCTCCCCGGCGTTCCAGGCACGCAGGAACAGCACCACCTCCGCCCCGCCCTGCGCGGAGGCGCGCAGCGAGAGCGAGCCGCCCGCGGACTCGGCCGTACGGCGGGCGATGTCCAGGCCCAGCCCGGTCGAGTCGGCCCCGCTCTCGCCGCGCCTGGACGGGTCGGACGTGGCGAAGCCCGGACCGGCGTCGGAGACGGTCAGCGACGCCCCACCGGTGACCGCCTCCAGCCGTACGGAGAACGAGACCCCCTCCGGGGTGTGCGCGAAGACGTTGCCGAGCAGCGCGTCCACGCAGGCGGCCAGCTCGTCCTCGGCGATCCCGACCGGGAGCGGTCCGGGCGCCAGGTCGAGGGTGAAGTGCCGCGACTGGTCCTCGGCCAGCACCGACCAGAACGCGACCCTGGCGCCGGTCACCGCGGCCGCGTCGCACTCGGCCCGGCCCCGCGCCCGCCGCCTGGCCTCGGTGATCACCGAGGTCACGGCGCGTTCCAGGGCGTCCACCCGGGCCTCGATCCTGGCCGACTCCTCCGGGTCGGCCAGCGACTCGGCCTCCAGCCTCAGCCCGGTCAGCGGGGTCCGCAGCCGGTGGGACAGGTCGGCGACGCTCTCGCGCTCCTCGGCCAGCAGGCCGGTGATCCGCTCGGCCAGGTGGTTGAGGGCGACACCGACCGCGTGCACCTCGGGCGGGCCGTCGGGCACGGTCCTGGCCGACAGGTCGCCGGAGGCGAGCCGGTGCG
The DNA here is from genome assembly GCF_044456585.1 of Streptosporangium sp. NPDC050855. Lineage (NCBI taxonomy): Bacteria > Bacillati > Actinomycetota > Actinomycetes > Streptosporangiales > Streptosporangiaceae > Streptosporangium > Streptosporangium sp. NPDC050855. The sequence goes on from NZ_JBITFY010000010.1 coordinate 87,574, forward strand.
ACACCCCCGCCAGCGCGGTGATCGGCCGGATCACCGCGCGGGCCAGCCGGTCGCCGACCAGGACGCCCAACACGACCAGGGCCAGGCCGAGCGCGGCCAGCCCGGCCCAGACCTGGAACACCCCCCTGGTCAGCCGGTCGTCGTCCAGGAAGACGCGGACCACCGCCGTACCGCCGGGCGCGACCCCCTGGACGGCGACCAGGATCTCCCGCCCGCCGGGCACGGCGGCGGTGACGCTGCGGCCGAGCGAGGCCAGCTCCACGGCGGCGGAGCGCGGCGCGGGCACGCCGACCACCCGGCCGTCGGGGAGGAAGACGGTGACCGGGTGCGCGGCCTGCTCGACGGTGAGCCACAGGGTCTCGGCGTCCACCGCGCCGACCGCCACCGCGACCGACTGGGCCTCGCTCTCGGCCTCGCCGACCGCCGCGCCCGCCGCCACCGTGCGGACCAGCAGCGCCAGCGGGACCAGCAGCGCGATCAGCACCAGGGAGGTGGTCGCCGCGACCAGCAGGGTCAGCCAGCGCCTCATGCCGGAGCGGCCAGCCGCACGCCGACACCCCTGACGGTGTGCAGGTAGCGGGGCTCCTGGGAGGTCTCGCCCAGCTTGCGGCGCAGCCACGACAGGTGGACGTCCACGGTCTTGTCGGCGCCCCCGTAGGGGATCTGCCAGACGTGGGTGAGCAGCTCCCGCTTGGTGACGACCTCGCCGGGCCGGGCGGCCAGGTAGTGGAGCAGGTCGAACTCCCGCGGGCTGAGGTCCAGCGCGGTTCCGTCCAGGGTCGCCTCCCGGGAGCGCGGGTCGATCCGCAGCCCCCCGACGGTGACCGAGCTGTCGGCCCGGTCCTCGCCCGCGGTCCGCCGCAGCACCGCCCGGATCCGGGCGTCGAGCTGGGCCGCGCTGAACGGCTTGACCACGTAGTCGTCGGCGCCCGCGTCCAGCAGCCTGACCATCTCCGCGTCGCCGTCGCGCGCGGTCGCCACGATCACCGGGACCCGGCTCACCGCGCGCAGCATCCGCAGCAGGTCGGCCCCGTCCAGGTCGGGCAGGCCGAGGTCGAGCACGACCAGGTCGGGACGTTCCTCGACGGCCAGCCGCAGGCCGTCGAGGGCGGCCGGGGCGGACGACACGGCGTGGCCGCGGTCGCGCAGGCCCCGGGTGAGGGAGGTGCGGATCGCGGCGTCGTCCTCGATGAGCAGCACGTTCGACATTTGCCGCCACGTTAGTCCCCTTCCGGGCGGCACCGGAAGCCGGTTATCGGCCCCTTAACCTCCTCTTATCGCGGGAGGTGGCAGGCTGGGCGCATGCGCAGGCGTCTCCTACTGGCCGTGACCGGCTGGCTGGTCACCGGCCTCCTCGCCGTCGGGGCGGGGGTGGCCGTGATCGACCGGCTCGGTGAACCGCTGACGGACACCGGCCTGCGACCGCTGTCGGCCGCCGAGGTGGACGAGGCGCTCGCCCTGGCCTCCTCCCGGCCCGACGCCCTCCCCGCCCCGGCGGGGACCTCCGGCACGCCCTCGGGGACGGTTCCCGCGACCCCGTCCGCCCGTACCGCGGCCCCCGGCCCCCGGGGCGTTCCCACACCGGCCGTTCCCGCGCCGACCGTCACGGTGACCGTCACCCCCGGGCCCGCCGCCTCCACCGCGCCTCCCGCGCCCGCGGGGAAGAGCGGCGTGATCGACACGGTGGGCGGGCGGATCATCGCCCGGTGCCAGGACGGCCTGGTCACGCTCCGGTCGTGGAGCCCGGCCCAGGGGTTCCAGGCCGACGACGTCGAACGCGGCCCCGCGAGCCGGGCCCACGCCGAGTTCGAGTCGGAGGAGCGGGAGCTCAAGGTCGAGGTGTACTGCTCGGCCGACGGCTCTCCCGCCCACCACGTCCGCGGCTGACCCGCCTCGGGTCCTGTCCGGCCTCCGGACGCGCCCGCCCTCGGAGACGCCGGGTCCGTCCTCCGACGAGACCGGCCGTCATCGGCCGATCGCGAGACCCCCGGGAGACGGGCGCGGCCGGTGAGGGGCGTCAGCCGCCGCCACCGCAGCCGGCCTTCTTCTCCTCCGCCCCCACCTCCTCCACACCGGGCGCCTCGTCGGCCACGCCGACCGAGAGCTGGGCGGTCGAGGCGACCAGGCTCCCCACGGGAGATCCCGCGGCCTTGGCGTCCACCACGATCCCGCGCTCGCCGAGCAGCTCGTACGTCTCGGAGTCGAAGATCAGCTCGTGCCGGACGCCGTCCAGGCCGACCCGGCCCACGCCGACGCCCTCCCGTCCGGCCGCGTCCGGTGCCCGCCCGGTGGCCTCGACCCCGGGGATGGTGCCCACCGCCTTGAACAGCGCCGCCCGCTGCGCCGGGGGCATGTAGGTCTCCCGGAGCATGTCGCCCGCCGCGGTGAACGCCGCCTCGTCCTTCGACTCCCCGCCCCGGTCCCCGGTGTAGAGGTGGGCGCGCATCCCCTCGGGGTCGGTGGGCAGCCTCCTCAGCGCGGCGTGGTCGGTACGCGCGTGGTCGGGAAGGCCCCCGCAGCTCACCAGCGGCATCGTCTTCACACCGGTCTCCTCGTAGGCCGACGGGGGAACGGGCCAGCCCGGGTAGGCCCTGGGCTCCAGGTGTTCGACCCGCAGCACCCCGTCCCTCGTCCCGTCGGCGGAGAGCCAGATGGTCCTCCTGGTCCGGTAGAGGTAGCGGGTCTGCCCGGTGGTCCTTCCCGTCTCCACGTTCACCGCCCCTTCGCCGAACGCGCCGTACATCGTCTGCGACTCGACCTTGACGAACTGGTCGTCGCGGGGCGCGAGGTCGGTCCTGGACGCGGCCCGCGCGGCCCGGTCGAGCACCTCGCTCGCGGAGACGACGGTGAAGCGGGGCATCGCCGCCACCGTCTCGCCGCCCGTCCTCCCGCCCGTGCCCGTCACGGTCTCCCGTCCCGCGCTCGTGCCCGGTGCCGGGGCGTCGACCGGGGCCCCGGTCAGAACGATCACGGTCGCCCCCGCTGCCACCGCGAGCGCCCCGGCCAGCACCCTCGCGTACGGGCCGCGCCAGGCGGGCCGGCGTACCGGAGGGCGCCCAGCCCGCGGTCCCCGCGCGTCCCGCCGTCCCGCGGCGAGCAGCCGACCGCGTGCCTTCAGCCTGGCCTCGGTGTCGTACGGCGCCACCTCGGGCCGGAGGGCGGCCACCAGCTCGATCTCGTCCTCGTTCATGACTGCGACTCCAGAAGGCGGCGGACCTTGGTCCGGGTGCGGGAGAGACGGGACCTGACGGTCCCGATCGGGATGCCGAGCGCCTGCGCGGCCTCCTCGTAGCTCAGGTCGGCCCAGGCCACCAGGAGCAGCAGGTCCCGCTCGGCGGAACCGAGCCGGGCCAGGGCGGCGGCCAGCGCGGGCCGCAGGCGGTCGGCGGTGACGCGTTCGGCGCTGCGCTCCTCGAACTCGGCCGCGCGCTCGGGGATCTGCCGGGCGAGCGCCCGCAGCCTGCGGGTCTCGGCCCTGCGGTGGCCGGAGACCAGGTTGGAGGCGATCCCGTACAGCCAGGGCCTGGCGTCGAGGCGGCCGGGGTCGTACCGGCCGCGCTTGCGGAAGGCCACCAGGAACGTCTCGGCGGTCACGTCGTCGGCCGTGGTCACGTCGCCGAGCCGCCGTGCCACGTACCGGTGGATCTCGCCGGCGTGCCGGTCGAAGAGGCCGGCGAACCTGTCGGGGTCCGACAGCGACTGCCCGATCAGCGTCGCGTCGTCGGGGGGCGGGGACCCGGAGACCGCGAACGCGGAGGCCGGGGACTCGGAAGGCGCGAACTCGGAAGGCGCGAGCGTGGAGGGCGGGGACTCGGAGGGCGGTGGCTCGGGAGGCGCCCACGCCCGTTGCGGGAGGCTCAGTGTCACCACCCGTTCCGTACGGTCGTCATCGGGAATCCCTTCCGGAGCGCGTCCGCGCTCCCACCCCTACTCCGCCGACCGTCCCGGACGGGTTCCACCCTTCGGAGCGGTACGTCGTCCCCGCCCCGGCACCACTAGGATCCCCCTTCAGAAAACGGGCGCAAAGGGAGAGACGATGAGTGCTCAGAAGGCCGCGGGCAACCGGAGGCCGCTGCTGAAGGGGTCGATCCTCGTGGTCGTCCTGCTGGTGATCTCCGCGTTCCTCCTCAGCTCGTGCTCCCGGGTGAGCACCCAGCCCGACGAGGTCGTCCTGCACTACGCCGGCGGCACGTTCGAGGCCATCAAGTTCGAGAAGTGCATCAACCCCTCCAGCGGCGCCACGCTGCTCGGCCCCGGCGACCGGGGCTTCTCCTACCCGTTCGGCCAGCGGACCTTCGACTTCTCCGGGGCCGACGACGCCGAGTCCAAGCCGCTGTCCGTGGTCTCCAAGGAAACAGTCGCTTAGGCACTGCTTTCGTTCTACCGTGAGTGCATGCCCCCCGCCTCTCGCCGCCCCGCCCCGGACGACGCCCTACAGGCCGCGATCTACGGCCGCGTCAGCAAGATCAAGGCTGGTCAGAGATCAGCTGAAACAAGATCCGTTCCAGAGCAGAACACCGCGAACACCGACGCCTGCCGCGAGAACGGCTGGCACATCAAAGAGGTCTTCGCAGAACTGGACCGTTCCGCCTCACGCTTCGCCCGCAAGGGCCGCCCCGAATGGGACCGCCTCCTCGCCCAGCTCGAAGCCGGCACCTTCGACGTCCTCGTCCTGTGGGAGAGCTCCCGCGGCGACCGCAAGCCCGTCGAGTGGATGAGCCTGCTGCAGACGTGCCGTGAGCAGGGCGTCCTGATTCATGTGACATCGCATGACCGGACGTACAACATGCAGCGGGCCCGCGACTGGAAGGTCCTGGCTGATGACGGCGTTGATTCGGCGTTCGAGTCCGAGCGCCTCAGCGGACGGCTTCGCCGCACCACGAGATCCCGTGCTGCGGCAGGGGCTCCGCACGGCCGCCGCCTGTACGGCTACCGCCGGCGGTATGACCCGGACACTGGGGATCTGGTCGGGCAGGACATCGACCAGGACGAGGCTGCGGTGATTCGCGACATCGCGGACATGATCAAGCAGGGGACCCCGCTGAACACGATCGCGCGGATCCTCAACGACCGCGGGACCCCGTCACCACGCGGCGCGAAGTGGACGTCGACCCCGATCAAACGGCTGGTGATCAACCCCTCCTACGTGGGGTACCGGGTTCATCTCGGCGTGAAAATCAAAAGTACTGAGCAGTGGTTCCCGCGCATCCTCGACGACCACACCTACTACCTGATCGTGGCGAAACTCACCGATCCGGCCCGTGGTGGAGCCCGCCCGTCTGCGATCCGGCACCTTCTCAGCGGTATCGCGGTCTGTGGGGTCTGCGGGTCTCCGTGCCGGCCGCGGCTTAGGCGGGGCATCAACTACTACTCGTGCGTGCGGAAGTACCCCGTCAAGGAGAAGTCGTTCCATGTGGGCCGGCACAAGGAGCGGGTGGATACGTATGTGGAGTCGCTGGCTGTAGCGCTTTTGATGTCGAGGCCGACCTTGGCGGCTCTAGCGGTGACGGGCGACGTGGGTGATGAGGTGGGGGGTGTGCTTGCGGAGGTGGAGGAGAAGCGTGCGCGGCTGGAGGAGTTCTATGTGCAGGCCGCTCAGGGGAAGTTGTCGGCTACGGGCTTGGCTCGCGTAGAGGGTGTTTTGACGGCGGAGATCGAAGCGGCTGAGCAGAAAATGAAAAGAATTCATTTCCCTGCGCATGTTGCGAGTCTCGTTATGGTCAGCCCGGAAGCTGTTCCTGCTGCGTGGGATGCACTGGAGTTGCCTCAGAAACGGGAGTTGCTGGTGTGGCTGTTTGAGAAGATCGCGATCATGCCGGTCGGGCCGGGGCGGAAGAATATTCCGGACGAGGAGTCAGTTGACGTGGTGGTTCGCTCCCATGCTTGAGAGATTGACCTGGTGACCAGGCTGTCTCAAGGGTGATAACAGGCTTACCTTAGAGCGTTCCGCGAACTACGCGTTTGGCCCATTACGGTACGAGTCATTGATATTTCAATCACCGTGGGTGACCATCGACCAGAAGAGCCGTAAACGTTTTTACAAGTCGAAAATACGCACGCATTTTGGTGTTCCCTTAACCCCTGCCCCCGTCCTAGAGTGACGTCTTATCGCGCTCGCCGTGGGAGACAGCAAGCTCGCGTAGGCCGCATCTGCGTGTGTGGTCGAAAGGCAGGATCATGGTTCACCTGCGCATGGATTCTCAGCACCGGACCCTGACGTACCTTGCCCGTACGGCGTACGTCATCGCTGCGATTGAGATAGCCGTAAACATCGCTCCGACGAAGCTGACCATCGGACTGGTGGGCGCAGCCCTAGTCCTGGCCCTCTACGACGTGAGCTGCAATCTCAAAACATGGCTGTCCGCCGTCATCGATCGTTACGCCGCCCGCATCGAGGAGGCGATCAAGCGGCATGCGGCGGTAGTCGAAGCTAACGGCCTACAGCACCGCGAGACGATCAAGCAGGCAACAGAAGCACACGTCAGCGCACTCGGAGACAAGGTTGTGAACGCCGAACGAGTCGCTGAACGAGCTGCCGTAGGGGCGGGGCTGGCCGTGGTTCAGGGATACCTGAACGCGGCACGGGACGGGAACAGCACGCAACCCATCCGGGTCGTCAGGTAAGAGAAGGCGGGGACGTCGTGAGTATCGGGGGGTTCACGACGCCTCTGCTTCCCCGGTCATCCGTCCTCGCCGAGTTGCTTCCACGATTTCTTGCATGCCCATCTGGAAGATCTCGTTGAGTCGATCTAGCCGCGCCTGAGCCTCAGGATCTAGTTCGTCGGGGTGGGCGCCGCCATCCTCTAGAACTTCCCGGAGAGTTTTGCCTTGCGCTGCAGCTTGAGCTCGTAGTTGAGCCACTAGGTCGGAAGCTGCGTTGCCGGAAGAGGTCGTCGCATCCTGGGCCGGCGGGCCGTCTTGGTACCCAGCGGCGATCATGAACTCGCGGGCGAGGTCTGCGAGATGCGGATATCGACCAGTGATCGCAGTCGCTAAGCGAGCGACCGCATCGTAGGCCGGCTGGTTTTCTGACCGAGTCCATCGGTTGATCTGTGAGCGGCTTCGGCCTGCGAGTTCAGCGAGGCCACCTTGATCTAGGTGTGCACGGTCGCCGATCTCTTTGAGAAGTTCACCGAAGCGCTCCCGATCCCACTTTGGTGTGCGCACGCATGCACAGTAGCACTCGATGGATCAGACATCCATGCAGGTGGGCAGGCGTTGACTGAAATTCTTACTGTGCATGCGTGCGTCAGATGAGGTCTGGCGCGGTCCAATTTTCGCCCCGGGCGGCCCTAGCTGCTTAAACTTCCTCGTCATTTGGTTGCACGCATGCACACACAAGGTCTACTGTGCATGTATGCGCACAACAGAATGGGCACAACGGCCCCCCCTGCGACTGCGGTTGAGGACGACCGAATGGGTGCGTCACACCCGCGCCCGCGGTCTTTCAAGCGACGCGGCCTGCGCTGAACTCCTCGGCCTCAGCACCTCCATCATCAGTCGCGCCAGGAACAACGAGGTCGAGCCTGGCCCCAAGTTCGTCGCTGCCGCCATCTGGCACCTGCCGGGCCTCAAGTTCGAGGACCTCTTCGAGGTCGTACCCGACACCGAGCGGACCGCCCCCTGATGGCCGCCGACGACTACCCCACACGCGCCGCGATGCTCCTCGCCAAATCCCAGGAGCCGCACATACAAGCGATCGTCGCGAAGTGGCCCGACCCGAGCCCGGAGGCTCTCGCGTTCATGGCTCGCATCCTCTCGCCTGCGATGCGACGGGTCGTTGAACAGCAGGCCGCAGACCACCGAGCCGCTGAGGAGAACGCGGCGTGAGCCAGTCGAACGAACCCGTCGTCCTGGTCCCGGGCCGGCATCTGCTGGATGCCGAGTCCTACGCCTCCGCCGGCTTCATGCGACAGCTCTCGCTGTGCGCTGCGGCGGACCTTGCTGACGAGCCAACTGAGTACGTCCTCGTCGCCTGACCTTGTGCGGGCCCGGCCGTGCGACCGACCGGGACCCGCTGAATCCCCGCTCAGAGATCACACAGAGATCAACTAGAGGAGCAGGAACTCATGACCAGTATCGCCCAGGAAGCGCCGGCCGTTGTCAGTGACAGGTCGACCCGCTACTACCTGGAAGCGCTGCATCATCACGGGTTCACCGTGACGATTCAGTCTCCGAAGACGAGCCCGTCGGGTCGGTACATGGTGTCGGCGTACGGGTTCGATGGTGAGGAGCCGGAGGCGTTCCGGGAGACGGATCTGCATCTGCATGACGTGATCAAGGCGGTCGCGGACCGGCTGGGTGTGGAGCGGCTGGCCGCGTATGGCGCGACCGTGGCGGGTGCTCTGTGACCGCCCCCGCCGTCGAACGGCCCACTCTGACCCCCGCTGGCGTCGTGCTGGTCGCCGTCGCGGACCGGATCGCGGCCCTCCCTCACACCCGTGTGGGGCAGGTGGACCTGTGTGTGGCGCTGCGTGAGGTAGCGCCAGCCTCTGATGTGGCGCAGGCCGCCTGGGACCTCCTCGTCACCTACCTGCGCGCCGAGGGCGTCGACACCGGCTGGTTGCTGCGGTGGACGCCCCGCTGCGGACGAGACGAGGCCGCCGCCTACCTGCGAGCCGCTGCCGAGGTGATCGCATGAGGACCCTGGCTGTAGCCGGAACGATCATCGAGGCCCGCCCCAGCGCGGTTGAGGTGGCTGTGATCCACCTCCCGAAAGGGTCGCTGGCCCGCGTGCATCACCCGAGCGGGACGCAGGAGTACGCGCCTGAGCTGCCTGACGTCTCCTGGTACGTGGTCGTCCCGGGCGACAACTCCGCGATCGGGTGGGGTTGGAACGTCGGCTGGATCGGGTCCCTGACTGGAATCCGGAACGGGCGTCACCGCCTTGACCGGGCCGCTTGGCACGAGGCCGCGAAAGCACTGCGCTCGGCCTCCGTCGTCTACGTGCAGTACGAGGCGATCACCTACTACCGCGAGTCCCGGTGGACCGCTACAAGCGTCCGCGTCGAGGGCGCCCTCTCCCTTCCTGAGCAGATCGAGGTGGCCCATGTCTGAGGTGATGATGCCGAGCGAGGTCGTCGACGCTATCGCCGACCTGGGCACCACTGTGTGGGACACCCTTCTCGACGCTGGTCTGGAGTCCTACCACCGCACAGGCGACGGGTTCGACGTCTACCACCCTTACGGAGAGACGGCCGAAACGGTCCACGTGCTCGTGAAGGACGTCCGGAACGGAATCCTGCGCGGCGCGGGCGGCTGGCGGCACATGAACGCCCAGCGTCTCGCCCCGTGCGAGAGAGCACTAACGGCGACCGGGTTGACGGTGGCTCGTTTGGAGCGAGACGGCGGGCTGGTTGCCCTAGTGGTCGGCCGGGACGCCGAGAGCGCGGCTCAGGCCGTCCGGAACCTGGCCGACGTCTCCCCGCAGGGCGGTGAGAGCGCATGAGCGTCCTTACCGCTGCCCCAGAGCTCCGCTGGGAGGACCCGCCCGCGCTTCGCCGTACGGGACCGCGCCCGCCCGCACTGGACTGGCCCACGATCGCTGGAAAGCTGCGCGCGAACCCGGACAAGTGGGCGATCGTCCAGGTCGAGCAGGACCGAGCTGTCGCAGCCCAGACCGCGCACCGGATCAAGACGGGGCGCATCAAGGCGCTCTACCCCCTTGGCCAGTTCAAAGCGGTCGCTCGCACGGTGGACGGTGAGTGCCGGGTGTACGCCCGCTACGTCGGCGGTGAGGGCAAATGAGCATCCTCACCGTTCTTCCTAACACGGTCACCTGGCCGCAGGGAGCGGCGCACCTGCCGTCCAGCGACGTCGCTGCCCTGCTGGGCGTTCAGACGCGGCGGGTGACGGGCTGGCAGAAGCTCGGCCTGATCACCGCTTCTGCTGTGACCGGCGCGGGACGTTACCTCTTCCTCGCCGATGACGTGCAGGCGTTCCTTCGCGAGACGACCTTCGCCCGCTACCTCCATTGCCGGGACATCGTTGCCTGCAGGGCGTGGAACGACGGCCGCCCAGTGCGGGTACTGCACGCCACCCCAGTCGGGCGGGACGGCCTGTACATCCGTTGGCAGGACGTCGCGGTTCGAGCTCACGCCATGGACGTCCTGGTGGGTCACAACCGCCTCGTTCGCCGCCTCCACCAGGAGGCCGCATGAGTGACCGGTGCGTCACCGAAGCCGGCGCGTCCCGCCACATCAAGGACCCCACCCGGGAAGGCCGCTCTCTGTGCGGTCGGCGGGCCCGGTGGAGCGCTGTTCGGGCTCACGACCACTACGAGATGTGCGGCCAGTGCGAGCTGCTCAAGCGCCTCGCGTCCTCGGAGCTGGCCACCCCCAAGGGTGACGTCCTGGCCGAGCACGACGCCGGCGAGGGGGAGCCGTGACCCGCTATCAGGACGCGGTCAGCGCCTACCTCGACTGCGGTGAGCTGCGGATACTCGCGGCACCTGACCCGATCACGGACCCCGTGGAGCGCTACGAGCGGCTCCTGGAGTGGGCCGACGACCGCCACGACGATGACCGAGGAGACGACGAGCAGTGACCACGACCGACCTTGAGCGGGAATCCCTGCTCAAGCTGATGGAGCCGTTCAACGCGGACCAGATCGGCCTACTGCCGAGGGTCACGTGTTCCGACTGCTCCGACAAGAACAAGAACTGCACCAAGGCAGGGCACGTCAAGCAGAAGTGCGAGATCTGCAAGGCGTACGTCTCCACCAAGCACATCCACATCGACTACGTCGGCCACGCAGACGTGACCGCGCGGCTGCTGAAGGTAGATCCGTACTGGTCGTGGGAGCCGTTCGCGCTGGACGAGACCGGCCTGCCGGCACTGGACACCGACAAGTACGGCAACCCGGTCGGCATGTGGATCCGCCTCACCGTGTGCGGCGTCACCCGGCCCGGCTACGGCTCGGTGCCCTCGAACCAACACGACGCGGTCAAGGTCCTCATCGGTGACGCTCTGAGGAACGCCGCCCAGCGGTTCGGTGTGGCGCTGGCGCAGTGGCAGAAGGGCGACCGGGACAACCCTGCGGCGGAGAACCCGGTTGCTGATCCTGGGCAGCGTGCGGCGCCGAAGCATCAGGCGGCGCAGGCGCAGATCGTCGTGGACACCGACTGGGTCGACGTATTCGAGAAGCGCCTGGCCGAGAGCAGCCTTGACACCGTGGCCGGCTTCCGCCGGGACGTGACCGAGGCGATGCAGACCCGGCGCATCAACAGCGAGACCGCGAACCGGCTCATGACGTTGGTGCAGGAGCGACAGAAGATCCTGAACGGGCCGGCGGATGGGCTGCCGCGGAACCAGGACGGCACGATCGCCCGCCGTCAGGTGACCGACGAGCAGCTCGCCGAGGTCGGCACGATGACCGGTTCGGAGAAGAGCGCCCACAACAAGCTCGTCAAGGACGTCACTTCCAACCCGCAAATCGCCGAGCGCGGCCCTCTGCCTGAGGACCCGTGGGTCAAGGGCGGTTCGGCGTGACGGAGATGCTCACGATCATCAAGCAGCTTGGCCAGCTCTCCCGCGACCTTGATGACGCCGTCACGAAGATGGCCGACCTGGAGTTCATCGCGGTCGAGGCTGAGGGCGACTTCAAGGTGGCGTTCGCCGGAGCGTTTCGCGCCGCTGAGGGGTCGATCGAAGACCGCAAGCAGATCGCGATCACTCAGACCGATCACCTATGGCGCATCCACGGCAAGGCCGCCGCAGCGGTTCGGCTCCAGAAGGAGCACCTGCGGGCTCTCCACGCCCGCATCGACGTTGGTCGCACAATCCAGTCCACCGCCCGCGCGGAGATGCAGCTCGCCGGAGGCCAGCTGTGAAGGCCGGCAAGCCGCTGCAGCGGAAGACGCCGCTGACGGCGAAGACGCTCATGAACCGCGGTAAGGGGCTGCAGGCGGGCGGGAGCGGTCTCAAGCGAGCCGCGGCGAAGAAGCCAAAGCGGCCGGCGGGCACCGGGCCGTCGGCTGCGGTCCGCAAGGCCGTGATGCTTCGTGACCAGGAGACCTGTGTTGTGTGCGGGGTCATCGTCACCGACCGGGTCCGGTCTATCCACCACCGCCGCAACCGCGGCATGGGCGGGTCGTCGGACCCGCGGATCAACGACGTCACGAACCTCGTCGTTGCGTGCGGCGACGGGACAAGCGGGTGTCATGGCCTGCTGACCGAGCGGCCGTGGGAGCTGGACGCCGAGAAGCACGGCTGGATCATCGGCCGTAACTCGATCGCTGACCCGGCGCTGGTGCCGGTGCTGGTGGCGTGGCTGGGTTGGTGCTTGCCGACTTCGGCGGGCGAGTGGCAGCGGATCGAGGCGCCGTGAACGAGCTTCCCGGCGTCGAGGCCGTCGAGTGCCCGACTGCGGCCGGCGCCCCGTGTGGCTGCTGCGAGCACTGCCTTGCTCTACAGGCCGCGGACCTCAAGTGCGGCGGGTCTCCTTCAGACCTGGAGGTCCCCGCATGAACGACAACCCGGCCTTGGTCCTCACGTGGGTGCTGATCGCGCTCATGGTGCTGCTGCTCATCCTCTGACCCCGGTGTCGGCTCTGGGCTCCTTCGGGGGTGCTCAGAGCCGACACCCCGACCGACCCCCGACGTGAAGGAACTGATGAGAGCCCTGATCATCCTCGGAGCCGTGGCGGTGATCGCCCTGGCCGTGGTGCTGGTCGTCGCGATCCTGACCCGCTCCCGCCGGGCCCGCGAGGACCGGCGTGAACGCCGCCGTCACGAGGAGTTCCTCGACCACCTCCACAAGGCGGCGATCGACGCCCGCGACGTCGAGAAGTACGCCGACGTCCTGGCCGACGAGATCCGTAACCACCTCAACCCGCCTACCCCCCGAAAGAGGGCTGTTCGTTGAACCGCAAGCTCCTGATCCCCGCCGCTGGCCTCGCGCTGGTCGTCCTGACGGGCTGTTCAGTCACGACGCCGGAGCCGGACCAGGTCGGCATCTCCTACGACGCCGGACCGTTCTCCAACACGAAGTTCCAGGGGTGCATCAACCCCGGCGTCAGGGACGTGTCCGGGCCGTTCGATACCGGCTACGTCTACCCGGCCGGTCAGCGCAGCTACGAGTTCTCCACCGCCAAGGACGCGGAGACGACTCCGTTGACCGTGGTCAGCAAGGACAACATCGAACTCACCGTGCCGGGGGTGGCGACGTTCACGCTGACGGTGGACTGCAAGACGCTGCAGCGCTTCCACGAGCAGCTCGGCCTGAAGTTCCGGGCGTATGAGGACGCCGGCTGGTTGAAGCTCCTCGGCGTCTACGTCCGCCAGCCCCTTGACCGCGCCTTGGACGCCGCGTCGAAGGAGTTCGAGTGGAAGCGCCTGTACACGGGCGTCGACAAGCAGGCGTGGGAAGAGCGGGTCCGTCAGCTGATCCCGCAGTTCGTGAAGGAGCAGGGCGGCGAAGGCTACTTCACCGGGTTCTCCGTAACGCTGCAGCAGCCTCAGCCGCCTCAGGGCGTGCGTGACGCGCTGGCCTCAGCTCAGGAGGCGATCGAGCGCAACGTCGCCCAGAAGAACAAGAACGAGCAGATCCGCACCGAAATCCAGTCCATCAAGGAACTCGTCGACGTCCTCGGCTGGCAGGGCTACATCCAACTGCAGGCGATCCGTGACGGCCGGGTCCAGTTCGTTCTGCCGCAGGGCAACTCCGTCGCGGTCCCGCCGAAGGCAGGCAACTGATGGCCAGGCGCGGGCCCGAAGAGCTGGGCGCTGGCTGCTTCATCGCTGTCTGCGTCGCTTCTTCCCTGGTGTCGCTGGCGTTGATCGGCGTCGTGATCTGGGCCGTTATCGCGCTCGTCAACCACGTGACGGGCGGTTGATCGCGGTGGCTGATCTGCCCGTGTGCCTGAAGCCCGAAGAGCCCGCCGAGGACCCGCGAGTCGATCCCGATGAGGACGACGGCCTGTTCGCCGTCGATCGCCCCGACCCCGCTCAAGCACAGCCGCACCCCTAACCCGTCGGTCCCGCCCTCTTTGAGAGGGCGGGACGTACGGGACCTTCCGGGTCTCTCTGCTGAACGGGAGCCAGCAGACCCAACCAACCACCACACGCGAGGAGAGGAGGGGACGTGTCAGTCAGGGATACGCCGGCGCAGCTCGTCGCCGATGAGGCGGAGCTGATCCACGAGCGCATCGGTAGGGACCGTGGACAGGTCTGCCAAGTCCTCGCCCAGAGGAGGCGGAGGGGCGTCGGTCAGCCCGGAGAGCTGGAGTGCTCGGTCGTGCTCAATGCCCAGCGCGTCGGCAACTTGCAGGACGGTCCCCGGCTGTGGGGGGCGGGGTTGCTTCGCCCAGTTGCCGATGGTGTTACGGGAGACCCCGCTGCGCTGGCCAAGCCACGTCATGTTCTTGCCCTGTCGTTTCAGGGTGCTGACGACGAGGGCGTGGAAGGGCGCGGCGGGGGGCTGATCACTCACCCCTCATGTGTACAGACCTGCTCAGAGTTTGTGGAGCGTTTCCCCTTCCATAGTGCGCCAAGAGTTGCATAGACTTGCTCAAAGACGCCAAGAGTGAATGGAGTTGGTGACGTGTATCTGTCCACAGCGCAAGCCTGCGGACGGTTGGACATCGGCCGCGCCACGCTGGCCAAGCTGATCCGCGAAGGCGAACTGGAAGCCATCAAGGGCACCGCCCGCAACTCGCACGTGAAGGTCTCCGAGGAGTCCATCAACGCCTACCTGAAGCGCAACCGCATCGGTGTGGCCGAGGAGTCGGCGGCGTGAACGAGATTCAGCCCTCGGGGGGCGCTTCGCCGTTCGACGCGATCAAGCACGTGGGTGAGCGAGGCGAGTACTGGTCTGCTCGTGAGATGTCGCCGAAGCTCGACTACGAGCAGTGGCGTCAGTTCGAAGACGCGATCGGCCGGGCCATGGCTGCTGCGGAGAACAGCGGAGCGAACGTTCAAGATCACTTTGCGGACGCCCGCAAGATCACTAAGAACAGCCGAGGCCACCGCCGCGAGGTAGACGACTTCCACCTGACCCGCTACGGCGCCTACCTCGTCGCGATGAACTGCGACCCGCGCAAGGCCGCCGTCGCCGAAGCGCAGACCTACTTCGCGGTCAAGACCCGCGAGGCCGAGATCCGCGCAGCCGAACGCGCCACCCCGCCCCCCGTAGTTCAGGACGACCCGTTCAAGCCAGACGCCTACACCTGGAAGGAGACCTGCACGGTCATCCGCCAGGAGTACCGGGTCCGGGTCGGCGTGGTGGACCTGCGCCGCACCCTCATGGCTGCCGGAGTCCTGAACCAGCAGTTCGAGCCGAAGGCCGACTTCGCTGACTGCTTCTGGTGGACCGGCACCGCCTACCTGGTGTTCCGGCATTGCGTTCCGGCGCTGTGGTTCCACTACCGGGAGGCCAAGCGGAAGATCCAGGTCTTCGTTCCCGATGCTCGGCAGTCGCTCGACCGGAGCCCGCGACAGGGCGACCTGTTCGCGATCGAAGGCGGTGCCTCATGAGGGCGGTATTCGAGAAGTTTGCGGCGGACATCGTCGCCCGCAACGACGACCACCTCCTCGACTACGGCCCCGAAGAGCAGATCGCTAAGGCTGTGGAAGCGCTGGAGAAGTTCTCCAAGACCACCCCGATCGCGCTCGCCCTGCCGGGCCACATGATCGACCTCGCCGGTTTCGGGGCGGCGCCCGTCCACTTCGAAGGCACCGAGGACCGCTACCTCCTCCTGAGCGAGGTTGCCGAGGCGCTTGGCGTTCCGGTGTGGGAGGCGTGCGACTGGGCTGACAAGCAGCAGCTTCACGCTCTCCAGGACCAGCGGGGACTGGACGAGGAGCGCGGCGACGGGCGTCTGGGCTGGGAGTGCCTTCGCGGCTACTGCGACCTGAACCTGTCGTTCGTCGTCCACCACGCCGACGACTACCCCGGCGCCGAGCCCGACGCCAACGGCAAGAAGTGGGACTTCTATGGCGACTGGCTCATCAGCCATGACCGGCTGCTGGCCTTCATCGCCGACAGCCCGTGGTCAAAGGAGTTCATGACCAACATGAGCGACCTCTTCGCTCACGGGATGAAGAAGTTCTTCGGCGACGACATCAAGGACCTGCCCGCGTACCGCGCTGATGGCACGCCGGCGACGGCGGCCGACATGTTCCACACCGACCTCACTGAGGAGGAAGCGCGCCAGAAGGCCCGTCGGGGTCCTCGCGGTGACTTCCTGCCCCCGCTTCCCCCTTCCTCCTGAATGGAGACCCCCGATGGCCCACAAGACCGCGCGATGCACGTGCCCGGAAGACGGCAATCTGGTGTTCCTCGGCCACCTGAAGACGTGCCCTGAAGTCAAGCAGGCCGGCAAGCCGCTGTCCCTGGACGACATCGCCCCGTACCCGACATCCGTGAACGACGTCACTGCGGAGGCGATGGCGAAGCACTTCGCGGCGTTCACGCAGCTTCACTTCCGCGTCGCCATGGATCACCACGTCCGTGACGAGGCGATGGAGTCGATGAAAACCGTCGTCTCCTACTACGGCATCACGTTCCTGCTGCGGGAGTTGGAGGAGCGCGCCGGTTCGCATCAGGCGGACGAGGTCGCTCGAACTCTGTGGGAGGACTGGGACGCCGGGTCCGGTCTTGGCGGCGAGATCTGGGAGTGGCTGCGCGACGAGTACGGCGTCGCCCCGGAGAAGGTCAACGAGATCGCCGCTGACCTCATCGCGAAGTCCGCCTCCTCCTCCTCCTCGGCTTCTCCTCCCACCGGGGAGGAGAAGTGAGCGACTCCGGCCGGCGCATCGTGTGTGTCTGCTGCGGCGTCGAGGGTCCTGCATGGCCGCGCCGTCTACGCCGGGCCTGTTACCTGCGTCACCGCTACAACGGGCGCCTCGACGCTTTCCCTCTCGATAAGGCGAAGTCGCTTCCGGCATACCGGGCGGGAGCTGACCGTGCCAGGGAGGCGTACAGCCGCCTCGCTGCCGAGCGGGCCGAGGAGTACGCGTTCCTCCGCTCGTGTGGTGAGAGCGCCGAGAACGCCGCCAAGCGGCTCGGCATCTCTTCGACGACCGCATGGCGGTACGAGCGCGCCATGACCACCCAGCAGTCCGAGATGGCTTCCTGACCACCCCCTGACCACCTGAACGGAGACCACCCATGAACGGTCCTGATCATTACCGCGAGGCCGAGCGGCTGCTCACAGAAGCTGAGGACGCTCCCCAAGGCGCCAGCGTGGGGCTCTACTTCCTCGGCGCCGCTCAGGTGCATGCGACCCTCGCCCTGGCTGCTGCGACCGCCGTGTGCAGCCCCGCCATGTTCCGCGACGCCCCGCCGGACCAAGACCTGATCGCGTGGCAGGAGGTCGCTGGCGGAGCACCTGAGCCCGAGCCATCGTCGGAGCCGGGTCAGGTAGAGCCCGAACCCGCTGGCGTCCGCGTCGACCAGATGTCGGTCAACGCGCTGATCTGCCACCCCGAGCTGAATGGCGGGCAGGAGGTCCGCATCACTGGTATCAGCGTCAGTGAGCACTTCGATGGCCACCGCAGGGTCATGTTCGAGGACCCTCACATGCCCGGCTTGGTGGAGGTTCGCCACCTGTCTAACGGCACTCTCGTCACTCCGGTTGGCGGTGCCGAGTGAGCCCCCGCGGCCCCAAGTGGATTCTGGCCGAGCGCGGACACTGCGGCGTTGCCTGCGGCACGCTGGGCGGCCACTTCCGGTTCGAGGCGGCCGGCTTCCTCGTGAGCGCGGGCTACGACCCCGCCGATCACCCTGAGGTCCTCGCCGAGATCAAGCAGGCGGTCCCTGAGGCGATGGTCGATACCGCCTACGACGTGATGCGTGAGCACGGCCTGAGACCGGAGACCGATCCGCTTGCCCCGGCGAACGTCCTCACCTCTGCGTAGAAGCGGCCCGGATCTCCTCGATTCAGCCGAGGAGATCCGGGACCGCTCACCAATCCAACCACCCCGAACCATGGAGATCACCAACATGGGTAAGCCCCAGACCCCCGTCCAGACCCTCGTTGCCGAAGCGCCCGAGCGCATCGTCTACAGCCCCGCCATCGTCGCCATGTTCAGGGCGGCAGCCGAACCCGAGCTGAACAAGGCCGACATCGCCATCGCTGAGCGTGAGGCGGCCATCGCGAAGCTGCAGGGCGAGATCGCCGCGTGGCAGGAGCACGCCGCTGGTATCCGTCAGGCGGTCCGTGACGTCGAGACGAACTCGAAGCCCGTCCCGCCTATCGCCCCCGCCAAGTGCGGCGCCTGTGGGGCTCTCATCGTGTACGGCGACATCGGCTGGGTTCACGCCGGCCGCGAACTGAAGGACGGCGGTCACCTGTGCAACCCGGACCGGGCGGACTCCCCGATGGCGAAGCCCGCAGCACCGGGGGAGCTGTCGGCGGACCCGGAAGCGCTGATCGCGAATTTCAAGGCCGCTCACGACGAGTTCAACAGCGCGGAGGGTGGTCGTCGCTGATGAGCGCTTTAGAGCTGGTGTGCCGCATGGTCGCCCCGCACAAGGGGCGTCGCGGTCGCCGCCGTCCCCGCCCTGCCCCGGTGATGCATCCCATCTCACCGCCGCCGGTCACGGACCCCGCTTCGACCTCTCCCGCCTACCCGTACCCGCAGGAGCCCACAGCATGAGCACCGAGACACCCGAGCAGATCCGCGCCGACGAGCGCGCCCGCTGCGTAGCTGAGCTCCGCACCTACTCGGAGGAGCTCATGTCCGCATCTGTTAGCCAGGTGTCTGCTGGCAAGGACGAGGGGTTCGGGGGAGTCCGCTTCGCCGCGTCCATGGGCCGCGCTGCGCAGCTCCTGGAGTCCGGAAAGCTCACCCCGCCCGCTGCTCTGTCTGTCTCCTCTGGAGAGGCGGAGAGCCGATGACCGCAGAGCACTTGGACCTGTCCCCGGCCGCGATCCTCAACCGGGCGGCCGACGTCATCGAACGCAACGGGCTCGCCCTGAAGGAGTTCTACGAGTACGCCGAAGAGCAGGACCCGCGCGACTGCAAGGTGTGCGCGATGGGAGCGATCGCCGTTGCTGCCGGACTCAAGCCGGACGGGTGGGACGACTGGGACGACGAGGGCTCCCCGGCGGAAGCGGCTGCTGCGGAAGCCTCTGACCTTTTGGCTGCCCACTTGGGGTGGATTCCCGACTACGAGTCAGCGCTGGCGATCGTCGGCGCCTGGAATGACCGTGTCGCTGATGTCGCCGTGGTGGCTGTCGAACTCCGCGCTGCCGCTGCTGCCCAGTCCGACACCGGAGAGGCGGAGAGCCGTGGCTGAGCGCTCCGGTATCGACGCTCTCGATGCCTTGTTCCGCGCCGAGTACGGCCCGCCGGTGGGGGAGCGGATCGCGCTCAACATGGCCGCGGAGGACATGACCGCCCGGCAGCTCCTGTCGTCGGTGACGTTCCTTCAAGCCGAGCGAGAGCGTCTGTACGCCTCCCTCGTGACCCTGGTTCGCAAGGTGGGTGAGGACCAGATGCCCGACTACTACGAGGACCTGGTGCCCGCCGACGTCCTCGCAGCAGCCTTCCCCGAGGAAGCGCGCAGGGACATCTCTCCGGAGGTGCTGGACGAGGTCGTCAACTACCTCCGGACGCCCGATGGGGACGTCCAGGCCGCTGCCCACCCCTCCACCACAGGGGAGGGGGAGGCGTGAGGCTCCGCCCGTACGTGATCGGTTTGGCCGCTGGCATCACAGCGGGCCTCGGCGTGCTGACGCTGATCCTGAAGCAGCCCGCCACGTTGGACTTCTCGCCGTTCCTGTACGCCGCCGCCGTGAGCCTCGTGCTTGCGGCTGCGGCCGGCGCATGGCATCTCATCCAGGTGCGGCGGGGGCGTCGATGAACGTTCCCCTGTGGCTGCTGATTCCCGGTGCGGCGTTGGCGTTCATCGGTTTCATCGTCGTGGCGTTCATCGCGTGGATGGCGGCCGACGACTTCCGCCTCGACTGGCGACGCAAGCGCCAGACCGAAACGCTTCAGCCCGCGCTTCGAGTGATGTCCAATCCCGACCTTGACCACCCGCTGAGCGCGGTCATCAAGGGCTCCAAGCGGAGACGCCGGTGAGCGGCCTCCTCCCCTTTGCCGCGGTGGTGCTGGCGGGTGCGGCCGTCGTCGCCCACCAGCACCGCCGCTTCACCCTCGACATGCCGGACGACCCGGTTCTCGGCTTCCGGCTGACTGCCGCGCTCCACGAAGAAGCCGACCGTCTCGCCAACCACAACCCACGCAAGGAGAGCGAATGAAGCCCACTTTGGTCTACATCAGCATGGGTGCCGGTCGGCAGACTTCGGCAATAGCGCTTGCCGTCAAGGAAGGCTTACTGCCGAAGCCGGATGCGGCGATTTTCGCTGACACCGGCTGGGAGCCGAGGTCGGTCTATGCCCACTTGAATCGGCTTGAGCGTGAGATTCTCGCCCCCGCCGGGATTCCCCTGTACCAGGTCTCGGCGGGCAACATTCGCGATGACGCTTTAGACCCGGCGCATCGTTTCGTGTCGATGCCGACGTTCACGCTCGGACCGCCGGTCGAAGTTCGTGACCCGATCGAAACTGCGCCCTGCACCTGCGGCTGGGCTGACCTCGACGCCGACACCGTGGAGGCCGACGGAACACCTCTCGCGCCGGCCAACTGTTCCACGTGCTCAAACACCGGTGTCCTCGTTGTGCGCTGGGGAGAGCCCCGCATCGTCCGCTCACGCGGCATGGGCCGCCGGCAGTGCACCAACGAGTACAAGCTGCGCGTCATCAAAGTCAAAGCTCGGGAACTGCTCGGCTACCCGCACCCCACTCAAGTTCCTCGCGGCGTGTTCGCTGAGCAGTGGATTGGAATCAGCAGAGACGAGATCGACCGGGCCAGAGACTCCGGCGTGAAGTATCTGCGGTCTGTTCATCCGCTGCTCGATATGACTGATGCCGCGGACGGGCGCAAGGGTTGGACCGTCGAGGACTGTAAGCGGTATCTGCGCGCCCACGGATACCGGAACGTTCCGAAATCCGCGTGCATCGGGTGTCCTTTTCATGGCAACGCCCAGTGGCGCGACATGCGCGACAACCATCCCGCGGAATTCGCCGACGCGGTCGCCTTCGACTACGCACTCCGCGCACAGGCCAGGCCAGACGGCATCGAGGAATACCTGCACGCTTCTCGTCTCCCCCTGGACAAGGCGCCAATCGACCGGGTCACGGCCGCTGAGTGGCTGTCTCGACAGGACACGATTTTCGACGCGATCAGCGAGGAGCGGCTTGAGCTGGGTGCGCCAGGGAGCTGCTCGCCTCACGGGTGCCGTAGCGGAGAGCCGGTGCCGGCGTGATGCCTCGCCCTTACTGCTGCGCCCTTGCCGAGTGGGAGGGCCACCCCTGTACCGGACCACACACGGAGGAGGTCACGGATGCCTGAGGCCACGCTTGCTCGCCTGGCTGCGCACTTGCCGTGCCTGGAACGTGCCGCCGCGGACGAGACCGCGGCGGCGGCGGCGCGGGCCCGGGTCGCCGCGATGGCCGCTCTCACCCGGACAGCACTGGAGACCGCTGGACACGAGTGGACGGTTTTGAACACTGCCGAACAGCACCGAACGGAGGCAACCTGATGGCGACCGCGTGGAGGATCGAGCAAGCAGACCGCACCTTCGACTCGAAGCCGGCCACTCCCAGGTTCGCTGATGATGCCCTGCTGACGGTGTACGTGGCCGCTCCGATCGCGAGTGATGAAGAGCGCCGGCGGGCGGCGTTGTGGGTGGCGGACTACTTCGCTGCCTCTCACGGGTGCACCCGGACGCCGCGGCGCCGCTGTACGAAGCCTGAGCATGCCCGTGATGTTGCTGAGGCGCGGGAGTGGCTGGAGTGGTTCGGGCTGATCCCTGACGCGTCGGAGCCGCCCGCAGAGGTGGTTGCTGAGCCTGCGCCGAAGCCGGTTCAGCGGGTGCTGGACGTTGAGTGGATGAGTCGGGCTGCGTGCCGCGACGAGGACCTGATGTTGTTCTTCCCTGGGGAGGGGGAACGGCCGCCGGATCGTGATGATCGCGAGCGGTATGCGAAGCGGCTGTGCGGCTGGTGCCCGGTGCGCTCCGAATGCCTCGATTACGCCCTTGAGCAGCCGGAGCGGTACGGCACTTGGGGTGGCATGACTCCGGACGAGCGCGCCAGTGAGCGGCGTCGGCGGTCGCGTAAGCAGGGTTCCCGCACTGAAGTGACGAAGGAGCAGGATCCCGCCGCTCAGGCCCGGGACTTGGATCTGCTGCGCCGCTCCGACCGCATCGTGGCGAGGGGACAGACGGTGAAAGCCGCTGCCCGCGCCATGGGGGTGCCGTACACGTCGCTGAGGGTGGCGCGGGAACGCGCTCAAGCCCGGCTAGCGGAGGCGTCATGACGAGCCGGCGCGCTTACATGAAACACCGCGCTCTGATGCGCGAGCGGGGCCTGTGGAAGCCTCACGTCGAGGCGGAGCCAGCGCGTGCCCACGTCCGCGAGCTTCGCGAGTACGGACTGAGCTTGGCGGTCATCGCTGATCTAGCGGGCGTCACTCTCAGGTCCCTTATGTACCTGATGTACGGGGAACCGGCAGCAGGGAAGGCGCCCGCGGTCATGATGTCCGCGGCGAACGCGAGCAAGCTGCTGGAGTTCTGGCCGACGCTGGAGCAGATGCCGGACATGGTCGCGGTGGACGCGGCCGGTACGAAGCGGCGACTGCAGGCGTTGATCGCTTTGGGCTGGTCTGCTCGGGCGCTGGCATTGCGCTGCGGCAAGCCTGAGAACGAGTTCATTCGTGTTCTCGGTCGGCAGCGGATCCTCGCGGTGACAGCTCGCCTGGTTCGTGATCTGTACGACGAGTTGTGGAATCAACCGGCGCCGACCGCGTCCACGGGGGAGCGCATCTCCGCTTCCCACGCTCATGCGATGGCCACACGTAACCGCTGGCCTCGTCCGCAGGACTGGGACGACGAACTGCTTGACCTCACCGACGCTGAGCTCAAGGACGAGATCCGTCGCCGGGTGCAGCGGATGACCCCGTTGGAGTTGGGTCGCTGCCAGCGGGCCCACCGCGAGGAGGGGGACCGTTCTCCGCTGATCGTCGCGGCGTCCGCGGAGTACGAGCGGTACAAGGTCCGCCGGCAGAAGCAGCGGGTGACGGCATGAGCGTGGACTGGCGCCAGCGAGGCGCTTGCCGCACCGGTGACCCTGACCGGTTCTTCAGTACCAAAGGCCGCCCGCCGCCCGCCCTGGTGAACCTCTGTCGAGCGTGTGAGTCGCTTATTCCCTGCACGTTCGACGCGCTTCGCCAGCCGACCATCGGCATCCAGGCCGGCATGTCGAAGCCTGAACGCGACCGGATCCGCCGCTGGGACCGGCAAGCCCGCCAGCGCCTCGAACCGCGAGATGCCACCAGTCAGAGCCCTGCATGAAAAGGGCCGCCCGGTGCGCGGGCGGCCCCCTTACCCCACCAGACCTAGGAGAACCTGATGTCAGCGACAACCGTAGCGTTCATCTCCCCAGACGAGCCGACCCCGAACGGCTCTGTCCTTCCCGCCTCGGTCGTGGCGGGCAAGCACAACCCTCGCTCGTTCACCTCCCCAGACGGCGTCATGTACGAGCTGGTGTGGGTGACGCCGGCCATCGCGGAGAGGTGGCTGTACCGGAACAACAACAACCGGCCGATGCGCTTGGACGCCCGCGACAAGATCGCCCGCGACATGGCCGCCGGCCGGTTCAGTGAGAACGGCGACGCCATCCGGGTGTCGGCCTCCGGGGACCTCATGGACGGCCAGCACCGCCTGGAGGCCCGTGTGGCGTCCGGAACGTCCGGGTGGATGCTCGTGGTGTCCAACCTGCCCGACACCGCCCGGGACACGGTCGACGACGGCGCCAAGCGCACCATGCGCGACAGGTTCGGGTTCCGCGGCGAGTCCGACCCCGGCACGCTGGCAGCGGTTGTTCGGCGAGCGCTGCTGTGGGAGCGAGGACTCCGAAGCGGAACGGCGAGGTACCAGCCGAGCGCCCTGGAGTCGCTGGAATTCCTCGACCAGCACCCGGAGTTGCGGGAAGCATCCCAGGCCGCCAGCCACCACCGCCGCGCGAAGCTGCTGGCGCCGTCCACGATCGGATTGTGCTGGTGGCTGTTCTCCCGCCTCGACGAAGGACAGTGCGAGGCCCAGTGCGCGGAGTTCTTCGACCGGCTCAGTGACGGCGCGATGCTCGCTAAGGGCAACCCGATCCTGACGTTACGCAACCGGCTAGTGGACCTGAACTCCCAGCCTGGCCGCGTCCCTGAGATCCACCCCACCGCGCTGACCATCAAGTCGTGGAACGCCTACCGCGAGGGCCGCGAGATCACGCTGCTGAAGTTCGCCGAGAACGAGAAGTTCCCCACCCCTAAGTAGCTCGACCTGCCCTGACGTCCCTCTGGGGTGGGCTTCACCGCCCACCCCACCCACCCGAACGAGGAGGTGAACGCACGTGATCTACCGGATTCTCGTGACCGGCAGCCGCCGTTGGACCAACGTCGAAGCGCTCGAAGCCGCGCTCACCGCGGCGTGGCATGACGTCACGCAGCTCGACGGAATGATGCTCGTGGTCCACGGGCACGCCCGCGGAGCTGACCGGTTCGCTGACGCGTGGGCCCGCCGCAACCACATCGAGGTGGAGCGGCACCCCGCCGACTGGGACACCCACGGCCGCGCCGCTGGCCACATCCGCAACCAGCACATGGTCACCCTCGGCGCCCACCTATGTCTCGCGTTCCCCGCTGGGGCCGCTACCGGGACCAGGGATTGCATGCGGAGAGCGAAGGCCGCGGGGATCGAAGTCGTGGAAGTGACCTCATGATCGCCTGGGGTGGAGGGGTGAGCGGGTCAGTCAGAAGCAGGAGAGCCGAGCACGCGGTGCGCGATGGCCTTAGCCACCTGCTCGCGTGTCGGTCGTTCGGGGAGGCTCGCTCCTGCCCGGTGCAGGTGGTACTGGATGTACGCGTTGATGATCTTCGCTCGGTCGGTGCCGCTCATCTCCGCGACCGCGTCGAGGTCTCCCCAGTCGGCGTCATCGACGCGAACCGACCGGTGCTGGGTGCGGGGCTTGTTGGGCACGCTCCCCAGTGTGCGGGGTGTACGTACGGATTTCAAAGTGACCTCCTGGCGGTGTACGTACACCAAAGTGTAAGGTGTACGTACACCCGGATCAAGGGGAACCTTGGCCACCGGTGTTATTTGGCACCCCCCGAAACGCTAAGAGGCCAGATGAACCGCGATTTCCCCGCCCACGAGACCTGCCGGCACAAGCACTACCGGATGACGTGCGAGCAATTCGATCGCCTCCTCGATGAAGCGGATAACTCCTGCCAGGTCTGCCGCTTGCCGGGCTGGCAGAACTCCAAGCGGATGCTGTTCATCGACCACGACGCAGGCCGAGGCAATTGGGCCGTGAGGGGCCTGCTCTGCAATACCTGCAACACCATCCTCGGCAAGGACCTCGAAGTCCCGAGAGACGCGGCATTCGCCGCCTACCTGGAGAACTCGTGGTTCATCGGGATGCTCACCACTTACGGCGTTGGCGTTGACCTGCCTGACGAGCCGCCCATCGGATCGGTTGTTGACTTCGGCGGGCGCCAACCCCAGCGGATGCGCACCAAGCGGGGTGGGAGCGAGTCATACACGGCCACCCATGGCACCCCCGGACCTGGTGGCAGCTCTATCGGTCGTACGGCCCCCACCGGATGAACGTGGTCCGGGTCGGAGACGGCAAGCCCCTCAAGCAACTGACGAGGTACGCCAATGCGCGCCGGTTTTAGCAGCACGTCAACACGAAGACGGGGCCAGCTTTCGCTTGCCCGGTAAGACCCTCACCAGCACTAAGGGAGACGCCACCAGTGGCGCGGATTCGCAGTCTCAAGCCGGAAGCGTTCCAGTCGGAAACACTTGCGGAAGTGTCGCTCGAAGCTGAGCGCACGTTTTACGGCCTGACCACTCAGGCTGACGACCGAGGTCGCCACCCCGACAAGCCCGCCGTCATCAACGGCGCACTGTGGGCGGTCCGGTCAGAGCAGAAGCTCCACACAGCCGCCGACTTGGACAACGAGTTGGCCGAGCTGCAGCAGGTGGGCGCCATCTGCCGGTATGTCGGCTGCGACGGTAAGCGCTACCTCCACTTCGTGACGTGGGACGACCACCAGAAGGTCGACAAGGCCGGCAAGTCGCGACTCCCTCGGTGTCCCCTCGCCGACCATTGGCGAGAGAAGGACGAGTGCTCGATCCACGGAAGCGAGGAGTGCCCCCCTTCCGCGTCTCCCCCTCGAAACCTCAGCGAACCCTCGCGAGACTCTCGCGAGCCCTCGATTCCGGCTGAATCGCATCAAAGCGGACATGGTGAGGATCTGACCTCCGGGAGCCCTCGCGAGCCCTCCACGAACACTCCCGAGGGCTCGGCGAAGGCTCCCGAGAAATTCGAGACTCAGCCTGACCAGCAAAAAGGTAAATCCTCGCGAGACTCCCGCGAGGATTCGCGAGACCCTCGCGAGCCCTCGACTCTGGATCTAGGACCTAGGACCTTGGATCTAGGATCTTTCCCTTCGGGCAGCACGGCTCCGCCGCGCCGCGATTCGGCCAAGCCGATCAATGCCGGGACCGTCATCGCCGCCTACATGGAAGGCGCGAAGGCAGCCGGGCAGCCCGCTCCTGCCGAGACGCTCCGCAATCGGGTGGGCAAGCAAGCCCGTGCGCTCCTCGGCGACAAGAACACCGATCACGAAGCGCTCCTCATCGCAGCCCGCAACATGGGCGCTGGCGGATGGCAGGACCTCGCCACGCAGCTTCAGCGCGACGCCGCGGCCAAGAAGCCCAAGGACTCTAGAGACTCCCGCTTCGCCGCGAACTCCGGTGCCCGCTCTCACACCCCAACTGCTGAAGAACTCGCTGACATGGAGATCGAGGTATGAACCTCAACGAGTCCGACCCGGACGACTACGACTACGAGGCCGCTCGCGCTGAGGCCAGCGCGTCCTGGCTGGAAGAGCAGGTTCAGTTCCGGCTGAAGCACTTCTACGCCGAGCGCCCGGCGGTGTTCGCCGCCGATGGTGAGCTGCTGCCGGAGATCACGACGTGGGTCCGCAGGTTCCTCGCCCACGATGCGGCCGGGATGCTGCTGATCGGCAACGTCGGCGTCGGCAAGTCCTGGTCCCTGTGGAAGATCAAAGAAACCCTCATCAAGGCCGGGTTTCGCGGCGGCATGGAGATCAAGACCGGATACGACCTGAAGCAGCTCCTCACCCCGCCCGTGAACGATGTCGCGTTCAACGACCTGGCGACGGTCGACATCCTCGCGCTCGATGATCTCGGATCCATTCGCGTCTCCGACTGGGACGCCGACCACCTCATGGGGCTGCTCGACACCCGCTGGGCTTTCCAGAGGCCCACGCTGGTCGCCTCCAACAACCCGAAACTGCGCGACCTCCTCGGCGAGCGGGTCTCTTCCCGCATCCAGGACGGCGCCCACGTAGTGAAGATGATCGGCGCGGACCGGCGGAGGTCGAAGTGACCGCAGAAATCGACCTGAGCAGCTTCGACGGCTGGGCCCCCAGCGACGCGGTCATCGCCGCAGAGGTCGCGGTGGCCGGCGCGGTGATCCAGTCGAAGGAAGCGATGGGCGAAGCCGCTGACCTGCTGGCCGTCGACGACTTCTTCTCCGCCGCTGGCGCGGTGTTCGCCGCGGCACTGTCGCTGCTGCACGCGGGCAAGCCCATCGACCCCGCCTCCGTGTTCGGCGAACTGCATGCCCGCGGCGATACCGATCGCGTCGGCGGAGGCCCGTACCTGGCGACGCTGATGGAGCACGCCGCCGCGGCCGGCTCGCTGTCGTACCACGCCCGGCGGGTCGCCAACGATGGACTCCGCCGCCGGATCAACACGGCGCTTCGCCGCAGTCTCCAGATGACGGAGAACGCGGGCTGGGATCCGGAAGCCGACGTCGACATGATCCGCAAGCTAGTCGACGACGCCGCCGCCCACCGACTCGGCGATCAGCCGCAGGACGTCTCCCAAGACATGATCGACCTGCTGAACGACCTGGAGAACCCGCCGCCGAAGGCAGAGGGGATCGTCCCGCCGTACGTTGACTTGGCGTCGCTCGTCACGTCATTTCAGGCGGGTCAGCTCATCGTGGTGGGCGCTCGCCCTTCGGTGGGTAAGTCAACGTTCGCCGTTGACGTGGTCCGCTCTGCGGCTCTGCGGGACAACCAGCGCGTCGTGATGTTCACCCTGGAGATGTCTCGCCGCGAGGTGCTGCAGCGGATCTCCTCGGCCGAGGCGAAGGTGTCGCTGAAGGCGATCCGTGACTACGACGTCACCGGCGAACAGCTTGCGCGGCTCTCACAAACCGCGGCCCGCGTGTCCGGCGCCCCGCTTTCGATCGACGACCAGCCGGGATGCTCCCTGGAGCGAATCCGCTCGGTCCTGCGAACGCTCCTGCGAACCGGCCCGATCGGCATGGTCGTCGTCGACTACCTGCAGCTGTTGACAGCACCGAAGGCCGCCAGCCGAGAGCAGGAGATCGCCGCTCTCACCCGCGGGATGAAGCTCCTCGCGATGGAGTTCCGGGTGCCGATCATGCTGCTGTCTCAGCTCAGCCGCGAGTCCGAGAAGCGCGCCGACAAGAGACCCGTCGCCTCTGACCTGCGCGAAAGCGGCGCCATTGAGCAGGACAGCGACATCGTGATCCTCCTTCACCGCGACGACTACTACGAACCCACCTGTGCGCGGGCCGGCGAGGCCGACCTGATCGTCGCCAAGAACCGCAACGGGCCCCGCGCCACGATCACCGTCGCAAGCCAGCTCCACTACAGCCGCTTCGTCGACATGGCACCCAACACGCCAGGCCAGAACCCGCCCGCCCCCGGCGGACATCTCCGCGCCGTCTGACCCGAGAGGACCCCTCATGACCAACTTCGCCGGCGCTGTCCGCGCCGCCCGCGCCCTGAGGCACGGCTACCTCCAGGCCGTCGAGGAGCGCGACATCGAAGCGCTGATCGCCAACCTCGCGAACTGGATGAGCACTGACCCCACCATCAGGGCTGCCGTTCTGGCCGACGAGAGGAAGATCGCGTGACCCGCCCAGATCGGATCGCTGTCGAGGTCGGGCAGACGTGGGCCTACAACGACACCCGCTGGGGTGAGCACCGCTACCTCGCCGTGACTGAGCTGGCTTACCCGTACGTGTACGCCGTCAGCCGGCAGGGGAAGCGCACCCGGATGCTGGCGAGCAGGTTCGCCCGCGGGTCCCGGTGGATGTACTGCGGACATGAAGGCCCCGGAAGCGACCTGCCCCCGTTCTCCACGACCCCGGTGCCGGGCGGCTGCTTGAGCTGCCCGCCCAAACCTGCGGTGCTTCCACTGACGCGCGTCTGCGCCGTCGGCTGCGGAGCGGTCACGGTCACCCGAGACGGTGAGCGGGTCTGGTCGGGAGACAGCGAGAAGAAGCGGCTCGCTCACTTCGAGTTGCGTGCCCGGGAGCTGCCGGGCGACTGGCGGATCCGGTTCGAGTCCGCCATGTCCGAGGTTCTGTATCAGCGGCAGGGAGATGCCCGGTGGGTGTTGACGTTCCGCGGGCTGGGGTTCGCGTGATCCGCCGATACGGGCGCTGCCCTGTCTGCGGGGTGGGGCCTTACGCGCTCACCAAGGCGGGCCGCTTGTTCCGGCACGACGGGATCACTTCGTCGGGGTTCAGCTCCGGCGAGCGGTGCGCGGGAACCGGCGAGCCCGAGAAGAAGCCCGACGACGCTCCCGCCCCGTCTGCCTCAGTGGCTCCGAGAGGGCCCCTAGCAACGCCGTAGAGCCGCCCGCACGGCCCACGCGACTCCGACTTGGGGCTCCACAACTCAACGCCTCTAGATCGCCTACAGGGCCGTAATCGGCTCGTGATCCCGAACCCTAGATCCACTTTCAGCCGTAAATCGCACTCCAGTTTGATCAACAGCCATGAAAGGACCCCGATGAACCTGCCCGACGACTGCTACCTGACCTACGTCATCGCCCACGAAGCCTGGTACGCGAAGGTCCCCGGAACGGTCGACGTGCCGCAACTGAGCATCGTGGCCAGTTCCCGAGGCGGAGGCTGCGCCTGGGAGTTCGTAGCCAAAGAGATCGAGCTTGGCCAGCGGACGCCCTCGATCCGCCTCGACATTTTCGACGACGCGTTCGCCGCGTTCGAGCAGCTCCCAGGGTTCTTCAAGACGATCGGCGAGGTGAAGCCGACCACGCTCGCTGAACTCGTGGACATCCTCAACGGCCTGGGCGCGGTGGACGACACCGAGCGTGTCGAGCCTGAGCGCATCCGCGCCACCACCCGCTGACCCCCGCCCTGTCCGGTGTCTTGCCGGACAAGCACCACCCCCGCGACAAGATCATCGAAAGGGGCTCGACGTGACCGCCGCACTCGATCTGAACGACCTCGACAAGCTCACGATCATCGACTTCCGAACCGGCGCCGTCACCACCGTCACCATCCGGTGGCAAGACTCCCGCCGCTTCATCACCGCAGCTGAGAACGCCAACAGTCACGCCGATGACACCACCCTCGTGGCGCTGGCCAGCATCCGAGACGCCTCGGTCGTCGAGGTGTACCTGTCCGCTGACGATGCGGAGTCGATCACGGCTGCTGCTCGCGCTGCTCGACCTCACCGCGCACTCTGACCCACCTCCCGCCCCTTCGTGTCTGGGCGGGGCACCGAAAGGACAAGAACCCGCATGAGCCGTAGCCCGATCGGCGAGCTGGCCAAGTTCGCCGCGCTCCTCGCCCAACCCGAGATGGAACGCCGCTCCTACTGGTGGCCCGTCGTCGGCTTCAAGCACTGGGCGTTGATCCTCATCACCCACGGCAAACCAGGCGAGCTCCCGGAGAAGCCCATGTCCGCGCCTGCGCCCCGCATGTCCCCGGAGTGGCTACGCCGCACAGGCGAGGACCTCGGCCCGGAGGACCTGATGTACGAGCGCATCGCCTCCCGCCTCAAGGCACACACGCAGGGCGACACCGAAGTAGACGTGACCCGCGCCGCATCCATCGCCGTCGACGCCGTCCTCGACATGGTCCGCTCAGACGAGATTGACCTGTTCGCCCTCGCCTCCAAGCAGGACGGGGAGGCGCTGTGAGGCGCCTCTGGGAGCGCCTGACCCGCTGGCGGGCCCCGGACACCACGCCCCGCTTCGAACCCGTAGACCCGCCGCCTGACGTCCTGGCAGCCGCCTCCGCACCACCCGAAGAGGAGAAGCCCGATGCCCGCTGAGCCGAAGCGTGTCCAACTCCGCCGAACGAAGGACTGGCGGAAACCTGAGGGGGCGGTCGTCGTGTCCCGCCCGTCCCGGTGGGGCAACCCGTTCAAGATCGGCGAGGTGTTCCGCTTTGCCGAGAACGACGAACTCATCATGGGCGTCGTCCGCAACCACGAGCAGGCCGTGGACCTCTTCCGCCGCTACCTCGCCGCCCGCCCGGACCTGCGCGACATGATCCGCGCCGAGTTGGCGGGCCGAGACCTGTGCTGCTGGTGCAAGCCCGAAGACCCGTGCCACGCAGACGTACTCCTGGCCGTCGCCAACGAGGAGATGGCCGATGCCTGAGCTCCCCGCCGACTCGATGTGGTCGACGATCGCCGGCCTGGTGTCGTGGCTGGACCGCAGCAACGGCCGTGACGACCACGAGGTGACGCTACGCATCCTGAAGATCGCCGAAGAGGTCGGTGAAGCCACTCAGGCGCGCATCGGCATGCTCGGCCAGAACCCCCGCAAAGGCGCCACCCACGCCAGCGCTGACCTCACGGACGAGCTGGTGGACGTCATCGTGACCGCGATGGTCGCCCTCGCCTCCGTGACGGACGACCCGCGGACGGTGTTCGAGGCGAAGCTGCAGGCGATCGCCGAGCGGGTTGCTGGGCTGGAGGCGCCCGATGCCTGAGCCCACCCTCCCCGACGACCTCCGCCCGCACTCTTGCGACCACTGCCACGGCGCCGATCCCGCCTCGTGCGTTTTCGCTCCGGGAGGGGCGAACGAACTCCGGCGCGGCTACGCGGAGAAGACTGTGGACGCTTGGAGGGAGTACGCGAAGCACTGGCGGGAGCGCGCAGAGAAAGCCGAAGCGGCGCTCGCCGCGATGACCGAGCAGATCGCCCAGCAGGAGGCCGGCCGTGACGCCTGAGCAGCGCACCCGCGCGATCGTCCACAACGCCGCCTCCCGGGCCCTGTCAGCGTCCGGCCACTGGATTCCGCTCAGCGGCCGGAGCGCCATCACGGAGGCGGTGCTGACCGAGCTCACCGAGCACGGCAAGGCCATCGTGGACGTGTCGGATCTCGTCGCAGCCATCACCACTCTGGCCGCAGCGGATGACATCTGTACGGACGCTGCCTGCTGGCGGGAGGAGTGCCATCTCCCGGCTCGTCTCCGCTCTGCCCTACCGGAGCCCCGGTGAGCCTGTTCCCCGCCGAGGAGTCTCCTGTCGCACGGCGTGAGGTTCTGTGCGGCAGGTGCCACCAACCGTTGACCCGCCGCGAGTCGCGTGAGCTCGGCTTCGGCGACGACTGCGCGGAGATCCTCGGCATCATCACGCCGGCTCGCCTGTGGATTCCCGCGCGGGCCGGCGGGTCCGTCGAGGGGCAGGGAGACCTACTCGCTGGCGGGCTCGTCCTTGATTCGTCCGGTCCGTCGGGCCCACTCGCTGATCTGGTCGTTCCACCAGTAGTCGACTCCGGCGACCTTGCCGACGGGGGGAGGGAAGGGCTCGACCCTCGTGGCGGAAGCGGCTCGTTTTCGCCACTGGTTGACGGTGTGGACGCTGACGCCGAGGAGGGTGGCGACGTCGCTGACGGCGACAGGGCGGCGCTCGGTGGGGTGGTCCATGGGATGAGTGTAGGCGAAGACGGTACGTCCCGACAGTGAGTGTCCCGACACTATGGACAGCCGTACCGAGAGTCGGTACAGTTGTGTCAACAGCAACGAGCCGAGGAGAACGACATGACCGCCACCGCAGACCTTCAGCCCCAGGCCAGCGACATCGCCGAGAAGTACGGCTACGAGATCGAAATCAAGAAGCAGAGCGGCGACTGCTGGGACGTCAGGCTCCGCGGCGAGGGCGCCTACAACCGCCGGCGGGACATCGCGAAGGCGAACATCCCAACGCAGATCCTGCGGATGCTCGTCGAGGCAGAGAAGGGGCTGGCCTACGAAGAATCCCGCACCTTAACCTTCGACCAGGCTCTCGCGCTCCTCAGCGACATGACCGCCGCGATCAAGACCAGCGAGAACATGACCGCCCGCGAGATCGCCAAGGCCATCAAGGTTGGCACTCGCACCCGTAAGTTCTCCCTCACCGACGAGTACGGCATCGCCATCAGCGAAGGCCGCCGCTACGACCACGTCCTCGCAGCCCTGGCCCGCAGCGACAAGTCCAACCTCACCGCCCGGATCCACACCGTTGCCTACGCCCTGCGCAAGTGCATGGTCTCCGGCCGCATGAACGCCGCATCCGAAAACCGGATCGCCGCCTACACCCCGTACCAGTTGTGCCGCCTGGTCGCCCGCATCGCCAAGGAGTGTGAGGAGACCACGATCGGCGGCATCTGCGACGGATGGCTGATCGCTAACCACGCCTCGCTCTGACGGGGCGGAGGGGGCTTCCACGAGGAGTCCCCTCCACTCCGCCTGGCCGACCCGCCCCCGCACGAACAGGGAGAACGACGTGACAGCCACCTTTACCCCCACGGAGATCGTCGCCGAGATCGCCCGCCTCTCCGCCCTCCTGTCCGACGCCATCACCAAAGGCAACGAGGACGCCACCTGGGACGGCGACATCGCTGCTCTCCTCGGCCACTTCGCCACCGCGCAGCGCAACCAGGGCGCCGCCCTCAACGTCATCTCCGACATGGAGATGGAAGACGACGACTGGGG
Organism: Streptosporangium sp. NPDC050855; assembly: GCF_044456585.1. Lineage (NCBI taxonomy): Bacteria > Bacillati > Actinomycetota > Actinomycetes > Streptosporangiales > Streptosporangiaceae > Streptosporangium > Streptosporangium sp. NPDC050855. Next base: position 121,448 of record NZ_JBITFY010000010.1, read on the forward strand.
CACCGTCGTCTACGAAACTGACCGCTCCGCCGCCCTGCTCAGCATCACCGCCCGCAACCTGGCCAACGCGCAGACCGCAGCTCAGACGGTGCAGAACTCCATCGCCGCCGCCATCGAGACCGCGCAGACCTCCCGCTTCGCAACGATCTACGCCGAGACTCGCCCGTCCGGCTTCTTCGCCACCCTCGCCGCCCTGCCGAACTCCGCCGCCTGATCGGTTGGCCCGCCTGCTGCTCCAGGGCCCGGAGCAGCGGACAGACCACCCGACCAGACCGACCACCCCACCCCCGCGAACGAACCGGAGAAACGTGATGACGAACCCGCCGAGCAGCAAGTGGCGCGTGTACCTCGACCAGGTGACCGAGGGAGAGCACAAGAGCTTCCGCAGCGAGAACAAGGCTTACGTGTACGTGCGTGAGCAGATCGCGGCCGGAACGGCGAAGGTCATCGTCCACCAGTGGGACAGCGGCGGCTGGGGCCTGTACGAGGTCGTGACCCCGGACAACTGACAGACCAGCCCGCCCGTCTGACCGATCGGAGACCCGCCTTGAACGCCACCACCGCCCGCCCCGTCCCCGCCGAGATCGACGAGGAGCCCACCCCCCTCACCACCGCCGAGCAGCGCGCGAAGACGATCGCCCACATCCGTCAGTGCCTCACCTGCGGCAGCAACGACCCCGAGCTGATGGCCAGCCTGGACGACCCGGACCTCTCCGACGAGGAGATCACGGACTTCGTCGAGACCGCTCATGAGTACCTGCGCTACGAGCGGCGGCAGGCGTTCCTCCGCCGCAACAACTAGCCCCAGCCCTCCCCGGAAAGGAGCACCTCCTGATGCACAGGTTGGAGCGAGAAGCCGACCGCATGTCGCGCTTCCGGAAGGGCGCGGTGTACATCCAGATCAGCGCGGCGATCACATTACTGATCACGTGGTTCACGACACACGAACCGCGCCTACTTGCAGCGGCAACGGCAGCGCTGGCCGGTGCTGCCGTCGCCCGGCTCGGTGCCCGCCGATGGGCGGCACGCGCCCGCTGGTACGCCGACACCCCGGACTGGGCGGAGCGGATCGACGAGGCGCCCACCGTCCGCCTGTTTCCCGCCTTTGAGAAGTGGTTCAACGCGCAAGCCCGCACCTGGGGCGGCGTGGCCCGGATCCTGGCGGTCCCGTTCGTGGTGCTGGTGCTTGTGCTGGTATTCCGTGACCAGGTGAGCGCATGGGCTAGGCCGTTCATCAAGTGACGCTCAACCCCACCTGACCCGATCGGAGCCCGCCGTGTACCTGATCCCCTGCTCGCCTCGCCAGTTCGCCCGCGCGTTCTGCGCCGGCGTCATCGTCTTGGCGCTCGTCGCCGCCCTCCGCACCCGCCCCTGACCCCGAGGAGAGCTGAGTATGTCCCGCATCGTCTGGAACACAACCAACTACGGCAGTGAGAACGGGCAGGTTGGCTCCCACACGCTGTTCACCATCGAGGACAACTCAACGACGGGGAAGCCGTCCTACCGTCTCCGCACGAACCTGCCCGTCGCCGGGGTCCGCTCCTGGAGGGCCACCAGTTCGGAGAGGCTTCACGTTCAGGCAGATGAGGTCCTCGCCACGTTCGTCGCCGAGCTGGGGGCCGTGTTCCCCACCAACACCGAGAAGGGCTGAGCCGATGGACGACCCCTCTGCCCGCTGTGTCTGCGAGTCAGACGGCTACCACGCCCACGTGTACCGCGTTGCAACTCACCCCGACGGCGAGAGCCCCCGCCCGGCTATCGTCGAGCACCACCTGCACGAGTGGATGGCGGAGCACCGCGAAACGCACCCGAACACCAAGGACGTCTCCGCGCACCGCCGTCTCGGCCTGGACATCGAACCGCTCGGCCAGTTCGACACCCTCAACGAGGCGTGGGCCGTCTTGGATGCCACAGGGAACGTTCCCGTCGTCACGTGCAACCACGAGGCGCCCTAACTCTGCCGTTGTCGGCCCGCCTCCTACGGGCCGGCACAGGCAAACTGAACCCATCTCCCCCACCCCTGGAAGAGATCACATGACCGACAAGACGGCTCTCGGAGACCGCATCAAGGCGTATGAGCAGCCGACCCGCATGGTTCTGCCGCGCCGCACGTTCACCGTCGCCCGGGTCGATGGCAGGGCCTTTCACAGCCTCCTGAGGCACGCGGACAAGCCGTACGACTTCGCCGTGGTCGCCGCCATGGACGCCGTCGCCGAAGCCCTGTGCGCGGAGATGTCCGGCAGCGTGTTTGCGTTCACCCAGTCGGATGAGTGCTCGATCCTGCTGACGGACTTCGACGCCCACGGCACGCAGCCGTGGTTCGGCGGGGTCGTGCAGAAGATCGCCTCGATCGCCGCGTCCACCGCCACCGTTGCGTTCAATCGCGTCTACGGCATCAGCTACGACGACGCCCACGCCACGTTCGACGCCCGCGTCTTCACCATCCCCGACCCCGTCGAAGTCGCGAACTACTTCCTGTGGCGGCAACGCGACTGCGTCCGCAACAGCGTCACGATGGCGGCGCAGGCGAAGTTCTCCCACAAGCAGCTCAACGGCGTCTCCGCCGGGAAGATGCAGGACATGCTGTGGACCGAGCACGGCATCAACTGGAACGACTACCCGGCCGGTGTGAAGCGCGGCAGGGTGTGTGTCCGCCACACGGCGGAGGAGGACATCACGTACGTGGACAAGCGCACCCAGGAGGAGACAACCACCAGGGCTGTCCGCTCCCGGTGGGTCTCGGAGGCGGCGCCGCACTTCACCGCGGCCCCTGACGGATGGCTGGCCGAGATCATCCCGCCTCTGCCGAGCCTGAACCGCGTTAGCGCCGAGGAGATTCGATGCTGACCGTCGCCCAGCTCGACAAGGCGTCCGAGGAGACGCTTCGCCGCGAGGCGCTGTTCCTGCGCGTGGAGGTGGACCGTCTCCGCCGGGAGGCCGACGAGCAGGTGTCGGCGGCCCGAGCCCAGACCATGACCAACTGGCTGCGACGGTCCGCGCACCCGCCGGCGGGCACCTTGTGGATGGGGCCGACGAACCACCTCGCCCCCGACGACGGGCCAGCGTTCGGGACGCTGCACGTCCGCGACCCCGCTGTGCCGCCGCACCTGGAGCCGCCCACGACCCGCCGAGGACGGTACACGTCCGGAGCCGTTCGGGAGGCGGGGCCGGGCTCCTACATCGGCGTCACCCTCTGCGGGCAACCGATGATGGCGGATGATCTGTGGTGTGCGGCTCGGGGGATCCTCCAGCACGCCGCGAACCACGCTAAAACGGAGCTGTGCCGCTGTGTAGAGCTGTGCGGCAAGTGCTCCTACCTCAGTGCTTGCCCGACCGTAGAAGCCGCCCTGGAGGCGATGTGAGCAACCCCGACGGCGTCCTCGCCGCGATCGACGCCTGCCTCGACGACTACTACGTCAGCGACGACGCCATGAGGTGGGCGCCAGACGAACCCGAGCCCGAACTGCGGATCGAGTTCAGGCTCGACATGACGCCGCTCATCGAGTGCTTCGAGCAACTCAGTCGGGCCTTCAGTCGAACTCTCGGCAGCTTGCAGCTTGGTTGGGCGGCGAGCATGGAAGCCCTCCTCGTGGATTCCGGGTCACGCCTCCCCGCACCTTCGGAGCCGGACTTTCAGACCGAGATGCGGGCGAGGATCGAGCAGGCGTACCTCCTCGACTACCCGAAACTGCTGGCGAAGACGGTTTCTGTTGCTGGGCTACCCGAGCCGGATGGCGTCGCTCCCGGTGACCCGCCTGCTCCGCCGATCCTGTACGCGCCGGTGCTTCCGCCGCCGGATGACGTCCTCGCCGTGAGCCTTTCGGAGGGCGCACGACGCTCCATCGGCCCCGCTCGTAGGCTGCCGAACACCGACGCCCAAGAGGCGCTGTACAGCCGCAGGAGGAACCGCCGTTGAGTTCGGCCGAGGTCCCCGCGACCTTCACCTCCATCCCCGCCGCTGGCAGGTCGTACGTGGCTCTCACCTCCACACCGCCCACCGCCGTCGCTGAGACAGTCGAAGTGCTCGCCATCCTCAACGTCGACCTGAGCGAGGGTGGGCGCCTTCTTGGCTTCGAGATCATCGGAGCCCTACCCGGAACCATCGCGACCCCCGAGGAGAACCGATGAGCGACACCCCCGAAACGCGCATCTACGGGTTCAAGGAATTCACGGAGGGCGTTGACGCGGAATTCCTCGCCCGCCGACGCTTCTACGACAACAACGTCATCGCCGACACAGCATGGAATGGCTGGCGCCTCGACCCGAACCACCTTCTGCTGGAACTCTTCGACTCCGCCAACCACCGCACCTACGAAGTTGACCTGGAGCGGTGTGTTGACTCCGCCCACATCCTCGACTGGCTGGTCCAGGTGTCCACCAAAGCGTGGGATGAGCACGACATGGCGAAGGTCGTTGACGGGCTCCTCCGGGCGCTGGACGACATCCTTCACCTGCAGACCAACGTGTGCCCCTCAGAGGTACACAAGGTGTTGAGCCGTCAGCGCCTGCGGGAACTGGTCTCGATCTTCCTGGATCGCTTCCACGCAGGGGAGCAGCCGTAATCGAGATCGCCAGCGCCATGCCCGTAACCGTCAACGCCGCCACCGAGGAGACCTAATGGTCACGCGTGAGCAGTACGAGCGTCTCGCCCGCCACCTCCACGACGACGGACGCCCCCGCATCGAAATGACGTTCGCCGAAGTGTCCCGCATGATCGGCGAACCCCTGCCTGCCAGCGCTTCCGAGCATCCCGCATGGTGGGGGACCGACCCTGGGCACACGCAAGCTGTCTGGCTGGACGTCGGCTACACCGCGAGACCCAACCTCACTGCGGAACGCGTTGTGTTCGAGCGTGTTGATCCTCAGGAGGGCCGTTGAGCAAGGACCTGCCCGCCCGCTCAAGCAGTGCGGGACTGAAAGCTAAGTCAGCCTCATGCTGAGGCTTTCCAACCTGTCCGAGATCACCGAGAGGACCTCAGCGTGTTTAAGGGTCGCCCACACCTGAGCTTCGGCGACCTTGCCCTTATTCAACGCTTCAAGGGCTTTCCGCTCGTAGTCCGCGAACTGGTTGGGGTACGACATGGGAGCCTCCTTCGCTGTAGCTGGACGCCCACACCGTAAGCAGCACAGCATCGCGCTGTCGCCACCCCCAGGGGAAAGTGTCCGGTTGCGGACGACGCTCCGCGGGCGCCTGGAATAGATGACCCGGCCGGGCTGCTGACACACGAAAGCGGCTCCCCGATCCCACTCGGAGAGCCGCCCGCACCGCCTCGTCAGACCCCCGATCCCCAGTGGTCTCCTCTCAGCGTACGACCTTGAGGAGGCCCGCCTTGCCGACCTACTGGGTTCACTCAGCCCCCGATGACTTCGACCCCAACGAGGGCATGGAGGAATGCGCCCGCGCCGAACGATGCTCCGACGCCCGCCTCGAAGTCGTGGACGGCAAGACCATCCGCCTCGGAGCGCTCACTCCAAGGGCCTATTGCGACTCCTGTAGGGGAGTCATCGAGCGCGCGATCCGCGAACTCCCCGCCTACTGGCTCCGCGTCCACGCCACTTTGGGGCAGCGAGGCCAATCCGCCGGCCCGAAGGTCTCGATCTCGAAGTCCGCGCCCATCCCCGTGTCGTTGGCTGCGGATGAGCTGCTGCGGGACGTGGTCGCGGTCATGGTGTCGTGGTGGGAGCGTGTCGCCGCGGTCGCCCGGCTGAACGTCCCGGAGTTCGGATCGCAGCGGGCCGTCTCCTACGACGTCGTCCGATCCGCCTGCTCGGTTCTCGCCGCCCACGTAGACGCCCTGCTCGCGCTGGAGCCGCAGCCCATGATGCGCTCCATCTCCCTCCGCGAGGCATCCGACCTACCGGCTGGCACCACGGGCCTGGTCCACCGATCCGCCGAGTACGCCGACGTCCTCCTCGACCTCGACGGCGCCCGCGCCGGCCTCGAAGTCCTCCAACTGCACTACCGATGCCGACGCCAGGTAGGGGAGACCGACGTCCCGGCCCGGCACCTGCCGACCCCCTGTCAGACCCCGTGCGGGTACAAGCAGTTGTTCGAGGTCCTCAACGGGGACGGCGAGTTCGACGGCGCCAAATGCCGCCAGTGCGGCACCACCTACACGGCGCAGGAGTACCGGGACCTCGTCACGGCCACCGGCGACATGATCCGCCGCACTGGTGCCCGCCGGCGCAGCCTCGCTGTCCCCGGGCGCCTCGACGACACCGAAGCACGCAGGGCTTGAGCCGCCTGCAGGGGAGGGGAGAATGGTCCATCGTGGTCACTTCCCCTCCCTGCCTCGCTGATGTCGCTGACGTCATGCCGCGCGCTGACGGCGGCTTCTACGTCGTCCCGTTCGTCCTACCGATTGACGTGCCGAAAGAGGCTCTGACATTGACGGTCGCGGAGTGGCTCGCCGTCACCGCGCCCACCGCCTGAGGTTTCGGCGCGCCGCTATTTGTCTAAACGACGAATGTTTGCGACACTTCGTTTCGAAGATTGACCTTGCCAGCCCTCGAACGCCCCCCGCGTCGAGGGCTTTTTGCTGCCCGGGAGGTGATCCCGTGCACGCAGACGAAGAGCAGCCCGACCCGATCGCCCTGCAGAAAGCCGCCGAGGAGCTCGGCCGCGAGTGGTCGACGCTGCGGGACTGGCCGGCACGGTACAAGGCGCGCAAGCTCGGCCAGGTCGGCAGGGTCGTGTTCTACGACTTCTGGGATCTGTCGACGATCGACGCGATGAAGAACCTCGGGTTGAGGATTCTGCCGACCCCGGAAGAGCGCGATGAGTGGCGGTGGGCTCGTAAGGGTCTCCGCTTCGCCGCAGCCTAGATTCCCTTAGATTTCCCGATCGCCCCCTCTGGCGGGTGGGGCTGGGTTCCGCGGTGCTTCCCGTGCCGTGTTGAGCCCTCGGGGTTGGTCGGCTGCGCGCGAGGCGCCGGCCAACCCCCTCAAAACGCGCACCTTCCCTGATGGGTGGGTGCGCCGCGCGACGCCGGTTGTGAGCCCCCCAGCACACGATCGCCGCGCACGTGGCCCGGTCTTCCTCCGGGGGGTGGAGAGGCCGGGCCACACAACATCCCCCCGAAACCCCCCCGTGGAGAACACTTATGACCTGGCCCTGGCTAGCTGTCGCTCTGCTCTGCTACTCACTCATCGGCGCCGTCATCGCCCACCTCGCTTACGGATATCGGACCAAAAACGTCATCGTTTTCGGCTACCGAGACGGGGGCCTGCACACCATCTTGGGGTGGGCGTACTGCCTCGTCACGTGTCTGCTCGCTGGGCTCTTGTGGCCTGTCGCTGCTGGCATGTGGGTTGCTCGTCGGCGGGCTGCGTCTGACGGGACGGTGGCCTGAGATGAAGGTCTACCTGGCTGCCAGCGATGAGCCTGGCGAGTACAACTACGAGAACCTGCGGATCTTCACTCGCCGCGAGGACGCCGAAGCATACGAACTCGCTGCTCACATCGCCGAGTTCGAACTCACCGAGGGCCCTGTCGAGGTGCAGACGTGGCACACCATCCGGTGGCATCTGGGCGAGCACCAGGAGCCGCAAGAGCGCACCGAGCGCCGCGACTTCGACGGCAACACCAGCACGTTCCGATCCACTTGGGAAGGCCCCGCTCTGCGACCTACGGCGATCGTCGTAGGGGCGTGGGACCTGCAAGCCGCCCGTGACGCGTTCGCTGACGAGCGCGCCCAGTACATGGCGATGCGCGACGGGTTGGCCGCGAAGTACACCGCCGGGTTGGACCGCATCGAGGTGCAGGTCTGGTACGAGGTTGGCGGCCGGGCTGTGCTGAAGACGCCGGTCCACACCACTGCCGACCACTTCACGGTGCCTCGCGAGCGCATCACCGAACAGGCAGGACTCGCGCCCGACGCGACGCTGCACGGGCAGTGGTTCACGGTCGAGACGCTGACGTTCACCGACGCCCAGGGGTTCGCCGTGTGTGCTCCACCAGTCGCACCGAAGCTGGCCGGGTGATCACATGAGGTTGTTCCGCCGTCACCGGGGGAGCCAGACCCCGCAGGGGACGGGCTTCGTGACGATCCTCCCCCCGGACATGGCCCCGGACGAGTTCGCCGAGAACCTGGAGTTCATCCTGCGGCGCCGAGCGATGGAGACCGAGACGGCCCCCGAGTTCGAGGCGACGGTCTCTCACTGCGGTGAGCCGATGCCGTACGTCAATGCCCGCACTACGTGGGAGGGCAAGCCCGGCGAGGGGTACGAGATCACCGAGACCAACTACCGGTGCCGGAAGTGCCCGGCCACGGCGGTCCTCAAGACTCGGCACCCCTCCTGATGGGCATTCTTCGTCGCGCTTGGCGGGTCCTCGCCGCCCCTTCCGCACCCCGCCCCGCAGGCTGGTGAACCCCCCGGAGTGCCGACATGCATGATCCTCTCGTTGTCGCTTTCGAGATCCGCCGACCGTGGCCGAAGCGCATAGAGGGATACCTCTACTGGCCTTCCCTGGTGACCGTCTGGCATCGCGAGCCGGGCGGCCGGGACTCCGGCGAGGTGTGCAAGCACCACGTCCGTACCCAGAGCGCTCAAGGCGAGTGGACGTCCAAGGCCAACGGCTGGTGGCGGTTCCACGTCCACCACTGGAAGATCCAGATCCCACCGCTTCAAAAGCTGCGTCGCCGCCTGCTGACCCGCTGCGCATGGTGCGGCGGCAAGTCCCGCAAGGGCGACTCCGTGAACTTCTCCCACTCGTGGGACGGCCTCCGTTCCCGCTGGTGGCAGGGCGAACGCGGCCTCTACCACGCGGACTGCTCGTACATCTTCAGCGCCCACGGGACGTGTCTGTGCGAGAACCCTGTCACCGAGCACGAGGGGTACGGCCCCTGTGCCCGCTGCGGGCGCTACCGGACGTTCGGGCGCACCGAAGAGACCCTGACCCGCATGCGGGAACTCGCCCAGATCCCCGAGGGTGCGAGGGGTGCGCGATTGGCTTAGCGATTCGGCTTCGCTGAGCAATCAGACAACCGATTGGCTGGTCGGCTGTACAGATTGCCTAGCCCAAAGTGGCGGCAAGCGCTTTCCTGGCCCGCAGCGGACAGTCCGATATGGGAGAATTAGAACGACAGTTCTTCAAAATGAAGAACCCCGGCGACGGCGGTAACCGTCCCGGGGAGTGGCCAACCCTTCGTAGGAGAGTTGACAGTGCACAACGGTAGCTTGTTCGACCCGGAAGACTCACAGTCGGGCGCCCGTTCCGAGGTGGAGATCTTCACCTTCCCGGAGACGGGTCAGCAGATCCGAGTCATCGGGACCGCCGAGAACCCGCTCTTCTGCCACGCCGACGTATGCCGGGGGCTCGACCACTCGAACCCGTCCGTCGCCCTCGCGCTCGTGGAGGCCGGAGATCGCGTCCAGCTCGACGCCCGCGAAACGGACATCCCTAACCTAAACATGGACAAAATCATCAATCCGGTGATGTGGTTCCTGACTGAGGCGGGCTTCTACGACCTCGCCATCGCTAGCCGAGCACCCGGCGCGAAGGCATTCAAGCGGTGGATCACCCACGACGTTCTGCCCGCGATCCGCAAGACGGGCTCCTACGGGCTGGTGCCCAAGCAGTTCGACCCTACAGACCTTGACCACGTCGCCCAGCTTGCGCAGATCGCTGCCGACCAGAAGCGGCAGATCGCGGCGCGCGACGAGAAGATCAAGGAACTGCTGCCCGGTCACGAACTCGCCGAGACGTACGCTGCGGCGAACGGGACCATGACGGTCCAGATGTTCGCCCGAACGGTTCAGCAGTGGGCGACCGCGCGCAAGATCAAGGTCAAGCAGGAACACGTCTTCGACTTCCTCGGCCAGATCGGGATGCTCATCCGATCCAAGGGGAGAAGCGACTACGGGCAGGCCACCGCCACGGCAATCAAGTCGGGCTGGTGCGAGAACGCCACCAAGGACGTCAAGACCCGCACGCGCGGAACGGTACTCACCACGTGGGCGAGGATCACCCCGCCGGGCGTGGACCACGCATGGAAGCGGATCCATCAGGCGATCGGCGAGTTCGGCACGCTGGACCCTGAGGTGATCCGCCCGTGATGCCCGCCTCATCACTGGTCGAGCAAGCCGCAGCACTCAAGGAAGCGCACGCCAACGGGCTTCTCTCTTTCGTGAGAGCCGTGGAATTCCTGGTCGAGTTCAGGATGGGCGGTCTAACGGCCGAGATGGCCGAGCAGATACTTCGCCACTGGTGGGGTTGCCGCGAGTGCGACATGTGCGCCTGCTGCGAAACCCACGACGGCTGCCTGACTGACCTGGGGCATCTCGAATGGTTCATGCAGTTCGCCTCACCTGGCGAGACAGCGTGCAACGATCAGGGCATCCGGTATGGCGAGACGTTCACCTGCGCCAAGCCTGCCCGCCACGGCGGGCAGTGGCATATGGCGCGCACCGGAGACGGTTGGAAGTGATCACCTCATGAGCACTTCGGCCCGTCTAGCAGCGTGGATACGCAAGATGGCTGACCGCCTCGACGAGCGGGGGGCGCCGAGGTTCACGGGCTTCTCGTTCACCTTCGAGACCGGTGAAGGCGTCCGCTTCCGGCAGGACGGCAAGGGGTGTCCGATCGTCTATCTCGGCGAGGCGCACTACGAGCGCGCCCACGCTGAGGCTGACTCCAACACCTCATGATCTTCGGCCCGTCTGGCAGGTCCACGCCTTCAGTCGGTCGGGCCGAGTACTACCCGGGCGGGCGGCTTCGGCCAACCTCATTCGAGCGGCGGCCTTCGCTGGGCCGCCCGCCTGGACCACCCTGCGAGAGGGGCCGACGCTGATGACTCCTGAGCAGTGGGACGCTGACGACAAGCTCCGCGCCGCGATCGAGGGCTTCGTCCGCGCGTTCCGCCTCGCCCCGGATCACGAACTCGTCTCCGAGTACGTCGTCTCCGGTGTTGCGGTGTCAGGGCAGGACGGACGCGAGGGCGAAACCCGCATGTTCGTGGCGCTGCCTGGCGGCCGTGGACCCCACTACGTGGCGCTCGGCCTGCTCCGCCAGGCGCAAGTCTTCTTCGAGAAGGACCTCTGACCCCTTTCCCAACCCCCGGGGAGTCCGACCATGACCCATCAGAGCAGTTCGATCGTGGAGTTCATTACCGCGCGCCTCGATGAGGATGAGGCGACGGCCCGTGCTGCCTTCGAGGAAGGCACCCGGTGGGCGCAAGGAACCAGCGACTCTGATCACGGAGTCGCAGTCGTGTGGCAGACAGGCGGACTCGACAAGCCTGATCGGTGCAGCGAGCACGACGCAGGTGTCCTCAACATGTGCGACGACGCGATCGTGGCGGTCTGCGACGACTTCCACGGAATGGCGCCCGTGACGAACGGCGCGCACATCGCCCGTCAGGACCCGCACCGCACGCTCCGTAAGGTCGAGTCCCTGCGGAAGCTCCTCGCCGCCCACGTTGGCTACTACGGCGCCGGGGATGACGAGAACTGGCCCATCGAGACGCTGTCGATCCTCGCTGCGATCTGGAACGACCACGAGGACTACGCGGCTGCTGTCGGTACGGTGACGACATGACCGCCGAGACACCTACGGGTCGTCAGATCCTCGCCACTCCGATGGACCCCGACGACAACGACGTTGAGGCAGCGACCATCAGGGAGTACCTGGTGACGCTCTTGGCTACTGTGTGGCGACAGCGCGAAGGGTTCAGCGGCAAACGCCCCTTCGGTAGCTCCGACTGGACATTGAACCTGTACGGAGCCCTCATCAAGGCGGGCTATATCAGTGGCGAGTACGACGAGAACGGCTACCTGCTAGAGGTCGACGACGCGACGGGGCAGAAGCTCATCGCTTCCGCGATCCAGGCACTCGCGGGGGAGGGCTGATGGGCGATGGCAGCGTCCGCGCTTACTTCGTGCCTCGGGTCAGCGACCCCGAAGCGCCCACCGTTGAAGAACTCGCCGCGGGCACCTTCCTGGGCGTCGTCGTTGACGATGGCCTCCAGTTCACCCGAGACGAGAGCGCCGACCGCGTACAGGTCCTCGCCCATGAGGGGCGCCGCTACCGGGTCATCCGTCACCTGGACGGCTCTGTGGACGTGTTCTACGAGGGCACCATCTGACCTCGGCTTTTGTCGGTGCCCGCCCGTAGCCTCTGCTCGTGGACGAGAGCAGCTTGCCGCCGAGGCCGCCTCTCGTCGTGTTCAGGGACCGCAGAGCGTGGCTGAGAGCCCGCCGCAAGACTGACACCGGAACCTGGCTGGCGCTGATCTTCTGGGACGTCACAGTGGGCGGTGAGCCGCTGGTTCGAGAGCAGTGGGTTCCGTTCGCGGACATCGCCCGCGTTGACGGCGAGGACTACTCCGCCGTCCGCACCCTGACCTGACCCGATCCCCCTGAAAGGCCGTCCACTGGGCGGCCTTTTCTGCGTGCCCGAGGAGGTCTCCCGTGGCCTTGACGCCCACCGCCTGGACCCCGGAGACGGGCCTCACCTACGCCGAGTGGCTGCGCGACAAGAGCCCGCAGACGCGCCCTCAAGGCTGGACGAACGCCACCCACGACCAGACCCGCGAGTACCGCAGCGACAAAGACGGCCGCCGGGTGAAAGTCCGCACCGACCAGCTCGGCAACGACGTCATCGAACACGGCCAACTGCAGCAGTCCGTCAATATCCGCGCCCCGTTCGTGCGGGCCGCGATCACCACCACGGAGGAGCGCACGTGAATAGCGCCGACAGGGCGGCGGAACTCCGCGCGCTCGCCGACAAGCTCGATGCCACCGCAGGCCACGAAGACGAGTCCCGCACCGCGAAGGAGGCGTACCGCGAAGCTCTCGACTCCGGTGACGCCGACCGCATCGCCGAGGCGAAGGCCCGCCACCACGAGGCGTCCAAGACGCTCGCCGGCGCCCGCTCCGAGACCCGCGATGACGTCATCGTCGGCTCGTCCGAGCCCGGATCGGCGACCGTCCGCGTCAACACCGTCCATGTCGGCTCCCCGACCCCTCAGGAGGGCTGATCCATGGCAATTACTGCGAGCGGCCTGTACGTCGCCACGTTCGTTGACGTCCTCGACACCACTCAGTTAGCGCTCGACCTCGACCTCGAAACGCACAAGGTGGCCCTGTTCACCTCGTCATTGACCCCCAACTACACCACCGATACTGCGTACGGAGTCGCCCCGTACAACGCCAACGAGGTCTCAGGCACGGGGTACACCAACGGTGGCGCGACGCTCACCGGCACGACCTTCACTGGCGCGGCCGGAGTCGCCACCTTCGACGCCAACGACGTGTCGTGGACCACCTCCACCATCACCGGTGCCCGAGGAGCACTCATCTACGCGGATGCCCTGGCGGGCAACAACGCGATCGTCATGGTCCACCTGGGAAGCGACTACTCCACCTCCGCAGGGACCCTGGCGATCACCTGGAACGCCGCAGGCATATTCGCCCTAACGCTCGCCTGACCTGCATAAACGCGCTGTAGCCCTTGCCGCCTTCGGGCGGTTTTTTGTTGCCCGGCCCTTGAGCTGAAGGGGGCCGGGAGTGGCTGCGACGTACCGGTCTCACTCCACAGCGACTGGTACCGGCACCAGCATCTCGTGTGCGAAGCCGTCCGGCGTTGTCGAAGGCGATGTGCTGATTGCGGCCAGCGCCTCCAACGCTGGCGGGATCTCTTCTCTGACCGCGTCGGGGTGGACTCAGCTTCAGGAGCGGTCCGCGACCGTTCTTGGCCGTTTGTGGTTGAAGGTCGCGGGCCCGTCTGAGCCGGGCAGCTATAGCTTCGGTAAGTCCAGTGGCTCCAACGGCGTGGTCATCATCATCGCTGTGCAGGGCGCGGACGCTACCACCACCGCATCGGCGAACAACACCTCAGGTGTCGGGTCGAACGTCACCACACCGTCCACCACCGCGATCGGAACCGATGACTGCGAGGTCCGGTTCGCTTTCGGTGACGCCACCGCTGGAGCAACCCTCACCCCGTGGGGTGTGTCGGCTCCGCACACCAAGCGTGGCGAAGCCCAGTCGGGTACCCGCACCTCCGGCATGTCGTCTACCCGGCACCGCACCACCGGCGGCTCTACGGGCACGGTCGCGGTGGTGGCTAACGCGTCGATGGACGCCCGCCTGGGGTTCGTTGTCTGTGTTCCGACGGCGTCAACCTCTGTGGATGCGACCGCTACTCCTGATGTGGTTGCAGCTACGGCCAGTGTTCCCGCCCCGGATACTTCAGCGGGTAGTGCCGTCTCGCCCAGCGTGGTGTCTGCTACGGCATCCGTCCCAGCGCCGTCAGCAACGACCGGCCTCATCGCCAACCCCGCTGTGGTGGCGTGCGCCGCATCCATCCCCGCACCCACGGTCTCAGCGGCGGCGAGGGCTGCCCCGCCCGTGGCCGCAGCCTCCACCACCATCCCCACCCCGGGGGTTGACGACGGCTCTACCCCGCCCACCCTGCGCGGAGACATCGTCGCCGCCACACTGGTGGGCGCCAGCGGAAACGTCAACAAACCAACCGGCGTGACCGAAGGCGACGTTCTCCTCGCCCTGCAAGCCGCTGACGTTGGCTTCCTGGCCGACATGCCCACCCCAACGGGCGGCGCCACCTGGCTTCTCCTGGACGAGTACACAGCCGGCCAGTCCACAATCCAAGTCAAACTGTGGTGGAAAGTCGCGGGCGCCTCAGAGCCGGCCAGTTACGGGTTCACCCAGAACGCCAGCGCGGACGGCGTAATTTTCGTCGCTGCTGTCCAAGGCGCGGACGATGCCACCCCGGTGGTTGACCAGTCCACCGCGGGCACCGGCACCATCTCCACCTCCCCAGGCATCACCCCCGGCGGCGCCCTGAGCTTGGAGTTCCGTTTCGCCGCAGCTATAGCCGAAAACGGCGCTGACTTCATCACCTGGACTCCACCGGCCGGGTATGACGAGGTGGGCGACACTCAGTCGCAGAGCTACACCTCGGCCGCGGTTGCGATCAAAGAACTGACGTCGTCAACACCGACGGCCGCTCAGGACTTCACCGCCAGCATCGCCTTGGGTTTCGAGGTCGGCTTCACCGTCGGCGTCGCCGGCAGCGGCGGTTCAGCTCCGGTTGACGCGACCGCTACCCCGGCGGTTGTGCCGGCAACGTCGTCGGTAGCGTCCCCGACTGCTTCGGCCGACGCGACGTCCGTACCCACCACGGTCTCTGCCACGGCGACCATCCCGACCCCATCCACGAGGACGGGCTCGTCAGCATCGCCTGCGGTCGTCTCGGCTACAGCGTCGGTTCCCGCTCCTTCCACGAGGACGGGTTCCTCGGCTTCTCCGGCCAGGGTTCAGGCCACCAGCTCCGTCCCAGCACCTACGGTGTCGGCTGGAGCCTCAGCCAGCCCTGCAGTGGTGGCAGCTTCGGCTACGGTGCCCGTCCCGGCGGTCACAGCGGTCAAGACCGCCGCACCCGCCACGGTGCAGGCATCCGCCTCCATCCCCGCTCCTGTCGCGTCTGGGGGCTCTACAGCCTCACCAGCAACGGTCTCCGCAGTCTCGGCGGTCCCGGCTCCGTCGGTTGTCGCGCAGAAGGTCGCTTCCCCGGCGGTTGTCAGTGCGGCAGCTTCCGTGCCGGCGCCGTCGACTGCGGCAGGCTCCACTGCGGCCCCGGCCACGGTGGGCGCCAACGCGATCGTCCCGGCCCCGTCGACAACCACGGGCGCCTCCGTGGCTCCCGCAGTCGTGCAGGCGTCGGCGAGCATCAGCTCCCCGACGGTGACCACCAGTTCGACGGTCACGGCGAGCGTCGTCTCCGCGGCAGCGTCCGTTCCGACTCCATCGGTATCGGCCGCAGGCAACACCACCGCCAACCCAGCGGTCGTGTCCGCTTCAGCGACCGTCCCAGCGCCCACCGCATCCGCAGGCCAGACCACGGCACCAGCCACGGTCCAGGCCGCGGCGACGGTGCCTACGGCGACTGCTTCGGCAGGCTCCACCGCGAGTCCGGCAACGGTCTCCGCGAGCTCGTCTATCCCGGCGCCCACCATCGCCTCGGCCTCGACCGCCACGCCGGCGGTTGTAGTCGCGACGACGTCCATCCCGGCGCCGTCGGTGCAGTCGGGGTCGTCGATCACGGCCAGCCCCAACACGGTGGCTGCGATCGCCTCGGTTGGAGCGCCCACCACTGCCACGGGGTCCACCGCCAGCCCGGCTGTGGTCGCCTCTACAGCGTCGGTAGGCGCTCCGGGAGTCTCCACAGAGGGCACCGCCTCGCCGAGCGTTGTGGCGGCGTCTGCGCTCGTCCCGAGCCCAGTGACGACCGCAGGCGCCACCGCGGCTCCCTCAGTCGTGTCGGTCACTGCGTCGGTCCCACTGCCCGAGGTCACCGCCGACGGCAACACCACGGCTTCGCCGACGACTGTCACCGCGGCTGCAGCGATCCCATCTCCCACCACCTCGGCCAGCGCCTCGATCGCCATCACGGTGGTCACAGCCACGGCGGCGATCCCGACGCCGACCACCACCGCGACGACCATCGTCACCGTAAACCCGGCGACGGTGCAGGCCACGACCACGATCCCCGCCGCAGCCATCACGGCCACGGCGAGACCATCCAGGGTCGCGGCCACGGCGAGCGTTCCTACGCCCACCGTTTCCACTGGCGTTCCTGGCGGTGGAATCCCGTGGACGATCGGGCCTCCCGAAAGGCTCTGGTCCGCAGGGTCCCCAGCCTCAAGGGCATGGGCGGTCGGTGCTCCATCGAGGGCCTGGTCTATCGGCTCACCTCAACGTTGAAGGGCGGGTAGCTCGTGAGCGACATCCCTTGCTACCCGTCCGGAACGAAAGAGTTCATCCGCTCAGGGGTAGTTGGAGGCGACTACACCGCTTTGACGCCAGTCTTCATGGCGATCATGCCGTACGACGTCGAGCCCGGAGACGATGATTGGTACGCCGCCCAGTGGGAGACCGGAACCGGCCGGGCGATGGTCTTCTACGGCGGCGACGAAGGCGTCAGCGAGCTCGACGAGGGCCGCTACGTCGTCTGGGTGAAACCGGTCGCTCCTCCTGAGGAGCCGCTTCTCCGCAGCGGATTGATCCGCATCACATGATCTCTGTGTTGCTGCCCTCCCGTGGACGCCCATCCTCGCTGGCGGACTCGATCGGCTCCCTACGCGTCATGGCCGACAACCCGGACCGTCTGGAGATCCTGGTTGCTGCGGACCCCGACGACCCTGACACCGTTGAAGCGGCTGAGCGGTCCCGGGCCACCTGCTGGGTGGCGCCCACCAGGTACGGCTACCATCAGCTCCACGAGTACGTGAACCACCTCGCCGCCATGGCGTCGGGGGAGTGGCTGCTGCTGTGGAACGACGACGCGAGGATGCTCACTCCCGGCTGGGACTCCCGGGTCGCTGAGGCGCCTTGCGGCGTGCTGTGGCCGGCACACAACGACTCGCCAGCCCTGAACATCTTCCCGATCGTCCACCGCAGCATGGTGGACGTCCTCGGTCACTTCAGCCTGTCCCCGCACTGTGACTCTTGGGCCCAGGATGTCGCGGCCGCGGTAGGCGCCCACCACCGCATCGTGGTGAACGTCCTCCACGACCGTCACGACCTGACCGGCGGACACGACGACGAGACCTGGCGTGATGCCCAGGCCGGGTACCGGACCGCGGACTACCACTCACCCCCCATGAAGGCCGCCAGAGCTCGCGATGTTGAGGCGCTCCGGGCAGCTTGGACCCCCGGAAGGACCCCATGAACGTCGGCTGGATTGGCCTCGGCAAGTTGGGCGCCCCCTGCGCCATGGCGCTGCACCACCTCGCTGGCCACGACGTCATCGGCTACGACATCGACCGAGCCCGAGTCGAGCGCATGTTCTCCGAAGGTGGGGACCAGGGCGAGCAGGGATTCGCGGACCTGATCGACTCTGGCCCGTTGAAGCTCGCTCACACGGTGGCCGAGGTCGTTGCCCACGCCGATGTGGTGTTTGTCGCGGTGCAGACGCCGCACGCTCCTGCCTACGGCGGCGAGGCGCCTGCCCCCTACGATCGCCGAGACTTCGAGTACGGGTTCCTCACCCAGGCGGTTCGGGATGTGTGCCGGGCCGCTGCCCAGCAGGCCAAGGCGATCACGCTCGTTGTGGTGTCCACGGCGCTGCCGGGTACGTGCAACAAGCACCTGCGGGGCTTGCTGAACGCCCACGTCACCCTCGTGTACAGCCCGCTGTTCATCGCGATGGGGACGACGATCGCGGACTTCTTGGAGCCGGAGTTCGTCCTCATGGGCGCCGACCGGCCCGAACACCTGACCCCTGTGGTCGAGGTGTACGGGCAACTTCATGACCGGCCGGTGTTCAAGACGTCCATCGAGTCCGCTGAACTGATCAAGGTCGCGTACAACACAGTCATCTCCGCGAAGGTCGTCATCGGCAACACCCTCATGGAGATCTGCGAGAAGACCGGCGCTGACTGCGACCAGGTCATCGACGCCCTGTCCCTCGCGACCGAGCGGGTGATCTCCCCGAAGTACCTGCGGGGCGGCATGGGAGACGGCGGCGCCTGCCACCCCCGCGACCTGATCGCCATGTCATGGCTCGCTCAACGCCTGGAACTGTCCTACGACCTGCTCGGCCAGATGGCCTACGCCCGAGAAGCACAGTCAGGGTGGCTGGCTGACCTCGCAGAGCGGTGGGCAGATCAGACCGGCCTCGACATCTACATTCTCGGTGAGGCATACAAGCCCAGCAGCGCGCTCACCGCGGGCTCGCCAGCGCGTCTCCTCGCCCACCAGCTGCGTGACCGGCAACGCCAGGTGGGGCTCTACGACCCGTTCGTGGAGCCGAAGCGTCATCGCCCACTCGACAAGCCCCACGTGTACGTGATCGGCACCAAGCACCCGCAGTTCGTGGACTACGCGTTCCCTGCTGGTTCGGTGGTGCTGGACCCGCATGGCTACATGCCTGACCAGACGGGCGTGACGGTGATTCGGATCGGACGGAAGTCATGACAGGCCAAGAGGTCATCGACGCCTGGGACCAGGCAGGCCCCGCTCATATTCACCCGTCGCGCGGCGTCTCCGAAGAGGCGTACTGGGCATCTGGTGAACAGGCCGCCCTGCAGCTCGCCGAGGTCCTCAAGCCAGGTTCACGCGTTGTGGACTTCGGCTGTGGCGATGGCCGGGTAGCGATCCCGCTGAAGCGTCTCGGGTTCGACGTGACCGGCGCGGATGCCTCGCCGAAGATGCTCGCCCACCTCGCCGAGAACGACCCCGACATGCCGCAGGTCCTCTCCGACGGCAGTGACCTGTACGAGCAGATCGGCCACAAGGTAGACGCCGTGGTGTGCCTGGCGGTGCTGATCCACCACCCGCGATCTTCGGCCTTGGCCATCCTCGACGGGCTCGTCAAGGCCGTCCGCAAGGGC
Organism: Streptosporangium sp. NPDC050855; assembly: GCF_044456585.1. Taxonomy (NCBI): domain Bacteria; kingdom Bacillati; phylum Actinomycetota; class Actinomycetes; order Streptosporangiales; family Streptosporangiaceae; genus Streptosporangium; species Streptosporangium sp. NPDC050855. The sequence goes on from NZ_JBITFY010000010.1 coordinate 140,806, forward strand.
GGACTCATCGTCGTGGACTGGCCCACCTCGGACAACCCCGAAGAGGCTCAGATCTGGATCGACGTCACCACCTGGCACCCCGACGCGCAGAAGGCCGAAGCGGAGAAGCGCGGCCTGAAGCGCATCGAGCCGGAGCGCCCATGGGCTGTGTTCCGCAAGACCTGAGGGAGGTCATGTGCGCGTCGCAGTCGTAATCCCCTGGCGTGGCGGCCAGCCGGATCGGGAGCGCCACCACGAAACGGTGCGCGCCCACCTGCGAACCCTGCTGCCGGATGCGTGGCACATCGACGCAGACTCAGGCCACACACCGTTTTCCCGCGCGGGGTCACGCAACCACGGTGTTCGCCTCGCCCAGGACGTTGGCGCTGACGTGGTCGTCCTGTGCGACGCAGACACGCTGCCCGAGCGGGAACCGCTCCTCGCGGCGGTCGAGAGCGCCCACGACGGACTCCTTCACCTGCCCTACACGCACTTCCGCGGACTCTCCCCACAGGGAACGGACGCCTACCTCGCAGGGACTCCCGCCTACCTGTGCGCGACCGAGCTCGAAACCGACTGGTCCACCGGCGGCATTCTGGTAATCCAACCTTCCGCATGGTGGCAGGCTGGCGGAATGGACGAGCGGTTCCAAGGTTGGGGCGCCGAGGACACGGCCGCGAGGGTTGCCTGTGATGCGCTTCTCGGCCCGACTGCCAAGCATGAGGGCACGATCTTCCACCTCTGGCACCCCAGCGAAATCGACCCATCCAGCCTGCTCTACCAGGCGAACATGGCGCTCATGGGCCGCTACGTTGAAGCCGAAGGCGACCCCGAAGCGGTCCGCCCTCTCGTCGCGGAGCACAACCCAAGCGTGCTCGCCTCCAGCGCCCACCCGTAATCCCGTCAGCACCACCAGCGGCGACCACAGAACCGGCCCTCGCCATCGTTGCCATCACCGCTGCTGAAGCTCCCACCCCCACCGCCATCACCTGAGGTTGAGCCGAAGTTGAAGCCGATCACCAGCTTCACCTTCTGTCCCACCCTCAACGGCCGGCCCGCTCTGGGGGACTGCGCCAGGACACGGTGAGCGCCCACCGGGATTCTTGTCGTCTCCTTGCGGCGTTCTTCGACGGACCAGTAGATCGGTTCCAGCAGCTTGTTGGCCTTCTCCTCGGACCAGCCAACGACGTTTGGCATCTTCCGGTACTTCCGGTGGAACGTGCGTTCTTCCTTGTCCCACCACTTCACCGCGACCTTCGCGCCCGCCGTAACCGCGGTCCCGGCTTTCGGAACCGTCTTGTAGATGAAGCAGTCGGTTTCGTCGCTGCAGAAGCTACCGGTCAGTCCGGAAGACGACAGGTCCAGCCCGAGAGCCTTCGCTTCGTTCTCTGCCTCAACGAGCGGTTTGTTCGCCCAGTCGGGAACTGCCACGGGCTGTGCGGGTTGCGCCGCTACGGGTTCGTCGTCGCCGTTGAACAGGCTCATGCAGCCGCCTACGAGGAGAGCGACAACGAGGAGCGTTCCACATCCTGTGGCGGTGTTGTTGGCCATGACGCACACCGTAGGAAACAGGTGGGGCCAGCGAGGCGGTCGTTATGGGAACTACACCGCGATTCACCCCAGACACGATTAGTGACGGCTGGTATTTCGCTTTTCAGCCCATCAAGAACCCTCCGGCTAGCTACCGGAGGTAGAGAGCCCCGACCTCCTCATGGGTCGGGGCTCTCGCCCACCCATGAGGAGAGCACGTGACCGAACTGACAACCGCCCAGCGTCTCGCCACCTACCGGGAAGAACTCCGCGCCGCAGGGTTCACCCATCAAGAGGTGCGGCAACTCGTTGAGCAGGCTGCACCGTCGCTGACCGAAGACGTCATAGTGGCGCAACCCCAACTGGTGGTCTTCGAGCCATCCGGCGGCTCCGGCATTAGAGAAGCGGTCACCCTGGCCAACGCTCAGCGGGCCGCTCGCCTCACCAAGCGCACTATCAGCGTCGTCGGCGGTCTCCTCCGCGTCGAAGATGAGTACGCGGACAGCAGTGTGGAGATGCGAGCAGACAGTCAGCGGATAGAGGTTGAGTTCACCGAAGACGGTGGCACCAACTGGAGTATCTACCGTACCTGGCCGCCTCCTTCGGATCTGTACAACGAGCAGACAGGGTGGGTTCGGAGCGGTCTGATCAGCGAGGACGGAGCGCCCACCGATGCCTGATCCCGAGGATCCGATCACTCTCCTCGCTGAAGGCGCCGCCCAGCTCCACGAGCTGTTCCTCGCTTACCTGAACGCGGGATTCACCGAGCCGCAGGCGCTGTTCCTGCTTGGCCAGATGCTCCAGGCCAGCATCAAGGGCGCCACAGGATGACGGAGTCCGAACAGGCAATCCCCATCATTAGTGATCTTCGCCATGAGTGGTGTCCCCACTGCCTGAAGAGCACGCTCCAGACCGCGACCATCACCGCCATTACCGCTGAAGGTATCCACACCATTGGCGGCTACGCAGTTTGTGAGGAATGCGCCTGGTCGCCCTATGGGGACAAGGCGGCACCGTGACCACCCCCGCCATGATCGTTCTCCGCCCTGGCGACAAGGTCCTCGTAACCCTCTCCGACGACCCGACCCCCGAGGACACTCACGCCGTGGTGACGAGTCTCCGCAAGTCCTTCCCTGGCGTGGACTTCACCTTCCTGTCTGGCGTCTCCGCGATCGCTGTAGCCGCCCCTGAATAGCTACCTGTAGCGGCGCCCACCACTCACACTCATTAGGAGGTCGCCGTGGCAGACACCAAGCCTGGTCAGCAATGGCGTCACGGCTGGATCCCCATCACCCCCGCTGCTGCGGTGAAGAAGAACCACGGCAAGAAGCCCGGCAAGAACTCGATGCTCTCTCGCGTCGTAGCAGAAGCCGCTGAGGCAGCGAAGACACTCCGCAAGAACGCCCAGGAGGGTGCTGGCCCGGACGGGACGCCGCCTCCGAAGTGGACCGGCCTCAACGCCGGGAAGGCGCCATCGAAGTCATCAAAGGTCGACGACGCGCTCCGCACCATGGCAGGCCGGCCCAGCAAGGCAGGCGGACGTAAGGCGACCGACGACGATTCCAGCTTCCCCGCCGGAGTCCATGGCTTGTCGGGCAACTACAAGATGCTCCGCACCGGAGACGTCGTCGAGGTGACGGCAGGCGACCACGACGGCAAAACCGGCCGGGTCGTCGGCAAGGGCGGCGACGGCGAAGTCAAGGTCGACCTCGGCGGGAAGGTCGTCACCGTTAACGCGGGCGACGTCAACCAGAAAAGCGCAGCCGACGCCAAGCCTCCGGCCAAGGCGGCACCCAGGGCTTCCGCTCCTGCGAAGACCGCACCTCCCAAGCCCGCCCCGAGCGGAGGAAAAGTCTCCGACGCTCAAGCGGAAAAGCTCGTCCTGGACGCGGTGGCCGCTAACTCTAGGTCGGGTAAGTGGACCACCATAACCGCCGTCCGCCGTCAGCTCGCTGATCTACCTCGTGATCAGCAGGACCGGGCCATGTTGGACCTTATGCTCGCTGGTCGACTGGATATCGAGCCCGTCGCGATCTACGGGGATCTGAAGCCCGAGGACCGCAAGGCCGAACTCATGGTCGGCAACACGCCGACCCACCAGATCCGCCTGTCAGGCCAAGAGGCCGCCCGTAAGCCGCAGGTTCAGCCGAAACCCGCGGCGGCTCCGAAGCGCGAGGAGCAGAGACAGCGCGCCAACAGCGCCGGGGGCAACGTCCCCGACACCCAGGCAAAAAAGATCGTCTTGGACGCGGTGGCTGCCGCCAGCCCCAGGCCGGGCAAGTGGACCACGATGGCTGCCGTCCGCCGGCAGCTCGGCGATCTACCTCGCGACCAACAGGACCGAGTCATTCTGGATCTCATGCTGGCTGGCCAGGTGGACACCGAGCCCGCCGCGATTGAGCGCGACCTGAAGCCGGAAGACCGTGCTGCCGCCATCATGGTCGGCCCTAAGCCGAACCACCAGATCCGGCTCAACCGCTAAGGGCGCGAAGGGCGGAGTCGACTCCCGCAAGGCTGACGACGCGATCTGCGCAGCCGCTGGCCGAAAGTGAACCTCCTCCCTTAACCCGAATCAGCCGGACGCCTCGCATGGCGCCCACTCGTGCATGAAAGCGAGGGACGCTATGCCTCACCCTTACCCGGGTCAGCAGTGGAAGCATGGGTGGGTTCCTCTCACACCAGCGGCGACCGTTGAGAAGAACCACGGCCGCAAGCCAGCCACAACCAAGACCGCTGAGACGCCCTCCACCAAGAAGGCGAACAGCGGACGTGGCGCCGCCTCCCCGCCGGTGAAGCGCACCGCCCAAGCGGTCGCCTCACCCAAACCGAGCGCCGCCAAGGCCCCCGCCGCGAAGCCCGCCGCGAAAACCCCTCCCTCAGCAGGAACCACCAAGGCTGCCCCCCGGGACAAGAAGTTCCTCGACGACCACTACGGATCCTGGCGCAACAGCCTCAGCCCTGCCCAGGACAAGGCCATGCGGTTCTACCAGTCACCAGGGTTCGCTCTGATGAACGGCCAGCTCAGAGGACTGAATTCCAAGGACATCAAGGCCGACGTCAGCTTCAACGACGCCGACCTCGACCGGGCACGCAAAGCCAGCAAAGACCTCAACTCGGCGATCAAGAAAGCCCCACCGCTGACGGAACCCATGACCGTCTACCGGGGCTTCTCCGCTGACCAGTTCGGCGAGCTCAAGCCAGGTCAGGAACTCTCCGACAAGGGCTTCGTCTCCACCAGCCTCACCAACGACGTTGGATCCGTAGGCCGAGCCACCAGGCAAGCCACCGCCGAAATCACCCTCCCCAAGGGAACCAAAGCCGCTGCAGGATCCAACCGCGAAATGGTCCTCCCCCCAGGGAGTAAGTTCCGCGTCGTCTCCGTGACCACCAGAAAAGGCGTCCCGCACGTCCACATGGAGCTGATGCTCTGATGGCTGACCGATTCTCCTGGGGCTCCACCGACCTGATCCCCACAGACAAAGCAGGCCAGGCAGCTATGGCCAACCGAGCCATACGCAACTTCCTGACCTCGCCGAAGAAGCGCAAGAAGACCCCACAACAGGGTTCCTAACAGGCCGAGATCGGAGGCCCTCATGGCAGACGCCAAGCCCGGAGACAACGGAACCGAGAAGCTCATGCGGTACTGGACTACCGGTCCAGGAGCTCTGCGCCTGCGCTGGGGAACCGACGGCTCCTACGACCGCTGCGTAGAAGAGCTCTCCAAGCACGTAGGGCCAGGCGTCGTCAAAGGACTCTGCGCTCGCCTCCACAAGCAGGCCACTGGCGAATGGCCAGCCGAGAAGGGCATCAAGAGCTAATGGCCGGCGGATGGAAGGGATCTGATCGCCGAGACCGCCTCCCCGCAGACTGGCCCAAACGCCGCAACCAGGTACTCAAACGAGACCAGCGCATCTGCCACGTCTGCTGCGGCCCCGGAGCAGACGGCGTCGACCACATCGTGGTTGGCGACGACCACTCGCTTGAGAACCTGGCCGCCATCCATCACAACGTCGCTCCCTACTGCCACCGCACCAAGTCCTCCCGCGAAGGTGGACAAGCAGCACAAGCCAAACGCATCCCCAGGCAGCGTCCACAGGAAAAACACCCAGGTCTCATCTAGGAGACACCCATGAACGTCATCCTCCTGCTCGCCATCGTGGCCTTCCTCGCATCCGCCATCTGGGCCGCCATACAACGCGCCTGGCCCATCGCGCTCCTCGCCGCCGGCCTCTGCTTCCTCGCACTGGCCGACAGCGGAATCCTCGCCAGATAACCCTAGGTCACCTACATGCGACCTGCAGATTCTTGGCACCTGACGGGCTGATTCCCACGGAATGTCAGGCACATCTGGGATGATCGAGACACAACCCAATAAGAAGCCCGAGCGAGTGCGCTAACACTCCTCGGGCACGGCCGACCTGATTGGACCAGGACGACGTGACAGACCCTACCCCCAGCGCGCTCACCTGCAAAGAGTGCGCCACCCCGCTGACGCCGAAGAAGATCGGCCCTTTACCTACGTACTGCTCAGGCAGATGTCGGGCCAAGGCAAGTGCACGCAGGGCCAAGGCCGACGGCCGCGCACAGCAATGGGCCGAGGACGCCAAGATCAAGCGTCAGGCAGAGAAGGTCATCGAGACCAGACCTTGTCCGTACTGTGGCGATCAGATGACGCATCCCCGCCGGGTCCAGTGCGGCAAACCCTCCTGCGAGAAGCGATTCAACGTCGAACGCGGGATGGCGTACCAGCGACAGCGGAAAGAAGAAACAGGCCGCTGGCCAAGCCACGACGTCATCTACGAACGCACCTGCGAGGGATGCGGATCCGCTTGGAGAACCCGTCAACGCCTAGCTAAATACTGCTCCAGGCCATGCGCGAACAAGACCCGCGCATACAGCCTCTCCTGCGATCACTGTCAAGCCGCATTCACGTCCAGCTCTACGCGTACTCGCTGGTGCTCTACGGCCTGCACAGCACAGTGGAGAGAAGCCAAGGAGCAGGAGCGACGCAGAACCGCATGGCTGCCGGCCCCACTGGACTGGCCACACGGCAGGGCATGGACCAGACTTCCCGACAGGCACCCCGCGAGGCAGCACATCCCCAAGCCACGCGTCTTCGTCCAAGGAGACTGCATCCGCTGCGGCACATCCTTCTGCGTTCAAGCCACAGGCCCCGCCTCCTACTGCTCAGCGAAGTGCGCCAAGGCAGACCAGAGAGCAAGGCGCCGAGCAGTACAGAAGAACGCGTATGTAGCTCACGTCTACAGGTCGCGGATCTTTGAACGAGACGACTGGACCTGCCAGCTCTGCCACACCAAGACAGACAGAGACCAGGTAGTGCCTCACCCCAAAGCTCCAGTCATCGATCACATTGTGCCTCTCGCCAAGGGAGGCACACACGAACCCGCTAACACGCAGTGTGCGCACTTCATGTGCAACTCCATCAAGAGTGACCGAGAAGCCATGAAGCGCCTCCTGGCGACCCTCTGAACCCCAGGTGAAATGGACCTAGCAGGAGGGGGTGGGCGGGGTCCCCTCCTCCCTCCCGGCCCCAGATCGGCTACGTATTGCGCCGGAGATCCCTCCCAAGTTTTAGAGCCCGTGAGCCTCTGTGAGCCGTTTGGCGGCGTGACCTTCGTTGGAGGTGTCATGGGTTCTCGTGGCCCCGTAGGGAAGCGCTCAGGGCAGCGCCATGGGCATCGGACGAAGGCGGAGCAGGAAGCGGTCACGAAGGTTCAGGTTGATGGTGGTCCGCTTCCTGTTGAGGAGCCAGATGAGGCATGGCATCCGATTGCGCAGAACTGGTTCCGATCGTTGGGGCTGTCAGGGCAGCGGGTTTTCTACGAGGCGTCCGACTGGGCCACGGCCCGGTATGTGGCGGAGGCCATGTCCCGAAATTTGGAAGCGAGCCGGTTCTCTGCCCAGATGTTCGCTGCCGTGATGTCCGGCATGTCGAGCCTGCTGACGACTGAAGGGGATCGGCGCCGGGTGCGGGTGGAGTTGGAGCGCGCGGTGCAGACGGATGCCGATGAGGAGGCGGCTGTGGAGGCTCTCGATGAGTGGCGTCGTCGTCTCTCCGGCTGACCGGCTTATCACCCTGCCTGAGGAGATTCCGCAGTTCACCCTCGGCTGGGAAGTGCTCCGGTGGTCAAGCAAATACCTGCGGCATCCGAACGGGCCGCGCGCGGGGTTGCCGTGGAAGTTCGTTGAGTCGCAGGTGCGGTTCCTCCTTCACTGGTACGCGGTGGATGAGGACGGCAACTGGCTCTACCACCACGGGGTTCGTCGGCTAGCGAAGGGGTCGGGTAAGTCACCGTTCGCCGCTCTGATGGCCCTGGCTGAGCTTTGCGCTCCGGTCCGGGTGCTGGACTTCGATTCGAAGTCTCCTGGCGGGGTTCGTGGCAAGCCTGTGGACATGCCGTTGGTGCAGATCGCCGCTACTGCGGAGTCACAGACGGCGAACACCATGCGGATGGTGCGGGCGTTCGCGCCGAAAGGCTCTCGGATCGTCACAGAGTTCGCTCTCGACCCGGCGAAGACCCGCTACTACAAGGCTCCTGAGGGCACCCTTGAGGTGATCACGGCTTCGTCGACTGCGGCTGAAGGCGCGGAGTCGAGTTGCGTCATAGCTGACGAGACCGAGCACTGGAAGCCCTCCAACGGCGGCCCGGATCTAGCCGCGACCTTGGAGGACAACCTCACGAAGTCCGGTAGCCGGATGCTGGAGACCTGCAACTCCTGGATTCCCGGCATCGGATCGGTAGCTGAGGCGTCATGGGATGCGTGGGTGGCGCAGGAGGAAGGCAAGACCCGCGGCGAGTCACGGATTCTGTACGACGCACGGGTTGCTCCACCGGACACGGACATGACGGACGAGGACTCACTCCGCCGGGCCTTGGAGTTCGTGTACGAGGACTGCTTCTGGCAGAAGACACGTCCGATCATGGAACGCATCTGGGATCCGCGGAGCAAGCCCGACGACTCCAAGCGGAAGTACTTGAACTGGCCTACCGCAGCCCAGGATGCGTGGATGACGCCTCAAGCGTGGTCGTTGATCGCGGATCCGAGCGAGCTGGTTGCCGACGGCGAGGAGATCGTCGCGTTTTTCGACGGCTCCAAGTCGCGGGACGCCACTGCGCTGCTTGGGTGCCGCATGTCGGACGGGTACGTCTTCACGATCGGCGTGTGGGAGCCGGACACCTCGCACAGCACGGAATCGGTCGTGCCGGTTGCTGAGGTGGACGCCGCGGTTGAGCAGATGTTCGACCGGTGGGACGTGTTGGCGTTCTTCGCTGACGTCAAGGAGTGGGAAGGGTTCGCGAAGGTCACGTGGCCAGGCCGGTACGCCGAGAAGCTGCTCGTGCATTCCGTGCCGGACGGTAAGGATCCGCAGCCGATCGCGTGGGACATGAGGTCACGCACCTACGACTTCACGCTCGCCTGCGAGCTCACTGAGACCGAGATCAACGAGCGCGCATTCCGGCACGACGGTGACGCCCGGGTTGCTCGGCACGTTGGGAATGTTCGGCGCCGGCCCAACCGATGGGGTGTGTCGATCGGTAAGGAGTCTCCGGACTCACCGAAGAAGATCGACGCCGCTGTGTGTGTGATCGGCGCTCGCATGGTCCGCCGCCTGGTGCTCGCTTCCCCGAAGTACAAGAACCGCAAGAAGAGGACCCGCACGGGCCGCGTTTACGGATTCTGACGATCAATCGAGGGGGTGCTTGTGGCCCTCTCCGAGTCGGATGTCATCGACACCTCGCGGCGGCTGCTGCAGATGCGCGAGCAGGAGCAGCCGAGGCTGAAGAAGATCTCGGCGTACATGCGGGGCGAAGCGTCCAGCGTGTACGTGCCGAAGGGGGCCCGGCAGGAGTACAAGTGGCTGATCAAGCGTGCCCGGGTGAATGTCTTGCCCCTTGTGGTCACGGTGGTTGCGCAGGCGCTGTACGTCGATGGGTATCGGGCCGCCGGCGGGGATGAGAACGCGGCGGCGTGGGAGTTTTGGCAGGCCAACCGTATGGATGCCCGCCAGCACGGGGTACATCGGGCCGCCCTGAAGTACGGGGTGGGCTACACGGTGGTCATGCCAGGCAAGCCTGTGCCGGTGATTCTCCCGAAGTCGCCGCGGCGCATGACGGCGTTCTACGAGGACCCGATCGACGATGAGTGGCCGCTGTACGCCATCGAAGAGGCGATTCACAACGGCGTGAAGGAGCAGATCAGGTCGATTCGTCTGTATGACGACGTCAACCGGTACGTGCTGGAGGCGGAGGTCAAGCCGGGCGGGAAGTTGCGGCTCGTCAAGACCGAAGCGCACAACCTTGGCGTGTGCCCTGTCGTGAGGTACGTCAACGGCGATGACTTGGACGGCGACGACTGCATCCGCGGCGAGATTGAGCCTCTGTTCGAGATGCAAGATCAGCTGAATTCGACGACGTTTGGCCTGATGATGGCCCAGCAGTACGCCGCTTTCAGGCAGCGTTGGGTCACGGGCATGGCGCCACCTTTCGATGAGAACGGCAACCCGATGCAGCCGTTCAACGCGTCGGTGAGCCGCTTGTGGATGGCCGAGGACTCAGACACCAAGTTCGGTGAGTTCGGCCAGACGGACTTGGGCGGCTACTTAAAGAGCGCCGAGGAGACGATCCGGCATATCGCGACCGTCTCCCAGACGCCGCCCCACCATCTGCTCGGTCAGATGAGCAACCTGTCGGCGGAAGCGCTCGCTGCAGCGGAGAGCGGCCTGCAGCGGAAGATCACCGAGCGGAAGTCTGGCTTCGGTGAGTCGCATGAGCAGACCTTGCGTCTGGCATCTCGCGCGGCCGGCGACAAGCGGGGCTGGTCCGACATGGCCGCGCAGGTCGTATGGCGCGACACTGAAGCCCGCGCTCTGGCGTCGACAGTAGATGCGCTTGGGAAGCTGAAGCAGATGCTCGACGTGCCCGCGCAAGAGCTCTGGGAGCGCATTCCCGGTGTGACGCAGACGGATGTCACCAGGTGGAAGGCCACTGCGGCGAAGGCTGATGCGGAAGCTCAGTTGAACGCGATCGTCGACAAGCAGAAGGCCGAAGCTGACGCTCTCGAAGCGCCGCCGCAGCCTCCGGACTCGGCTGGTGGGAATGTCAGACCTTGAGCAGCAGCGCGCCGCTGCCCGTTACCAGGCACAGCAGCGGGTGGTGTCGTCCAGCCTCGTCCGCGACGTTGTGAAGCTCCTCCGGTTGCTGTTCAACCTGGAGCAGCCCGAGGAGTCGTGGCCGGGTGTACAGATGGCGCTCGCTGCCATGGTCATGACCAGCCGGGAGCGCTCTGCGAGCCTCGCAGGCCCGTACTACCGACAACTCCGTACCGCAGCGGGTGTCTCCGGTGAGGTCGTGATGGCCGAGCCGCGGACCCTCACCCAGGAGCAGTTGACCGAGGCTCTGGACAGCGCCGGCATGGCGGTGATGCGGAAGTCCTTGAGACTTGGTGCGACGCCAGCGCAGGCGCGGGACCGGATGGCGGTCACGATCTCTGGTACCGCGACCAGGCTTGCGCTTGAGGGCGGCCGGGATGTCATGGAAGCCACCTCTCACGATGACGAGGACGCGCTCGGCTGGGCTCGCATCGGGGACGGCGACCCGTGCTCATGGTGCGCGATGCTGATTTCCCGCGGCGCCGTGTATGAGTCCGCCGAAACCGCTGGTGATAGCCGGTACGGCGGAGCGAAGTACCACGATCACGATGGTTGCCAAGCCGTCCCGATCTTCGATGCCGATTCCCCGCTGCTTCACAAAGCGGACGAGTTGTTCGACACCTGGAAGCGCGTTACCGCCGGTACCGGCGGCGACGAGGCGCGCAAGGTGTGGCGGCAGTGGTGGGAAGGCCGTGCCGCGTCTCTCCCGCCAGGTGTAGAGCCCCGCGATCAACCCTCCTCCTGATCTTTTTCCCTGACCGGACCAGCCGACATGGCAGGCCCGGCGCTTTCGCATGTCCCCTTTCGCCCGCCGACACGGCGAGCGCTTACCCGACACGGGAGACCCATCCATGTCCGAAACCGCGACTGAGCCAGAGGTCACCGAAGAGCCCACCGGCATCGAGCCGGACCCTTCGGAGTCCATGGAGCCACCTGCGGACTCTGAGTCTCGGGACGAGCCTGACAAGGCGAAGGACTGGGAAGCGGAAGTCTCGAAGTGGCGCGCTATGGCGAGGAAGCACGAGCAGACAGCCAAGGCGAACGCCGAGGCAGCTCGGAAGTACGCCGAGTTCGAAGAGTCACAGAAGTCGGAGCAGCAGAGGATCGCAGATCGTCTGGCCGCTGCCGAGCAGCGGGCCGTTGCTGCCGAGATCGGGCGGGCCAAGTTGATGGCCGCCGCGGCGTACAACATCCCGACGTCTCTGCTGGATCGACTCGGCGGCAGCAACGAGGACGAGATCAACGAGGCAGCTCAGGAGCTCAGTCGCGAACTGGAAGCTGAGTTGGAGCGGCGCCTCGCGGCGATGCCCCCTCCGGCTGCCTCTGAGAAGGACGAGGAGGAGCACTCCTACCCCGTCCGGACCCGGCCTGTTGAGTCGCTGACACCTGGCGCTCTTCCTGCTGACTACGCGCCCGAGGACGTCAACGAGGCGTTCCGCCGCTTCCTCGGCCGCTAACCACTTATCCCGCAGCTACCGGATTCCTCGCACGGGGCCCGGCGCCGCTGCATGTCTGAAAGCGAGATCCCCGTGCCTACCTATAACTCCATGACCACCCGCGACGGCTCCGACGACCCGCTGATCCCGACTCCGGTTTCCTCGCAGATCCTCCAGGAGATGCCGACCAAGTCGTTCATGCTCCAGCGGGCTGGCCAGGTGAGGATGAGCACCAAAACTCAGAGGCAGCCCGTCCTCGATGTGCTGCCGATGGCCTACTGGGTTTCGGGCGATACCGGGATGAAGCAGACGTCGAGCGTCGACTGGAAGAACGTTTCGCTGGTCGCCGAGGAGCTCGCGGTCATCATCCCGATCCCCGAGGCGTATCTCGACGACGCCCAGGTGCCGATCTGGGACGAAATCAGGCCGAGAATCGTGGAAGCATTCGGAGCCAAGATCGACGCTGCCGCTCTGTTCGGGACCGACAAGCCCGCGTCGTGGCCCGCGGCCATCTACCCGTCCACCGTCGCGGCCGGCAACACCGTGGTCGCCGGCACGGGCCGTGACCTCGCCGAGGACGTCACGCTGCTCGGCGAGAAGGTCGCCATGGACGGCTTCGCGATCAACGGCTTCGCGTCGAGGCCCGGCCTGAAGTGGCGGCTGGCTGGGATGAGGGACGACAACGGCGTCCCGATCTACCAGTCGAACATGCATGACGCTGTCAGCGCGGGCAACCTGTACGGCTACCCGCTGTCGGAGGTCATCAACGGCGCCTGGGACGCCAGCGAAGCGGAGATGATCGCCGGCGACTGGTCGAAGGCTGTGATCGGGCTGCGACAGGACATCACCTGGAAGATGTTCGACCAGGGCGTCATCAGCGACGCGAACGGCGCGGTCGTCCTGAACCTGATGCAGCAGGACTCGGTGGCGCTTCGAGTCACCATGCGGCTGGCTTACGCGACCAGCAACCCGATCACCACGCTCAACGCCACCAGTGCGAGCCGGTACCCGTTCGGCACGCTGCAGGCCGCGACCGCCGGTTCCTAACCTCTCTGCTGTGCGGGAGTCCGACTACTCCCGGGCTCCCGCATGGCATCAACCCCCAGGGAGACGTTGTGCGCCTGATGGCGATGCTTCATGCCTACCCGCCAGCGCACAATGCTGGGGCGGAGTGGATGGTCCACACGATGCTGCGCGCTCTGGTAGAGCGCGACCACGAGGTGGACGTGGTCCTGTCCAACCCGGTGGCCGGCGGCTCGTATGAGCTGGACGGGGTGCGGGTTCACCCGTTCCGTAGCAAGCACGATCCGTTCGATTACACCGACCGGGCGGACGCGATCATCACACACCTGGAGAACACCCAGCGTGCGTCGATGATCGGCCAGATGCGCGGCATCCCGGTGGTGCATGTGCTGCACAACACGTTCCCGCAGACGAAGAACTGGCTCCGAAAGGGGCCGTGCTCGCTCGCGGTCTACAACTCGCAGTGGATGCGCACCGATTTCGAGACGTGGCTGAACTCGGTAAACACTCCACGCCCGAACTCGGTCGTGATTCATCCGCCGGTGCTGGCCGACGAGTACCGGACCAAGCATGGCGACCGCGTCACATTGATCAACTTGTTCAAGCCGAAGGGCTCGGAGACGTTCTGGCGGCTCGCGGAACGCATGCCCGACGTGGAATTCCTCGCGGTGACCGGCGGTTACGGCGACCAGGACATTCGCGACCTACCGAACGTCGAAGTGCTGTCGAACTTGCCCGGCGATCGGATGCGGGACGAGGTGTATGCCCGCACGAAACTCCTGCTCATGCCATCCGATTACGAGTCGTGGGGTCGGGTGGGGGTGGAGGGCATGGTGTCCGGTATCCCGGTCATCGCGCACCCCACGCCGGGCCTTCAGGAGTCCCTCGGCGACGCAGGCGTGTTCGTTGATCGCAATGACCTCGACGGGTGGGAGAAGGAAATCCGGCGTCTCCTCGCTCCTCGCGCCTACGGCGCCGCCTCCAAGCGGGCTATCGCGCGAGCAGCAGAACTCGACCCTGCCGAAGACCTCACCCGCTGGTGTGACGCCATCGAGGCTCTCGCTGCCCAGCGGGGCCGTCTCCGCGCTCTCGCAAGGCTCTGAGGAGGCGATATGGCTCCCCTAGCGACCAAAGCTGACCTCGCAGCACGCCTCGGCCGAGACCTAACGTGCGACGAAGGCGCTCGACTGGAGGCGCTGCTCTCCGACGCGTCCACGATGGTCCGTTCCTACACCGGCCAGGACTTCGGTACCTCGACGTCCACCGTGACGTTGCGAGCGCAGGCCGGAATGATCGTCCTACCGCAAAGACCCGTCATCGGCATCACGTCCGTGACCGCGATCGGCATCAACGGCACCCCGGACATCGGAGTCGTCGACTACTGGTGGGACGGCCTCGACAAGATCCGGATCGGCGAGGGCAACTTCGTCATCAACCTGCCGGAGATCTGGTGGGACGAAGACGAGGGCTACCCCGGCACTTTCCGGGTCACCTACTCCCACGGCTACGCCGAAGTCCCAGCGGACGTCGTCATGGTGGTGTGCGGCATGGCGCTGCGGACCCTCACCTCGCCGGCCATCGCTGGCGGTATCACGTCGGAAACGATCGGCCCGTACAGCTACCGCATCGACACGCCGGGCCTGGGGTTGTCGATCGTCATGACCGAGGCGGAGCGCAAGGCGCTCAGCCGTTATCGGCGGACCGTAGGCATGATCTCTGTGCGGGTGGGGTGATGATGAGGATCTTGGCGAAACTGCACGCTTATCCGCCGCATCACAACGCCGGCGCCGAGTGGGCCGCACACAACCTCCTACGAGCCCTCGCTGCTCGCGGGCATCAGGTCGAGGTCCACCTTTCCGAGGCTCCCGGGCCGCGGGAAGCTTTCGACCTGGACGGGGTGCAGGTCATCCCGCCGGCCCTCCGCCGGGACTTCGGCAAGGAGACGCGCACAGCTGGCGTGGTCATCTCCCACTTGGAGAACGTGCCGTCGGCTGCGGCTGCGGCTCGCGGCTGGGGTCGGCCGCTTGTCGTGCTGTGCCACAACACGTTCCCGGCGACGTTCAAGCAGATCGGATCCGGGACGACGGCGCTCGCGGTCTACAACTCGCAATGGATGGCGGCAGCCGCGGGGGAGTACTTCGCGGAGCATCCGAAGCTGGCCCGTCCTGAGCGGGAGGTCATCGTCCGGCCGCCGGTTGTTGCTGCTGACTACGCCGCGAGCCCCGGCAACTGCATCACGTTGATCAACTTGTTCGTCAACAAGGGCAGCGACGTGTTCTGGCAGCTCGCCGAGCGCATGCCTGGCCGGAAGTTCCTCGCGGTCCGCGGATCTTACGGCGAGCAGGACGTCAGAGACCTCCCCAACGTCGAGGTCGTCGATAACGTCCCCGGTCCTGAGATGGCCAAGCTCGTCTACGGCCGGACGCGGATCCTGCTTATGCCGTCCGAGTACGAGTCGTGGGGCCGGGTCGGAGCGGAGGCTATGGCCTCCGGCATCCCGGTGATCGCTACCCCAACACCAGGGCTCCGGGAGTCGCTTGGCAAGGCCGGCACGTTCGTCCGCAAGGACGACTTGGACGGCTGGCAGGCGGCAGTTGAGCGCCTCGACGATCCAGCCGCGTACGAGACGGCGTCCGCAGCGGCGCTACAGCGGTCCGCACAGCTCGACCCGGCGGCGGATCTGGCGCGGTGGTGCAAGGCGATCGAGGCCCTCGGGTGAGGGGCGAGGTCGTCACTGTCCTGCGCCGCACCGCTGGGCCGCGGGACTCTCACGGCAACAAGACATGGACCTGGGGCGAGGCCAGCATCTCGGGGTGTGTGGTCTGGCCGACCGGCAGCACCGAGAACATCCAGGGCCAAGACCAGACGAGCGAGCAACTCACGATCCTCTTCCCGCCTGACACCAACCTCACCGCGTACGAGCGCGTCAAGGTGCGTGGCCTGGTCTACGAGATCAACGGCATCCCCTCCGTGTGGAACTCGCCCTTCACCCCTACCCGCGCTGGCGTCGAGGCCCGACTGACTCGTGTGACTGGCTGAGGAGGTGTCTGGTGCCTCCTCGTGCACGCTTCCGCAGCAACTACAAGGGGATCGGCGAGATGCTTCGCTCCGCTCAGATGCAGCGGGAAATGGAGACGCGGGCTGAGCAGGTCAAGGACAAAGCTAAGTCCCTCGCTCCGCAAGACAGTGGCCGCTATGCGGATTCCTTCCGCGTCGAAACTGGTGCCCGCGAAGGGGCGAAATCGCGAGCCGTATCCAAGGTCATCAACTACGCGCCAAACGCCCCGTACGTGGAGTGGGGGACCTCCCGTACTCCGCGTTACCGGGTGATGGGTAAGGCTGCGGGTGACGAGTGATCGACATTGAAGCGGTCCTCATCGCCTGGTTAGAGGCCAGCGTGGACGTCTCTGCATCCACCGAAACGCCATCTGACCTGGATAGCCAGTTGCCTTGGGTGCAGGTTGTCCGCACTGGCGGGGGCTACGACGGATTCCGCCGGGATCAGCCAACCGTGGACGTCGCGGTGTTCGCCGCGTCCGGCCCGGCAGCATTCGCCCTTGCCTCACAGATCCAGTACCGGCTGCATGAGGAGTTCGCGAGCCACGCACCGGTCGGCGCCGTGATCTCCCGCGTAGAGACCTCCACCGGCCCTCATCGGGTGCCGTACGACAACCCCGGCATGCGCCGCTACGAGGCCAGCTACAGGTTCGTCGTCCATCCCGCCTGACCTTTCCTCTATCCAGCCCCCGAGCCGCCATGGCCGGGGGTTTTGCATGCCCACGACCAGCGGCTTGAAGGAGCTCACCATGGTCAACATCATCAGGGCCGCCGATCTTTCGGTCGTCGGCAGCAACGGCGGCGCGTGGTGCGCGCCGCTCGGTACTGCTCAGCCTGTCAACAAGGAGGCCGCGCCGACTGGTGCGTGGCTCGCGATCGGCGCCATCTCTGACGACGGTCTCACCAACGGTGTCGAGGAGGACAGCGAGTCGTTCACTCCGTGGGGTCAGGTGTCGCCGTTCCGGACGGTGACGACGTCCAGCGTGCGGACCTTCAGCCTGACGGCGTGGGAGACCAACCGTCCCATCGTCCGTAGCTTGCACAACCGGATCCCTGTGGCTGACCTGGTCCCGGACGTGGACGGCATCGTCACGTTCTCCGAGACGGCCACCCCCACCCCCGACCGGCGCGCGTGGCTGTTCGACGTCTACGACGGCACCGTCTGGGAGAGGTTTTACGTCCCCGAGGCCGAGATCACCGAACGCAGCGACGTGACCTACGCCCAGGGTGAGATCGCCGGCTACGAGTGGACCATCTCGACCTACCCGGACTCCAACGGAGTCCTCGTCTACCACTCGTACATGGCGCCTGAGGTTGAGGAGCACCTGTCCTGATGCCTCCCGCGAAGCGAACCCCTTCGGCGTCGAAGGTCATCACGCAGGACGGCGCCCCGGTCTCTCTGTTTTCCCTACGAGACCGGAAACGCGAAGCAGCTGCTCAGCCGTTCGTGTTCGATATCGACGGCGAGTTCTTCACCATGAAGCCCCCCGGAGACGCTGACTGGCAGGTCGCGACGGACCTGGGTAGCGACAGCGGTGATTTCCGCAAGTTCGTCGCCGAACTCCTTGGCGACGACTACGAGCGCTTCTGCAAGATTCCGAACGTCTCCACGGAGGACCTGAGCGCCCTCATCGAGGCATCCACGAAGCATTACCAGGGTCTCACCCGGGGGGAATAGCCGGCCTCGTCGTGCTCGTCGCAGAGCATTACGACGCGATCGAGGCCGACCTGTGGATGCACTGCCACCGCACCGACTTGCGCGACCTGTGGAGGCCGGGCGGCGGCGAGGCAAAGCTGACGTGGCGGCTGGTGGCGAACCTGATTCGCCACCTGCCGCCCGAGTCCGCGACCAAGACAGCCATGCGGAACAAGATGAGCGACGCGGAGATCAAGCAGGCGACTAAAGGCGGCGACCCGTCGCAAGGGCAGTGGTCACAACTGGAGATGCTGACCGCCTCACTCATCGACTCTGTCCGCTGGCTGGTTCATATCACCGCCGCCGCTAATGGCAGCAAGAAGTCGAAGGCGCCTGACCCCGTTCCTCGCCCAGGCGTGAAACCCAAGGGCAAAACAGCCCGGCGCCAGCTCACCCCGGAGCAACAGGAAGCCGTATGGCGGCGCATCAACGGTGGATCTCTCTCCGGCTCCTGGCGTGCCAGTGAACCCGTGAAGGCCGCGCGCCTACCTCCTGCCTAACCCACAACGTGCGATTGGTGGTGGGGTGTGGCGGAGTTCCAGGCTGGCGAAGTCGTCGTCCCGGTCGTTCCGAGCGCGAAGACCTTCAGTGCGGACCTGAAGCGGCAGATCATGCCGGGGATTCCCAAGCTCGGCCATGAGATCGGCCAGCAGCTTCAGCAGGGCATCCAGTCGCAGCTGAAGGACATTCGCCTTCAGGCCGGGTTGGACACGTCGGCGGCAACCGGTGAGGTCGCCCGTCTACGTAGCCAATTGGCAGCGCTCGGCGGGCAGTCCGCGCGGGTGCGGGTGGACGCCGACACGTCTGCGGCGTCCGCCGGCTTGGCGGCTGTTGCGGCTGAGGCTCAGCGAGTCGATGGACGTACGGCCAACGTGCAGGTCGACGCCGACACCGGCGGTGCGCTCGGGCAGCTCGTAACAGTTGATGCGGAGATCGCTCGTTTGGACGGGCGTACCGCGAACGCACGCGTGGACGTGGACGTCGCTGGTGCCCTGGCGGCGATTGGTCTGGTGACTGCGGCGCTGGCCGCTGTCCCCCTGGCAGCTACAGCTGCTCTGGGGGCTGGTGCGCTCGGCGGAGTGTTCGCTGCAGCTGGTGCTGGGCTGGTTGGGGTTGCGGCGGTGGCCGGGCCGAGCTTGAGCAGGATCAACGATGCACTGAAGGAGCAGGAAAAAGCAGCGACAGGGGCCGCGTCCGGCCTCACCGCCGCTGCGGGCGCGACCCGGAACCTCGCCGTCGAGGCTGCTCAGGCGCAGATCAAGCAGCTACAGGCAGCGAATGCCGCTGATCAGATGCGGTCCGCGCAGGACAGGGTCAAGGACGCCGTCGAAGGTGTAGCGGACGCGAAGAAGCGGCTGAGCTCGGCGGTCGCTGCGGCGGCTCAGGCGCAGGTGTCCGCTGCTCAGCGTTCGGCTCAGGCGGAGAGGTCTCTCGCTGATGCTCAGCGCGGAGCCCTCAAGGCGCAAGAGAACCTGAACAAGGCGCGGAAGCAGGCGATCAAGGACCTGCAGTCCATGGCGCAGCGCGCCAAGGGCAATGCTCTTGACCAGCGGGAAGCCGCACTTGATGTCAAGGACGCCGAGGCTGAGCTCGTCGCTGCCCGAAAGAAGGGCGACCCGGAAGACATCGAGCGCGCTGAGATCGCCTACGAGCGCGTCAAGCTCCGCATCGAAGAGCTCGCGGCCGAGCAGGCGAACCTCGCCGAGGAGCAGGCCAAGGGCATCGAAGGCAATGACCAGGTCGTCGCCGCCAAAGAAGCCATTGCCGCGGCGAACGAGCGGGTCATTGAACAGGAGCGGCAGCTTGCCCAGGCGTATGCCGAAGCAGGCAAGGCTGGCGAAGAAGCAGCCAAGCGGGTTGCTGAGGCGCGGAAAGGGGTCAAGGACGCCGAAGAGCGCGTCGACGACGCCAAGCGGGCCCTGGAGCAGCAGAAGCGCCAGCAGAAGATCGCCGAGCTACAAGACAAGATTCGTCGCGAGCAGGCTAAAGACCAGGCGAAACGGCAGGCGGAGGCTGCTAAGCGAGCCGCGGCAGCTGCCTCTGCGGCGGCAGCGAAGGCCGGCGCGAAGACTGCGAAGCTGTCGCCAGCCGAAGCGATCGCAGCCAAGCAGATCAAGGCGTTCAAAGCCGCCTACGAGGCTTTCCAAAAGGAACTGGGCCCCGCAGTTCTACCGGTGATCACCGGTGGTCTTGACGTGATCCAAAAGCTGTTCACGCCACTGACTCCGCTGATCAAGGGCAGTGCAGGTGCTCTGGTCGAGCTGGAGAAGGCCGCGTCGAAGGCTCTTGGCGGGAAGTTCTGGACGACCTTCTTCAAGGATCTGACGAAGCAAGCGCCTACTGCGATCGGCGGGTTGGGTAAGTCGTTCGGCAACATCATCAAGGGCATCGCTGGCATCGTTCAGGCGTTCCTCCCCTTCACGGGGACGATCGTTGGCGGGCTTGAGAAGGTCACAGCGGCGTTCGCACGCTGGGGGGCCAACCTCGGCAAGTCGGAGGGGTTCAAGGCGTTCATCGGCTATGTCCGAGCGAACTGGCCCACCATTCAGACGATCTTCGCGAATCTGGTTGCCGCAGTGAAGAACGTTGTTTCTTCGCTGGCTCCGCTGGGCTCTGCTGTCCTGGCTACGATCTCCGGGATTTTCCAGATTATCTCCACCCTGGACCCGGCAACGATCCGAGGTATCGCCGTCGCTATCGGCGCGGTCGTCGTCGCCCTGAAGTTGTGGGCCATTGCTCAGCGAGTCCTGAATATCGTGCTGGCGGCCAACCCGATCGGGTTGATCGTCGCCGCGATCGGACTCGTCGTCGGCGCCGTTATCGCGGCCTATCACGCGTTCCCTGAGTTCAAAGCTGTCGTTGATGCTGCCTTCCAAGGCATCAGCGCTGCAGTGACGTGGGCTTGGGAAACCGTCATCAAGCCGGCGCTGGAGGCACTACGAGCTTTCGCCGTCAACGTGCTGGCTCCAGCGATCACCTGGCTGTGGCGCAACGTGATCGTCCCCGCGTGGACGGGCATCGCAACGGTCGTCACGACAGCCTGGAACACGGTCATCAAGCCAGCTCTGCAAGCACTGTGGAACTTCATCACCACCGTGCTCGCACCGAAGGTGCTGTGGTTGTTCGAGAACGTCATCAAGCCAGTCTTTGAGAAGGTCGGCACTGCGATCAAGACGGCATGGACAGTCGTCATTCAGCCTGCTCTTAAAGCGCTGTGGTCTTTCATCACCGAGACTCTCGCACCTAAAATTAGCTGGCTGTATGAAAACATCGTCAAGCCGGTCTTTGCGAAGTTCGGCGAGGTCATCAAGGCCGCGTGGGAAAACGTCATCAAGCCCGCGCTTACCGCGCTGTGGAAATTCGTCACTGAAGACATTCCGAATGGCTTCAAAAAGGGTGTCGGCCTCATTGAAGGCTTCTGGAACGGATTGAAGGAGATCGCTCGCAAGCCGGTCCAGTTCATCGTCGATACGGTCTACAACGGCGGCATCGTCAAGGTTTGGAACGCCGTCGCGAAGGCCCTCAAACTGCCTGAGCTGGCGCCGATCGCGTTTGCGAAGGGTGGCATCTACCCCGGGTATACGCCAGGTCGTGACGTCGGCATGGCGGCCGTGTCCGGTGGCGAGGCCATCATGCGGCCCGAGTGGACGAAAGCCGTCGGCGAGGACTACGTGCACAGCGCCAACAAGGCCGCTCGTAAGGGTGGTGTTGGTGGAGTTGCGAGGTTCCTCGGCGTCGCTGGAGACCCCGGAGCAGGATTCGCCGGCGCGTTCGCCGGTGGAGGCATCGTCGGTGACATCGCTGACATTTTGGCCGGCGGTATCAGGGTCGGGGCGGAGACTCTCCTTAACCCGCTGCTTGCCAAGGCTTCGTCGGCGATGGGGGACAGCCCATGGGCTCAGATGCTCGTCGGGATTCCCAAGGCGCTCATCGGTGGCGTCGTCAACTTCCTTGGTGCGAAGGAAGATGCGGCCGGCGGGCCGGGGGCAGGCAAGGCAATCGCGTTCGCTCGGGCGCAGCTCGGCAAGCCCTACCAGTGGGGTGCGACGGGGCCGGATTCCTTCGACTGCTCTGGCCTGGTCATGCGCGCCTTGCAAGCTGCTGGGGCGAAGGGCGTGCCGCGGGTCAGTCAGGACCAGATGCAGTGGGTCAAGCCTGTTGCGAAGCCATCACCTGGCGATTTGGGGTTCCCGCATCCGGGTCATGTATGGATGTACAGCAGCGCAAACAAGATCATTGAGGCGCCGTTCACCGGAGCGAACGTCCGCGAAGTCGCGGCGCGAGGAGCTCAGCTGATCGGCCGACCGGTCTACGACTCCGGCGGCTACCTGCCGCCAGGGGAGAGCCTCGTCTACAACGGCACCGGCCGGCCCGAACCTGTTCTCACTGATCAGCAGTGGAAGGCGGTCCAGCAGGGCGGAGCGCGCGGTGGCGACGGGGCACTGCTGAACGTGGAGAACTTCCACGCCACCCCGGAGCAGTCGCCGTATGGGATCGCGAAGGACCTGCGGTTCATCCTCGGCACAGGAGTTCGTGCTCGCGGCGGCCGGTAGAGCAACCGCGGACGGTCATGTGGTCGTCCGCGGTTGAGCCACTCGCTTTTCCCACCCGATAGGAGGCGGCTTCGGCGTGCCCGAATACGACCCGTCCCGATGGCCGTCCTATGGGGCGTATCTGCGGGACAAGAACATCCAGGCCCGCCCTGAGGGGTGGTCTCACGCCACCCGCGACCAGCGCATGCAAGGCGCACGGGGCGACGGCGTGAAGTGGCAGCGCACCCGCGACCAGTTAGGCCACGACACCACCGAGCACAGCGACGGGCGCCGCGACGTGCGCATCAACCTGGGATTGCGAGGCGCTGATGGCCATTGACCGCGACGCTCTGTTCGTCGACACGTTCGTCAAGGCGTTGACGAACACGATTGCGCTGGATCTATCAGCTGCCAGCGCCTTCAAGATCGCCATGTACACCAACAGTGTCGTGCCGGACTTCAGCCAGACGAACCCCGCCTACGGGGTGGCTCCTTGGGACACCGCAGAGGTCGACGGCACCGGCTACACGGCCGGAGGCACAACCCTCGCGGTCGTGTCGTTCGCTGAGCTTGCGTCGACTGGCAAGACGGGGTGGAAGTTCGACCCGGCGAGCTGGGCCGACTCGACCATCACCGACGCTGAGGGGGGCTTGATCTACGCGCCGGGACTATCGGACAGATGCGTGCTTTTCCGGCGATTCGGGCAAAGCTACTCAACTCAGGATGGACTATTCGAAATTACGTTCCATGCTGATGGTGCTTGGCGACAGAACCTCCTCGGCGCGACCTCCTAACCCGACCACCCCTGATGCCTCACCACCGGTGGGGCTTTTTTCATGCCCCGAGGAGAGCATCCATGGCCAAGTCTGGCTACTCGATCACTACTGAGGGCGCCGTCACCCTGACCGCAGGCACGCCCCGCACGATTCTCGGTGTCAAAAGCGGCGCCACCACAGCCAACCACGGCGTGGACCTGCGCAAGATCCGCGTCGGATTCAACGGGACCTCAGCGAGCGCGGTACCGGTGCTGATTGAGCTCTGCGCGGCGACGTTCGCCACCAATGCACCCGGCACCCAATCCACCTCTGTGACCGTGCGCCAGGCGTACGGGCGCCTGGCGGGTACGGGCTTCACCGGGGCGAAGGCGTGGAACGCCAGCAACGAGCCGACGGTCCTCACTGTCCTGGAGGAGTTCTTCCTCACCCCCAACGGCGGCCTCGTTCTATATGACTGGGCTCTGGCTGAAGGGCCGGACTCCGCCCTGGGGGAGGGGTTCGCGCTTCGTTGTACCGCTCCGGCGGGTGTGGATGTGCGGGGCGGCCTGTGGTTTGAGAGGACCTAGCGGTGACAGCCACCGTGCGGGCAATCACCACGGCAAAGCCCAACAGCGTCGGGTCGTTCAACGTCACCAAACCCACCGGAACGGCACAAGGTGATCTACTCCTGGCCTTCCACTCCATGGACCAGGGGACGCTCGCTCAGATGGGGACCCCGACGGGGGGTGCCACCTGGCTGTCGTTGGGCACCCGTAACTCCGGTACCGGCTACGACATGAAGACCAAACTCTGGTGGAAAATCGCTGGGGCGAGCGAGCCGGCGAACTACGGGTTCACGGAAAATTCCACAGGTACAGGATGTGTGGCGATCGTCGCGATCATGGGGGCTGACACCACCGTCACCCCCGTAGTCGCCCAAGCCGGTAGCGATGCAGGTTTCGAAGTCACGGTGGCCACTCCATCGTCCACTCCTACAGGATCCGATGACCTGGAGCTACGGTGGGCCGCCGGCAACCCAGACTTCGAAGCGGTCACCTGGACGGCGCCGGCCACCTACACCAAGCAGGCGGATCTGCAGGGCAACAACACCACCGCCTGCTTGGCGACCAAACAGCTCACCTCCTCAGCCGCCACAGGTGTCCAGAACTTCACTGCCAGCGTCGGTGTAGGCAACCGTCACGGCTTCACAGTTGATGTCGCGTCCCTGCCTGACCAGCCGCCGCGACCCCCTGTGATCGTCTCTCAAGCGGTCAACCGTTCCTCACGCTGGTAAGGGGGACTTGTGGCTCGCATCGGACGAGGTCAACCGAACCGGCCGATCATCGTCCGGCAGCCCCGCAACTACGACGCACACCCTCCGCTGCCAGTGTTCGAGACGGCAGCGGAGTTCCCGCCGCTGGACATCTTCACTCCGGGTATCACCGTCCCGCTCAGCGCATTCGAGACGGCAGCGGAGTTCCCGCCCCTGGTCGTCCACAAGGACGCAGGATTCATCCTGCCGGTCTTTGAGACCGCCGCCGAGTTTCCTGAGCTCACCATCACCACGCCGATCCTCGCCGGCGAACTCATCACTGGAAACTTCCAGATCGAGTGGGGGCGGCTCCTACTCGGAGGGCCCGGCAACGTCTACCAGATCCTGGAGCCCGGCGTTGAGGGCTGGGACGACCTGCCGGAACTTGACTCGGGCAACGCGCCCCGGTCGGCTCGGCACGGCTCGTGGACGGGCCGGGATTACGCGCAGCAGCGTGAAGTGTCCGCGACGATCGGGATCGACGGGCCGCAGGATTCCACCGCGTGGGTGCTGGCCATGCGGAACTTTCGCCGCGCCTTCGGAGTCAGCGAGGACGGCAGTGAGCAGACGCTGACGATCCGCACCCTCGGAGAGACTCTCCTCGCCCGCGCAAAGGCCCAAGCCCGCGTCATGCCTGCCGGCCTGTACGGGCAGCGCTGGACCGCGGTATCAGTGCGGTGGACGTGTTCAGACCCTCGAAGGTATGACCTGCAGCAGGAGTCCGTCACCGTTGATGCCGGCAGCACCGACACCTGCATCAACGACGGTGACGTGGCCACCTCGCCTCGCATCAAGGTGTTCGGGCCCGTCGCAAACCCCGTCATCACCAACGTCAGCATGGGGCGCATCCTGCGGTTCCTCGTCAGCCTCAACGACGGCCAGCTCCTGGACATCGACACCAACGCCGGCACGGTCCTGATCGACGGCGAAGACGCCATGGACACGCTCTCCTCCCTGTCAGTGCCCATTGAGGAATGGGTGCTCGCCGCAGGCACGAACACCATCAGCTACAGCGTCTCCTCCGGCGGCCTTGGCGGCATTGAGCTGCAGTTCCGAAGTTCCTACCTCTGATCGCCGCATCGACCTCTGAAAGGAGGCCGACGTGGCTCCCGAGATCCGATCTGTATCCGAGCGCGTGTTCAACGGGTCATCGTCGGTCATCAGTCGGCCTCTGCTCACGACCAACGGGGACCTGCTGCTGCTGATCCACTCAGCGGACAACGGATCCCTCGACGACATGCAGATCTCCGGCGGCTGGCAGGTCGCCGAAACCGCGGGCGGATCGGCAGGCAACTGGGCCGGCACGAAGATCTGGAAGCGGATCGCCTCCAACGAGCCGTCCACGTACACGATCAGCCAGGGTGGGACGGCTGACGGTGTCGCCGTCATGCTGGCCATCAGCGGCGCTGGAACCGGCTTGGTCGTTGAGACGATCAGTCGCTCTTCGCAGACGATTTTCATTCAGACGCCGGCCGCGACCCCCTCGACGATCGGCTGTTTGGAACTTCGGTGGGCCGCTGGAGTGCGGTTCGCGTCAACGTCCATCGAGTGGTTCACTCCCGCTGGGTATGACTCGCTCGTTGAGCTGCAGTCACGAACGCATGCCACGGGCGTGCTCACTGAACGTGCCCTGACGGGCAACGCGCCCGTTGGTGTGGCCGAGTTTCTGTCGTCGCTCGGGTTGAACGTCTGGAACGGCATCACGATTCTGGTGCCGCCCCCCTCTGGGAGCGGTGGCCCTGGTGGTGAGCCGCCGCCTCCGACGTCTCCGCCTCCGACGATTCCTGCGATCCCTTCGGGTGAGCAGGTCGTTCACTACACGTACGTGTTCGCTGACCTGCTGACTGATCATCAGATCTGCAAGGACCTTGACCTGTACGACGTCAGCTACGAGCGGCGGATCATCGAGGCCGGCACGTTCTCCGCGTCGCTGGTCGTCACCGACGAGGCGACTGCGGCGAAGGTTGCCCGGATCGTCCCCCGCCACCCTGATGACCTCTCTACGGGGCCAGGACGCACGGTTGTGCACGTCTACCGCAATGGCGTCATCTGGGGCTCCTACGTCATCTGGCGGGCCTCTGTGTCGCGGTCGGGACGAAACTCGCCGATCGAAGTTCGTATCGAAGGCGCGTCCTTGGAGTCATACCTCTCGCAGGTGAAGATCCGCTCTGATCTCGGACCCTATGAGGGCATCGATCAGATCGACATCGCCCGCACCCTCCTCAACAGCATGCAGGCGACACCGCGGTACGACATCGGCCTCGTTCTACAGGGCGGCACCTCCGGCGTCACCCACAGCGCCGAATACCTGGCATCAGAGGCGAGCACCTACGGCGAGCGCCTCGCGGAGCTGTCCACCAACGACCCCGGCTTCGAATGGGTCATCCAGGTCGTCGACAACGGCGACGGCACCCGAACGAAATACTGGGTGTGGGGCTACCCAAAGATCGGCTCCCCAGCTGCGGGCCACAAGTTCATGGAACCTGGCAACGTCCTGTCGTGGAGCGAGGACATCGATGCGCTCCGGGGCGGCACAACGTTCCAGGTCCGCGGCGAATCCATCAACGATGACGCGAGCACGATCAGTGAGCCGCTGGTCTCCAACGTCGTCTTAGCTCAGGCATACATCGATGCTGGCTGGCCCGGTATCGATGTCACCGCGGATCGCTCCGGTGTCTCCGACCTCGACGTTCTCAACGGCTACGCAACCTGGTGGGCCGCGAACCGGGCTGGCACGGTGCGGGTCCATCAGGCAACGGTGCGTCTGCCCGCGAACACGACGTTCGGGCCGGGCAATCTCGGCGACTGGGTGACGGTCATGCTGGTCAACCCCTGGTGGCCCATCGTCAATGGCGTCGCGAGCTTCGCAAAGTCGTGGCGGGTCGTCGGTATGGCGTTCAAGCCACCCTCGAAGGGGGCGGGCCAGGAGGAATGCACTCTCGTGTTCGAAGAGACGGTGGAGGAGGCGTAGATGCCCGACTACCCCGACGACATTCTTGCTGACATCGCTGCCATGCGGCGCCAGCAGGGGCAGTTGTTCTCCTCCGGGCAGCAGCGTGCACCGATCAGGAGAGCCTCAGATGGGCTGATCATGTCTGACCGCACTTCGCCCACCCCGCCGGCCAGCGGTGTCCACTACTTCAGTAAGAACAACCGCCCCACCGCACTCACTGCGGATGGCGACGAGTACGACTTGGTGCCCATCCCGCCGCTACAAGCGCAACCCGTAGATATTGCGGCGAACATGACGTCGGGCAACATCGCGGGAGCGCCGACGATGGCGCAGTACAACGCCCTGCGCGCTGACGTGCTCGAAGTGCGGGCTCAGCTGAACGCGCTGATCAACAGCCTGCGCGCAGCGGGCATTCTCCTCACCTAACCCAGGAGGTGCCTGTGCGTACCGCTCTGACGTTCCCCGACGACCCTTACGAGGAGCTTCGCCGGGACGTTGCGGAGGTTCATGCGCAACTAAACGCGCTCCTCAGCGCGCTTCGCACTGAGGGCGTCACTCCCATCTAATTCCTCGGCCCCCTCCGCCGACCTGCACATATGAAAGGCGGACCACCTTGGAGTGGGCGCAGCTTCCGATTGTCCAGGGCGGCGCCGCTGTCCTGCTCGCCGCTTTCGTGTGGCTGATCGGCACAGGACGCCTTGTCCCTCGCTCAGTCCTAGAAGATGCCCGTAAAGACCGCGACGAGCGCATCGCTCAGGCCGAGAAGGATCGGGATGAGCGGATCGCCGAGGCCGAGAAAGACGCTGAGCGCGGCTGGAAACTGTACGAGAAAGAGCAAGCCAGCCATTCGATGACCCGCCGGGCTCTGGTGGATCAAGCACTCGGTGTCGCATTGCCCAGCATTGCCGTCGCTGAGACCGCGGAGAAGATCCTCACAGAGTTGCAGGCACCTGGGAGCGGCGATGACTGATAGGCCACGCACACAGGAGGAGATGGCAGCAGCGGAAGCTGCTGCGGAGGAGTCGGCGGCTCGTGCTGCTCGGGACGCTGAGTCCGCGCAGACGTTTCGTGAGCGTGGCGCCGGGTTGGCCGACCGGATTCGTGCGCTGAATGAGGCCAATCATTTCGCGCGCTGGTTATTTCGTGATGGGTCTGGGGGTGCAACTTGAATGTGATCACCACAGTGTTGCTGTGGACTTCCCTCGTTGCGGGGCTTATCCCCATGACGTGGTTTTTGGCGCAGTTCCGCCCGTCGTGGCCTATCCGTTCCCCGGCTTATCTGATCTCTGGGCTGATGCTGGCCATCTGGATCGCTTACGTCCGCGTCGGTGTTGTGCTGGCCATACGCGGATGGATACCGCGAATGGATTCCTGGGTCGACGCGACCGCGAGCATCGTGCCGCTGATGGTGGTCGACGCCATGGTCATCGGTCTGCTCGTGAGCTTCCTGCGTTACCGGACGGCATGGCGATCTGCGACGGCGGCCTTCTCCAAGGAGGATCCCCATGGCTGAAAATCCCTACCCGTTCCCCCCGGGAGAGCGGTCCGAAGCTGAGCTCGTCGTCGAGCGCGTGGACACCCGCGAGTGGGGGGCAACCGAGCCTGACGAGGAGGCCGTCCTACGTGGCCTGGGCTACGTGCTCAACCCGGCGACGGGCATCTACGAGGGCGACGGGAACGAGGCCCTGTGAGCGCCGCTGAGATGCTCGTTGCTGCCCGCCGCGCTCTCGGTATGAGCGGGCGTCCGAACGCGATCACGCGGGCCTACGCGTCCCGCCACGGCGTGATGTTCCTCATGGCGCCCTGGTGCAACCAGGCGATCACCGAGTGGGCGAACAGCTCCGGCAACGCCAGCGCCGTGCTGCCCGCTGGCGACAGGGCCTACACCGTGTGGCACGCCGAAGACGGGAAGCGGCTGGGGCTCTGGTACGCCGGCACCGAGGCCAACATCCGCCGGTATGCGAAGCCGGGCGCGATCGTGTTCTTCGACTGGGCGGGCTCCGACGGGATCCCCTACGTCGACCATGTCGGCATCGTCGAGGTCAACCTCGGAGACGGCCGCGTGCAGACGATCGAGGGCAACACCGGCGACACGTGCAAGCGCCGGGTCCGAGCGTCGAACGTCATCGCAGGGTTCTGGAACCCGCCCTACACCGAGAAGCGCGACACGGAGGTCATGGTGGAGAAGCTTCCGCTGCTCAAGCCCGGCGCGAAGGGCAAGCACGCCAAGACGGCGTTCTTCCTGCTGAAGGCTCGCGGGTACGCGAAGACGCTAGACGAGAAGACCATCGACCCGACCGTGTACTCGCCGAAGGTCGTCGCTGAGGTCAAGCGCCTACAGAAGGCCGAGGACCTGAAGCCGGACGGCGAGGTCGGGCCGAAGACCTGGCCGGCGCTGCTCGGCCTGTGAGCCGTGGACGTCCTGCATTCCCTGCTGCTGCCGTACCTGACCCGTGCCGCCGCCTCGTGGCCCGCGCCGGAGCCCGCCCCACCCCCTGAGGCCCCTGAGCCTCCACAGACCAAGCCCTGAGTCGATCCGGCCAGGGCTTTTTTGCTGCCCGCACCTTGGGCACCCGACTTCCCGCCGCGCCGGCGGGCGACCCCCAGGAGGGGCACATGAAGATATTTGGCAGAGAACCGGTCGTCTGGCTGGGAGCGATCGCCGCCGTCCTGGCTGTCATCGTCACGATCCCCGACGTCGGTCTCACCGCTGAGGCGGCCGGCTGGATCATGACGATCGTCTCCGGCGTGTTCGCCGCGGCTGAGGCGATCATGACCCGCCCGTTCGTCGTCACCGCGCTCACTGGCGCTGTGCGAACCGTCATCACCGGCTTCGTGTTCTTCGGCCTCCCCCTGACCGAGGAGACGTCTGGCGCGATCGTGGCCGCGCTGAACATGGTCCTGATGCTGGTCCTCGCGAACTCCGTCACCCCGGCTGCGGACCCGGCGCCGGGCTTCGTGCGGGCGCAGAACGACGTCGCCGCTTGAGTCTCTCCGTCTTCGCCTCGAAGGGGTGATGACCAGTGCGTTTCTGGGACCTCTTTCGCAACCTCAAAACCATTCTCGACCGGCTGTCCCGTATCGAGCGGGCGCAGTCTCAACTCAACCGAAAGGCAGAAATCATCATGGGTAAGCAGGCTGATCTCGACGCCATCGTTGTCCGTATCGACAACGCTGTGGCTGGCATCCGACAGGACATCGCTGACATCAAGGCGGCCAACCCCGAGGTGGACTTCTCCGCCCTGGAGGCGAAGGTGGGCACTCTGGAGGGTCTGGACTCCGAGTACCCGGGCGCACCGCAGGAGCCGACGAACCCGGAGAACCCCGAGAACCCGGTCGAGCCCCAGCGGTAAGCATCACGCGAAACTGAGGTGAGGTTGTCGGGGAGCCCGGTAGCCTCACCTCAGCGCTTTCGTCGTCCAGCGGCCAAGGATCGCGGCATCCCTTCGGGGAGCCGCAGACGCCGGTTCGAATCCGGTCGAGAGCGCTTACGGGGTCGAGTCGCCAGGCATGGCCGCTCGGCCCCTCTTAACTTGGCATGCTGGGAGGCGTGATGGTCCGTTTCTGGCGTGCGGTCGATGCCGTCGCGCACTTTTTGTACTGCCCGGCCATGCTCGGTCGAAGGGTCGCCCGCTACACCCGGGCCCATGACGTGCATCTCATCCCGGGGGCATGGCTGGAGTGGGTGTGTGTCCGCCTCGACCTGGCGTACAAGACAACCCGCTGACGACGCGAGTTTGATAACCCCTCGCGCCAGCGAATTGAACGAATCAAACTTCATGTCGAGGCATACTGGGGTCTTGGAGTACCGGGCGTGCGGCCGTACGGTCGGGATTCCGCCAAGGGCCGTTGCGCTGGCCTGACTCCCGTAAGGGACAAACGTCTCCGACGTGCGCGAGCGCCCGCTGTCCCTCGGAGACGGCGGGCGCTCTTTAGCTGTGTACGGGTAGCTGCTTGTCGCAGTTGGGGCAGAGCTTCGCGAGGAGTTCCCCATCCACAACCGACGTGACGGGAACAGCGTTGAGGTGGATACATCCTCCCTCGTCGAGGATGCCGCTGGCTCGGAGGGAGCCGACCAGGAGGCTGAGTCGAAGTCCGAGTGTTTCGGTGTCGTATCCCTTGATGTTCTCGCTCATTCGACCCACACCCCTGGGCATTCCTCTTCGTACCGGTCCGGCGTGCAGTGTTCACAGAACACGGTGCCGCAGACCTCGCAGCGTGGCCCGTTGTGCCCGCCAAAGTCGGCCTCTGCCTCATGGGCGGAGTGGTCGATCCGCCCATCCGGTAGCCGCTTGAACTGGTGCTTCACCGGGGCCGTGACGTCGGCCGGCCAATCCTGCGAAGCGATCCACGGGAGCAGCCCACGGATCTCCGCCTGTGCGGGTGCGGGGAGCTCTTCCCAGTCGAGGAGGTCGTTCCACGCGTCCTGGACCGCATCCGGGTAGTCACTGCCGTACGGGTGCGCTCCGCGCGCTTGGGCGAGCTGCTGAGCCCTGATATCCGGGCGATCCTCGTTGGCCATGGCGGCTCCTCCGGTGGGGTCTCCTGAGACTGTACGACCTGCCCATGATTCATCGCATCCGCTGTACAACATGCCCTTAGCGAGGGATGAAACGCTACGATCTGTTCAGCTTCCACGACTCCACGATCAGGGCACGGCACGTGTAAGCCGCATATACGACTAGCGGCGACAAATGCTCATTGGCCCGGTCCAAAGCCGCCCGTTCTGCCACCCTGATGCAGCCGCGCCACGGCAACATCACCTCCCCTGGAGACCTCATGCGTCGCACAACCCCTGCCTTACTCTCCGCCGTTGTCCTGGTCGTCGGCCTCGGCGGCATCACGTCCGCCTCCGCCGCAGACTCGGCCTCGGCCAGCGGCGAGGTCAACGCCTGCGTCCACAAGCAGACGAGGTACACCCGGATCGTGAACGCCACGGCCAAGTGCCGGCCGACCGAGATCCGGGTCAGGTGGGGTCAGACGACCCAGACGCAGGAGAACGTCAGTTCGCCCGGTGCGCAGGGTCCGAGAGGTCCTCAGGGCCCGCAGGGGCCCAAGGGCGACACCGGCCCGCAGGGGCCGCGCGGCGTCCCTGGGGCGACCGGCCCGACCGGAGCCCCCGGTAAGGACGCCACCGGCATCAAGTGGCAGACGTTCGACAAGAAGATCTTCGGCATCCCCGGCATCAAGGGTCAGGTCACCTGCAAGAACGTCTCCAAGGACCCGTCCGTGCTGGAGTGGGGGAGCTGCTTCAACGGCGCCCCGCCCGTGACGAACCCCACCCCGACTCCGACGGCGACCGCTTCCCCGACGGCAAACCCCACTCCCTCGCCGACCATCACCGTAACCGCCACCCCCAACCCCACCCTGACGAAGTAGTCCGCACATACGAGAGCGCCGCCCTCCCCGACGGGAGGGCGGCGCTCTTTCGCGTTGGATGGCCTCGGCGGGGTGCTTCGCCCCCTTCGTGGTGCCTCTCGTAGGATCGCCCGGTACCGCGTCGCCTGGGGGAGACCACTGTGCCTGACTACGAATTCCCGCATGACCTGCTCGAACTGCAGTTGGCCTACTGGGCGTCGGAGGCTGCGGCGGAGAAGGCTGCCGCTGCTCTGCCGTCGTCGGTGGCTATGGTCGCTGGCACGCTGACGGACGAAGAGCAGAGGAAGCTGCCCAAGCAGCGGAAGGCGCTCACCGATGCGCGAGCGGAGCGCGACAAGGCGTTCGTGGCTCTGAAGGCTCACGGTTGGTGGGAGCAGGAAGACCAGCGGCGTGACCAGTACGCGGCCTGGAGGGCGCTGCAGGCGGCAGCTAGGGAGCTCCAGAAGGCACGTCAGGAAGACGCCAAGGTCTGACGCGAGCGGCCCCGCTCGTCCTCCTCGCGGAGGGCGGCGGGGCGCTCTTCGTGCTGCGGGGTCAGCTGGTGCGGTACTCCACCCATGCCCGCCCGGCTGCCGCGGCCTGGGCCCGGGACTCCCGGATCCCGGCAGGGCCATTGCGGGCGACGAACTCGCGGAACAGAGACCACACGGCAGCCAAAGCGGTCACCGCGTCGGCGGGTGCGCCCTTCCAGGCAGGTACCCGCTCGGCCAACTGCTCCGCTTGCTCGGGTGTGTGGCCGGCCAGGATGAATCGGGGCACTGCCAGGGCGGTCTCTACCCAGGCGGCGCCTTGGCAGGCGAGCCCCCAGTCGATGACCCGCACCCTGGCCGGGCAGGCGAGGATGTTGCCCTCGTGGAGGTCGGCGTGCAGCAGCGTGGATCCGGTGAGCGCGTCCAGGTCGAGGAGTCCGTGGGCGTGGCGGTAGGCGTCTGCCGCTAGCAGGTCGGAAGGCGGGTCGGCGAGTAGTGCGTCAGCGCGACGGGTCAGGAACTGCACGTTGTCGATGACGGACGGCACTTGGGCGCCCGGGTTCGGGGTGAGCGTTTCGCCGAGCACCTGGACGAGCTCCAGGACGCTGTGGAGGTCCGGGGAGCCGGGGCTGAGGTCGACTTCTCGCGCGTCGTTGACGTGCTCGGTCAGGAGGATGATCCAGTCGGCGGTGTGCCCGCTCCACAGGAGTCGCGGAGCGGGCACAGCCTCGGGTAGTGCGGCGCCGACGAGGCGCTCACGCTGGTAGAGCGGCGCAGACGGCGATGAGTCGGGCAGGGCTTTGACGAACACCCGCCCGGTCGTCGTGTCCAGCCGTGCGGCGAGTCCCGCGGTGAGGCCGCCCGGCAGTGAGGTCACGTCCAGGATGGGCCCGCACTCGGCCGTGATCGCTGCACGCACCTCGGCGGGGAGGTCGTCCCATCGGTACTCGGTCATGTTCTGCACGTTACGCCGCCTCTACCAGGTAGGTGGCCTATTTGTTGCTGTCGGTGCAGCCCTGGTGGCACTGGCTGCACTTGCCGGTGCCGCTGCCCTCACACGCCGCGGCGTGCCCCCACAGGCTGGAGACGACCGGCAGGCCGAGCTCGCGCATGACGGCGACGGTGTCAGCCGCCGTACACCCGCCGCTGTCGGCGCCTTCCTCGTCGGTGGGGGCGTGGTGGATGATCCGGCCGGCGTTCTGCTGGCAGAACTCGGCGTACTCCCGGGTGTAGAGGATGAAGGTGTGCCAGCCGATGTCGACGGTCTCGGACGGCGCGAGCCGGGCTCCCGGGCGGGCGGCGCAGGCGGCGAGGAACGCGAGCGCCTGCTCCATGATGACGTCGGCCTGGTGAGCGTGGGCGGGGTGGTCGGCGCGGATCCGCTTGGTCAGCCGGTCGAACAGGGCGGGGCTGATGAGGGTGCGGGGGGTGGTGGCGGGCCGGTCGAGGATGACGGTCATTGGGGGTCCTCCTAGTCGGTGGTGCCGGGTGGTTTGCTCCTTTCACAGTGGCTGCCGGGGGGTGCGTGGTCATTGCGGGTGGGGGTCAATGACCCGCACATCACTTCACGGTGAGTGGCGATTCAGTTACGGTTCACTTGTCGGCGTTCGTGAACCGCGGAGGCGGCCTCATGGGGCAGATCACCAGATCAAGGCGTGCACAGATCCGACGCGAGGCGACCGCCCTGCGCATGCGCGGGCAGCGGAACGGATGGCCGGCGGAGCGGATCGTCACCGCCATTCGCACCACCTGCCCAGAGGTGCTGCCGCTGGAGGCGTGGCGGCTGGCGCTGGGGTGGTCCCGCGCTCGGACCGTCGCCAAGGTTGGCGAGCTCTACCTCGCTGACGGGCTGCAACCGACCGCCTTGTCGGAGGCGATGTTGTGCCGGTATGAGCACGGGCAGGACCGGCCGGGCCCGGAGTACACGGTGATGTTCGCCCGCGCCTACGGGGCCCACCCGGATCAGCTCGGGCTGCACGCTCATGTGCAACGGTGCTGCGCGGCTTCTCCGACACCATTGACTGTCGTCGTTACCGTGGGTGAAGACGAGAGTAGCGACGAAAGGGAAGACCCCATGCAGCGACGCACACTGATCAAGGCCGTGGGACTGTCCGTCCCGCTGCACCTGCTGTTGAACCTCGAAGACGCCCTCGCGGCCCCCGCCGAAGTAGGACGCACTGCGAGCCTCGCCGAGATCCAACAACGACTACGGACCGCGCGCAGCCAATTCGACGTCTCCGCACTCACACCCCTGCTGGGCGGCTTCCCGGCCATGCTCGCCGCCGCCCTCGACACCGCCGAACGAGCCGACACCCCAGCCGGGTGGGCGATGCTGGCTGGCTGCTACAACCTGGCGACCGACACCCTGAACAAGGTCGGCAGGAAAGAGACCGCGCGAATCACCGCCGACCGGGGAGTGCTGTACGCGCAACGGTCCATGGACCCTGTGGCGATGGCGGCGTCGGC
The DNA here is from genome assembly GCF_044456585.1 of Streptosporangium sp. NPDC050855. Taxonomy (NCBI): domain Bacteria; kingdom Bacillati; phylum Actinomycetota; class Actinomycetes; order Streptosporangiales; family Streptosporangiaceae; genus Streptosporangium; species Streptosporangium sp. NPDC050855. The sequence continues at coordinate 176,566 of NZ_JBITFY010000010.1, forward strand.
CCGAGCGATGGGGATGATGCTGCGCACCAGCGGGCGCCACGCCGCGGCGACGAAGGTGGTCGAGCGGGCCGCCGACACCCTGGACGTCATGGGGCTGCGCACCGCCTCCCAGATGGGCATGTACCTGCGGCTGATGTGCACCTCCGCCTACACCAAGAGCCAGGCCGGCGACGAGGAGGAAGCGTTTGCGCGACTCGCCGAGGCCGAACGTGTCGCCGCTCGCCTGGCTGCTCTGACGGGTAAGCCCGAGGCTGGGCCGTTCACAAGGATGTACAGGATGAACATCCATTACTCCCTCGGGGACCCCAAGGCGGCGCTGGGCGTGGGCCAGGAGCTACGGCCGGATATGTACCCGACGCCGGAGCGGCAAGGGCGCTTGCACACTGACCTGGCGCGGGCTTGGTGGCTGGATGGCCGGGCGGAGGAGACGGTGTCCGCGCTTCGGGCGGCGCTCGCGGTGGCGCCGAGCGAGGTGCGTGACCGGCCCAAGATCCGGGAGATCGCTGATGCTCTCACGGCGAAGCACCCGCGTGTGACGGGCGTCCGGGAGCTCGCGACCGCGCTTGCTTGAACCTAACGGCGGGGTCCCGGCTCCCCTCGCCGGAGCCGGGACCAACGATCACCCATCGCCCCAGCCGCATCAGGAGTTACCGGCTATACCCGTCCGGTATGACGAAGCCCCCACCCGGGATGGGCGAGGGCTTCTTCCGTATCCCCGCGAGCGCGGGGCCGATTTACGTTCAAGACAAGGCCATGGAGCATCCCCGCGTAGGCGGGGCCAACTCAGCAGTACCCGACCTCACCGGGGCCATCCCCGCAGGTGCGGGGAGCAAATACCCAAAGCTGACCTTGGAGGGTCAACCCCACCGGAGTGGGGAGGCGTTCAGCATGCCCGCCCCAGCGGGGCGCCGCAAGCGGTTCAGGCAGAGTCGAGCGCCTTTTCCAGCAGACGCCGGACCGCCGCCGCACGAGACTCGCCAGCCTGCCGCTCCGCGTCGACCCGCTTGGTCAGCTCATCACCGAGACGAAGGTTGGTGGCTGACCCAACCTCGGGGCGCCCAGGGCCGCGCTCCTCTTCCAGCTCACCCCAGTACTTCTCAACGATCTCGTCGTTGCCGTTCTTGATCAGCCAGTCGCGGGCCGCCTCGTCGGTGAGGAATTCGTAGTATTCGGGTCCGTTGAACTCGTTGGTGAAGTTGTAGTAGCGGACCCATCGGCCGCCCTTGGTGCGGTAGAGGCGCTCGTAGCCGACCTGTCCGCCGCTCATGATGCCGATGTGATTGTTGCCATTCCAGCGGGTGTCTTCGTCGATGTTCTCGACGCAGGTCGCGGGGTCGAACCAGCCCAGAAGCGTCTTGTCCTCGTAGGGGTCGCGGCTGTAGACGTTGACTCTCGCCATGGTGATCTGTCCTTTCAGATGGTGATGGTGATGATCCAGCGGCCCTGGTCGTTCTTGCGGGCCTCGACCTTGCCGGTGGCGGCCCATCGCTGCACGGTTCGCACGGACACTCCCAGCGCCTTGGCCGCTTCCTGGGTGGTGGTTTCGGTGCCTTCCGGCTCCGGCAGCAGCGCGTCGATCTCCGCGAGGCGGGCCAGCAGCTGCTCCCGCTCGGTCAGCAGCGCGTCCACGTCGACCTCGCCGCGCGTCTCGCCGACGATCTCGTAGCTGCCCTCCCGCTCCAGGCTGAGCGTGGCGCGGGGGATGTCGCGGACTTCCACGATGACGTCGTCACCGGCGTTGATCTGCGGGTAGCGCATCGACCCGCCGGTGCTGGGGAGCTTGCCCGCGATGAGGACGACGTTCGCGGCGAGGCGGACGTCGCTGTCACGGCCGGGCCGGGTTGCGATGCGGCGGCCCGCGAACTTGGCGTCGGCCCCGTCGCGGTAGCTGACCTCGTGGTCGGCGAGGCGGACTCGGACGGTGACGAGGTCGCTGTCGTCGGTCGGGGAGCCGTCGGTGCCGTAGACCTCGCGGAGCAGGTCACGGACGCGGTTCTCGTCGCGTGCGTCGAACTGCCACGCCTTGGCCGGGCCGTTCCACCGGCCGCCGATGGTCTTGGCCTTGGAGACGAAGGTGGTGTCGTAGGGGGAGCAGACGCTGGTCTTGCCGTCCTCCGTGGTGACGGTGATGTCGCTCATGCCCACTCCCTCATGCCGCAATTTCCGATACCGTTAATCTAGGGGGCATCGAGGGGATAAGCAATACCGTTTATTTGATTGGTTGGGGTCCCAGCCTGATCTCGCCGTCAGAGCTACTCCGGGCCGCCCCGCGCGATCGCCGCCGCATCCTCCTCGCTCCCACCCGCCGCAACTTCCAGCCGGGCGAGGGCCGCGTCCCGGTCGAGGCGAGTCAAGGCGGCGGTGAGGGCGCTCAGCTCAGGATCCATGGCTCATGCTCACCCGGCTGGCTGATCGTCCGCAGCCGGTTCGGGGTGGCCGCCCCCGCTGAGGCGGCCACCCTGGGGAGGAGACGCCGGTCCGGCCAGCCGCACGCCGGCAGGACCTCGCCCAGTAAGACGCTCGCGGGGGTTGGCTGGTTGCCTGAACGCGAATCGGTCTCGGACATGACAACGCCCCCACCCCGAAGGGGCAGGGGCGTCCACCAACTCCGCTACTTCATGACCTCGCCGAGAGCCGCTTCGAACGCCCCGGCCTGCGATGGCGTCAACTCCTTCGACACCCGCAACAGCACCGACCCTGCTACGTAGTCGTACTCGCCAAGCATGGGCATCTTCTCGCCGATGCCCTGAATGTAGGCGGCCCGCTGCTCCGCCTGGTCGGCTTCTTCGAAGACCTCGACGCTGCCGCCGAGCCCCACGTCGCCTTTCTTGCCTCCCGGCACCTTGGCGGCGTCGATGCGCTGGTCGACGAACGACGCCTTGGAGGTGTAGCCGTTCGGCCGGCCGAGCTGCTTGTTGGGGTCGGTGCTGTCGGTGTACGTCACGCTGAGGGTGACGGGGAGCCCTTGCTGTGTGAGTGCCTTGATGACGCCGGCGGCGTCGAGGTCAGTGGTGGGGCTGCTGCACGCGGCGAGGGTGAGGAGTAGCGCGGCAGTGGCGGCAAGGGGGAGGCGCACTGAGTGATCCTTCGGTGTGAGAGCGGGGTGTCCTATGGGACGGCTAAAGGTGAATCTTGGATTGCGGCTTCGAACGTTGTTCTGTTGGGGCTCTAGGTGTAGCGGTGCCTCTGTGAGTTGAATTAACGGGGATTGCCGTGCAATTTGCAGGACAAGGCGAGCTGAATGGGGTTCGGTAGGCGTTCAGCTTCAAGATCGTTACGACCCCTACATAATCCTCGTTATGACCCGGTCCACGTCAGGACCTTCGCAACTCGTACTGAAGGGTCATTTTCGATTCGCTTCGGCGCGTGAAGATAAATCTCGGTCGTTGCGGCAGAAGCGTGACCAAGAGCATCTTGGATCTCACGAACGGACGCACCGCTCTCTTCGGCCACCGTGGCGAAAGTATGGCGAAGAGTGTGTGGAGTGACTCTTTCCGGCATGAACAGCCCAGCTTGCCGCGCGATCCGGGAAACAAGATCCACAATGCCACCGGTACGCATCGGCCTACCGCCAGCCGTCAAAAACAGCGGACCCGGAGCATCACCCCGCTCGGCGAGATACGCGTCCAGAAGCTGACCCGCTTCCGCCGGCAGACGCCGCGTCCGGATCTTCTCGCCCTTACCGACGATCCGAACCGTCCGCATGCCCCGCTCATAACCAAGCGAGCCCAACTCCAGCGCGACGACCTCAGCCACCCGAGGACCAACCGAGATCATCAGCCCGATGATCGCCGCCGTCCTCAAACGCTGCCGATGCGGATCCCGGATCGCGGCCCGCACCATCGCCGCCGCCTCCGACCCCGTCAACCCAACCGTCTTCGACTCCTTACGGTTCGTCTCCGGCCGATTCGCCCCGCCGAACTCGTTCGCCTTGATGGCCCGCCGGCGAACGAGGTAGGTGTACCAGGACGACACCGCGGCGAGTTTTCGAGCCGCCGACCGAGCAGACAGCCCGCGCACCTGGAGCGAACGGGCGTACACGTCCCCATGGCCGACGTCGACCGTCAGCGGGTCCAGGTCGAACTGGTTACAGAAGGCGAGCCACTCTCTCAGGTCTCGGCCATACGCGGCGCCCGTGTGCGGTGACCGCTGCCTACTCAGCCACGCCCACACCAGTTCTTGGATCGACGGCTGAAGGAGCGCCATCTCGGCGCGGAGATGCTCCTTCCACAGCGGCTCCTTGGCTTGACCCGACGAGGCGAGAGCGGAGTCGACGATGTGACCAACAAGGACCGTCACGCCGCGACCTCGTAGTTCTCGTCCTGCCCCGCGAGCCGCCGGCGTTCCCGCTCCGACAGCCCGCCCCAGATGCCGAACCGCTCCCCATGCTCCAACGCGTACTCCAAGCACTGCGTCCGGACCTCGCACGCGCGGCACACTCGCTTGGGCTCCTCGGTCGAGCCTCCCGTCTCGGGGAAGAACGCCTCAGGGTCGGTCTCCGCGCATAGGGCGAAGTCCTGCCAGTTCAGGTTGGGCTCGTCGTCGTACTGGCGGGGCGGCCAGATTCGCGGGGTCATGAGGTGATCTCCTCTCCGGTGATCCACCGGCCGTTGTGCGGCATCGTGCGTCCCTGGGCGATGAGGGCGTACACCGCGGCGTAGGTGTCGCCGAGCTGATGGGGTGCTGCGCTCAGGCGGAGCGCGGCGGCGCTGAGGCGCGGGCGGAGTTCTCCGAGGATGTCGAGGGCTGTGGTGCAGTCCACGGCGATTCGCCGCCAGCGCGCTTTGACGTCGTCGGCGTCAGCGTTGACAGCCCGGGTTCGGGCTACGGCTCGCCTATTCGCCGCGACGGTGCGGAGCTTGATGTAGGCATCCCAACGGGCAGCTACGTCATCGAGGAGATCGAGGATCGCGCAGACGAGTTCACGATCGTTGCCCCAAGGATCCCCGCCGGCCGCCATGGGGTGCGCTCCGAGGATCAAGGTCGCGGAGATCACCCGGCGGAAGGATTGCGAGTCAAGGCCCGTCGCTCGGCAGCGGCCGACGATCGCAGCTGCTTCAACGCCGAGCCCTGAGGTGTCGGCAAGGACCTCGGCTCGGGCAGTCCAGTCACCCACGGCTGGCCCCGTCGCTGTCACGATCGGTGACTGAACCGACGTCGGGCATCGAATTGTTTATTGTCCCAGGAGAGTCCCCTATACGAGGGGCGGGGGAGGGGCTGGGGACAATTCCCGGAAGGGGTTGCCTGGGACAATTAATGTCACTCTTTGTGGTCATCGGGGTCTTCCTCCAGGGCGTCGACGGCTTCCTCTTCGATGAGCTCGATCGCCCGCTCATGGTCGTCTTCGACATCGACGAGCACCGCGGGGACGCCCTCGCTGGTCTCCTCATGCGGGGGCTCCTGGGGGGCAGGGGCGAGGTGCCAGCGGGCGCCGCGGCCCTTCCCGCGTAGCTCCGCGATGCCTTCGAAGCGGAGCGCGTCCAAGCACCGCCAGGCACCGCTCTTCGACACCCCGCGTTCTTGGCCGAGTTCGGTCTCCAACGCGGCTTCGGCCTGGCGGACCGTTGTCCCGTCTGGCTGTGCGAGAAGCCGCAGCAGCGTCCTGCGGACCTCTGGGCTCATCTGCGTTTGCTCGGCGGCTTGGCGGCGGCGCTCGATCGCCGCGGCCCGCATCTCGCCGGCGGACAGGGAGGGGTTGGCCGTGATGGTCGGTAGGGCGTTGAGGGTGGCTCTGGCTGCGGCGCGTTGCTCAGCAGCGCGATCGGATGGGGCGTGCTCAACAGGCACAGGCATGGAGGTCTCCGCGGAGGGGGGAGGAGAGACGGGGCGCTGCAGGGTGTACGAGAAGGAGGCGCCGGTGAGCGCGGTGAGCTTGTCGCCGAGGAACTCCACCAGGCCAGGCTCCAACGGAGAGGGCTCCCGGTCCTTCACGAGGCGGTCAATGTCAGGCAGCTCCTTCAGGAACCAAGACCGTCCCGCGGACCAGTGACCGGCGAGGTCGGTGGCCAGAGCCACGCCAGGATTGCCTTCGCCGTACGTCATCATGTTCGGCATCGTCAAGCCGATGTCGCCAAGCACATGACGGATCTCTCCCTCGCCGGAAGCTTTGAGAAGCACCGCCTGGTCGAACATGCGCTTGATGTTGCCGTTGCCGAGGTGCCCGACCGTTCCCCGTTGACCAGCGACGACGGCCGCGATGCCTTCGCTTCCACCCTTGGACATGAGGTAGCCAAACTCGCGGCGGATGGCCATGCCGAGATTGTCAGACTGGGCCAGGAGTTCATCAACCTCGTCGACGAATACCGGGATGAGCGGTTGGCCTTGGCGAGGAGTCAATGTGGCATCATCGCCGTCTTGTGCCGCCCGCCAGTCGATGATCAGGTGAACGAGCTCCAGGATCCGCAACGCCTTGACCCGCTCGTTGGGGCCACAGGCAGACAGCCCCAAAGCCGGGGCCCAGCGGCGCATCTCCTTAGCCTTGGACACGTTGATGCCGATGCTGAACACGTTGTCGGCGGCGGTGGCGCGCTCCATCAGGTTGGAGACCACGACGGTTTTGCCGCCGCGGGTGATGGCCACCACCAGGACTCGCTTGGCGCCGTCCTCGTCCCACAAGGGGACCCGCAAAGGGCGAGCGGTCTCAGGGTCCATGCCGATGATGCTGGGCTCGCGGGCGTCCGCGATGTTGGGGAGCGGGATTTCCGGAGCGGGGTCGAGCAATGGGTGAGGCAGAGGGTCGGCCCAGGGGTTCTTGTAGCGGATGCTGACGCTCAACCGGCCAGCGATCTCACCTACACGAACCTTCACTCTGCTCGGGCGAAGGTTCTCCTGCTCAGCGATGCGCTCTTCGAGGTCTCGGGTGGCCAGGGCGGAGGCGCGTTTGCCAGTGCCGCGGGTGTCGAGGAAGTACTGCTCGCCGAGGCGGGTCTCTTCCCAGCTCAGCAGGTGGGATCCGGACAGGCCGTAGCCGGGTGCTTTGCGGTACCACTCATCGCGGGCGTTCTCCCACGCGAGAGCGTCAAGGACCTCGGGGTCTTTGCGGTAGGCCCAGTAGGCGAGACCGTAGGCGGCTGCGCCGAGCCACCCCATGAGTCCGTGCGGGCCTGCGGTGATGCCCCACTCGACGGCGGCGGTCACCCAGCTGCCGGCGGCGGCCGTCGCGGCGGCGCTGCGGATGGGTTCGCCCGGGTCGCCAGGCCGGTTCATTGCCCTGGTGTACATGCCGATGCTGGCCAGCACGGTGATGGGGATGCCGTAGGCGGCGGGTAGATCTAGGGCGTGAGCGGCTGCGGCGAGACCTGCGGTGGTGGGGGCGAGTAGGTGAGGGCCGCGGCGGAGATGGTCAGCCTGCACCCAGCCGATCGCGCGGCCCAGCAGCCGCCCGCGCGGTGCGGCCGGGGCGTCAGCGGTCTCGTAGTCGGTGTCGGTGACCATGGGGCAGCAGTCCTTTCGCGGGGAGGTTGAGCGGGGGTTAGGAGTCGGCTCCGCCGCCGGTCATGAAGCGGCCGTTGTAAGGGAGCACCACTCCGGAGGCGACAAGCTCCTGAACCTCGGCGTACACCGTCAGGAAGGTCCTCAGCGCCTCGCTCATGCGGGCGGCACCCTCCGCAGCGTGCTCGCTGTAGGCGGTAATCCCTGTGACGGACGTCGGGTCAAGGCCGACGACGGTGACGCAGGTCTCCCGGACGGTGTCAGCTGCGTCGGCATAGCCGAGGACACCGGCCGTTTCGCCTTTCATCCAGTCGATGAGCTCGACATCGTCAGCAGGTTGAAACTCCGCGACGCGGCCGATCAGCGCAGCCCAGTCCCCGGGAATGGCGATCGACGAGGTAACCGCCGGTGCAGCGGTCTCATGGTCGGTGGCGGTCATCGGAACTCCTGGTGAGGCTTGGGGTGGAACGTTGACGGGGGCGGGTTCGAGGCGAGGGCTCGTATCCTCTGCCGGGGGTGCCGGGGGAGGTTCTGGTTTGGGCTTGAGCCGGTCAGTGAACGACGACAGATTCGGCCGACGGAACCGCATTGCCCAGCCCTTCCGCGGTTCTGCGGAGGCTCGGCGCTGCTTCCACCGATCGACGATCGTCTCGGGCGGGCGGGCCGCCACCCGCTGCTCCCAGCGAGGAGCAGCACGGTCAGCGAGCCGGTCCAGGCTGCGGCTTACCGCGATGCCGAGTTCCGCGCTGGCCCTTCCGCGCTCGGGCTTGCCTCGAATCACCGAAGCGGCAGCCCGGCCGGCAAGTTCAGCGGTGGCGCCCTTCACGTCGCCGCTCTTCACTGGGGGAGCGCCAGTGTTGTTGTACATGGTGACCAGCCACGACCGCGGTGCGCCGGACTTCTTACGCCCCGCTCTATCGGGGCGGGATCGCTTCACCGCGGCCGTGGCCACGCCACCCACTGCGACGATCGCAAGCACCTCGACAGGCGTCACGACTGCTCCCCGCGGAGGTTAACGTGCCGAGCCGGATCAGGGGCGGCATCGACGGCGAACGCTCCTCCCGCGGGCGCGTCCTGGGGCTCCTCGGAGTCGTCGCCCTCAGGGGCAGTCCTGGAGTTGTGGAGTTCCAGGTAGGCGAACGCCGCTGACACGGCTGCAGCGGTGACGACTACGGCCAGGCTGACGAGCCAAGCGGGCCGGCCACTCACTGCCGTGATGACGAGCGTTGCAGCAGTGAGAAGAAGCGTGGTCTTCCAAGTGGGGCGCCAGTCCCACCAGCGGGCGAGGTGATCGCGGAGCATCAGCCGAACACCGCCGACCACACCGAGGCGAGGCTCATGTTGTCGAACGTGCGGGCGCCGGCGCATACCCCGCCGAGAAGGAAACCGAACCCACCGAGAATGACGAGCTCGTACCAGCGGGTGACCTTGGTCCACAGGAGGACGACCACGGCTCCAGCGAGGGCGGTGAACAGCAGCAGCATTACGGATCTCCGATCAGTAGAGAGGGGCGGGTCAGGTCAGGTCGGGTTCGTTGCGGCGGTTGCCGCCGTTGAGGGATCGGCCGCACGGGCAGATGTAATCCATCAGCGGGTTGGCGATCGTGGAGGTCCTGCTGCAGGCAGCGCAGGTCACTTGTCCGTTGTCGTGGTAGGTGTCGCCCTTGTCGGTGAACATGACGGTCTCCAGTCAGCAGTCGGTGTTGGGGCGGCCGTCGTTGATGTCGTCTCCGTTGCGGTCGCGACTCAGGTCTGGCTCGGGCGGGGTGGTCGAGGTGGTGTCGGCCGGCGCGCACGTCGGCTCCGGCGGGGCCTGAGAGGTCTGCGGCTTCGGCGGCGCCTGCTCCTCGACGACAGCCGAGTTCGGTGTCGCCGGCCGGTCTGCGGGCGTCCCGCATCCGGGCAGGGCCAGAGCAGCGAGCAGGAGCATGGCGGCATAGCGGGATCGAGACATGACGGTCTCCAGAGATGAGGTAGGGGAGAGCTAGGAGGCGGGGCTGGGCGCGGAGTCGTCGCCCTGGGAGGCAGCGATCTCGGCGAGTTTGGCCTGCCCCTTGGTGACCTTGTCCTCGCACCACGTACGGCTACGTCCGCGGCAGTGCTGCTGCAGGTCCTGCCAACGCGTGATGTTGTGCTCGACGACGAGATCAATCGCACGCTTCTCTGCGGCGCGATATGTGGCGCGACTAGGCCTTTTGCGGGTCTTGGGCTGCTCTTCGTTTTGCTCTTCGCGTTGCCTTTCGCCTTCGTTCTGAGAGGCAGGGGGCGAAGCAGGGGAGGCGAAGGCGAAGCTGTGGCCGTTGATGCCTTCGGTCACAGCGAGTCGGCTGCTCTTGCGCCCGGTGGAGCTGTAAGCCAGGGGGGCAAGTCGAGAGGCAGAGGTAGGGGCTGGCCCTGAGATCTCGCCCAGGGTGGGCCGTGTGATCTCTACGCTGCCTTTGACGATGCTCTTCACGGGCAGGCTGGGAGCAGAGACCGCGGCAAGCGCAGGATCAACCTCAGAGCCGATCAGTGAGGCAAGTGCGGCCCGCGCCTGGATCGCTGTTGTGTAGTCCAGGTCCGCGAGCTGGTCAGCCTGAGCGAAGATCTGCACTCGGCGCAGGATCTCCTCGGCGCGCGTGCGATCGGTGAAGTTCGCGCGGGAAAGAGCAACCCGGGTGCGCCAGCGGGACAAGCCTCGGGTTACGCGGGTGCCGGTGCGGAGCCGGTACAGCCATGCCGCGGCGACCGCATCTCGTACCCGGATCGTTGCCTCGTCCGCAGTGATGAACGTGTCGGCGGCGAGCTCCAGCAGGACACGGATGCGCTCGATCGGGTGAAGCCACTGGATCGCCGTCAGTCGACGCTCAGGGTTGGATGCCTGGTTGCGGGACTCAGCCTGGGCGAGTTCGAACAGGACGCCGGCGATGATCGGGATGCATGCCCATGCGGCTTTCGCCCCGGGGTTGTCGGGGGCGTGGGTGATGTTGAACCACGACGACAGCGCGACCAGGGCCCATACGGCGAGCCGCGGCGTGAGGGTTGACGCGGCCCGTCCTGCCCGCTTGGTGACGAGGACCATACAGAACGCGGCGGCGCCGTCGAGAGCGAAGAAGATGAGGTACGGCCACGGGCCCTTAAGCCCCATGTTGTCCTCAGCGAAGCCAATGAGCCCCTGCATGGAGATGCCAGCGGCAACGGCCCAGAAGAAGTACAGGAGGCCGTACAGGGTCACGCTGGTGAAGGTCTTCTTCGCTGCGGCTTTGCGTTCGTCGGTGGCGCTCGCGGTGGCCAGCCGGCCAAGAGCACGCAGCCCGCGGACACCGTAGATGGCGGCAGTGATGCCCGCGCCGAGCGCGAAAGCACCACCGAGGATCTGCCAGACAAACGGCGGAACCTCAGACAAAAGATCAACGGGGCTACCGCTGACCAGCACAGCAGCACTATTGTGCGGCATTGGGTCCTCTCAGACTTGCCCTTAGCAGTGGGGTCTGGTGGATCAAGTCGTCCCGGGTCGGTGTTGGTAGCACCGGCCTGGGGCGCGTTGGGGTTATTCAGTTGGGTCTTGCTCGCGGCTCTGTGTCTTCTTGAGTCGCTTCGATACCGCTTGCTGTTTCACTCGGGCGAGCTTCGCGATGTCCTCTTGTTTCCACTCTCGTCGGCCTGCCTCGTCGATCAGCTTGCCTCGCAGTACGCGGGCGGCTTCGCCGGCTTCGACGCGTTCAGCGGCTTCCCGGAGTTGATCGGCGAGCATCTGGTCGCTGACTCCCTCCAGATCGTCCGTCACTGCCTTTGTCTATCAGCTCTTGAAGATCAATACAACCTGGTTGTGAAATCTGGTAGCGGCATGTGGCCCACCGGACACAGAGAAGCGCCCCGCTCCGTGATGGAGTGGGGCGCCTTGTCGCTTTCGGCTCCTAGCTAGAGCCCATGTAGGTGAAGAGATTTTCCTCTAGGAGCGTCACCATCTGTGCAGGGAGCATTCCCATGAAGTCTTGGATGTCGGTCTTAGCGAGCGGCTGAACAGCTACCACGCGCGCCCACCCCTTCCTGGGCAGGTTGGCTACCGAGGCGCCGAGCAGCAGACAGAACTCCGTCTTCGACGTTGTTGAGGTTGAGATAGGGATGACCAGCGCAGTTGGCCAGTTGTCGTCACCGTTGGTGCCATCGCCGCTGACAACGATGATGGGGCGCTTGGGCTTGATCTCACGCTTGTCTTCAGGGGGCAGTCTCAAGGAACCATCGGAGACCCAGTAGACGCCACCCTTGCGGATGGGGGGCGTCACCGGTCGCCTAGCACCTTCTCGTTGGCTCGACGGATCGACTCGGCGCTGAGAGCGAGCTCGGCCAGCAAGTGCTCACCCACGTCGGGGTCGCGCTGCTGGATCGGGCGGGAAGCTCTCCTGGCCTTGGCTCGCACCAGCATCGCCTGGAACTGCTTGCGGCGCCGTGCCCGGCTAAGGTCCAACAGCACGCCACGCTCGCCGCCGGCCTGCGCCTCAATCATGGGAGGCGTGTCGTAGGACAGCTGCTTGAGGGCTGTTGCGGACTTGCAGCCATGCTCGCGAACGACTTCACGAACGATGTCCATCAGCGGAGAAGGCAACGGGTCGTCGATCTCGATCGTGAGGGTCAGCGCGCATTGGCCGTCGTTGGCCCGGTTGTCGACGCGATCGATGATGTCGCTGGTAGCGAGGTCCATCTCAGCATTGATGATTGCCCGGTCGTAGGGACCGTAGTTGTCCCATCGCCAGGTCGCGCCGCTGAACTGTACGCCGCCGTCTTCCACGGCCTGCAGGTCGATCAGGTAGAGCAGTTTCGCCAGCTTGGTTTTGTTGATCTCGCATCTCTGTTCGCGGGCAGCCTTGAGGACTGCCAGCACGGATGCAACCAAGGGGTCGGAGGGCTCGGACGGCATGTCCATGATCCCTCCTTGCTTTTCAGCTCGTCTCATCACGCTACCTTCAGGGGGTCGGTATGGCCACTATCGCCCCCGATAGGCCAGCTTAACTATTGAGTTTTGCCTGGTCAGAGGCACTGCTGTTTGCCTACTTTTTCATACTTCATTGTTGCCGGTTGGGTGAATGTGCATCCTCGGACCAGCTGTTGGACGCGTGCAGGCCAGCTGTGGTTGTCGCGTCCTGCGATGAGGCTGAAGTTTTGGACGCGAGAAGGCCCCGTCGCCCGGTGAGGTGGACGACGGGGCCCCGGTGTACCCGGCAGGGCCGCAGTGGGGTAGCCCCTCCCGGCCGGGAGTCGGAGACGCCTAGTAAGGCGACGCAAGAGGACTGACGGGCCTGTGGTCGGCCGGATGGCATACGACCCTCAGATCCCCGTACAGGGCCAGCACCTCCGGCACAGGGAGGCAGCGCCCCCTGACGTTGGTGGCCGATAGGCCCATGTCCGGGTCGCCGTGTACCCACCACATGTGTCCGGTCCTCTCTGAGAGGACGACGTCGCCAGGCTGGGGTGTGGTCACGGGGTCTCCTCGGGGACGGGCGGGAGCTGAACGGTCAGGAGGGATGGGCGCTCAAGGAGGAAGTCGACGAGGTCGTCCGCGGCCCGGCGCCGTGAGGCGAGGAACGCCTCCAGGTCCTGCTGGGCGGCGAGTGCTTCAGCGAGCGAGGTCGCCGACTCCGCGGTGTTCTCACTCACCGTGCCTCCTGGATCGTCTGAATCGTTGTGGTGGGTGTCTGGCCCCTGCGCATCCGGTCGCAGGGGCCAGACGAGCCCAGGGGGGAAGCGCCGCGCCGTCCCTCCGGGCTGAATGTGGGTGGCCTCCGCCAGGACGAGAAACGGCGGAGGCCACCGCCCGACCAGCCGCCGGGCTTACCGACCTTCGCCCAAGTTCGGTGGGCGGAGGTCGGGCCGAACCAGCAGAGAGGAGGACTCTCCCGCTGGTCCGACGTCTTGGGTGGTGGCCCCGCCCTCGCACCCCTCCGACGCGAGAACGGGAACCACCTCTCACGTGCCCCTATGCGACACGTGAGGTTCTCGGCCCTAGGCTGGCCGAGCTGTGCCCCGACCGCCGCACACCTACGGGCAGCGGCAGCCGGGAGATCATGGGGAAGGGGTGTGCATCCCGCCTTCTACGCACTGGCTGAAGTTGCGGCGATCCAGCCACAGAATTCCGTAGGCGGTGGCGCACTTACCGATCACAGAACTGCACTTCGAGCAACGAGGCAGGTCGCCCGCTCGGGAGGGAACCGGCGCCAGAGGGGGCGAGGTGTCGGTCATGCGTCAGCTTCAGTGAGCGCCTCGTCCAATGCTTCGGGGGTATCCCTGCTCAGGGTCTGCAGGGTGGGCTTGCTTCCGGGGGCAAGAACGAGCCGGTACTTGTGCATCGCCCACCAACCCTGGCCAAGTTGCCAGATCCACCAGTCGGGGTGGCGCGTACGCACGCTGTTCGGTGTCAGTTCTGCTGTTACGGTCATCGCACCTACACTCCGTGTAGTTGGGTGCCTCTATGTTTACGCGCCAGACGCAAAGTTGCAAGACCCAAAGTAAGAAGACTCAAATGTCTGTTTTTCCGATACGCTCGGCCTTCTCTCCTCCAGGAGGCGCTCATGACCTACAGCCCAACCGTGAGACGCCGGCGACTATCCGCCGCACTGCTCCGCGCCCGTGAAGCAACCGGCCTGACCGCAGATGCTGCAGCCAAGCAACTCGGCTGGCCTGCATCCAAGGTCACGAGGATCGAGCGCAACGAATGGCGCCGCCCAACCGTCAGTGACGTCACCGACATGCTCGACGTGTACGGCGTCACCGACGAGGACATCCGCAAGGTCTTGACCACCCTCGCCCGCCAAGCCCGCGAACGCGGATGGTGGGAGGGGGAGCACAAAGTCGAGCTCGGCGGAAGCCTCGTCGAGTTCGAAACCGAAGCCTGGAAGATCCTCGTCTTCCAAGCACTGCTCATCCCTGGCCTGCTACAAACAGCCGAGTACGCGCGAGCGGTGTTCAAGGGCGGCAGGGTTCTTGACGAGGCGGCGATCGACCGGCACGTGCAGGCGCGACTTGCCCGTCAGCGGGTACTGGAGCGCGACCAGCCGCCGAGCCTGTGGGCTGTGATCGACGAAGCCGCGCTCGTCAAGCATGTCGGCGGACCTGCTGTCATGCGGGATCAGCTGAAGCGCCTGGTTGAGATGGCGACTCGGCCGAACATCGACATCCAGGTCCTGCCGAACGCGGTGGGAGCTCACGCGTCGATGACGGGGTCATTCACAATCCTCTCCTATGCGACACCTGATGACCCCGACCTGGTGTACATAGAGGTTGGCTCCCGAGGGGACCTATACATCGAGTCCCCCGAGGAGGTGAACCGCTATACGCACAAGTACGATCACGTGCGCGCGAGCGCGATCTCAGCAGACGCCTCAGTCGTCTACCTGCAAGACATGATCAGAGAACTCGACAAACAACTCACATAAGGCGAGGATCCGTGGACCATACCCAGTCCCAAGAACTCACCGCCCAGCCTGTAGACGCCGTATGGCGCAAGTCCAGCCTGTCCGGCGGTGACAGCGGTGGCGACTGCGTTGAAGTCGCCACCAACCTGCCCAAAAGGGTCGCTGTCCGTGACAGCAAGGACCCTGACGGGCCCGCGCTCTTCTTCGCGCCGGCTGCATGGGCTGCCTTCGTCGGAGGCGTGAAGGGCGACATGTTCGACTAGCTCGCGTAGAAGTAGGACGGGCCCCGGCCGTGCTCGCCGGGGCCCGTTCGTGTTCCATACCCGAACATGAGTTTAGATCGATAGGGCGCGTTAAGCGCATTATCAGGACGGATCGGCATAGAAATCTGTGGACCTAGGTCTACAGATTTAGGCGTCTTGTGGTCGCCCTAAATTCGCGGTCGTGAAGATCGATCTAGGGAGCTTCGAGCCGCGCCACCGGCAGCTAGCGCGCATGCTCCGCGCCCAGATCGAGGGCGGCGAGTACCGGGCCGGCCAGCGTCTCCCCAGCGAGGAGCGGCTGCAGCAGATGTCCGGCCTCGGCCGCACCACCGTGAGAAGAGCTCTTGGCGTGCTGCGCAGCGAAGGGCTCGTGCGGACCGTGACGGGGTCGGGGACGTATGTCCGCGGCAACCAGGAGGTCACGATGCTCGAAGTAGGACACGGCACCGTCATCAGCACTCGGGTGCCGACGGAGGAAGAGCGCCGCACGCTGGGGCTCGACGAGGGAGTGCCCGTTTTCGTTATTCAGCGGCCGGGGGAGGGGCCGGAATTGTTGCGCGGGGATACAAATCGCTTGGTTGTTGGCTAAGGCACACCTAAGTGGTGCATCATCCAGGTGTGAGGGAGTGGAGGTTCGGCCACTCCCCTGCAGAGGTGGGGCCCCGGCAGTGAGCCGGCCGGGGTCCCACCCCCCACCGCACCACCGTTTCATCGCGCTCCGTGGGAGTGGAGCAGTGATGGTGCGGTTGCTTTCCCTCGCCGGGCCCGCAGGTGGCACTGGTATCGGATCGTAGTTTCCATCATGCGCATTGTCACCACCCTGTGGGGCAATTGGGACTCCAGGTTCCTTGGCAGTGCTCCCACCTGCGAACATGTCGCAGTGATCGGGTCAATCCGAGACCATGCCTAACGAGCAATGTCGAAGGACAACGTCGAGATGACGGTCTCCGGGGTGGCGACGTTCACGCTGAACACCGACTGCAGGACGCTCCAGACCTTCCACGAGAAGATCGGCCTGAAGTTCGGCGCCCACCACGAGGACGGGGAGTCCGCCGGCTGGCGGCGGATGCTCAACATCTACCTGCGGGTGCCGCTGGACCGCGCCATGGACGCCGCCTCGCAGGAGTTCGAGTGGCGGGGACTGTTCAACGACCCCAAGGTGAAGCAGTCGTGGGAGGCGCGGGTGGGCGAACTCGCCCGGGAGTTCATCAAGGAGACCTCCGGTGGCGACTACTTCTGCAACCAGAACTACGCGGGCAGCGGGCAGTGCGGGGACATCTCCCTGACCATCCAGAAGCCCGAGCCGCCGGACGTGCTGGTCGACGCCCTGGCCTCCGAGCAGGCGGCCAAGGCCGAGAACGTCGCGCAGACCCAGCGCAACGCCAAGGTCCGCACCGAGATCGAGTCGATCAAGGACCTGGTCAAGGTCCTGGGCCCGCAGGGGGCCGTGCTCTGGCAGGCCATCCAGAAGGGCCAGGTCAGCGTGGTCCCGGTGCCGCAGGGCAGCAACCTCAACATCACCCCGCCGCAGGGACGCTAGGGACCGCACCGGGAGCCGTCAGGGGCCGTCGGGGACCGTCGGGGACACGAGGGCACCGGCTCCGCGCGGGGAGATCGAGGACCCGGTCTCCCGCGCCTCAGCCGGTCCCGCCGTCATCGGAGGAGCCGGGGGAGCCGGGGGAGGCGGCGGGACCGGCGGGGCCCAGCTCCGCGCCGAACTCGGCGGCCATCGCGCGCATGTCCCCGGCGAGGCCCTCCAGGTCGAGGACGGAGATCCGTTCGGCGGGCCCGGACACCGACAGCGCGGCGACCGTCCGCGATCCGTCCCGCACGCCCACCGCCAGGCAGTGCACGCCGAGCTCCTCCTCGCCCAGGTCCATCGCGTACCCGCACGCCCGCACGCGCTTCAGCTCCGCGAGCATCCCGGGCAGGTCGGTGATCGTGTTCTCGGTCCGGCGGGGCATGCCGGTCCGCTCGACGAGCGACGCCACCTCGGCGTCGGGCCGGTCGGCCATCAGCGCCTTGCCCACCGCGGTGCTGTGCGGCAGCACCCTCCTGCCGACCTCGGCGAACATCCGCAGCCTCCTCGGCGAGGGCACCTGGGCGACGTAGACCACGAAGTCGCCCTCCATCACCGCCAGGTTGGCCGTCTCGCCCGACAGCTCGACCAGCTTCGCCAGGTACGGCTGCGCCCACACCGCGACCATGCGCTCGGCCACCCCGCCGAGCCGGACCAGCGCCCCGCCCAGGGCGTAGCGGCGGTCCGACTCCTGGCGCACGTACCCCCGGGCCAGCAGCGTGCGCAACAACCGGTGGATCGTCCCGTACGGCAGGCCGGTCCTGGCCGCGATCTCCGAGAGCCCGGCCTCCCCGCCCCGCTCGGCCAGCGCCTCCAGCACGTCCAGGGCCCGATCGACCGACTGCACCGCGCTCACGGCACCCCCGCGAGCCCGCGCAGGGAGGCGTCGAGCACCTGGGCGGTGTGCGCCGTCGGGACGGGGGCGGCCCCCCGGCGGCGGATCGCCGAGGCGATCTGCATGGTACAGCCGGGATTGGCCGAGACCAGCAGGTCGGCGCCGGTCTCCAGCACCCGCCCGGCCTTGCGGTCGCCCAGCTCCTCTGCGGTCTCCGGCCGGAAGATGTTGTACGTCCCGGCCGACCCGCAGCAGATCGCCGACTCGGCGATCTCCCTCAGCTCCAGGCCGGGGATGCCCGCCAGCAGGGCGCGCGGCTGGGACCGTACCCCCTGGGCGTGGGCCAGGTGGCAGGCGTCGTGGTAGGCCACGGTGAGCCGGAGCGGATGCCGCTCGGCCACCGGCCCGAGCTCGGCCAGGTACTCGGCCAGGTCCACGGTCCTGATCGCCCGCGCCCGATCGGCCCACGCGTCGCCGCCCGGCCCGGCCGCCTCCTGGAGGATCTCGGCGTAGCCCTTCATCATCGATCCGCAACCGGCGGCGTTGACCACGATCGTGTCGACGCCGGCCCGCTCGAAGGCGGCGATCGTGCGCCTGGCCAGCCGCAGCGCCTGCCCGTCCCGCCCCGAGTGCAGCGACAGCGCCCCGCAGCACCCCTGGGAGCGGGGGATCACCACCTCGCAGCCCTCCATCGCGAGCACCCGCGCGGTGGCCGCGTTGACCTGCGGGAAGAACTCTCCCTGTACGCACCCGGTGAGCATGCCGACCGTGGCCCTGCGCCGTCCCCGCGCCGCGACCCTGGACGGCAGCCGTACCCGGGAGGCGGGCGGGGGAGCCAGCTCGGCCATGGCCGCCAGCGACGGGTTGATCCTCCGGAGCCTGGGGGCCGCGGCGCGGCGCAGCCCGGCACTGAGCCGCAGCGGCAGCCGCATCGCCCGCAGCCGCCGCGGATAGGGGAAGAGCCCGAACACCAGCGCCCGCAGTGCCCGGTCGTCCGGCTCGCGCACGTGCGTCCGCTCCACCTCGGCCCTGGTCTGCTCGATCAGCCGGTCGTAGCGGACCCCGGACGGGCAGGCCGGCACGCACGCCATGCAGCCCAGGCACGCGTCGAAGTGCCCGGCCATCTCCGGCGTCAGCGGTGTGCCCTCCACGTGCTGTCTCATCAGGTGGATCCGGCCGCGCGGGGAGTCCATCTCCTCGCCCCACAGGACGTACGTCGGGCACGAGGGCAGGCAGAACCCGCAGTGCACGCAGTCGTTGATGAGCTCCGGGTCCATCAGATCCCTCCCACGAACCGGCCGGGGGACATCCTCCGGCCGGGGTCGAACCGTTCCTTGACCCTGCGCATCAGCGGCAGCGCGCCCGAGGGACCCCACCGGTCGACCCCCCGGGCGATCTCCGGCGGCGCGGCCAGCACGGTGAGCCCGCCGCCGAGCCGCCCCAGGTCCTCGCGCACGCCCGTGACGAACCCGGCGAACTCCGCCTCGCCCGTCTCCGGGGGGAGGGCGGCCTGCAGGACCGCCGAGGCCACCGAGCCGCGCACGCTCACCGGCAGCCCGCGCGAGGCGACCGCGTGCAGCGCCGGATAGGCGGCCGCGGGCGGCACCCGCAGCTCGACGAGCACCTCCTCGCCCGGCGGCTCCGCCCACCAGGCCGGGACGTCGGAGGTGACCCAGGCGCTCCCGTACGCCTCCATCGACGCGCGCAGCGCCTCGGCGCGGGCACCGGCGGCGACCCCCTCGACCAGCGCGCAGACGACCGGCCCGCCACCGGCGTCACCACCGGCGTCCGGCCAGTCCAGCTCGATCGCGCTCGGCTCGGCCTGCGAGGCCGCGAGCTCGGCCACCAGCGCGGGCAGCGCGGCGGCGGGCGGGGCGACACCGGCCCAGCGCCGGTCCGCCGGGAGCGGATGGAGGCGGAAGACCGCCTCGGTGATGACGCCGAGCGTGCCGTAGGAGCCGGTGAAGAGCTTGCCGAGGTCGTAGCCGGCGACGTTCTTGACGACGGTGCCGCCCGAGACGGCGACCGTGCCGTCGGCGAGCACGACGGTGACGCCGATCAGCAGGTCGCGGGCGGTGCCGTGGCGGAACCTGCGAGGACCGGCGTCCGCGGTGGCGAGCGTGCCGCCCACCGTCCCGCCGACGACGCCGTCGCGCCGGACGCCGTCCAGGGCCAGTTCCTGCCCGGCGCGCGAGAGCGCGGTGGCCAGCGCGTCCAGCGACAGCCCCGCGCCGGTCCGGGCCACCAGGTCGCCGAAGGAGTGCGCGACGCCGGACCCGTCGCCGAGCAGCAGGCAGCAGGTGTCGAGCAGCAGGTCGCAGCGTTCCGGGGGAGCGCCCCGGTCGAGCCGGGTGCCCTCACCCGCCGGTACCACGGCCAGGTCGTGCGCGGCCGAGACGCGCATCAGCGCGGCGACCTCGGCGGTGCTCTCCGGCAGGGCCACCCAGCGCGGCCGTACGCCGCCCACCGCGTCGTCCGGGCCCGCCCTCCTGATCGTCACGCCCGTCGCCTCCAGCGCGTCCAGCGCGTCCGGCGCCTCCGAGGTCTCCGGGGTCTCCGGGGCGTGCGGGGCCTCCGGGGACGTCCCCGCGGGTGTCCTTCGCGGTGATCCCATCAGAACTGCTCCGCCCGTCCGGACTCCACCAGCGGGTGCACGCCCTTGCGGACCCCGGGGACCTCGCCGCAGAGCCGGGGGGTCGGGAAGATCTTGCCCGGGTTCGACAGGCCGCGCGGGTCGAAGGCGCAGCGCACCCGCTGCATGGTGTCGAGGTCGTCCTCCGAGAACATCTTCGTCATGTACCGGGCCTTGTCCACGCCGACGCCGTGCTCGCCGGTGATGGAACCGCCGTGCTCGATGCACAGGTCGAGGATCCGCCCCGAGACGGCCTCGGCCCGCTCGGCCGCGCCGGGCTCGGCGTCGTCGAAGAGCACCAGCGGGTGCAGGTTGCCGTCACCGGCGTGGAAGACGTTCGCCACCCGGATGCCGTACTCGGCCGAGAGGGCGTCGATACCGGCCAGCACGCCGGGCAGCGCGGTGCGGGGGACGACGCCGTCCTGCACGATGTAGGCGGGGCTGATCCGGCCCACCGCGGCGAACGCCGACTTGCGGCCCCGCCAGATCGCGGCCCGTTCCACCGCGTCCCCGGCCACCCGCAGCTCGAACGCGCCGCTGTCCCGGCAGATCCGCACGACCTCGGCGAACTGGTGGGCGACCTCCTCGGCGGGACCGTCCAGCTCCACGATGAGCACCGCACCGGCGCCCTCGGGGTAGGCGCACGCCACGGCCGCCTCGGCGGCCTCGACGGCGAGCGCGTCCATCATCTCGATCGCGGCCGGTACGATGCCGCCGCCGATGATCGCCGACACCGCCCGCCCGCCCCCCTCGATGTCGCTGAACGCCGCGAGCAGCGTCGTGACGGCCTCCGGGAGGCGGCTCAGCCGCACCACGACCTTGGTCGCGATGCCGAGGGTGCCCTCGGAGCCGACGAACGCGCCCAGCAGGTCGTAGCCGGGGTCGGCGTCGGAGAGCTCGACGAGGTCGCCGTCGGGGGTGACGATCTCCAGGCCGATCACGTGGTTGACGGTGAAGCCGTACTTCAGGCAGTGCGCGCCCCCGGAGTTCTCCGCCACGTTCCCGCCGATCGTGCAGACCTGCTGGCTGGAGGGGTCGGGCGCGTAGTAGCGGCCCAGGTCGCGGACCGCCTCGGTGATCGCCAGGTTGGTGACCCCCGGCTCCACCGTGGCCCGTCGGTTCGGCAGGTCGACGGAGAGGATCCGCCGCATCTTCGAGGTCACGACCAGCACCCCGTCGGCCCGGGGCAGCGCCCCGCCCGACAGGCCGGTCCCGGCGCCCCTGGCCACGAACGGCAGGCCGTACTCGTTGCAGATCCGCACCACGGCGGCCACCTGCTCGGCGCTGCCGGGCAGCACCACGACGCCCGGGGTGACCCGGTGATGGGTCAGCCCGTCGCACTCGTAGGTGCGCAGCCGCACCGGGTCGGTGATCACCGAAGTGGTGCCGAGGAGCTCGGTGAACCTGCGGACCGGCTCGTCCAGGGCCGCCGGGGTCATGGGCCGCGCCGTCGGTGTCGCTGGCGTCGCTGGCGTCGCTGGCGTCGCTGGCGTCGCGGGTGTCGCGGGTGTCGTCGGCATCGTCTCTCCTCCGGCATGGGGCGGGACCCGGGAGCGGGACCGTCGCGGTCGCCGCCCGGTCCCCACCGGACGACCGGGGCGCTCATCCCCGTCTCGAATTCTCGCGCGGCGCGTGCGCGCCCGCACTCCGGCCGGGCTCCCCGAGCTCCGCGGGCTCCGCGAGCTCCGCGAGCTCCGCGGGCTCCCCGGGCTCGGAGGGGGCCCGCTGCAGGGACCGGCAGTCGGCCGACGGCGCGCTCCGCCCGGCGCCGCGGGGGGAGCGGCCCAGGCGCAGGTGCAGCCGGCCCTTGATCATCGTGATGAGGACGCCCCTGGCCCAGCCCTCCTCCGCGGTCCTGCGGGCGTAGAACTCCCGCGTCGACCGGGTGTCCAGCATGTCGAGCAGGACGATGTGGTGACCCCACGGGATCGGCCGCCCGGTCCTGGGCACCGAGTCCGGCCAGGCCGCCGCGAAGGCCCTCATGTAGAGCAGGTTGGTCCGCGAGTACCCCATGGCCTCCGGGAACGCGGCGCGCAGGTCGGCCGAGAGGCGGGGCGCGATCCGCCTGCCCCACTCCTCGTCCGGCTGCCGGTCGAGGAGGTGGCGCCCGATCCGCCAGTACTGCCGGATCAGCTCCGCGTCGGTGGTGAGCAGCGCCACCCGCCCCCGGCTGCCGGCGATCTCGCGCTTGACGGCGTCGAGCAACGCTCCGTAGTCGCCGCGGTCCGTTTCCTCGCCGTTCCTGTCATCGGTCATGCACGCAAAGTATCCACTGGTCCGGGGTGCCGCACCCGTGGTCACCGGTCGCCCGGAGTGAGGAATCCCGCCCCGGGGATGAGGATTCCTCACCGTCGGATCGGTCATGTCACGGCATACGCGCATAAGCAGGGAGGGTGAGGAACTCGGCGAACTCGTCGTCGAGCGCGACCTCCTTGAACAGGGCGGTGGCCTGGCCGTAGCGGACCTCGTCGTAGCCGGGCTCGGCCGCGATCCCGGCGAGCTCCTCGTCGATGATCCGCTCCACCAGCTCCCTGGTCACCACGGCCCCGGTGTCGGACAGCTCGATGCCGTTGTGGATCCACTGCCAGATCTGGGAGCGGGAGATCTCGGCGGTGGCGGCGTCCTCCATAAGGTTGTGGATCGCCACCGCGCCCAGCCCGCCCATCCAGGCGGCCAGGTAGCGCAGCGCCACGTCCACGTTGTTGCGCAGCCCGGCCTCGGTGATGTCGCCGGGGGTCTTGGAGACCGCGAGCAGGTCGGCGGCGGAGACGCTGACGTCCTCGCGCAGCCGGTCGAGCTGGTTGGGCCGGTCCCCCAGGACCGCGTCGAACACGTCGCGGCAGACGGGCACCAGGTCGGGGTGGGCCACCCAGGAGCCGTCGAAGCCGTCGCCGGACTCGCGGGTCTTGTCCGCGGTGACCTTCTCCAGCGCGACCCGGTTGACCTCGGGGTCGCGGCGCGAGGGGATGAAGGCGGCCATCCCGCCGATGGCGTGGGCGCCGCGCCGGTGACAGGTGCTGACCAGCAGCTCGGTGTAGGCGCGCATGAACGGGGCGGTCATCGTCACCGCGTTCCGCTCGGGCAGCAGGAACTCCCGGCCGCGGGTGCGGAACTTCTTGATCACGCTGAACAGGTAGTCCCAGCGGCCCGCGTTCAGGCCCGCGGAGTGGTCGCGCAGCTCGTAGAGGATCTCCTCCATCTCGAACGCGGCCGGGTAGGTCTCGATGAGCACCGTCGCCCGGATGGTGCCCTGGGGGATGCCCAGCAGGTCCTGCGCGCGGACGAAGACGTCGTTCCAGAGACGGGCCTCCAGGTGCGACTCGATCTTGGGCAGGTAGAAGTAGGGACCCTTGCCCTTGGCCATCTGCCGCTGCGCCGAGTGGAAGAAGTAGAGGCCGAAGTCGACCAGGGAGGCCGACAGCGGGGCGCCGTCCAGGGTGAGGTGCTTCTCGTCCAGGTGCCACCCGCGGGGACGGACCACGATGGTGGCCAGCTCGGCGTCCGGCCTGAGGGCGTAGCTCTTCTCCCCGGCGGTGAAGTCGATGGTCCGGTCGAGCGCGTCGCGCAGGTTGAGCTGGCCGCCGATGGTGTTCTCCCAGGTGGGGGAGTTGGCGTCCTCGAAGTCGGCCAGCCAGACCTTGGCGCCGGAGTTCAGCGCGTTGATCGTCATCTTCCGGTCGACCGGACCGGTGATCTCCACGCGGCGGTCCACCAGGCCGGGCGCGGGCGGGGCGACGCGCCACTCGGACTCGCGCACGTGCCGGGTCGAGGGCAGGAAGTCGAGGGTGGCGCCCGCCGAGAGCTCGGCCTGCCTGACCCGGCGGGCCTCGAGCAGCTCCAGCCGCCGGCCGTCGAACTCGCGCTGGAGCGTGGCCAGGAAGGCCAGCGCCTCCGGTGTGAGGATCTCGTCGAAGCGGTCCCGCAGGGGAGCGCCGATCTCAACGCCGTTCATGAACCCTCTTTCCGTGTCTTCCTTATTTTCCACATCGCGGAAAAGCAATTCTGAAACGTGGAAACCAGGGTACGTGACCGCTCGCGAGCCGGTCAAAGGCGGGGGCGGCCTCAGGGCAGAGCCCGGGGATACCCCGATGTTCACGGGCGTCCGGTCCCGGCAGAGTTGGGCCGGTCGGATCGGCGCCCTCGGCGGAACGAGGGGGCGGACGGCGCGAGGGGGAGGCGAAGACCTCCCGGAAAGTCGAGGATTGAGCCCATGAAGAGGAACACGCTCGTCGCCGGAGCGCTCCTGGGGTCGGTGTTCATGCTCTCCGGATGCGAGTTCGCCCTGGACTTCCGCGAGCGCGGGCAGGACGTCGTCTCCTACGACGTGGCGGACGGGGTGAAGGCCCTCAACGTCGACTCCGGCTCCGGCGACATCGTGGTGACCGCCTCGGACCGCTCCGGGGTCCGGGTGACCGAGACCCTCCACTGGCGCGGTGACAGACCGGTCACCGAGCACCCCGTGAACGACGGCACGCTCAGCCTGCGCTACCGGTGCGACGGGCACAACTGCTCGGTCGACTACAAGGTCGAGGTCCCGCGCGCCGTGTCCGCCGACCTCGACACCGGTTCGGGCACCATCACGCTGCGCGGGCTGGCCGGGCAGGTGAAGGCGGTGACCGGCTCCGGCGACATCGAGGCGGTGGGCCTGGGCTCCAAGCGCCTCACCGCCGAGGCCGGATCCGGGGAGATCGAGACGGGGTTCACCGTCGCGCCCGACCTGGTGGAGATCGAGAGCGGCTCGGGCGACGTCGTGACCCGCGTCCCCGCCGGTGGCTACGACGTGACCACCGAGACCGGCTCGGGCGACAGGACCGTCGAGGTGACCAGGGACCCCTCCTCACCCCGGAAGATCACGATCAAGACCGGCTCGGGTGACGCCCAGGTCCTGCTCCCCTGAGAGCGGGCGCACCCGCCCCCGCCGCACCCGGGCCTCCCACCGGCCGGGACGAGCCGGCGTATAACCAGGTGATGACGGAGAGGTTCTCGTGGCACCATCCTGGGGAAGAGACCCGGGGTGTTCGGGCGTTCACTCATATGGGCGTTCCTCACAGGGAAGAACGCCCACGGAACGACCATATGAACGGAGCGACGACATAGACACTCGTGAGCCGCTGGACATCGACCGATTCGACGATCTTCTCGACACCGGAGAGCTGGACCTGGCCGACCGCCAGGCTCTGCGCCGGGTGGCGGGCCTTTCCACGGAACTGGAAGACGTCACCGAGGTCGAGTACCGCCAGCTGAGGCTTGAGCGGGTCGTCCTGGTCGGCGTCTGGACCTCCGGTACGGCGATCGACGCCGAGAACTCCCTCCTGGAGCTCAAGCTTCTGGCCGAGACCGCGGGTTCAGAGGTTCTGGAGGGCGTCATCCAGCGCCGCCAGAAGCCCGACACTGCGACCTACATCGGTTCCGGCAAGGCCCAGGAACTTGCCGACATCGTCTCCGCCACCGGCGCCGACACGGTGGTGTGCGACGGGGAGCTGAGCCCCGGCCAGCTCCGTCAGCTCGAGGAGATCGTCAAGGTCAAGGTCATCGACCGGACCATGCTGATCCTCGACATCTTCGCCCAGCACGCCAAGAGCCGCGAGGGCAAGGCGCAGGTCGAGCTCGCGCAGCTCAACTACCTGCTGCCGCGCCTGCGGGGCTGGGGTGGCAACCTGTCCCGTCAGGTCGGCGGCCGTGCGGCCGGCGGCGTCGGCATGGGCGGTCGTGGTCCCGGTGAGACCAAGATCGAGCTGGACCGCCGGCGGATCCGCGAGCGGATGGCCAAGCTGCGCCGCCAGATCGGCGGCATGACCACCGCCCGCGAGACCAAGCGGTCGAGGCGCACACAGCGCGAGGTCCCGGCCGTGGCCATCGCCGGGTACACCAACGCCGGGAAGTCCTCGCTGCTGAACCGGCTGACCGGCGCCGGGGTGCTGGTGGAGGACGCCCTGTTCGCCACCCTGGACCCGACGGTCCGCCGGGCGCACACGCCCGACGGCCGCCTGTTCACGCTGGCCGACACCGTCGGATTCGTCCGGCACCTGCCGCACCAGCTCGTGGAGGCGTTCCGCTCGACCCTGGAGGAGGTCGGCGACGCCGACCTGATCCTGCACGTGGTCGACGGCTCGCACCCCGACCCCGAGTCGCAGCTCGCCGCGGTACGCGAGGTGGTCGGTGACATCGAGGGCGC
The DNA here is from genome assembly GCF_044456585.1 of Streptosporangium sp. NPDC050855. NCBI lineage: Bacteria > Bacillati > Actinomycetota > Actinomycetes > Streptosporangiales > Streptosporangiaceae > Streptosporangium > Streptosporangium sp. NPDC050855. The sequence continues at coordinate 202,868 of NZ_JBITFY010000010.1, forward strand.
GGGCGACATCCCGGAGATCGTGGTCATCAACAAGGCCGACGCCGCCGACCCGGTGGTGCTGGCCCGGCTGACCGCGCGGGAGAAGCACACCGTGGTGGTCTCGGCGCGCACCGGCGCCGGGATCGAGGAGCTGCGGGCCGTGATCGAGCGCGAGCTGCCCAGGTTCGACCAGGAGGTCACGCTGCTGGTGCCCTACGACCGCGGCGACCTGATCTCCCGGGCGCACCAGGAGGGCGAGGTGCTCGACGTCCAGCACACCGGGGACGGCACCGTCCTGCACGCCAGGGTGCTGCCCGGCCTCTTCGCCGAGCTGGAGAAGATCGCCAAGCCGGTGGAGACCGTCGCCTGACCGCGCCGGGGGCCGCGTGTCCCCGGCGTGCCGGCGCAGCGGGCCGCGCCCGGTGATCGGCGGCGGGTCCGATGCCGTCGGCAGGCCGGGTGCGGCCTTACGGCCGGCCTTCGCCGTGCCTCACCGCACCACCGCGCGGACCGATGCCGGAACCTGTTCCGACATCAAACGACGCGCTGGAACATCACCAGCGCCACGTCGTCCTCCCGGGCGCCGAAGCGCTCGATCAGGCGGTCGCAGAAGACCTCCAGGTCCTCCTGGAGGTCTTCTGCCAGCCTTCGTACGATCTCCAGGCTCTCGTCGAGCAGCTTGTCGCGGTCCTCGATGAGCCCGTCGGTGAACATCAGCACCGAGCCGCCCGCGGGCACCCGGACCCGGTCGACCCGGTAGGTCTCCTGGGCCACGCCCAGCAGCAGGTTGCCCAGGCGGTGGTAGTGGGCACGGCCGCCGTCGATGAACAGGGGCGGGATGTGACCGGCGTTGGAGATCTCCATCTCCCCGGTCGCCGGGTCGAGCAGGAGCAGGCACACCGTGGCGGTCATGCCGGGGTGGTAGCGCCGCAGCACCTCGTTGAGCAGCGCCATCGACGCGCCCAGGTCCGAGGTGCCGATGACCGAGGCGCGCAGCGCGTGGCGCAGCTCCGCCATGACGGTGGCGGCCAGCAGGGAGTGCCCCTGGACGTCGCCGATGGCGATGAGCACCCGGTGGCCCATCCGCAGGACCTCGTAGAAGTCACCGCCCACCTCGACGTTGTCGACCGCGGGCTGGTAGCGCCAGCCGATGGCGAGCCCGCCGATCTCGGGGATGCGGGCCGGCAGCAGGCTCCGCTGCAGGGTGAGGGCGATGGCGTGCTCCTCGGCGTAGGCCCGCAGCGCGTCCACGGCCAGGGCGAGGGCCTGGCCGAGCTGGCGCAGCACGTTGGCCTCGTCGGAGTCCAGCGGCGGCACCCCCTCCGCGCCCAGGTAGACCGGCGGCCTGCCCAGCTTGGTCCGGCACACCACGGCCGAGACGTCGCCGCCGATCCTCGCGTCCGGCATCAGCTCCAGCCACTCGTCGGCGGGGACGGTGAAGACCTCGGTCCCCGCGGCGTTGCCCAGGGACATCGCGCTCAGCCGGGACAGCGTGTCCGGTGCCGCGACCTTCGTCACGACGCGGCCGTCCGGGGGCAGGGCGGCGAACCTGCGGGTCCGGCCGTCCGGCGGCAGGGCGAGCGTGCCCGCCTGCCGCCCCAGGATGCGGGCGGTCCCCTCGACGGCCGTGGTCAGCAGCTCGTCGAACGTCTCGGCGGAGTTCATCGAGAGCGTCACCTCGGTGAGGGCGGCCAGCCGCTCGGCCATCGTCTCGGCGCGCTTGCGGGCGCGGTAGTAGCGCAGCGTCGCCGCGACCGTGGCGGCGAACTCGTCCGGCTCGACCGGTTCGGCCAGGTAGGCGTCGGCGCCGCGTTCGAGCCCCTGGGCCCGGTCGGCGGCGGTGATCGCCGCCCCGGAGATCTGGATGACCGGTATCGACGAGGTGGACGCGTCCGCCTTGATCTGCTCGCAGACCTCGTACCCGCTGATGTCGGGGAGCCGCACGTCCAGCACGACCAGGTCCGGCTGGAGCTCCCTGACCTTGACGAGCGCCTCCATGCCGCCGGTCGCCTGCACGACCCGGTGCCCCGAACGGCGCAGCCAGCTGGACAGGATGTACAGCTTGGTCGGCGTGTCGTCCACGACCAGCACCGTCGCCCCGTCCTCAGCCACCGGCCCGCCCCAGAACGCTCTCGATCGCCTCCAGCAGGATGTCACGGCGGAGCCCCTGCTTGGAGACCACCATGCGCGTCCCCTCGGGCACCTGGTACGACGTGGCGACGGTCACGATGATGACCGGCACCTCGCTCAGCCGCTCGTCGTCGCACATCCGCGCCATCAGCGCGCTGCCGTCCAGCCGGGGCATCAGCAGGTCGACCAGCGCGAGGTCGGGCGGGTGCTCGGCCATCACCTCCAGGGCCGCCAGCCCGTCGGCGGCCTCGTCGATGTGCTCGGCGACGCCGGTGAGCATCCGCCGCACCGTGGCGCGGAACTCCTCGTCGTCGTCCACGACGAGCACCCGGCCGACCACGGGCGTGCCGCCGTGCCGGTAGGGCAGCCTGAGCGTGGCCGTGGTCCCGGAACCGGGGACGCTGGTCAGGTGCAGCGTGCCGCCGAGCGCCTCGGCCAGCCGCCGGGCGTACGGCAGGCCCAGCCCGGTGCCCTTGCTGCGCACCTGGATCGGCCCGGGGACCTGGAAGAACTCCTCGAAGATGCGCTCCAGGTGCTCCTCGGGCACGCCGATCCCGGTGTCGGTCACGGTGAAGACCACGTTGTGGGTGGTGGCGTCGAGCACGGCCTCCAGCCTGACCTCGCCCCGTTCGGTGAACTTCAGCGCGTTGGAGAGCAGGTTGCGCAGGATGCGGGTGAGCATCACCTCGTCCACCAGCATCTCCCGGGGCGCCCGCGAGACCTCCACGGTGAGCTCCACCGCGTCGTTGCCGGTGGTGGGGTGCAGGGTCATCCGCAGCCGCTCGGCCAGCGCCATCAGGTCGACCAGGGACGGCTGGGGGACGAGCCTGCCGGCCTCGGCCTTGGCCATGTCGAGCAGCTCGCTGACCAGCGCCAGCAGGGTCTGCGCCGAGGAGCCGATCAGGCCGATCTGGTGGAGCTGCTCCTCGGCCAGGGGCTCCCCGCCGGGGCCCACCAGCAGGCGGACCAGGCCGATGATCGAGTTGAGCGGGGTGCGCAGCTCGTGGCTGACCGTGGCCCAGAACCTGTTCTTCGCCTCGCCCGCGGCCCGCAGCTGGGCGGACTTCTCGTCCAGCTCGGCGTACAGCGCCACGACGCCGCGGTTGGTCTCCTCCAGCTCCTCCGATAGCTGGTTGTACAGCGCCAGCACGCCCTGGTTGGTCTCCTGCAGCTCGGTGTTGAGCTGCAGCACCTCCTGCAGGGTCTCGGCGAGCTCGCGGTTCTGCCGGCGCAGCTCCTCCAGGGCCGTGGTGGGCGTCCCGGTGGCGAGGCCGGCGCGTATCTCCTCCACAGACCGCTTCGGCTTGCGGCCCTGGGGAAGCCGCTTGACCATGCTTATCCTTCCCTGGGCCGGGTCGAGCTCGATGAGGTCGACCAGGCGCCCCGCGAGGGTGACGCCGTCGGCGGGACGGAACTCGGCGGTGGCGGAGAACTCGATCGTGACGGTCAGGGCGTCCTGTCCCAGCCGGAAGGCGAAGGAGGCTCCGGTACCGGCCTCCAGCAGCTCCCTGCCGATCTCGCTCAGCGCGGTGGCCACCCGGATCTGGTCCTGGGCCTCCAGGCCGACGCTCTCGGCCACCTCGCGGCCGAGCTTGCGCATGGCGAAGACGTCCTGATCGTCCTTGACAAGGATGCGTATCAACTCGTCCCCGTTCATACGCCGGGCCTGACGGCGACCACGCAGGCGTCGTCCCTGCGGGTCCCGGCCTCGCGCAGCAGCGTTCCCGCCACGACGGAGGGCAACCGTGTGACCAGTCCGGGAAGGGAGGTGATGTCCCAGCGCTCGGACAGGCCGTCGGAGTGCAGCACGACCACCGCGCGGCCGGGCACGGGGTACTCGTACTGGCGCAGCGTCCTGGCCTTGTGACCGGCGATGCCCGGCACCGAGATCATGCCCTGCCGGCCGTCGCCGTGGACGATCCACGCGGAGACGTTGCCCAGGCCGGCGAAGCTCACCGTGCCCGCGGCCCCGTCGACGCGGGCCACGGCGACCGCGCCGCCCCTGGTGTGGCCGAGGCCGAGGTGGATGCGTTCCAGGACGGTGACCGGGGGCAGGGCGGAGTGCAGCAGGAAGAGCCGTACCGCCTCGGCGGAGGCCTGGGCGGCCGCGGGGCCGTGACCGAGGCCGTCGCAGAGCATCACGGTCGTCACCGGTCCCTCCTCGGTGATCACGAAGGCGTCGCCGCAGACGGTCTCCTCGCCGATCGGGCGGGTCAGGCCGCTCACCCGGGACGGGGGCTGCGCGGCGCCCTGGGCGGTGAAGTACATGCCGAGCACGGTGCCGCGGCCGAGCATGGAGTGCACCTCGTACCCGCTGGCCATCCGGGCGATGCCGCCCAGCCCGATGCCCAGGGTGCCCGTCGTGGAGTAGCCGTCGCGCAGGGCCCGCGAGACGTCGCGCATACCGGGCCCGCGGTCGATCGCCAGGACCTCGACCGCCGAGTCCAGCTCCAGGTGCGGGCGCACCAGCATGACCCCCTCGACGGCGTGCTTGACCAGGTTGGAGGCGGCCTCGCTGACCGCGACCGCCACCCGCCCGGTGTCCTCCTCGCCGAACCCCCTGCTCTCGGCGAGCGCCACCGCGCTGCGGCGGAGCGCGCCGATCGCGCTGGCGTCCTCGGCCCGGACCCAGACGTCGTGCCGCGAACGGATCAGCGTGCCCATTTCGTCACCGTGATCAACGTGCCCTCGCCGGGAGCCGATTCCAGCTCGAACTCGTCCATCAGGCGGCGCGATCCGCTCAGGCCCAGGCCCAGTCCGCCACCGGTGGTCCAGCCGTCGGTCAGCGCCTGCTCGACGTCCGGGATGCCGGGCCCGTTGTCACTGAAGATCATCCGCAGCCCCTGGCGCATCCCCTTGTGGACGACCTCGACCCGTACCTGGCCGCCCCCGGCGTAGACGAGGGCGTTGCGGGCCAGCTCGCTGGCCGCGGTCACCACCTTGGTCTGGTCGACCAGCGAGAGCCCCACCTTCACGGCGACGGTCCTGACGTGCTGGCGGACCAGCACGACGTCGCCGTTGACGTTGATGGGGAGGTTCTCCGCGCTCGTCACAGGGAGGCCGCCGCGGTCTTGGAGCCCTCGATCTGGTTCAGCAGGGCGACACCCTTCTCCAGGTTCAGCGCGGTACGCACCCCGCCGAGGGAGAGGCCGAGCTCGACGAGGGTGATCGCCACCGCCGGCCGCATGCCCACGACGATCGTCTCGGCGTCGAGCATCCGGGAGATCGCCGCGATCGTGGCCAGCATCCTGCCGATGAAGGAGTCGACGATCTCCACGGCGGTGATGTCGATGATCACTCCGCGCGCGCCGGTCTCGACGACCTTCTGCGACAGGTCCTCCTGGAGCGCGAGCACGCTCATGTCCTGCAGGTCGATCTGGATGGAGACGATCAGGATGTCGCCGAGCTTGAGAACGGGAACGCGGTCCATCAGTCCTCCACCGTCCGTACGGCGATGCGGGCCGTGCCGCCCTTCTTGGCGAACGTGACGCCGCTCGCGCGCAGCGTGTGGGCCAGCGCGTCGGCGAGGGTGGCCTTGGTCACGATGTCGCCGAACTCGATCCCCAGCGTGACGATGGTGTGGGCGATCTGGGGGCGGATGCCGGAGATGACGCACTCGGCGCCCATCAGCCGGGCCGCGACCACGGTCTTGAGCAGGTGCTGGGCGACCTCGGTGTCCACGGCGGGCACGCCGGTGATGTCGATCACCGCGTGCTCGGAACCGGTGTCGACGAGCGTCTGCAGCAGCTTCTCCATGACGACCTGGGTCCTGGCCGAGTCGAGCGTGCCGACCAGCGGCACCGCGACGATGCCCTCCCACAGTTTGACCACCGGGGTGGAGAGCTCCAGCAGCTGCTCCGCCTGGTCGATGATGATCTTCTCCCTGGCCGACGCGTAGCTCTCCATGGTGAAGAGCCCGAGGTCGTCGATTACCCGGGAGAACCAGATGAAACCTCGCATGCTCTCGGGGGAGCCGTCCTCCTCGACGCTCTCGTAGAGCGCCTCCTTGAGGCCGAACACCATGACCGCGGTCTCGGTCGGGGTGAACCCCTGACGGGCGCGCGTACGGGAGAGTTCGGCCAGCAGGCCGCGCAGGTCGCTGAGGTCGCCCGAGTCCGCGAACGAACGACGCACCGCCTCGTAGAGCTCGCGGAGCTGGTCGGTCAGTTCACCGCGATCCGCCTGGCTCCCCATCGACGAACCGGCGATCTCGAGCCAGCGCGTGAAGACGCGCTCCTGGTGCTCCTGGAAAAGTTCTTCGATGCGACGCCGTCCGGCGTCCGCGGGGACGGACACGACAACTCCCTGCCTGGGTACCTGTAGACAACTCGTTCGAAGGCTACAGGGAGCGTTCCGTGCATGGTCGCCTCCGGAGGGGCCGGGAGGGGGGCTCGGACCTTCGCCGGGCCCGTATCACATCCGCGGCGCATCGGTGCCGCCCGGCGTCCTCGTCCCGTACTGGTCCGGCCGCCTCCGGGGCGGTGCGGAGGGGCCGGCCGGACCCTCGCGGCGACACCCAGCCTAGGGGGATCGGCGCGGGCGTTTCAACGGCCGAACTTGCGCCGGAGGGGGGATCTGGGCTGCACTGTGGAGCCGTAAAACGTACAAACTTCGCAAAGGCGACAGTGGTCGGCTCAGGTCTGGATTGCTACCATAAGGCAAATCCCGCGAGATGTTATGACGCAAGTTGCTCCGGTGACTACTGTTACGCAGGATCAGGAAGTAGTCTGAGCTGTGGAAAGGTGCTCGACGCCGGGTCCGGTCGCCATGCTCGCGGGTGAGGCGCGGTCGCGGCGAGGTGGCGTTCTTCCCAATTAGCCTGTACAGCGGGCTGACTTGTGAAATAACGTAACTGAACTGAAATCGCCCGATCATGATCCTGGCGATACTGTCGCCGCACCACAAGGTATGCGGATGAGAGCAGGAGACCCCCGATGCCGTCCGGATTCACAGCGGGCTCGAAGGGTACGGTGCCCGGCAGCGTCCGGGGTGGTCGGCCCCGCCCGGGTGCGGCCCAGCACCGGGTGTCCTCCCCCGAAGACAAGGCGGTGATGCGATGACCGTCCGCCTTCTGACCAACATCGGCCGGCTCTGGACCGGGAACGATGTGTTCAGCAACGCGGCGATCCTGGTGCACAACGACCGGATCGCCTGGATCGGCCGCGCCGCGGAGCTTCCGCAGAGCGTGCCCGGTGTCGTCGACGACATCGTCGACGTCGACCACGTCGAGAACCTGGGCGGCGCCCTGGTCACCCCGGGCCTGATCGACGCGCACACCCACCCGGTCTACGCGGGCAACCGCTACGCCGAGATGGCGATGCGCTCCGGTGGTTCCACCCCCTCCGCGATCACCGCGGCGGGCGGCGGCATCGGTTCCACCGTCACGGTCACCCGGGGGACCGACCCCTGGACGCTCTGCAACGGCGTCCGCGAGCGGCTCCGCGAATGGCTGCTCAACGGCACCACCACCGTCGAGGCCAAGACCGGCTACCACCTCACCCGCGACGGAGAGCTGGCCGACGTCCGGCTCCTGCGCGAGCTGGAGAAGGAGCCGATGATGCCGCGGGTGCACGTGACCTTCATGGCCGCGCACGTCGTCCCGCCCGAGTACTTCGGACGCCAGCGCGACTACGTCGAGGCCGTGGGCGCCTGGTGCGCCGACGCCGCCGCGGCCGGTGCCAACGGCGTCGACGTCTACTGCGACGAGGGCCACTTCACCGCCGAGGAGGCCCGCTGGGTCCTGGCCTCCGGGCGCAACGTCGGACTGCTGCCCCGCGTGCACGCCGGTGCCTACTCCCGCCGGGGTGCCGTGCAGCTCGCGGCGGAGCTCGGCTGCGCCTCCGCCGACCTGCTCCACCACACCACCGACGAGGACATCGCCATGCTGGCCCGCTACGGCGTCCCCGCCGTGGTGTGCCCGGGAACGGCCCTGCAGCGTGGCAGCCTGCCCCCGGTCCGCCGGATGCTCGCCCAGGGGGTCACCGTGGCCCTGGGCAGCGACCACAACCCGGGCCACTGCGGCATCACCTCGATGTCGCTGGTCATCAGCCTCGCCGTGGCGGCCTTCGGCATGAGCGTCGGCGACGCCCTGCGCGCCGCGACGCTCGGAGGCGCCACCGTCCTCGGCGCCCCGGACCGCGGTGTCCTCGCCCCCGGCCGCCTGGCCGACATCGTCCAGTGGGACGCCGACCACGAGGGCGCCTTCGCCTGGGCCTTCGGTCTCAAGCCCCGCAAGGTCTGGCGCGGCGGCATCCCCGTCCAGTAGTCCTCCCTTCCCCGCCCCGGGGGCCGCACCCGGCCCCCGTTCTCCCCGGCGTGACCGCTTCCCGGTAACGTCGGGACATGTCACCATCTGTCGCCATCGTCACGGATTCCACCGCCTACCTCCCGAGCCAGGAGACCTCCCGCCTGGGGATCACGGTGGTGCCCCTGCAGGTGGTGGTGGGCGGCAGGCCGTTCGACGACATGGCGCAGATCGACGGCGTGAGCGTGGCCGAGGCGCTCGGCCAGTGGGTGCCGGTGACGACCTCCAGGCCCGCGCCGCACCGCTTCGCGGAGGCCTACGGCGAGGCGGCGGCCCGGGGGGCGACCGCCGTCGTCTCCGTCCACCTCTCGGCGGAGATGTCGGGTACGGCCGAGGCCGCCCGCGCCGCGGCCGAGGACTCCCCGATCCCGGTCGACGTCGTCGACAGCCGCTCCATCGCCATGGGCCTGGGGTTCCCCGTACTGGCCGCGGCCGGTGCCGCCGCCGCGGGCGCGACACGCCAGGAGGTCGTGGACGTCGCCCGCCGCACCGCGGAGTCGGCCCGCAGCTTCTTCTACGTCGACACCCTGGAACACCTGCGCAGGGGAGGCCGGATCGGGGCGGCGGCCACGCTCCTGGGGTCGGCGCTGATGATCAAGCCGATCCTGCACATCTCCGACGGCACGATCGTCCCCCTGGAGAAGGTCCGTACCTCGGCCCGCGCCATCGGCCGCCTCGAGGACCTGGCGGCCGCGGCGGCCGGTGACGCCCCGGTGGCGATCGCCGTCCAGCACCTCGGCGCCGCGTCCCGGGCCGAGACGCTGGCCGCGCGCCTGTCCCGCCGCCTGCCCGCCCTGACCGGCCTCACCGTCGTCGAGGTCGGGCCGGTCATCGGCGCCCACGTGGGCCCCGGCATGCTCGGCATCACCGTCTCGCCGTCTTAGTCCCGGTCCTGGCTCCCGTCCTGGTCCCTGCCCTGCTCCGCGCCTTGGTCTCTGCCCCGGCCCCTGCCCTGGCCCACGACCCGGTCCGGTCCCGGGCCTCGTCCCGGTCCCTGCCGCAGACCTCGCCGTCCTGCTCCCCGTACCGGTCCCCGTCGGCGGCATCGGGCCGTCGACTCTGCCGGCCTGCCCCGTCGTCCCGAGGCCGTTCGCCGGTTATCCACAGAATTCAGTTCGGTACGGCGGCCTCCCGCACCGTCGCCGTAGCGTCCTGCGGGTGCGGACCACAGGCCAGAACATCGAGCGGTCCCGGGCCGAGTCGCGGCTGCGGACACTGACGGGACGGGGATCACCCGGCCCCGCTCTCCCACGCCACATCCCCGACCCCTCGTCCACTCCGCCCCGGCCGGTCGATCGGCTTCAACCGGCTCCGCGCGCCGAGCCGTCCCCGCCCTTCCGGCCGGTCGAGCCGTTCTCCCGGCCGGCCGTTCCGCCCGGCCCCGGTCCCTCACGCCGGATGCCGTACGAGGACGTCCCTGACAGGCAGCCCCTCGCGAGCGGGACGGCACTCAGGGCGGACGCGTCCCGGCCCGCTCCCGAGATCCCGCCCGCGGCCCGGACGAGCTGGGCACCCGTCCCGCCCTCCTTCGAAGCGCTCAGGAAGGCCGTCGCCACCCAGGCGCCGGCACTCGGTCCCGGCCGGGCGGGGTTGCGATTGCTGCTCCTCGTCGCGGCGGTGGCCGCCCTCGCGGGCGGTGTCCATGCCTGGTGGTCCCGGCCGGCGCCCGAACCCCTGGCGCCACCGGTGCCGGTCTCGGGCGCCCCGCTGCGGCCCCCCACCGCGCCGCGGGCACCGTCCGCCCCGGTCGCGGAGCTGACCGTCCACGTGACCGGCAAGGTCCGCCGTCCCGGTGTGATCACACTGCCCGCCGGCTCCCGGGTCGCCGACGCGGTCCGGGAGGCCGGAGGCGTCCGCGGGTCGGCGACCACGGGCTCGCTCAACCTGGCGCGCAGGCTCGTGGACGGCGAGCAGATCGTCGTCGGCGCCCCCGGCCCCGCGGCCCCGGTGACCGGGCCGCCTCCCGCGACCCCGATGGACCCCTCCTCCGCCGTGATCGACCTGAACGCGGCCACGCCCGAGCAGCTCGAGCTGCTGCCGGGTGTGGGCGAGGTGCTCGCCCGGCGCATCACCGAGTACCGGGACGCCCACGGGGGCTTCCGGACCGTCGAGGAGCTCCGCGACGTGAGCGGCATCGGCGACCGCAAGTACGCGGAGATGCGGGACAGGGTCCGGGTATGAGCCGCCGATCCCGTACGGCGGCCCTGCTCCGGTCGGTACCCGCGTTGGTACCCCGGTCGACGCTCCGGCTCGTTCTCCGGCTCGTCCCTCGGTCGGCGCCTCGGCCGGAGTCCTGGTCCGCGACCGCCATGGCCGCCGCGACGGGCGCGACCACCCCGACCACCGCCACCGCCGGGGGATCGGGCGAGGGGCGAACGTGCTTTCCGTACGGCGTGCACCTGGTCCTGCCCGCCGCGGCCTCCTGGGGGATCGCCCTCGTCCTGCTGGGCCTTTCGGCCTCGGCCGGAGCCGCGGTGGCGGTTCTGCTGGCCGGGGGAGCCCTGGCCGTGGCCGTCCTGACCCGAACCGGCAGGACGGCGGGCTCGCGGAACGCGCTGATCGCGGTCCTGGGATGCGCGGCCGCGGTGGCGGGATCGGTGGCCTTCCGGGTGCACGCGGCCGGTACGGGGCCGGTGGCCGAGCTCGCCGGGCGGCACGCGTCGGCCGTCGCGGAGGTGGTGACGACCGACGACCCCCGGGAGCTGCCCAGGGCCGCGGGCCCGTTCCGGCGGGAGAGCTTCGTGGTGCCGGCCCGGGTCGAGGCGGTCGGGACGGGTGAACGCAGGGTGAGGCTGAGGGCCTCGGTGCTGCTGTTCGTCTCCGGCGCCGAATGGCGGTCGCTGCTGCCCGGTCAGCGGGTCGAACTCAGGGGGCGCTTCGCCCCGGCCGATCCCGGAGAGCTGCTCGCCGCGGTGGTGCTGGTCAGGGGGGCGCCACGCACTTTGGCCGGGCCGTCGTGGGAGCAGCGCGCCGCCGGGGCGCTCAGGGCGGGGCTGCGGGAGGCGGCCGACGTGCTGCCACCGGCGCAGCGAGGGCTGCTGCCCGGTCTGGTGGTCGGTGACGTGTCCCGGATGGAGGAGCAGGTCAAGGCCGACTTCAGGACGGCCGGCCTCAGCCACCTGCTGGCCGTCTCCGGGGCGAACCTCGCCGTCGTGGCCGGTGCGGCGGTCGCGCTGGCCAGGGTCGCCGGGCTGCCCCTCGCGGCGCGGGCGGTGCTGGCGCTGACGGCCATGGTCGCCTTCGCGGTCGTCGCCCGGCCCTCGCCCAGCGTGCTCAGGGCGCTCCTGATGGGCGGGGTCGCCGCCGTCGCCCTGGGGACGGGACGTTCCCGCGACGGTGTCGCCGCCCTGTCGGCGACGGTCCTCGCCCTGGTCTTCTTCGTGCCCGATCTGGCCCGGTCCTACGGCTTCGCCCTGTCGGTCCTCGCAACGGCGGGCATCCTGGTCCTGGCACCGCGCTGGCGTGACCGGCTCTCGGCCCGAATGCCCCGATGGCTCGCCGAGGCGACCGCGGTGGCCGCGGCGGCGCAGGTGGCCGTCACCCCCGTGCTGGTCCTGATGTCGGGGCAGCTCTCGCCGGTTGCCGTGCCGGCCAACCTGCTCGCCGGTCCCGCCGTCGCCCCGGCCACCCTGATCGGCTTCGTGGTCGCGCTGGTCGCCCCCCTGCACCTGGAGACGGCCAGGTTGCTGGTGCGGCCCGCCGGGCTCGCCACCGGATGGATCATCGAGGTGGCGGAGCGCGCCGCCGCCCTCCCGCTGGGCGCGATCCCGTGGCCGGGCGGGATCACCGGGCTGCTCCTGCTGGCGGTCGCCGTCCCGCTCGCCGTACCGGTCCTCCGGGGCAGGAGGTCCCGCCGGATCGCCCTCGCGGCCGTCACCGGGCTGGTCCTCACCGTGACCGTGGTCACGCCGATCGTGGCACCCTGGCCGCCTCGTGACTGGTTGCTGGTGGCCTGCGACGTCGGTCAGGGGGACGCCCTGCTGGTGGCCGCCGGGCCCGGGCGGGCCGTGGTGGTGGACGCGGGGCCCGACGCGGTGGGAATGGACCGCTGCCTTCGTTCCATGGGGGTCGAGCAGGTGCCCCTGGTGATCCTCACCCATCCGCACCTCGATCACGTGGGAGGGCTCGACGGCGTCTTCCGCGGACGTCGGGTGGGGGCGGTGGTGGTGACCCCGCACGGTACCGCGGAGGGGGAGGAGACGAGATTGAGCGACGGGCTCGCCCGTCGCCGCGTGCCGGAGTGGGCGGCCCGGCCGGGCGCGAGCTGGCGGTTCGGGCCCTCCGAGCTCACCGTCATCGGCCCGGCCGTCGAGGGGGCCTCGCCCGGCGGGGGAGAGGGATCGGCCGTCAACAACGCGAGCGTCGTGGTGTACGTCCGCTGGGCCGCGGGGGCGGCCCTGCTCAGCGGTGACATCGAGACCGAGGCCCAGGCGGAGCTGCTCCGGCGCGGCCTGCCGCCCGCCGAGATCTTCAAGGTCCCGCACCACGGGTCGGGCAGGTACGACCCCGCCTTCTTCGCCGCAGCCGGGGCCCGTGCCGCGCTGATCAGCGTGGGGGAGGGCAACGACTACGGACATCCGGCCCCCTCGACGCTGGCCGCGCTGCTCCGGCTCGGCATGCGCGTCTACCGGACGGACCTGTCGGGAGATCTGGCGGTGGTGGTCCGCGACGGGGCGCTGGCCGTCGTCGCCCGAGGCCGGGAGGCTCACCCGGCAGGGGCCCGAGCCCTGGGGGCGGCTCCGGGTCCTCCGGCTCCCTCGGCTCCCTTGGCTCCTGCGGTTCTTCCTGCTCCCGTGAGGGCTTCTGAGCCCGCCGTCCCCGCCGGTGCCGTGAGGACGCGCGTCATCGGCCGCCGATCACGCGGCGAACCGTTTGACAGCCTATCCGTACGATGTACGGTATGTCGTACGATTCATGGCGTGTCACCGGACGCCGCCTTGCGGAGCGGTAGCGGACGCAAAGGTCCGGCGGGGCGTTCTCGACGAAGGAGCAGACGATGGCGGAAACCCAGCAATCCCCGTTCGGCGGCGGTGCCTACACCCCGACCACCGAAGACCGGGAGAGCGTCGAGGCGTGGTTCGCCGTGTACGACGCGCACAGTGCCAAGGTCGACGTCGAGCGGATGGCGGACATGGCGATGTTCCCGCTCAACGTGGTGACCGACGGCCCCGACGGTGACGGCCTGGCCGCTCGGTGGACGAGAGAGCGGTTCACGAGCACGATGGCCGAGGTGATGGGAGGGGGAGAGCAGGGCGACCTCGAGATGCGGTCGGTCCGCACGCCCCACTTCCTGACCGCGAACCTGGTCGTCGTGATCACCGATGCGACGGTGACGATGAACGGTGAGACGCACGGAATGCGCTACGCGGACCTGCTGGTGAAGTCGGGCGGTCAGTGGGTCTTCCAGACCATGGTGCAGGGCGGATGGGCCGACGCCTGGAAGGAGACACCGGCGAGCGCCTGATCGGCGCCGGCCGGCGCGGTCTTCGAGGCTGAGCGGAAGGGGCCCCGGCCGTCATGGTCTTCGAATCCGAGCGAAGGAGCCCTGGCCAGGGCGAGGGTTTCTGGCCGGGGCGCCTGGCCGGGGCGGCGGGGCGCCTGGCCGGGGTGGTGCGGGTCGGGCCCCGGTGCGGCCCGGCGGTGGAGTGCGGATCAGATCCGGGCCCGGCCGGGCGGGGGAGTGCGGATCAGGCCCGGGGCCCGGCCGGGCGGCGGAACTCGGTGTCCACGTCGGCGGCGTAGACCGACCTGCTGCAGCGCGCGCAGCGGTACATGATCGGGCCCTCGTCGAGGGTCGTTCCGCAGCGGGGGCAGGCGTGGCGGCGAACAGTGGAGTTTGTCATCGTTCTCACCTCCTTCGGTGTTCTCAGGTTGCCCCGGGACACCTGCATTCCGATTGCGAACGGCTTGACGCGATGACCGGTCGCCACGAATACATGGCATGCTGCTCGACATGGCGGCAACCGATCCGGCACCCGTGATCCTGATACTCGGCGACGAGGAACTGCTGGCCGACCGCGCGGTCGCCGAGGTGACCTCGGCGGCCCGCGCGGCCGATCCGACCGCCGAGGTGCACGACCTGCCCGGCGCCAAGGTGGAGCCCGGAGAGCTGACCCGGATGACGTCGCCCTCGCTGTTCGGCGACAGGTCCGTGGTGGTCATCCGCTCGGCCCAGGACCTCGTCAAGGACGTCGTCACCGAGGTCGTCTCCTATGCGGCCCGCCCGGCCGAGGAGACCGTGCTGGTCCTCGTCCACCCCGGCGGGGTCAAGGGGAAGGCGCTGGTCGACGGGGTCAAGAAGGCCGGGGCCCGGGTGGTTCCGGTCACCAAGATGACCAAGCCGGCCGAGCGGCTGGCGTTCGTCAAGGCGGAGCTGAAGCGGGCCGGGCGCACGATCGGGGCCGACGCCGCCGCCGCGCTCCTCGACGCGGTCGGCAACGACCTGCGCGAGCTCGCCGCCGCCTGTAGCCAGCTCGCCTTCGACACCCCCGGCAAGACGATCGACGAGGCCGCCGTCGCCCGCTACCACCGGGGCAGGGCCGAGGTCAGCGGGTTCACCGTGGCCGACTCGGCGGTCGAGGGACGCCTGGGCGACGCCCTGGAGCAGCTGCGCTGGGCGCTGTCGACCGGGACGGCCCCGGTGCTGCTGGTGAGCGCGCTCGCCGGGGGGCTGCGTTCGCTGGCGAAGGTGGGAGGCGCCCCCCGCAACCTCCGGGGCGCCCAGCTCGCCGGTCGCCTCGGCATGCCGCCCTGGAAGATCGAGCGGGTCCAGCGGCAGCTGAACGGCTGGGGGCCGGAAGGGCTCGCCCGCGCGATCCAGGCCGCCACCACCGCCGACGCGCAGGTGAAGGGCGGCGGTGCCGACCCCGCGTACGCGCTGGAGCACATGATCCAGACCGTGGTCGCCAACCGCACCGGACGCTAGGCGTCGTCCCTGCGCGGGAACCGAGTTCTCGCGGGAACGCAAAAACGCCACACCCCGGGCGGGGTGCGGCGTCCGCGGATCCTGGAACTACTTGGCGGCCGTCGACAGGGCGGCGGCGCGCTGGGCGATCGCCGACTTGCGGTTGGCGGCCTGGTTCTTGTGGATGACGCCCTTGCTGGCGGCCTTGTCCAGCTGGCGGGCGGCGGCGCGCTGAAGCGTGACCGCCTCGTCGATGTTGCCCTGGTCGGCGGCCTCGCGGAACTTGCGGATGGCCGTCTTCAGGGAAGACTTGACAGCCTTGTTACGCAGCCGGGCCTTCTCGTTCTGCCGGTTGCGCTTGATCTGGGACTTGATGTTCGCCACGAAGAAGCCTCGGTGAATGTCGTCGGATGGGGCGCGCGGGCAGAGAGGGCGCGCCACACGCAGTTGACTAGGCTACCAACTGCCGAGGTCGCCGCTCAAATCGACAGGCCAGGCAGAAGGATGCCTGATCAGTTTAGCGTGTGGTCATGGCGGCTCGGACCACGATCTCCATGATCCTTACGGTCTGAACCAGAACCTGTCGTACTCCGACCAGTCCTCCTTGGTGGCCGCGAAGTCCACGTAGAGCGCCAGCCCGAACCGCTCGCGCGGCTTCCCGTGCGCGGTCAGCCCCAGCCGGGCGCCCCTGGCCGCCTTCTCGACGCTCTCGGCGGCGTCGGCCCAGGCGACGCCGTGGTCGTGGTAGGCCGGGGCGCCGATCAGCAGCGTCCTGTCCGCGGGGACGAGCCCCAGTGCCAGCGAGGTCTGCCGGACGACGTAGCCGCCGTAGACGGCCGGGTAGGGGAGGTAGGAGTCGTAGGTCATGATCGCCACCTGGTCGACGAGCCTGGCCACCTGCCCGAAGTAGTCGGGGGACCAGTACTTGTCGCGGCCCGTGACGGCCCGCGCGGCCGGGCGGACGAGCGGGAACGGCTCGATCTGCGGGGTCGAGGTGGACAGCAGGCCGTCGCCCACGATCGGGCGGGTCCTGGTCAGCAGGTCGAGGAACTCGGTGTCTCCGTCGCCGATCGGCTCGAAGTTGTAGTGGACGCCGTCGAAACCGAGGGCCATGATCGCCCGCGTGCCGTCCAGCACGCGCTGCCTGGTGGCGGCGTCGTCGAGGTCCAGGACGCCGTCGACCTTCTGTCCCAGCCAGGCCGACACCCTGACCTTGGGCGACTCCTGGCGCCACCATTTGAGGAAGTCGGCCGCCTTCGGGTGCTTGGAGGCCGGGAGCGTCCCGTCACCGTCGAACGGGCCGGAGTGGACGTACACGTCCTTGATGCCGGTCCTGCGGAGCCTGCCGGCGAGCGCCCGCACGTCCTCGGCCGTCTTGCGGCCGTCGACCCAGGCGTGGCCGAGCCAGAGGGCGTCGTGACCGGTGGTCTTGGCCCAGCGGGCCGGGGTCCCGGTAAACTGCAGGGTGAGGGTGGCCACGGCCACCCCGGGAAGCGCAAGGAGCAGGGCCGCCACCGTAGCGAGGAACCGCAGGCCGCGCCGTGCTCTGGTCCGGGCAATCACCCGGACATGTCACCATGGAAGACGGCTGGCATGCCAGCCGTATGATCGTCATCAATCTGTTGAAACGGACCCCGGTGCGCATTCAGCCTGGCCAGACCGACCCCGCTGTGCTCCGCAACTTCTGCATCATCGCCCATATCGACCATGGCAAGTCGACCCTGGCCGATCGCATGCTGCAGATCACCGGGGTGGTCGACGCCCGTTCCATGCGGGCCCAGTACCTCGACCGGATGGACATCGAGCGCGAGCGCGGCATCACGATCAAGTCGCAGGCGGTCAGGCTGCCGTGGCAGGTCGGTGAGACCGACTACGTGCTCAACATGATCGACACTCCCGGGCACGTCGACTTCACCTACGAGGTCTCCCGGTCGCTGCAGGCGTGCGAGGGCGCGATCCTGCTGGTCGACGCCGCGCAGGGGATCGAGGCGCAGACCCTGGCCAACCTGTACCTGGCCATGAACAACGACATGACGATCATCCCGGTGCTCAACAAGATCGACCTTCCCGCGGCCCAGCCGGAGAAGTACGCCGCGGAGATCTGCCACCTCATCGGCTGCGAGCCCGAGGACGTGCTGCGGGTCTCCGGCAAGACCGGCGTGGGCGTCCGCGAGCTGCTGGACCACGTGGTCGACAAGGTCCCGGCGCCGGTCGGCGACGCCGACGCGCCCGCCCGCGCGCTGATCTTCGACTCGGTGTACGACACCTACCGCGGTGTGATCACCTACGTCCGGGTCATGGACGGCCACCTGGGCAAGCGCGAGCGCATCCTGATGATGTCCACCACCGCGGCCCACGAGACGCTGGAGATCGGCGTCATCTCGCCCGAGCCGAAGATCGCCGATCAGGGGCTGGGCGTCGGCGAGGTGGGTTACCTGATCACCGGGGTGAAGGACGTCCGCCAGTCCCGGGTCGGCGACACGGTGACCTCGGTGACGCGGCCGGCCCTGAAGGCGCTCAGCGGCTACGAGCACCCCAAGCCCATGGTCTTCTCCGGCCTGTACCCGATCGACGGGGACGACTACCCCGAGCTCCGCGAGGCCCTGGACAAGCTCCAGCTCAACGACGCCGCCCTGGACTACGAGCCGGAGACCTCCGCGGCGCTGGGCTTCGGCTTCCGCTGCGGCTTCCTCGGGCTGCTCCACATGGAGATCGTCCGCGAGCGGCTGGAGCGCGAGTTCAACCTCTCGCTCATCTCCACCGCGCCCAACGTGGTCTACCGGGTGATCATGGAGGACGGCAAGGAGGTCGTCGTCACCAACCCCTCGGAGTTCCCCACCGGCAAGGTGGAGAAGGTCTACGAGCCGATGGTGAAGACGACCGTGCTGGTCCCCTCGGAGTTCATCGGCGCGATCATGGAGCTCTGCCAGAACCGGCGCGGCAACCTGCAGGGGATGGACTACCTCTCCGAGGACAGGGTCGAGATCCGCTACACCATGCCGCTCGGCGAGATCATCTTCGACTTCTTCGACCAGCTCAAGTCCCGCACCCGCGGGTACGCCTCGCTGGACTACGAGCCCTCGGGCGAGCAGGAGTCCGACCTGGTCAAGGTCGACATCCTGCTCCAGGGCGAGGCCGTCGACGCCTTCAGCGCCATCGTGCACCGGGACAAGTCCTACGCGTACGGGGTCGAGATGGCCAAGAAGCTGCGCGAGCTCATCCCCAGGCAGCAGTTCGAGGTGCCCATCCAGGCGGCCATCGGTGCCCGGGTCATCGCCCGGGAGAACATCCGCGCCATCCGCAAGGACGTCCTCGCCAAGTGCTACGGCGGCGACATCTCCCGTAAGCGCAAGCTGCTGGAGAAGCAGAAGGAGGGCAAGAAGCGGATGAAGATGGTCGGCCGCGTCGAGGTCCCCCAGGAGGCGTTCGTGGCCGCGCTCTCCACCGAGTCCTCCACGCCCAAGAAGTGAGCGGCAGGGCCGTCGTTGTCCGGTAAGTCCGGGAAGCCGGCGGTGGCCCCCGCGTCCGGAAGGCGGCGGGCGGACAGGCCCGTGCCCGGAACGCGGAGGGCGGGACCGCCGGGATCCGGTGACCCGGATCCGATGCGGCCCCGCCCGTGGGTGAGGGTCGCTCAGCGCAGGACGCGGTAGAGCGCGGTGGTGAGCGACGCCTTGGCGTCGTCCTGGTCGATGGACCACATCATCGATCCGCCCAGGCCCTTCAGGCGGATGTAGGCCGCCTTCTGCGTCAGCGAGGCCGGGTCGTCGTAGGACCAGAACTCGTTGCCGTCGTAGAGCCACACGGCCCCGGTCAGCAGGTCGCGGTAGCGCTTGCCCGGCTTGTTCACGAGGATCTTGTAGTCCTCGTTGCCGGCCGCGAAGGTGCCGGGGGCCGGTCCGGTGGCGGTGCCGTACAGGCCGTTCCTGCCGCCGGTGACCCCGGTCCAGCCCTGGCCGTACGCGGGCACGCCCACCACGATCTTCCTGGCCGGAGCGCCGCGGGTCAGGTAGTCGCGGACGGTCTGGTCCACGCTGTACTTCACCGGGTTCGGGTCGCGCCGGTCGTTGAACAGGTTGCCGTTGTGGCCGGTGACGGTCTCCCAGGAACCGTGCAGGTCATAGCCCTGGACGGTGGCGAAGTCGAGCTGCTTGAAGACCTCGCGCACCTCGAAGCCGGCGTCGATCTTCGCGGCCGCGGCGGGCAGGAAGGCGGTCAGCTCGCTACGCCGGTCGAACTCGTTCATCTGGCGGCGCAGCTCGGTGACGAACAGGGTGAAGTTCCGCTTGTCCTCGGGACGGATGATGTTGCCGTCGTTGCCGGAGGAGCCGGGCCACTCCCAGTCCAGGTCGATGCCGTCGAACACGCCCGCGCCGCTGCCGGGGGCGGTGCCGGGCAGGTTGCCCTTCAGCCACAGGTCGATGCAGGAGGAGGCCAGCCGGGCACGGCCCTCGGGGGTCAGCACGGCGTCGGAGAAGTACTTCGAGCCGGTCCAGCCGCCGAGGGAGATCAGCGTCTTGAGGCCGGGGTGCTTGGCCTTGAGCTTCTTGAGCTGGTTCAGGTTGCCGCTCAGCGCCTGCCCCTCGGCGTCGGCGACGCCGTCCACGCTCTGCTCGGCGGGCACCGGGCGCTGCCAGTCGGCCCACGGGTCGGCGGAGTAGCAGTCACCCTCGGGGTTGACGAAGCCGAAGGCGTAGTTGATATGGGTCAGCTTGGCGGCGGCGCCGCTGGTGTCCATGTCCTTGACGTGGTAGTTGCGGCCGTAGATGCCCCACTGGATGAAGTACGCGACCCGCTTGAAGCGGTCACCGCGATCCTGAAGGGCCTGGTCGTGCGCCTGGGCCGGGGCGGGTACGGCGACCGCCGCGAGACCCGCGGCGAGAACCGCCGCGATCATGTGCCGGAGGAGTCTCTGCACGGGCTTCTCCACTGCTCGGGAAGTAACTTATAGGAAACTTTCCTTTAAGTTTTCCCGGATCGTAGACCTGGGTGATCGGGGCGTCAACGGTGGACGGCGTTTTGACAGGTGGAAGGCGAAGCTCTCGACTACCGTTGTAAGGCATGGAGCAGCAGGCGTTCTGCAACCGATGTGGCGCCCCCATGGAAGGGCGGCGGCAGTGTCCCCGATGCGGGGCGCCGACGGCCCCGCACCCGCCGGCGCAGCCCCTTGTCGACCGGCCCCTTCCCGGGCACTCCCTCCCCGGCCGGTCCGCCGCCGACCATCCCTTCCCCGACCGGTCCTTCACCGATCGGCCTTTCATCGATCGGCCCCTTGCCGAACGGCCCTCCGCCGAACGGCCTTCTCCCGGCCGGCCCGCATCCGGCGGCTCGTCGGGGGACTCGACAGGGGACCTGACAGGGGGCGGGCGGGTCCCTCCGGAGGAGTGGCGGCAGGACCCGGCCGACTGGCAGCAGCACCTCCCCCGGGAGGAGCGGCACCTGCACACGGACGGGCGGGACCGGGCGCTCGACCCCGGAGGCCGGTCGCCCGAATCCGGAGGCCGGGCACCCCGCCAGGGACGGGACGGCGACGACGGGCGGTACGGGCGCAGGCGGCCCCCGGCCGACCGCCGGGTCTGGCCCGTGGTCACGATCGCCGCGCTGGTCACGACGGCGCTGGTCGCGGCGGGCACCGCCTGGTTCGCCCCGCGCGGCGCCGGCCCGACCGCGACGGGTGGCGTGCCGATCGTGGCGACCGGCGCCCGCGCCGAGGCCGAGATGGGCACGCCCGTGGCGGGACGGCCTCCCGGTGGCCCCGAGGACGCCGAGTCGCAGGCCAGGGTCCTGGACGCGCTGCTCGCCGACAGCGGCGGCTCCCGATCCGGCCTCGGCGACGCCCTGGAGCGGCTCCGCTCCTGCGAGGACACCGCGGGCGCGCTCGCCGTGCTCCAGCGGATCACGGACGCCCGGCGCGAGCAGGTGATCCAGGCGAACGCGCTGGGCACCGGCGCGCTCGACGACGGGGACGCGGTCAAGGAACGTCTCACCCGGGCCCTGACCGCCTCCTTCGAGGCCGACGAGGCCTTCCTCGCCTGGGCCGCCCGCCGGAACACCGGCTGCGACCGCGACCTGAGCGAGGACGACGACTACCGGCGCGGCCTGGCCTTCTCCGAGGAGGCGACCACGGCCAAGCGCGGTTTCCTGCGGCTGTGGAACCCCCTCGCCCGCCGGTACGGACTGCCGGAACGCGACGACCACGAGATCTGACTCCCGGGGCGGGGTGCCGGACGGTCACGAAGGCTCCCGGCAGTGGGCCGCACCGGGGAACGGCCCCACCCGGGCGGCGCGTCACCAGGGGGCCCACCGAGGCGGCACGGCGTCGGGGACCTCACCCGGGCGACGCGCTGTCGGGGCTCCCGGACGGCGCGGCCTCGGGGCACCGGCCGGGCGGCGACCGAGGTGGGTACGGCGGCCGGACCGGGAGGATGTGGGGCTTCCGGACGGCGCGGCCTCAGGGCACCGGCCGGGCGGGACCGGGGTGGGTGAGGCGGTCGGACCGGGAGGATGTACCGGGCATCGCGACGGGGGCGGCAGACTTGGGGCGTGCCATCCACACTTCCCGACGGGGACCCGGTGCCCGCCTCGGGCGAGCTGCCGCGGAGCGCGCTCGCCGGGCTCGGCGAGCGGCCCTTCGGCTTCTACGTCCACGTGCCCTTCTGCGTGACCCGGTGCGGTTACTGCGACTTCAACACCTACACGGCGTCCGAGCTCGGCCCCGGCGCCTCGCAGAGGGACTACGCGGACACCGCCGTCGAGGAGGTACGGCGGGCACGGGCCGTCCTCGGGACCACGCCCCTGCCGGTCGAGACCGTGTTCTTCGGCGGGGGCACCCCCACCCTCCTGCCGGCCGGGGACCTGGTGCGGATCCTGGAGGCGATCGAGGAGGAGTTCGGGCTCGCCCCCGGGGCCGAGGTGAGCACCGAGGCCAACCCCGAGTCGGTGGACCCCGCCTACCTGGCCGTGCTGCGCGCCGGTGGGTTCAACCGGATGAGCTTCGGGATGCAGAGCGCCCGCGAGCACGTGCTCCAGGTGCTGGACCGCCGCCACACCCCCGGCCGTGCCGCGCACGCCGTACGGGAGGCCAGGCAGGCGGGGTTCGAGCACGTCAACCTCGACCTGATCTACGGCACCCCCGGGGAGAGCGACGACGACTGGCGCGCGTCGCTGGCCGCGGCGATCGAGGCCGGGCCCGACCACGTCTCGGCGTACTCGCTGATCGTCGAGGACGGGACCAGGCTGGCGGCCAGGATCAGGCGCGGCGAGCTCCCGATGCCCGACGACGACGTGGCCGCCGACCGCTATCTGATCGCCGACGCCATGCTGGCCGAGGCGGGGTTCGAGTGGTACGAGGTGTCCAACTGGGCGACCTCCGAGGCGGGGCGCTGCCGGCACAACCTGCTCTACTGGACCGGCGGCGACTGGTGGGGGGTCGGGCCCGGGGCGCACAGCCACGTCGGCGGCACCCGCTGGTGGAACGTCAAGCACCCCGCCGCCTACGCGCGGCGCCTGGCCTCGGGGGACTCCCCGGCGCACGCGCGCGAGGTACTGGGCCCGCAGGACCGGGCGGTGGAGCGGCTGATGCTGGAGCTGCGGCTCTCCCGCGGGTTCCCGCTCGTCGAGCTGGAACGTCCCCCCGTGGTCGCCCGGGCCCTGGCCGACGGCCTGCTGGAGACCGAGCCGTTCAAGGCGGGACGGGCGGTGCTCACGCTGCGCGGCCGCCTGCTGGCCGACGCGCTGGTCCGCGACCTCACCTGAGGCCGTTGAGGCCGTGTCCTTGACGGCTCGTGACGTACGGTGGCGGCCCGTCGCGGAACGGCCGCGTCCCGGCCCGTCCTGGCTCCTGGCGATCCGCCCGGGTCAGCTCACGAACCGGATGGTCATCGGATAGCGGTACCTCTCGCCCCGGCTCGCCGCCACCGTGGCGACGATCGCCATGATCAGCGACCCGATCCAGAGCAGGAGCATCAGCACGAACCCGACGAGCACGAACGCCAGGACGCAGCAGACCACGTAGGCGATCAGCACCGTGAGCTGGAAGTTGAGCGCCTCGGCGGCCTGGTCGCGCACGTAGGGCGAGCCGTCCCGCTTGGCCAGGTAGAGCACCAGCGGGCCGATGAAGGAGGTCAGCAGCCCCAGCAGGTGGGCCAGCAGGGCCATGGTGGTGTCGTCGCTGCCCGGCCGCGGCCCGTACGTCCCGGGCGGTGCCTGGTGGCCGTAGCCGGGCGGGGTGTACCCGTCGTACGGGTGGCCCGGCCGGTACGCGTCACCGGGACCGCCCGGCATGCCCGGAGCACCGGTGCCGTACGGGGGAGGGGCGGGCCGGTACGGGGAGCCGGACGGGTGACCGTACCCCTGGCCGTATCCCTGCTCGTATCCCTGTCCTCCGCCGTATCCCAGGCCGTACTCCTGGCCGTATCCCGGTCCCCGGTCGTGCCCCTGGGGCCATCCGTACCCCGGTTCCGTCGGCTCGTGGCCGCGCCCCGGCCCGGTGCGGTCCCGGTCGTCCGGCCCGTACCCCTGGTGCGGCGCGTCCCGGCCGGGCCCACCGGATCCACCGGGCCCACCGGTTCCGCCGGGCCCACCGACCCCACCGGATCCACCGGTCCATGCCGCGGGGTCGTCCATGCGCCGCGTCCGGTCGTCGCCGGGCCGATCCTCGGCGTTCTCGTTCATGTCCCCTCCCGGGGGTCGACGGCCTGCCCATCCTCGCCGGGAACCGTCACGAAGTCGATGAGTTCCTCGACCGGCCCCAGCAGGTCGGGTTCCAGGTCGGCGTAGGTCGTGACCGATCCGAGGATACGGCGCCACGCCTCGCCGGTCTCGACGTTCCAGCCCAGCGCGGCCACGACGCCCTCCTTCCAGGGCACGCCGCGCGGCACCGAGGGCCAGGCGGGGATCCGCAGCACCTGCGGCCTGACCGCCTGCCAGACGTCCACGAAGGGATGCCCGACGACCAGCACGTGCGGTGAGGAGACCTGGGCGGCGATCCGGCTCTCCTTGGAGCCGGGGACCAGGTGGTCGACGAGCACCCCCAGCCGGCGGCCGGGCCCCGGAGCGAACTCCTCGACGATGGAGGGCAGGTGGTCGACCCCCTCCAGGTACTCCACGACCACGCCCTCGACCCGCAGGTCGTGCCCCCAGACCTTCTCCACGAGGGCGGCGTCGTGCACGCCCTCGACGTAGATCCGACTCTCCCGGGCGACCTGGGCCCGCAGCCCCTCCACCGCGATGGACCCCGAGGCGCTCCGCCGCGGGCCGCGCGGCGCGGTGGCCGGCCGCACCAGGGTCACCACCTTGCCCTCCAGCAGGAACGCGGCCGGTTCCAGCGGGAAGACCCGCCGGCGCCCGAACCGGTCCTCCAGGGTGACGGCCTCCTTGTCGCAGGCCACCACGGCGCCGCAGAAGCCGCCGTCGGCGTCCTCGACGACCAGGTCGAGCTCGGCGGGGACCTGGGGGATCGTCCCCCGGCGGGGGCGCCGCCAGTCTTCCGCCAGAACGTCACGCTCGTACATCAACGACCGTCCACCCTCTCTCGCCGGGATCACGTGGGACGCTAGCAAAAGCCACCGTCACCTGCCGTACGGTCCCGATGCCGCCCACTGTCCCGCCGCCGCCGACGCCGCGGCGGACGCCTGGCGCTTGCGGGCGTTGCCCCGCTTCACCAGGACGACGATCGTCACGAGGATGGCCAGCAGGATGCCGACGCCGGGCACCGCGAACAGGGCGACCACCCCGCCCACCAGCGCTCCGGTGGCGAACTCCTGGCCCACGCCGAACCTGGTGCCCTCGTCCGGGTCGGCGGTGCAGGTCATCCGGTAGTCGCCCGCCCGGTCCACGCCGATCCGCAGGCCCAGCTCCCAGGAGATGCCGTTCGCCCCGGAGACGGTCGTCCGCCCGGCCGGCTTCTGCAGCCTCGGGGTGCCGGTGCCGCCCCTGAGGGAGCACTCGAACCGGGTGGGGCCCGCGGTGGAGACGTAGAGGGCGGGCCTGTCGGCGGGGTCGAGCCTGACCGTCGTCTCCTGGCCGGGGACGAACGACGTCTTGGGGGCGGACTCGGCCGCGTCGGAGAGACCACCGGCGAACCCGGCGATGCCGACGATGACGCTGAGCGCGGCGACCAGCCAGGCCCCGACGATCCACCCGATGCCGGGCTTGATCTTCCCGGTGGACGACGGTCCCTGCGGGACGCCGTACCCGGGAGGCGCGTGGCCGTAGGAGGGGTCCCCCTGGTAGGGCTGCTGCCCGCCCGGGTACGGCGGGTGGCCCTGCCCGCCCTGGTAGTAGGGCTGCTGCCCGGGCTGGCCGTAGGGTTGCTGCCCCGGCTGACCCGGCTGACCGGATTGACCGGGCTGGCCGTAGGGCTGCTGTCCCGGCTGGCCCGGCTGCCCCGGCTGGCCGTACGGCTGCGGGCCCGGCCGGCCGGGCCCGCCCCCGTACCCGGGCTGTCCGTACGGTTGCCCGCCGGGTGGGACATATGGCTGCTGGGAGGCACCGTGACCGGGGTCACCGGCCGCGCCCCCCGGGAAAGAACCAAAATCTTTGGACATATACGGATTGTGGTGGCTTCGCCTTGGATCGCGATAGCAGTTGACTTAACAACGGCTTGGCGGGACCATCCGCAGCTCTTGCTTATCGCGCCTTTCGCGCCGGGGCCGTACACTTGGCACTCGGGAACACAGAGTGCCAGACCTCGTGTTTCCCTCGGACGCAGGCAGGGAGGTGACCACGTTGGTCGACGACCGGAAGCTCGCGGTGCTACGCGCCATCGTCGAGGACTACGTGTCCACCAACGAGCCGGTGGGTTCCAAGGCGCTGGCGGACCGGCACAACCTGGGGGTCTCACCGGCGACGATCCGTAACGACATGGCCGTGCTGGAGGAACAGGGGTACATCGCCCAGCCCCACACCAGCGCCGGCCGAGTGCCCACCGACAAGGGGTACCGGCTCTTCGTCGACCGGCTGTCCCAGGTGAAACCGCTCTCCAGTGCCGAGCGCAAGGCCATCGAGAGCTTCCTGGCCGGGGCCGTGGACATCGACGACGTGGTCATGCGGACGGTGCGGCTGCTGGCCCAGCTGACCCGCCAGGTCGCCGTGGTGCAGTACCCGACGCTGACCAACTCGGCGGTCCGCCACGTCGAGCTGGTGCCGCTGAGCGAGCACCGGCTGATGTTCGTGCTGATCACCAACACCGGCCGGGTCGAGCAGCGGGTGGTCGAGCTGCCCGAGGTCGCCGACGAGCAGCGGGTGGCCCACCTGCGCGCGGTGCTCAACACCTCCCTGGACGGGTGCGGGCTCAGCGGCGTCCCCGACAGGGTCGCCGACCTGCCCGAGCGGCTGTCGCCCGAGGATCGGCCGCTCGCGGCCACGATCCTGTCGGTGCTGCTGGAGTCGCTGGTGGAGAAGCACGATGAGAAGATCGTTTTTGCCGGGGCCGCCAACCTGGCGGGAGCCGACTTCACGGTCGGCCTCCGCGACGTGCTGGAGGCCCTGGAGGAGCAGGTCGTGCTCATGCGGCTGCTCGGTGAGACCTCCGACCTGTCGGCGCTGACCGTGCGGATCGGCTCGGAGAACCCCTATACCGGACTCCAGGGCACGTCCATCGTCGCCGCCGGATACGGTTCTGGGGACAAGCAACTGGCCCGGCTCGGTGTGCTGGGCCCGACGCGTATGGACTACCCGGTCACGATGGGCGCGGTGCGCGCGGTGGCACGCTACGTCAGCCAGATTCTGGCTGCATCCTAAGAGGTCAACGAAAAGTGGCTAAGAGCGACTACTACGGCACCCTCGGGGTGCGCCGTGACGCCAGTGCGGAAGAGATCAAGAAGGCGTATCGCCGCCTGGCGCGAGAGCTGCATCCCGACGTCAACCCCGACCCTGAGACCCAGGAGCGGTTCAAGGAGATCACGCAGGCTTACGAGGTCCTCTCCGACTCCGGTAAGCGCCAGATGTACGACATGGGCGGCGACCCGTTCTCCTCGGGCGGCCCGGGGGCCGGAGGCTTCGGCGCGGGGTTCCCGTTCAGCGACATCATGGACGCCTTCTTCGGCGCCGCCGGTGCCGGAGGCGGCCGGGGGCCCCGTTCACGCGCCCGCCGCGGACGTAACGCCACCATCCGGGTCGAGCTGGACCTGCAGGAGTCGGGCTTCGGCACGACCCGCGAGCTGGTCGTCGACACCGCGGTGGTCTGCAAGGTCTGCACCGGCTCCGGTGCCGCCGCCGGGACCCACCCCGACACCTGTGACATGTGTCACGGACGCGGTGAGGTCTCCCAGGTCACCCGGTCCTTCCTCGGCCAGGTCATGACGTCGCGTCCCTGCCCCCAGTGCGGCGGCTTCGGCTCGATCATCCGCAACCCCTGCCAGGAGTGCTCGGGCGACGGCCGGGTCCGCACCCGGCGGACCATCAAGGTCCGCATCCCGGCCGGTGTCGAGGACGGCACCCACATCCAGCTCGCCGGTGAGGGCGAGGTCGGTCCCGGTGGCGGCCCCCCCGGCGACCTGTTCCTGGAGATCGTCGAGCGCCCCCACGAGACCTTCGAGCGGCGTGGCGACGACCTGCACTGCACCGTGCAGATCCCGATGGCCGCGGCGGCGCTCGGCACCATCCTGACCATGGAGACGCTGGACGGCGCCGAGGAGCTGGACATCCGACCCGGCACGCAGTCGGGGCAGACGATCCCGCTCTACGGCCGCGGGGTGCAGCGCCTGAACGAGACCGGCCGCGGCGACCTGCTGATCCACGTCAACGTGGAGACCCCCACCCGCCTGGACGCGGCCCAGGAGGAGCTCCTGAAGGAGCTCGCCAGGCTCCGCGGCGAGGAGCGCCCACCGGGCAAGTTCGCGCCCGGCCAGCAGAGCTTCTTCTCCCGCCTGCGGGACGCCTTCAACGGCCGCTGACGAGATGACCCGGACAGCGCTCCCACCGCTCCCACCGCTCCCACCGACCCGGCCGACCCGGACCCTGCTCCCTCGGTGGCCGGTCCGGCCGGCCGGACCGGCCGGGCGGGCCGGGCGGGCCCGGCCCGGCGCGTCATGAGCGTTCCGGTCTTCCTGGCCGAGCGCGCTGACCTCGCCGGGGCGGCCGGGACGGAGTTCGTGCTCGGCGGCCCCGAGGGGCGCCACGCGGCGGCCGTACGGCGGCTGCGGGCCGGGGAGCGGCTCGACCTGACCGACGGGGCGGGCCTCGTCGCCGAATGCGTGGTGGTCGAGTCCGGCAAGGACTCGCTCCGGGTCGAGGTGCTGCGCCGCCACGACCTGCCGGCGCCCTCCCCGCGGCTGGTCGTGGTCCAGGGGCTGCCCAAGGGCGACAGGGGCGAGCTGGCCGTGGAGATGATGACGGAGGCCGGGGTCGACGTGATCGTCCCCTGGGCCGCCGCCAGGTGCGTCACCCAGTGGAAGGGCGAGCGCGCGGCCAAGGCGCTGGCCCGCTGGCGCTCCACCGCCCGCGAGGCGGGCAAGCAGTCCCGCCGCTTCCACCTGCCGGAGGTGACGGAGCTCGCGACCACCCCGAAGGTCGCCGGTCTGCTCTCGGCCGCAGCGCTGGGCGTCGTCCTGCACGAGGAGGCGGCCCTTGCGCTGTCCGGCCTCGCGCTCCCCGCAGGGGGCGACATCGTCGTGGTGGTCGGCCCGGAGGGCGGGATCTCCCCGGAGGAGATCGCCGCGTTCCGGGAGGCCGAGGCGTCCCCGGTGCTGCTCGGCCCGACGGTGCTGCGCACCTCGACGGCCGGGGTCGTCGCGGCGGCGGTGCTCCAGGCCCGCACCGGCCGCTGGTGACCCGGGCCGCCGCCCCGCGACGCACGCCGGACGGCACCCGCCGCTTCACCGGCCCGCCGACGACACCAGCCCGCCGACGACACCGGCTCGCCGCTTCACCGGCCGGCCGGTGAAGCGGTCGGAAGGGACGGCCGGGACCGGCCCGGTGACGACGGCTAGGTGCCGGACGGGGTCGGGACGGGGGTGGCCGGCTCGGTCGGCGTCGGGGGCGACACCTCGTTGCCCGGCGAGCAGTCCTCCGTCGAGCAAGGGCTCTGCGTGGGCGTCGGCGTGGCCGTCGCCGAGGCCTCCTCGCACCACTCGGGGGGCTCTCCGCCCTCTCCGCCCTCGACGGGCTCGCCGTCCAGCGGGGTGGGGCAGGGGGGCGTCGGCGTGGGCCGGGGCTTCGCCGTCGTCGAGGTCGGCCTGGCGGACGGTTTCGGGCTCGCGGTGGCGCTCCTGGAGGACGTGGGCTCCGGCGCGGGCGGGGTCGCCGACCGGGAGACGATCGGGAGCGGGGCCGGGTTCGAGGCGGCCGGTGTCGAGGGGGCCGGGGGACGCGAGGTGGCCGACCCGTCGGGAGGGGTCGACTCGGTGAAGTTGACCTGCCCGGCGTCCACCGAGGGGATCACCCGCTCGCGGAGCTCGGGCACCACCATGACGACGGTGGACGCGACGAGGACGGCGCCCGCGACGGACACCCCGGCGCGCCACCACATCAGCCCGCGGATCCCGCGCCGTTCGATACGGGCGCGGATGATCTCCAGCCCGTCCGGGGAGGGAACGACCGAGTTCGCCTCCGCGTTGAGCGCACGGCGAAGGAGCTCGCCGTACTCATCCGGGGAGTCGGTCATGACAGTTGCTCCAGTGAGGTTCGTAGGGCGGCCATGCCGCGAGCCGTGTGGCTCTTGACCGCGCCCTTGCTGATGCCCATCGCGTGGGCGATCTGAGCCTCGGACAGATCTCCGTAGTAACGCAGGACCAGGGCCTCCCGCTGGCGTGCGGGCAGCCCGCGCAGCGCCTCGATGACGGCGGATCGTTCGAACTCGCCGATCGCGCCGTTCTCCGCGCTCGGCGCGTCGGGCATGCCCTTGGGCGCGTACTTCTCGACGACCGCCCGGTGCCGAAGCACCGAACGTGATCGGTTCACGACCGACTGTCGCAGGTAGGCCAGTGCCTTGTCGGTGTCGCGCAGTCGGCGCCAGGCGCCATGGATGGCGACGAACGCGTCCTGCACGACCTCCTCCGCGGTTGCCATGTCGCGGACGAGCAGGACGGCGAGCCGGACAAGAGACCGGTAGTGCGCGCTGTAGAGCGCGGTAACGGCCATGTCGGCATCCCATCCGACGGGCACCGCCCCGAGCGACCTGTCGGCCACGAGGGTCTCGGTGGTCACATCAGTGGGACGCTTGGCCTTCCCAGAGGGTTTACGCTCTTCCGGTTCATTAGGGGGCATGACCCAGTCGTGTCCTCGCCAGGCGGCCATATGGTGCTGCGCGCAAAGGGCTGTCGTGGTTGAAGTTTTGCACATCCACCATATCCGGGTGGATCTTTGTTTGCCGACCGGAACCATCACCGATTCGCAACGTCCTCGGCGGTAAGGTGCCTGCATGGTGAGCGAAGCCGACTGCCTGTTCTGCCGGATCGTGGCCGGAGAGATCCCCGCGAAGATCGTCCACGAGACCGACCGCACCGTGGCCTTCCGTGACGTCGATCCCCAGGCGCCGACCCACGTGCTGGTGATCCCCAGGGACCACCACCCGACCGTCGCGGCCCTGGCCGCCGCCGGTGGCGGCCTGGCCGAGGAGGTCCTCGCCGCCGCGCACGAGGCCGCCCGGCTGGAGGGCGTCGCCGAGACGGGCTACCGGCTGGTGTTCAACACCGGCCCCGAGGCCGGTCAGACCGTCTTCCACGTGCACGGACACGTGATCGGCGGGCGCGGGCTGAACTGGCCGCCCGGCTGAAAACCGATAGGCGCGATCGCCGCGATGGCGGATACCATGGCGGTGAAGTTCCGCGCCTATATCTGGAGGCGAACAGGCCGTAAGGCCCGCTCATGTCCGAGACAAACGATTCCAGCAGAACGCCGTCCAAGTCCAGGGGCTCCGGCCGCACCCAGGCGAAGGTGGTGATTCCGGACGATCAGTCGATGGTCAGCCTGCTGGGCTCGCGCGACGAGCTGTTGCGCGTCATCGAGGGCGCCTTCCGCGCCGACGTCCACGTCCGGGGCAACGAGATCACGATCACCGGAAGCCCCGAGGAGAGCAGCACCGTGGTGCGGCTCTTCGAGGAGATGTCCGAGCTCGTCCGGGGAGGCGCGCAGCTGACGGCGGACGCGGTCGAGCGCAGCATCGCCATGCTGCGGATGACCTCCGACCGTCCCGCCGAGGTGCTCTCGCTGGACATCATCTCCTCGCGGGGCCGGACCATCCGCCCGAAGACCGTGAACCAGAAGCGCTACGTCGACGCGATCGACAAGTACACCATCGTCTTCGGGATCGGCCCGGCGGGCACCGGCAAGACCTACCTCGCCATGGCGAAGGCCGTGAGGGCCCTCCAGGAGAAGAAGGTCAACCGGATCATCCTCACCCGTCCCGCGGTGGAGGCGGGCGAGCGGCTGGGCTTCCTGCCCGGCACGCTCTACGAGAAGATCGACCCCTACCTCCGGCCGCTGTACGACGCGCTGCACGACATGCTCGACCCCGACTCGATCCCCCGGCTGATGGCCGCGGGCACGATCGAGGTCGCGCCCCTGGCCTACATGCGCGGCCGTACGCTCAACGACGCCTACATCATCCTGGACGAGGCGCAGAACACCTCGCCGGAGCAGATGAAGATGTTCCTGACCCGGCTCGGCTTCAACTCGAAGATCGTCGTCACCGGTGACGTCACCCAGGTCGACCTTCCCGGGGGCACGCAGAGCGGCCTGCGGGTCGTCCAGGACATCCTCGACGGCGTCCACGACATCCACTTCTCCCGCCTGACCAGCGCCGACGTGGTGCGGCACAAGCTGGTGGGCGACATCGTGGACGCCTACGGGCGCTACGACGAGGCGCAGCGCCAGAGCGCGCCGCAGATCAAGGGAATGGCCGGCAAGCAGCGTCCCCGGGAGAGGACATGAGGGCGCTCGCGCCCGTCCCCGGGGGGCGCGGCGGCCGGGCAGCGGGAGACGGCCGATGAGCGTCGAGGTCAACAACGAGTCCGGCGTCGAGATCGACGAGGGCGGCATCGTCTCGCTGGCCGGGTACGTGCTGGAGCGGATGGGCATCAACCCGCTGGCCGAGCTGTCGATCCTGGTGGTCGACGAGGAGGCCATGTCCGTGCTGCACGAGCAGTGGATGGGCGAGCCGGGGCCCACGGACGTGCTCGCCTTCCCGATGGACGAGCTGCGCCCCGGCCCGGGCGCGGGCGCCCGGCAGGAGGGCGACGCGCCCACCGACCCGGCGCTCCTGGGCGACGTGGTGCTCTGCCCGCAGGTGGCCGCCAAGCAGGCGGCCGAGGCCGGTCACGGTACCGAGGCCGAGCTGGAGCTGCTGTGCACGCACGGCATCCTGCACCTGCTCGGCTACGACCACGCCGAGCCCGAGGAGCACAAGGAGATGTTCTCCCTGCAGGGAGAGCTTCTGGAGTCATGGCGGGAGGTGCGCACCCAGCGGTGAACCTCGCCAACGGGTGGTTGTTCTCGGCGATCCTGCTCGTCGTGGTCGGCGGGCTGATCGCCAGCGCGGAGACGGCCCTGACCCGCATCTCACGGGTCCGCGCGGAGGAGTTCGTCCGCGAAGGCCGGCGGGGCGCGGTGCGCCTGCAGGCCATCGTCGCCGACCCGCCGCGCTACCTGAACCTGCTGCTGCTGCTCCGGCTGAGCTGCGAGCTGATCGCCACGGTGATCGCCACGCTGCTCTTCATCGACTGGCTCGGCGACCAGGGCTGGGCCTACACCGCGGCCGCGGCCGTCATGATCGTCGTCAGCTACGTGATCGTCGGGGTCTCGCCCCGCACGCTGGGCCGCCAGCACGCCGAGCCGATCGCGCTCGCCAGCGCGCCCCTGGTGTACGGGCTGACCCGGATCTTCGGTCCCCTGCCCAAGCTGCTGATCCTGCTCGGCAACGCGGTGACGCCCGGCAAGGGCTTCCGCGAGGGGCCCTTCACCTCCGAGGCCGAGCTGCGCGACCTGGTCGACCTGGCCGAGGAGCGCAGGGTCATCGAGCCCGACGAGCGGGAGATGATCCACTCGGTCTTCGAGCTCGGGGACACCCTGGTCCGCGAGGTCATGGTGCCCCGTACCGACATGGTGTTCATCGAGCGCGGCAAGACGCTGAACCAGGCGCTCTCGCTCGCCCTGCGCAGCGGCTTCTCCCGGATCCCGGTGGTCGGCGAGAACGAGGACGACGTCATCGGCATCGCCTACCTCAAGGACATCGCGCGCCGGGTGCAGGACACCGGCGACGAGGGCCGCGCCGAACCGGTGGAGTCGCTGATGCGCCCGGCCACCTACGTGCCGGAGAGCAAGCCGATCGACCAGCTGCTGCGCGAGATGCAGGCGCGGCAGATCCACCAGGCCATCGTCATCGACGAGTACGGCGGCACGGCCGGTCTGGTCACCATCGAGGACATCCTGGAGGAGATCGTCGGGGAGATCGCCGACGAGTACGACCAGGAGGCCCCCCGGGTCGAGCCGCTGGAGGACGGGGCGGTGCGGGTGACCGCCAGGCTCCCGGTCGGCGACCTGGAGGACCTGTTCGGCATCGAGCTGGAGGTCGACGACGTCGAGACCGTCGGCGGCCTGCTGGCCCACGCCCTGGGCAGAGTGCCGATCGCCGGTTCCCAGGCCGTGGTCGGGGGGCTCAGCCTGACGGCCGAGAGCCTGGCCGGACGGCGCAACCGGATCGGCACGGTCCTGGTGACCAGGTTCGTGCCCGCGGAGGACGAGGCGGTCCCGGCACCCGCCGACCAGTGACGGTCCGCGCGCCGGCCGCACTCTCAAGTCACCGACAACCGTTCTGCAAGTCGCGCGCGGGATGCTTCTCACACGGCACCCGGTCGCGCGGGAGTCGGCGGGGGGACGTCCCGGTGCCCGGAGGGGTTCGCGGCGTCGAGGACGGCCCCGGGGGAGAAGAGTCGCGCAGTGCTCCGAGGCTGCTCTGCGCGGCTCGCTTGAGGGTGTTCTCGACCGTGAAATACGGTTGAGGACACCCTTAGGTGTTTCCTAAGGATTGCCGCTTTTGCCGACGGGGAAGGAAGCCAGTCGGCGGGGACGGAGACACTCCGCACATGACATTCGGGGGAACGGTCATGACGCGGGGGATGCGCATCGCGGTTTTCGCGGTCCTGTACGGGCTCGTCGGCGGGGTGACGGCCGGCTGCGCCGGATCACAGGAGGGCGCCGCGGACGGCGCCGTGGAGCTGAGGCGGCTGCGGGCGCTGCTCGACGAGGCCAGGGACCTGCCGGAGGGGTTCTCGACCCGCCCGCGTGAC
The DNA here is from genome assembly GCF_044456585.1 of Streptosporangium sp. NPDC050855. Classification (NCBI taxonomy): domain Bacteria; kingdom Bacillati; phylum Actinomycetota; class Actinomycetes; order Streptosporangiales; family Streptosporangiaceae; genus Streptosporangium; species Streptosporangium sp. NPDC050855. The sequence goes on from NZ_JBITFY010000010.1 coordinate 237,408, forward strand.
GGCTGGCAGGCCCCGTTCCGGCCGCTCGACGAGGACTGCCGCCTCGTCCTCGACGTCGCCGCGGGAAGGCCGCCGGAGCGGGCGCTCGGGGCGCGTGCGGCCGTGGCCTACCAGGGGGACGGGCTCGGGGAACTGGCCGGGTTCGCGCTGGCCTCCTACGGGGGCGACGACGCCGCGAGCCACTTCGACGCGCTCACCGACGCGCTGGCCGGCTGCCCGGTGGCGCGCGCCCGGATGGCGGGCAGGAGCACCGCCCTGCGCGTCTCCGGCCTGGACCTGGAGGGGGTCGACGGCGAGATCCAGGCCAGGAGGCTGAGCGGCAGGCTGAACGGTTACCCGTACGAGATCCACCTGGTCTTCGCGGTCAGCGGTCGCACGCTGGTCTCCCTGGTGCACGCCGGGGTCCGGGACGTCGACGCCGCGCGCACCCGCGAGCTGGCCGGCCTGCTGGTCGACGAGGTCGCCGCCTGATCCCGGTGGTCGCGACGGGGCCGGGGCGGTCCCGTGTCGCCCGGACGCCGGGGGCTGAATACCCTTGTGCCGTGAGCGACGCGACCCTCGACCCCGAGGACAACAAGATCATCGTGCTGGCCCGTTCCGCCCGCGCCCGTAACGGCGCCGCCGAGGGCGCGGCCGTACGGGACGAGACCGGCAGGACCTACGCGGCGACCAACGTGGCGCTGCCGTCGCTGACGCTGTCGGCGCTCCAGGTCGCCGTGGCGATGGCGGTGTCCAGCGGGGCGGAGTCGCTGGAGGCCGCAGCCCTGGTCACCGCGGGCGAGGGGCCCTCCGAGGCCGACGGCCGGGTGGTCCGCGAGCTCGGCGGCCGGACCGTGCTGGTGGCCGGCCTGGACGGAACGCCGCGTCAGAGCTGAGTCCGGCATCGGGGACAATGGTTGACGTGAGTTCCTCAGCTGTTGATTTCCATGCCGGTTTCGCCTGCTTCGTCGGCCGGCCCAACGTCGGCAAGTCCACGCTGATGAACGCGTTGGTCGGCACGAAGGTGGCGATCACCTCCTCCAAGCCCCAGACGACCCGCCGGGCCATCCGCGGCATCGTGCACCGCCCCGACTCCCAGCTCATCATCGTCGACACGCCGGGCCTGCACCGGCCCCGCACGCTCCTGGGCGAGCGGCTGGACAGCCTGGTGCTGTCCACCCTCACCGAGGTCGACGTGATCGGCTTCTGCGTGCCCGCCAACGAGCCCGTCGGCAAGGGGGACCGGTTCATCGCGGAGAAGCTCGCGGGCATCAAGAAGACCCCGGTGGTCGCCGTGGTCACCAAGTGCGACCTGGCGACCCGGGAACAGATCGCCGAGCAGCTGCTCGCGGTCTCCGGGCTCGCCGACTTCGACGACATCGTCCCGGTCTCCGGGCGCTCCGGCGAGCAGCTCGACGTGCTGGCCGACGTGCTGGTCCGGCGTCTGCCGCAGAGCCCGCCCCTGTACGAGGGCGGGCAGCTCACCGACGAACCCGAGCAGGTCCTGGTGGGCGAGCTGATCCGGGAGGCGGCGCTGGAGGGCGTCCGCGACGAGCTGCCGCACTCGATCGCGGTCGTCGTCGACGAGATGCTGCCCAGGGAGGGGCGTGACGACCTGCTGGACATCTACGCCCACATGTTCGTCGAGCGGCCGTCCCAGAAGGCCATCGTGATCGGGCACAAGGGGTCACGGCTCAAGGACGTCGGCAGCCGTGCCCGGACGCAGATCGAGGCGCTTCTGGGCACCCGCGTCTACCTCGACCTGCGGATCAGCGTCGCCAAGGACTGGCAGCGCGACCCCAAGCAGCTCCGCCGCCTGGGCTTCTACGACTGACGGACCGGGCATCGTCCCCGGGCGCCGTCCCGGCGGGCACCGGCCGCCGTCTCACGGCGCGGGCCGCGGTCTCCGGGCGCCGGGCCGTCGTGCCGTACGCCGGGTGCCGTCCCCGAACGTCGTTTCGAGGCGCGGGCCGCCACGCTCAACCGTGGCCGTTGACCTTCCCCTCTCCCTCCTCCAGCCGCCGTCGCAGCTCGACCGCGTCCCGGCCCAGGGCGGAGACCAGGGTGCCGGGACCGGCCAGCGGGAGGACGGCCCAGCCGTCCCCGGTCACGGCCTCCGGTGCCCTGCCGGTGATCAGGGTGCTCCCCACGCACCGGGCGTCGCCGTAGACGGCGGAACTGCCGTCGATCTCCGGGTCGCCCACCACGAACTCCTGCCGGAGCAGCGGAACCCCGCCGAGGACGGCGTCGAAGCGCGAGTGACAGCGGCCGGGCCGCTCGCCGTACCGGCCGAAGACGATCTCCTCGCGCCAGTGCACCCGGGCGTCCTCGGCCAGCTCCAGCCGGACGACCAGGCGGTGCCGGCAGCCCGCGGCGAGAACCGTCGGCTCGGGCGCGAACAGCAGGCGGGCACCGGCGCCGACCCGGGCGGTGACCGTCGTCACGGACTCGGCGTCCGTGGAGCCGGGCAGCACCAGCGTGCTCGCCACCGACCGCACCTCCAGCGCGGTGCCCGGCGCGACCTCGATGTCGAGGGCCAGGTCGTCCCCGCCCAGCGGGCCCGCAGCGGTGGAGACCAGGTGGACCCGGCCCGGCGCGGTGCTCCGTACCGTGATCGGCGGGCTGGACCGCATGGTCGCCAGGACGGTCCGGCCGCCGGTGTCCCGGGCGGTGACGATCGCCGCGCGCGCCCTCATCGACCGCCGTCCCGGCCGCCCGGCCACCGGAGGGTGAGGGCCCTGCGCGGCAGGACCCGGCGAAGGGGGACCCTGCGAAAGAGGACCTTGCGCGGGAGGGGTTTGCGCGGCGGAACTCTGCGGGGCGGGGGCGCGGCCGGGGCCGGGGTCGGGGACCCGGCCGGGGGTGCGGCCGGGCGTGGGGAGCGTCGCGGAGGACGGGACGCGGAAGGTGAGGGAGCCGGGGTCGAGGGCGGACACGGGATCAGGCGTGCGAGTGCTCGTGGGCCCAGGACTCGACGAGGCCGCTGACCCACTCGGAGACCGCGTACGCGTTCGGATCCTCCCGGATGGAGGTGAACAGTACGGGCCTGCCCTCCCGTACGGCCGCCGCGTCGCGTGACATGACCGTGAGGTCGGCGCCGACCATGGGGGCCAGATCGGTCTTGTTGACCACCAGCAGGTCGGCCGTGGTCACGCCGGGACCGCCCTTGCGGGGGACCTTGTCGCCACCGGACACGTCCAGCACGAAGATCTGCCGGTCGGCCAGGCCCCGGCTGAAGGTGGCCGTGAGGTTGTCGCCGCCGCTCTCCACGATCACCAGGTCCAGCGGGCCGAAGCGCTCCTCCAGGGTCTCCACCGCGTCGAGGTTGGCCGCGATGTCGTCGCGGATCGCGGTGTGCGGGCAGCAGCCCGTCTGCACGGCGGCGATCCGTTCCGGGTCGAGCACCCCGGCCCTGCGCAGGAAGTCGGCGTCCTCGGTGGTGTAGATGTCGTTGGTCACCACGCCCAGGCGCATGGCCGGGCCGAGGGTGCGGCACAGCGCCGCGGTCAGCGCGGTCTTGCCGCTGCCGACCGGGCCCCCGATCCCCAGGCGCAGGGCGCGGCCGTGCGGGTCGGCCGCGTGGTGATGGTCGTCATGGTTGGCGCCCACGGGGGTCACCGTCCTTCCAGATGGTCGTCAGGAGACGAAAAGCCGTAGATCCGCGCGGACATGGCGTTCGGCGAGCAGGTCGAGGGCCGGGGCGGCGTGCGCGGGCAACGCCTCCCAGCCCTCCGGGCCGTGGCGGGCACGGGGGTCACAGGGGTCACAGGGGTCGCGGGGACCCGGGGTGACGGTGGCCGCGACCCGTTCCAGGGCGGGGGCGAGGTCGGCGAGCAGCCGGTGGACGGCCACCGGGTCGAGGCCCAGCAGCCGGACCGCCGCGGTGGCGGGCGCGGTGACCGAGGTGTACGCCGCCGCCAGGGCGGCCTCGGCCGGGGAGCATCCTGCCACCGCCGCCACCGCGCCGAGCGCGAGGGGGTGGTGGACGCCCCGGGGTACGGCCCCGGCCTGCGCGTCGAGCACCGGTGACGGCCAGATCCTCCGGGAGGTCCGCAGCAGCAGCCTGCCCTGGGTGCGGCTCGCCTCCCGCTGGGCGGGCGAGGAGATCCTGGCGTCGGCCTCGGCGTCCAGCCGCGTCCACCCGGCACCGTCCGCCACGGGCGCGCCGGAAGCGGCGCCCGGGGGATCGGCGGCGAGATGCGCGGCGTCGGGAGGGAGGTGCGCGGCATCGGGAGGAACGCCGTCCGGACGCGCGGCGTCCGCGGGGCCCGAGGCCAGTTGGGCGGCGAACTCGCAGGCCGCGGCGGCCAGGGCGGCCGTCACCAGGCCCGCGGTGGCCAGGCGGCCCCGCAGGAAGGCGGCCAGGCCGGGCAGGTCCCCGACCGCGCCGATCCTGACCGCCTCCTCCACCCCTCCCGAGTGCCCGTGACCTCCCGCGGGCAGCCGGGAGTCGGCCAGGAGCAGCAGGGCGGCGTTCATGCTCCGGGTCCTCCTTCGACGTGACGGGCGGGCGGTGCGGTCAGAACAGGAAGTAGCGCTGGGTCATCGGCAGGGTCTCCGCCGGGGCGGGTTCGACCAGGTCCCCGTCGACGCTGACCGCGAAGGTGTCGGGGTCCACCTCGATCCTGGGCATGGCGTCGTTGAGCGGCATGCTCTCCTTGCCCCGGCGGCGCACGTCGGCCACCGGCAGCAGGCGCCTGCGCACGGCCAGGCGGTCGGCGAGGCCGTCCTCGATGGCCAGCGGGGCGACGAAGTGGACCGACGTGGCCGCTGCGGTGACCGGGGCCGCGCCGAACATCGGGCGCGGCATCACCGGCTGCGGGGTCGGGATGGAGGCGTTGGCGTCGCCCATCTGCGCGTAGGCGATGACCCCGCCCTTGACCACCAGGTCCGGCTTGACGCCGAAGAACGCCGGGTCCCACAGCACCAGGTCGGCCAGCTTGCCCGGCTCCACCGAGCCGACCTCGTCGTCCAGACCGTGGGCCACGGCCGGGCAGATCGTGTACTTGGCCACGTAGCGGCGGGCGCGGAGGTTGTCGGCGGGGCCGTCGCCGGGCAGCGCGCCCCGGCGGCGCTTCATCACGTGCGCGGTCTGCCAGGTCCGGATGATCGTCTCGCCCACCCGGCCCATCGCCTGCGAGTCCGAGCCGATCATCGAGATCGCGCCCATGTCGTGCAGGACGTCCTCGGCGGCCATCGTGGAGGGCCGGATCCGGGACTCGGCGAAGGCCAGGTCCTCGGGGATGGACGGGTTGAGGTGGTGGCAGACCATCAGCATGTCGAGGTGCTCGTCGAGCGTGTTGACGGTGTGCGGGCGGGTCGGGTTCGTCGAGGACGGCAGGATGTTGCCGTAGGAGGCTACCCGGATGATGTCCGGCGCGTGACCGCCCCCGGCGCCCTCGGTGTGGTACGCGTGGATCGTCCGGTCCCCGATGGCGGCCAGCGTCGACTCCACGAACCCGGCCTCGTTGAGGGTGTCGGTGTGGATCGTGACCTGGGTGCCGGTGGCGTCGGCGACCGACAGGCAGGCGTCGATGGCGGCCGGGGTGGTGCCCCAGTCCTCGTGCAGCTTGAAGCCCGACGCCCCGGCGCGGAGCTGTTCGAGCAGTCCCTCGCCGCTGACCGTGTTGCCCTTGCCCAGGAGCGCGACGTTGATCGGGTAGGAGTCGAGCGACTCCAGCATCCGGGCCAGGTACCAGGTGCCGGTGACGGTGGTGGCCTTGGTGCCCTCGGCGGGTCCGGTGCCACCGCCCACGATGGTCGTGACCCCCGCGGCGAGGGCCTCGTCGAGGATCTGCGGGCAGATCAGGTGGACGTGGGAGTCGATCGCCCCGGCGGTCACGATCTTCCCGTTGCCCGCGAGGATCTCCGTCGAGGGGCCGATGACCAGGTCGGGGTGGACGCCGTCCATGGTGTCGGGGTTCCCGGCCTTGCCGAGGGCGACGATCCGCCCGTCCCTGATCCCGATGTCGGCCTTGACCACGCCCCAGTGGTCCAGGATCACCGCGCCGGTGATCACCAGGTCGGGGGAGCCCTCCGCCCTGGTGGTCCTGGCCTGTCCCATCGACTCCCGGATCACCTTGCCGCCGCCGAAGACGGCCTCGTCGCCCGCCCCGGCCGGGCCCGTCGACAGGTCCTCGGTGACCTCGACGAGCAGGTCGGTGTCGGCCAGCCTGATCCGGTCCCCGACGGTGGGGCCGTAGAGCGCGGCGTAGCGGGATCGGTCAATGAACACGGGGGCTCCCGTCGAGAGGTCCGGCCCACTCCGGGCGGAGGCCGGGGACGATCCGCGACCCGCCGATCGGCACCAGGGTCACGTCGCGCTCCACGCCGGGCTCGAAACGCACCGCGGTCCCGGCCGGTACGTCCAGCCGGGTGCCCCAGGCCGCCCGGCGGTCGAACTCCAGGCCGGGGTTGCACGCGGCGAAGTGGTAGTGCGAGCCGACCTGGACGGGCCGGTCGGCGGTGTTGACGACGCGGACGACGATCCGCTCGCGTCCCGGGTTGAGCGGGACGGGCGCGTCGCCGTACAGGATCTCGCCGGGTGTCATCGGGGCTCACCGCTCCTCGGGTCGCGGGGTCGGCCGGCGCTCGGGTGATCGCCGGCGTTCACGGCCGCGTCCACCGGGTGGCCCGCGTCCGCGGGACGGCCGGTGTTCACGGGATCGGCCGGTGGACGGTGACGAGCTTGGTGCCGTCGGGGAAGGTGGCCTCGATCTGCACCGACGGCAGCATCTCGGGCACCCCCTCCATGACGTCGTCACGGGAGAGCACCGTGCGTCCCGCCTCCATCAGCTCGGCGACGCTGCGCCCGTCCCTCGCCCCCTCCATCAGGAAGGACGCGATGATCGCCGTGGCCTCGGGATGGTTGAGCCGGAGACCACGTGACCTGCGGTCGCGGGCGACCCCGGCGGCGACGTGGATGAGCAGGCGTTCCTGCTCGTGTGGTGTGAGCCGCATTCCCGGACCATAGGAACCGGCGGTTTCCATGGTGTTGCACGTCGATGTCGTGCCGGTTTCCAGGTGCCGCGACCCTCCCGAACCGGGGGGAACCGCCTTCCGGGACCCCTCCGCGGAAGGGCTCGCCGCATCTGTCGACGTAGATATCACGAAACGGCGGAACCGGCGGAACGGGCGGGGTGAATTCCGCGCCGCCATCTCCTGTCACGCCGGTGAAATCCCGGCCATCCGCAATTAACAACCGCGAACTCACCGGGAAACCTCACTCCGTCACCTTGGCGGCAGATAGATCGGTGCGGGGGCCGTACCGGCCAAGGAGGAAAGTCAATGAGGAACACAGCATGGCGTTCCGCGGCGCTCGTCGCCGCGCTGGCCACAGCCCTGACCGCCTGCGGCGGTGAGGCCCCCGCGGACAGGAACGCCGCCTCCGTCGGAGGCGGCGACGCGGACGGCATCAAGGTCGGCATCCTGCACTCGCTGAGCGGCACCATGGCCATCAGCGAGGTGACGGTCAGGGACGCCGAGCTGCTCGCCGTCGAGGAGATCAACGCCGCCGGGGGAGTGCTCGGCAAGAAGCTGATCCCGGTGGTGGAGGACGGCGCCTCCGACTGGCCCACCTTCGCGGAGAAGGCCACCAAGCTCATCCGCCAGGACAAGGTCGCCACCACCTTCGGCGGGTGGACCTCGGCCAGCCGCAAGGCGATGCTCCCGGTCTTCGAGCGGAGCAAGGCCCTGCTGTGGTACCCGGTGCAGTACGAGGGCCTGGAGAGCTCGCCCTACATCTTCTACACCGGGGCCACCACCAACCAGCAGATCATCCCGGGCCTGGACTACCTCAAGGAGCAGGGCAAGAAGAAGATCTTCCTGGTCGGCAGCGACTACGTCTTCCCGCGCACCGCCAACAAGATCATCAAGGCGTACGCGGCCGCGAACGGCATGGAGGTCCTCGGCGAGGAGTACACCCCGCTGGGCCACACCGAGTACAGCACGCTGACCAACAAGGTCGTCCAGGCCAAGCCCGACGCCGTCTTCAACACCCTCAACGGCGACAGCAACGTCGCCTTCTTCAAGCAGCTCGCCAGCGCCGGGGTCACCGCGAAGGACATGCCCGTGCTCTCGGTGAGCGTCGCCGAGGAGGAGGTCAAGGGCATCGGCGTCGACAACATCGCCGGCCACCCGGTCGCCTGGAACTACTACCAGACCACCGAGACCCCGGCGAACGAGAAGTTCGTCGCCGCCTTCAAGGCCAAGTACGGCGCCGACAAGGTCACCTCCGACCCGATGGAGGCCGGCTACAACGCCGTCTACCTCTGGGCCGAGGCCGCGAAGAAGGCCGGGACCGTCGAGGTCGAGGCCGTCAGGAAGGCCGCCGGGGGCATCGCCCTGGAGCGCCCCGAGGGCCTGGTCACCATCGACGGCGAGAACCAGCACCTGTACAAGACCGCCCGGATCGGGGTGATCCAGCCCGACGGCCTCATCAAGGAGGTCTGGAACTCCGGTGAGCCGATCAAGCCCGACCCCTACCTCAAGGGTTACCCCTGGGCGAGCGGCCTGGCCGACGGCTGATCCCCACAGACCGGCTCCGGACCGGGCCGTGACCAGATCACGGACGGCACCGTGACGCGCCCACACCGCGGCGCGGCCCGGCCCGGAGCCAGAGACCCGCAGGAAGGGGACCTCCGGTGGAGGCGTTTCTCAACCAGCTCCCGATCGGCCTGTCCATCGGCGCCGTGCTGCTCCTCATCGCCATCGGCCTGACGTTCACGTTCGGCCAGATGGGCGTGATCAACATGGCCCACGGCGAGTTCATCATGGCCGGGGCGTACACCGCCTACCTGCTCCAGGACCTCACCGGCCGGATGGCCGTGATCGTCGCACTGCCCGTCGCCTTCCTGGTGGCCGGGCTGATGGGACTCCTCCTGGAGCGGCTCGCGATCCGGCACTTCTACGGCCGCCCGCTCGACACCCTGCTGCTCACCTGGGGCGTCAGCCTGGTGCTCCAGCAACTCGCCCGCGACCTGTTCGGGGCGCCCAACGTGCAGGTCCAGGCGCCCGCCTGGCTGCAGGGCGGCATCGCCTCCCTGCCCTACAACCGGCTGTTCATCTTCGGCCTGGCGATCGCCACCGTGGTCGGCGTCTGGGCGTACATGAGCCGCACCGGCCAGGGCCGCCGGATGCAGGCCGTGATGCAGAACCGGCAGCTCGCCGCGGTCAGCGGCATCGACACCGCTCACGTGGACCAGCGCACGTTCTTCATCGGCTCCGGCCTGGCCGGGGTCGCCGGGGTGGCCCTCACGCTCATCGGCCCGGTCGGACCCGCCCTGGGCACCTACTACATCGTCGACGCCTTCCTGGTGGTCGTCGCCGGGGGGCTCGGCCAGCTCCGCGGCGCCGTGATCGCCGCCGCCGGGCTCGGGCTGCTCAACTCCTACGCCGAGTTCTGGACCGACGCCAGCCTGGCGAAGGTCATCGTGTTCGCCGCCGTCATCGCCTTCCTCCAGTTCAGGCCGCAGGGCCTGTTCGTACTCCGATCGAGGGCACTCACGTGAATCTCGCACGCCTCAGGGGGCCGGGGGTCTTCGCGGCGGTGGCCGTGGCCGCCCTGGTCGTCGCGCCGCTCCTGCTGGAACCCTTCCGCCTCGGCCTGCTGGCCAAGTACCTCTGCTTCGCGATCGTCGCCTTGGGCATCGGCCTGGCCTGGGGACAGGGCGGCATGCTCGTCCTGGGCCAGGGCGTGTTCTTCGGCCTCGGCGGCTACGCCATGGGCATGCACCTGAAGCTCGTGGACGCCCAGGGCGACCTGCCCGACTTCATGGTCTGGAGCGGCGTCGAGCAGCTCCCCGCCCTGTGGAGGCCGTTCACGAACCCGGTGTTCGCGCTGGCCATGGTCGTGCTCGGGCCCATGCTGATCGCCACCGTGCTGGGCCTGCTGGTCTTCCGCCAGCGGGTGCGCGGCGCCTACTTCGCGATCCTCACCCAGGCGCTCGCCGCCGCGTTCGTCATCCTGCTCATCGGCCGGCAGGGCCTGACCGGCGGCACCAACGGCCTGACCAACTTCTACGACCTGTTCGGCCAGGACCTGGCCGCCGACTCCACCCAGCGCGGGCTGTACATCGTGGTCGCGGTCGTCACCGGCCTGCTCTACCTGGGCGCCCGCCACCTGACCAACAGCCGCTTCGGGCGGCTGCTCGTCGCGATCAGGGACGGCGAGGACCGCGTCAGGTTCCTCGGCTACGACCCGGCCCGGGTCAAGACCGTCGTCTTCGCGCTGTCGGCGGGCATGGCCGGCCTCGCCGGGGCCCTGTTCGTGCCGGTCGTCGGGATCATCTCGCCCGCGCTGCTGGGCGTGGTGCCCTCCCTGGAGCTCGTCGTCGCCGTCGCGGTGGGCGGCAGGTACGCGCTGGCCGGGGCGGTCCTCGGCGCGGTCGTCATGGGGTACGCCAAGACGACCTTCAGCGAGCAGTTCGCCGACGGCTGGCTCTACCTGCAGGGCGCGCTGTTCATCCTGGTCATGACGCTGGCGCCGAGGGGGATCTGGGGCCTGGCGTCCTCGGCCCGCGACGCCCTGGCCCGCCGGTCGAAGCGCCCGCCGTCCCCGGAGGTCCCGCCCGTGGACGCCTCCGGTGACAGGGTCATGGAGGAGGTCCGATGAGCCCGATGTTAGAAGTACGCGGGCTGAGCGTGGTCTTCGACGGCTTCCGGGCCGTCGACGGCGTCGACCTGACCGTGCGGGAGGGCGAGCTGCGCTTCCTGATCGGTCCCAACGGGGCCGGCAAGACCACGCTCATCGACGTGATCACCGGCCTGACCCGTCCCACCACCGGCGAGGTCCTCTTCGACGGCCGCGACCTGGCCGGCCTGCGCGAGCACAGGATCGTCCGGCTCGGCGTCGGGCGGACCTTCCAGACCTCGGTGGTCTTCGAGGAGCTCACCGTGGAGGAGAACCTCGACCTGGCCGCCTCCTTCCGCCGCCCGCTGTGGTCGCTGGCCCGGCGCAGGCGCGGCACCTCCGACGCCGTCGCCGAGGCGCTGGAGACCACCGGGCTGAAGGACCTGGCCGGACGCCCGGCCGGGGTGCTCTCCCACGGGCAGCGGCAGTGGCTGGAGATCGGCATGCTGCTCACCCAGCGGCCCAAGCTGCTGCTGCTGGACGAGCCGGTGGCCGGGATGTCCAAGGACGAGCGGGAGCGCACCGGCGAGCTCCTGACGTCCGTGGCGCGCGACCACACGGTGATCGTGATCGAGCACGACATGGAGTTCCTGCGCAGGTACGCCTCGCAGGTCACGGTCCTGCACGAGGGCAGGGTGCTGATCGAGGGGTCGGTGGACCAGGTCCGCGACGACCCGCGCGTGCAGGAGGTCTACCTCGGAAGGAGGCGGAGCGATGCTGTCGGTACGGGAACTTGACGCCGGGTACGGCAGGGCCCGGGTGCTGTTCGGGGTGTCCCTGGAGGTCGAACCCGGGCAGCTGATGTGCGTGATGGGCCGCAACGGGGTGGGCAAGACCACCCTGCTCAACACCGTGACGGGCGTGCTGCCCGCCACCGCGGGCACGGTCGTCCTCGACGGCCGCGACGTGACGCGCCTGCCGCCGCACGAGCGGGTGCGCCTGGGCATGGCGTACGTCCCCCAGGGCCACGAGACCTTCCCGCAGCTCAGCGTGCTCGGGAACCTCCAGGTGACGCTGGAGGCCGCCAGGGGGCCCAGGGAGGCGCTGGAGGAGGCACTGGAGACCTTCCCCCGGCTCAAGCCGCTGCTCAAGCGGCGCGCCGGGTTCCTGTCCGGCGGCCAGCAGCAGCAGCTCGCCATCGCCAGGGCCCTGGTCACCCGGCCGAAGCTGCTCATCCTGGACGAGCCCACCGAGGGCATCCAGCCGTCGATCGTCATCGAGATCGAGGAGGCGATCGAACGGCTGCACGCGACGGGGCTGTCGGTGCTGCTGGTCGAGCAGTACCTGGACCTGGCGCTGCGGCTGGCCGACCGGTTCGTCATTCTCGACGCCGGGCACGTCGTCCATTCCGGAGCGGCCGCGGATCTGCGCGAGGAGGGAATTCACCGCCTTCTCGCCGTCTGAACCCCGTCCTTTTCCCCATGACCCCCGGCCGGGGATTTCCCCGGCCCCACCGGGGATTTCCCGCCGGGCTCCCTTCCGGAAGAAAGGCGTTTGATCTCTTCTTGGTGAAGGTACGCCCGCCGCGCATGACGGCGGCATAACCTACTCGGAAAAAGGGAGTCCGGGGGTGTGATGGCGGAGAGACCTGCGGACGGGGGAGCGCGGCCGCGGGGGGTGCGGCCCCCCGCGGAGCGGCACGACCGGGACGGCGCCGTTCACGCCGGTGACGACGACCGTCTCGCCGGGGGCGTCCCCGGCGGGCCCGGTGACCCCGATGATCACGCGGCCTCCGGCGGGCCCGGTGGCCCCGGCGATCCGGACGACCCCGGCGCCTCCGCGGAGGGGTACGCCGGGCCTCCGCCGGGACCTCCCCGGGTCCGGCGGTTCCGGCGTTTCCGCATGATCGCCTGGATCGCGGTGGTGCTCGCCGCCGCCGTGGTCGCCGCGTCCGTCGCCTGGGTGAACGGCCCTCCCACCGAGGCCGAGCTGCGCGAGAAGGCGGGCCTGTTCGACCGGGACAGGCTCCGGGTCGGCGTGAAGGTCGACACCCCCGGCATCGCCCTGCAGGAGCAGACCGGAAGGCGCACCTTCAAGGGCTTCGACATCGACATCGCCTACATGATCGCGGCCGACCTGGGCTACCTGCCGGCCCAGGTCGAGTTCCTGGCGATCGAGACCGAGGACAGGGCGCGCATGCAGGCCCTGGACGACGACGGCCGGTTCGTCAAGGTCGACCTGGTGGTCGCGACCTTCAGCGTGACCCCCTCCCGCAAGGCCGACCCCTCGGTCGGCTTCTCCACCCCGTACCTGTTCACCGAGCAGTCGGTGGTGACCAGGACCGAGTACCCCGGCTCGATCACCTCCCTGGGCCAGCTGGGGGGCAAGAAGGTCTGCACGCTCGGCACCTCGACCTCCGAGAGCGAGCTGGCCAGGGCGACGAGGGCCGACGTCACCGGCAAGAACCTGATCAGCGACTGCGTGAGCGGCCTGCTGGACGGCGACTTCGACGCGGTGACCACCGACGCGGCCCTGCTGGCCGGGTTCGTCGCCCGCTCCGGCGGGAAGCTGCGCCACCACGACATCGCGCTGGAGAAGACCGAGATGTGGGCGGTCAACGCCGGGTCCAACGCGGCCCTGCGCACCCTGGTCGATCTCGCGCTCTACCGCTCCTACGCCGACCCGCAGGACCACCGCTGGGAGAACGCGTACCGCGACCACATCGACCCGCTGCTGTCGGCCAGCCCCCGGGTGAACGTGGCCCAGGCCGAGCAGCCGTGCGCGCTGCCCCCGCCGGTGCGCCGCTGGCCCTGGGAGCGGTCCCTGCCCGTCCAGGACTGCCCGTCCCGTTGAAGAACGAGGCACGGGTCGGGGACGCGCCGAGGAACCAGGAGTGGTTCCTCACGCTGCTGCCGGTCTTCCCGATCGTCCTGCTGGTGATGCGGCTCTGGTACGCCAGCAGGCAGGACACCCAGACGCTGCTGCTGCTCGTGCAGACCATCAGCCCGCTGGGACTGCTGAGCGCGGTCCTGCTGACCACGCTGTGGGTGCTGCCCGTCGCCTGCGTCGGCGGCCGGTTGCTCGGCACCCTCTACTGGATCAGCACGGGCCGCTCCTCGTGGCTGGTGCACGCGGCGCGGCGGCTGCCCGGCTGGGTGGTGGTCCTGACCGTCGTGGTGGGCGTGTGCACCTGGCAGCTGCGTTTCCTGCCGACCCTGATGATGCTCTCGCTCGCCCTCGCGGGCGTGACCGTGCGCGACCGCCTCCCCGGCCACGACGGGCTGCGCACCGCGGTCTGCTACGGCCTCCCGGTGATCGCGGGCGTGCTGTCGTACGTGCTGCTCTGGCCGGCCATCGTCGCCGCGTTCGCCCAGCGGGACGTGGCGACCGCGCTGCTGCTGACGCTCCCGCCGGGGCTGGCGGCGCTGCTGACCGGCCCGGTGCCCGCGGCGCCCGCCAGGGTGCTGACCCACGGCATCGCGATCGCGACGGCGGTGTTCACACCGCTCCTGGTCGGGGTGGTCGTGATGCGGGCGCCGATCCTCCCGCTGGTCGCCGTGCAGTTCGACGAGGGCGGCACCACCGAGGTGGTGGTGGGACATCTGGTCGCCACCGACGACCAGATGTCCACCGTGCTGGGCCGCGACGGCGCGGTCAGTTTCATCCGCAACGACCGGCTGCGCTCGAAGGTGCTCTGCCCCGACCCGGGGGAGGTGCCCAGGACGTGGGTGAACCTGCACGGCTGGTACGTAGAGCAGAGCATGATCTCCTGGCTGGCCCCGGCCTCCGTCCGGACCCCGGACGACCCGCGCTGCCAGGGCCGCCCGGCCCCGGACGGCGAGAGGATCAGGCCGGGCGGCGCTCGATGATCTCCCGGACGATCGAGGCCAGCAGGTCCACGTCGGCCTCGGTGGTCCGCCAGTTGAAGATGGCCGGTCGCAGCGCCTTGACCCCCCGGTAGGTGGTGGTCCCGGCGTAGACGCGGCCGTCGGCGAGCAGTTCCGCGCCGATCCACGCGTTCAGCGCGTCCAGCTCCTCCTCGCCGGCGCCCGGCGGCCGGTAGCGGAAGCAGACCACGCTCAGCCGTACCGGAGCCAGCAGTTCGAGGTCGTCGGCCTTCTCCACGACGTCACCGAGGCGCAGGGCCAGGTCGTGATGGCGCTCGACCATCTGCCGGTACCCCTGCCTGCCGTACGCCCGCAGGGTCGCCCAGATGGGCAGCGCCCGCGCCCGCCGGGAGGACTCCGGGCCCAGCACGTTGTAGTTGACGTGCGGATCGTCACCGGGGGGCAGGTAGGCGGCGCCCCACGCGCCGAACGACCTGGCCATCAGCTCCGGCTCGCGGACGAAGGCGAAGCCGCTCTCGTAGGGCACGTTCAGCCACTTGTGCCCGTCCGAGGTGACCGAGTGGGCCCGCTCCACCCCCCTGACCAGGTGCGACAGGCGCGGGGAGGCCGCGGCGAACAGCCCGAAGGCCCCGTCCACGTGCAGCCAGGCGCCGTGCCGCTCGGCCAGGTCGGCCATGTCGTCGATGGGGTCGAAGTCCCCGGCGTTCACCTCGCCCGCGTTCGCGATGATCACCGCGGGGCCGTCGATCTCGCCGAGCGCCCGGTCCATGGCCGCCAGGTCGACCCGTCCCGTCTCGTCCGCGGCCAGGATCCGCGCGGCGTCGCGCCCGCAGCCGAGGATCTGCAGCGCCTTGCGGCTGCTGGGGTGCAGGTACCCCCCGGCCAGCACGGGCATCCTCGGCAGCCCCGCCAGCCCGTCGGCCCCCACGTCGGCGCCGTGCCGCTCCCCCCACCACTGCCGGGCGCAGGCCAGGCCGGTGAGGTTGGCGAACGTGGCGCTGGGGGTCAGCACCCCGCCGTACGAGGCGGGCAGCCCGAACAGGTCCTTCAGCCATCCCAGGACGACGGTCTCCGCGCGGGTGGCGAACGGCGAGGTCAGCCAGAGCCCCCCGGCCTGGTCCAGCAGCGAGGTCGTCCAGTCGCCCGCCTGGGCCGCCGGGGTCGAGCCTCCGACGATGAAGTGGAAGAACCGCGGGCCCGAGGAATGAGTGGCCGCGCCGGTGCCGACGTGCAGCAGCCGCCGGACGGTGTCCATGGTGCCCTCGCCGTGCTCGGGGAGGGGATGGTCGAGCAGCTCTATGAGATCGTCGGCCCCGTGGTCGTGGACGGGACGGTCGTCCAGGGAGTCGAGATAGGGTCCGGCGGCCAGGGCCACCGCCTCCAGCGCGGCCGCCGCCTGGTCACGCTCGTGCAAAGGGTCGCTCATCCCCAAGGATGAGCACGTCCGTCCCCGGCCCGCCAGTTCTCGTTCCACACCGCGGAACCGTACAGGGCCGCTCCGGCCCGGCCGGGGCCGGGTCGGCCACCGCGTGCCGGGCGTCCGTCGGTCGTGATCGGCTCGCGGGCCGGTGGTCCGCAGGCCGTGATCAGGCCGTCCGCGGGCCGCGGTCGGGTCACTGACGGTAGTCCTCGACCTCGTCGATCGGGCGGGGGGCCGCGGAGTCGGGGTCCTCGCCGAACTCGCGGCGCGCCCGGCGCTGCCTGAGCAGGTCCCACGCCTGGTCGAGGGCCTCCTCCAGGTGCCTGATCCGGGTGTTCTCCTCGCCCGAGGAGATCGAGTGCGCGGAGAGCCTCTCGCGGAGCTCCTTCTCCTCGGCGATGAGCTCGTTGATGTGGGCGAGAATGTCGCCGTCCTTCATGGCCGTACCCCCGTACTGTCCCTGTCGACGTCCCTTCGGACTGTATCCGATCAGGAAAAGGCCGTATCGTCGCAGGTCCCGGCGGGTACGGCGGTGCGAGCGGAATCCGGCGTCCCGCCTGCTGAGACCAAGGCCCCCGCATTCCGGACAGTCTGCTAACGTGCTGTGCATGCTGCGCGGCCTGCTTCTTAGCTGCCGCGACGAGGGCCTGTAGGGGCCGGCTCCCTCGTCGCGGAGCGAGCCATGCGCGTCGGCCACGATTGTTTTCCCAGTCGAGGAGCCTTGCATGTACCCGCAGCAGCAGCCCAGTCCCATGCCGTTCGGTCGCTACCGGCCTTTCGAACCGATCCGGTTGACCGACCGCACCTGGCCCGACAAGGTCATCGACCGGGCCCCGCGCTGGTGCGCCGTCGACCTGCGTGACGGCAACCAGGCGCTGATCGACCCCATGGACCCCCAGCGCAAGCTCAAGATGTTCCAGCTGCTGGTGAAGATGGGCTACAAGGAGATCGAGGTCGGCTTCCCCGCCGCCTCCCAGACCGACTTCGACTTCGTACGGCAGATCATCGAAGAGGACCTGATCCCCGACGACGTGGTGATCCAGGTCCTGACCCAGGCCAGGCCCGAGCTGATCGAGCGGACCTTCGAGTCGGTACGCGGGGCCCGGCAGGCCATCGTCCACCTGTACAACTCCACCTCCACCCTGCAGCGCCGGGTCGTCTTCGGCCAGGACCGCGAGGGCATCACCGCGATCGCGGTCGAGGGCGCCAGGCTCTGCAAGAAGCTGGCCGACGACATGGAGGACACGGAGATCTACTTCCAGTACTCCCCGGAGTCCTTCACCGGCACCGAGCTGGAGTACGCCGTGGAGGTCTGCGACGCGGTCAACGACGTCTGGCAGCCCACGCCCGACCGCAAGGTGATCGTCAACCTGCCCGCGACCGTCGAGATGGCCACGCCCAACGTCTACGCCGACCAGATCGAGTGGATGCACCGCAACCTGGCCTACCGCGACTCGATCGTGCTCTCCCTGCACCCCCACAACGACCGCGGCACCGCCGTCGCCGCCGCCGAGCTGGGCTACATGGCCGGGGCCGACCGGATCGAGGGCTGCCTGTTCGGCAACGGCGAGCGCACCGGCAACGTCTGCCTGGTCACGCTGGGCATGAACCTGTTCTCCCAGGGCGTGGACCCGGAGATCGACCTCTCCGACATCGACGAGGTCCGCCGGGTCACCGAGTACTGCAACCAGCTGCCGGTCCACCCGCGCCACCCCTGGGGCGGCGAGCTGGTCTACACCGCCTTCTCCGGCTCCCACCAGGACGCCATCAAGAAGGGCTTCGAGCACCTGGAGCGCGACGCGGCCGCGGCGGGGGTGCCGGTCGAGGAGTTCGCCTGGGCCGTCCCGTACCTGCCGATCGACCCCAAGGACATCGGCCGCACCTACGAGGCGGTCATCCGGGTCAACAGCCAGTCGGGCAAGGGCGGGGTCGCCTACATCATGAAGGCCGACCACCACCTGGACCTGCCGCGCCGCCTGCAGATCGAGTTCTCCCGCGCCGTGCAGGCCCGCACCGACGCGCTCGGCGGCGAGGTGAACGCGGCGCAGATGTGGGAGGTCTTCACCGACGAGTACCTGCCCAACCCGGCCGCCTCCTGGGGCCGTCTGGGCCTGCTGGCCCACCGCACCGCCTCCCGGGGCGACGGGAAGGACGCCATCGGCGCCGACCTGCGCGTGGACGGTGAGATCCGCGAGATCGAGGGGGTCGGCAACGGCCCGATCTCCGCGTTCTGCGACGCGTTGTCCACGATCGGCATCGGCGTACGCGTCCTGGACTACGCCGAGCACGCCATGAGCTCCGGCACCGACGCCAAGGCCGCCTCCTACGTCGAGTGCGAGATCGGCGGCCAGACCCTCTGGGGCGCCGGCATCGACGTGAACACCACGGCCGCCGCGCTCAAGGCCGTCATCTCCGCGGTCAACCGCGCCGGTCGCGGGCGGGGCGAGGTCACCGGCCGATCCGTGTGATCCGGGCACGGGGCGGGGTCACCGGGCGCCGATCCGTGTGATCCGGGCGCGGGGCGGTCACACGCCCCGCGTTCACGGTCCCACCCGTGCGGCGGGTCCCTCCCGCGGTGCGAGGGCGGGGGCCTGCGAGGGTTCTCCCCGCCGAAAGGACGGCCGGCCGGAGACCGTCGGCGAGGCCTTTCCCCGGTGAATCGTCCGCGCCCCCGAGGGCCGACCGGCCGTGGCATCCCGTGGTGAGTCGCTGCGGGACATTCCCCGGTCCCGGTCATAGCATCATTGCAGTTCAGGACATAAGTCACTCCCCTCGAATAATCCGAAATCCTTATTTTCGGTTATTTACGATATTTCTATCTATCGGGGAAACTTATGCACCGTATCCTTGGCCTGGCCGCCGCGGCCGGGCTCCTTCTCTCCGGCGGTACGGCCGTCGCGGACATGCGGCCACCGGGCGACGGGAGCGACGCGCCGCTCGCCCGGGCCACCGCCCTGCCGGCCGTCCGGATCCCACCGCCGCCCCTGCCGTGGCCGCCACGCCCCGCCCCCGAACCGCCGCCGTCCGAACCGTCCCGGGGCCGGCCGACCCCGCCCCCCGACCGGTCCTGGCAGCCCCCTTCCGACCCCGAGCGGCCGACGGAGCCGTCGTGGGTGCGGCCGACCCCGCCGACCTCGGGCCCGCCTCCGTGGCCGCCATGGCCGCCCCGCCCGCCCCGTCCGGACCCCGGCCCCCCGACGTCGGAGCCGCCGTGGGTGCGGCCGGTCCCGCCGACCTGGCCACCGCGTCCTGACCCCGAGCGTCCGACGGAGCCGCCGTGGGTGCGGCCGGTCCCGCCGACCTCGGGACCGCCTCCGTGGCCGCCCCGTCCCGACCCCGGGCCACCGTGGGGCCAGCCGCCCCCGCCCCGCCCGAGGCCGCCGTGGTCGCCGTGGCCTCCGCGCGAGCCGTGGCCCCCGCGCCCGGTTCCGCCCATCGTCGTCCCGCCCATCGTCGTCCCGCCGGGTGACCTGCCGATCGTGGGACCGTACCGGAGGGAGCTCGCGCTCACCGTCTCGGAGATGGGCAGGACGCGACGCGCCAGGCTCGGGTGCGCGCCGATCTACGGCACGCATCCCCGCGCGGCCGACGCGTGCGGGGTGCTGAGCCGTGCCCAGGGTGACCCGGCCCTCATCCGGCTTCCCTGGCGGGGATGCCCGCAGTACTACGACGCCGTGACGGCGACGGCGACCGGTGTCTGGAACGGCCGCCACGTCCGTTACTCCAGGACGTTCAGCAACCGGTGCGAGCTGTACGCCGCGACCGGACCGGTCTTCGCCTTCTGACACCGGCTCGCCGGTGATCGGGCCGGGGGGGGGGGGGGGGGGGGGGGGGGGGGGGGGGGGGCCGCCGGGCGGGCGGGGGGGGGGGCGGCCGCCGCGCCCCCCCCCCCCGCGGGCCCGGGCCCCCCAGCGCGGAGA